>NZ_LT607486.1:181736-218331 GCF_900095235.1 Janthinobacterium sp. UMAB-60
GCGGTGTTGGTGCTGGCTGTGCCGGCAAAGTCGCTGCTGCCCCGGTAGCCGCCGCCCAGGGCCACGGTCAGGTTGATTTCCGCGTCCAGGCGCTGGTTTTGCAGCTGCATGCCCAGGTCCACCTGGCCGCGCATGGTCATTTCCGCATTGATCTGGGTGGCGCGGTCGGCCAGACCTTGCTTGAGTCGCGCATTCGCGTTGCGCAGCTGCGCTTCACTGGCGCGCAGGTTTTCCTGCTGCAGCCGCAGCTGGTTTTCCACGCCCTGCACCCTGGCGCCCGCCTGCGCCACGTCGCGCACCACATTGAAGACGTTCTGGTTGTAGTCCGCGATCAGCTCGTTGCGTTCGCTGCGCGCGCCGGCAAGCTGCGCCTGCAGGCGGCCGCTGTCGAACAGGGGCAAGGACAGGGCCGGGCCGATGAACAGGGTGCGGCTGCCGGACTGCAGCAGCTTGCCCAGTTTGATCGCATCGAGGCCGAACGAGGCGCCCAGGTCGATATCGGGATAGAACGACGCCTGTGCCGCCTCGATATGGCTCATGGCCGCCTGCACTCGCCAGCGGGCAGCCTGCAAGTCGGGCCGGCGCGCCAGCAATTCCATGCCCAGCTTGCCGGGCAGGGCGTGCGGCAGCGTTTGGGCTGCTTTCGGTTGCAGGCTGGCCAGGGCTGAAGCATCCGCACCCAACAGGGCGCGCAAGGCTTCGCGTTCCGTGACGATCTGCGTTTCCAGCAGGGCGATCTGCTGCTGCAGCAGACTCAAACGCGTTTGCGCGGACAGATGGTCGTCGCTGACACCGAGGCCATTGGCGATGCGTTTTTCCTTGTCGAGCACCAGTTGCTGCTGCAGTTGCACCAGCGCATGCAGGTTGTCCATGCGGGCCCAGCCATTTTGCATGCTGAAGTAGTGGCGGGCGATCTCGGCCGCCAGCATCTGTTCCGCCATCGCATATTCGGCGCGCCGTGCATTGACTTCACCGAGGCTGGCGGCGATCTGCGCCTTGTGCTTGCCCCACCAGTCCAGGTCGTAATGGGCTTGCACGCCCACGGTGACTTCGTTGTAGTAATTTCCGCCGATGGGGGCGGGCATCAGGCCATTGCCCGAATAGCGCTGGCGGCTGGCGTTCGCGTCCAGGTCCAGCCTGGGGCCGCGCCCCGCATGCTGTGCATCGAACGCGGACAGGGCCGAGCCGATACGGGCATTCGCCGCGTCCAGGCTTGGGCTGGCGGACAGCGCCTGTTCGATCAGCTGGTCCAGCTGATCGTCCTGGAACTGGCGCCACCACTGGGCGGCGGGCCAGCCTTCGCTGGCCAGGTGGATGTCGGCCGCCAATTGCACTTTGGCCAGGTCTTGCTGCGGCAACTGTTGCGTGTCGGGTGGAATGCTGGCGCAGCCGGCCAGGGACAAGCTTAGCGCCAGGACGCTCAGGGAGAGTTTCATCGGTGTGTGCATGAGGGTTATTCCATGGCCGCGTGGTCGACCACGACGGGCGCATTTTTCTTCGGTGGTTTAATCAGGAGCAAAAGCGGCAGCACGAGGATGGTCAGCCACATCATCAGCCAGAAGTCGTCGAGGTAGGCGATCATCGACGCCTGCCGCGTGATTTCGCCATTCAGGGCCGCCATGCCCATGCTCGTGCCCAGGTCGAACACCTGGGCGATGCCGGGATCGTGCAGGGCAGGGTTGGCGATAGTGATGTGTTCCGTCAGGGACGCATGGGCGATCTGCGTATTGCGCACCAATAAGGTCTGCACGAGGGCGATGCCGATGCTGCTGCCGATATTGCGCACCAGGCTGTAGATGGCCGTGCCTTCCGCCCGCATCTGTGGCGACAGGGTGGCGAACGTGGCCGCGCTCAGCGGTACGAAGACGAGGCCCAGGCCGATGCCCTGGATGATGCCGTTCCACACGACGGTTTTCGGCACCAGGTCCAAGGTGAAATTGGCCATTTGCCACAGCGAGAACGCGGTAATCGAAAAGCCCACGCCCAGCAGGATGCGCGTATCGATCTTGCCCGTGAGCCTGCCGACGATCAGCATGGCCAGCATCGTGCCCAGGCCGCTGGGCGCCGTCACCAGGCCGGCGATGGCCGCCGGGTAATTCATCAAGCCTTGCAGCATCGACGGCGTCAGCGCGCGGGTGGCGAACAGCACCATGCCGACGATGAAGATGAACAGCAAGCCGCTCACATAGTTCGAGTTTTTCAACAGGCGGTAGTCGAGGAAAGACTTGCCGGCCGGGCGCAGGGCCGTGTGGGCGATGAAGTAACACAAGCTCATGGCCAGCACGATGGCTTCGATCCACGTTTCCGTGGATGAAAACCAGTCGTTCTGCTCGCCCCGGTCCAGCAGCATCTGCAGCGCGCCGATCGACAGGCTCAAGGTGGCAAAGCCGAACATGTCAAAGTTCATGCGGCGGTTCGGCGGGTCCTTGCGGATGTAGCGCCAGATACCGTAGAAGGCCATGGCGCCGATGGGAATGTTGATGAAGAAGACCCAGCGCCAGCTGTAGCTGTCCGTCAGCCAGCCGCCCAAGGTCGGTCCCAGGATGGGGCCGATCATCACGCCCATGCCCCAGATGGCCATGGCCGAGCCGTGTTTCTCGCGCGGATTGATGTCGAGCAAGACCGCCTGCGACAGCGGCACCAGCGCCGCGCCGAATACGCCCTGCAGCAAACGGGCGGCAACGATCTCGGACAGGGTGCCGGACAGGCCGCACAGCACGGACGCGAGCGTAAAGCCGGCAACCGACACGAGGAAGGTGTTTTTCTGGCCGAAACGGTCGCACAGCCAGCCCGTCAGCGGCGTGGCGATGGCGGCGGCGACAATGAACGAGGTGAGTACCCAGGTGATCTGGTCTTGCGAGGCGGAAAGGCTGCCTTGCATATGGGGCAGCGCGACGTTGGCGATGGTGCCGTCGAGCGCCTGGATGATGGTGGCGAGCATGATCGAAATCGTGATCATGCGCCGGTTCAGGGTCGGGTCTTGCGAAGCGGGAACGGCATTCACGCAAACTTCTCCGTGGCCGCTTGCAGCGCTTCCAGCAGCTCGGTGGCGGCCCTCAATTGATCGGGAGCTATGCCCTGCAGCAGTTCCTTGCGGAAGCCATCCGCTTCCTTGCGCACGGTGTCATACACTTGCAGGCCCGCTTCCGTCAGCACGACGAGTTTGACCCTGCGGTCCGTTTCCGACGGCTGGCGCTGCACGAAGCCCGATTTCACGAGCCGGTCCAGCATCGACACCATGGTGGGGTTTTCCACGCCCAGCTGGTGCGCCAGCTCGCTTTGCGAGGGCGGCTGCGGCGATTTGGCGATCATGGCAATGGCCATCCAGCTCGCTTGCCCCAGGTCCAGGTCTTTCAGGCGCCGGTCGATCGCATGGCGCCAGCCGCGCGCCGTCTTGTGGAGCGCGGCGGAAAAGCGCTCTTCAATAGAAATCATAAGGTGAGTCGTCTAATGGTTAGGTGTCTAACTAATATTCTAGCATACCGCTTTCCGCAGCGTGCGGGCCTTTCCCATTTTTGACGCGGCTGGTACATTGACATCCAGTCCATCACCATCATCAGGAGACAGCATGACCACCGCAGAACAGAAGCAGGACGGACAGCATCGCGACAGCAGCGACTTTGTCATCACGCAAACCTTCGACGCGCCGCGCGAACTGGTGTTCCAGTCGTGGGTGGAGCCGGAGCGCCTGGCGCAGTGGTGGGGCCCCGTCGGCTTTGAATTGAGCGTGCTGGCGCTGGATTTGCAGCCGGGCGGCATTTTCCACTACGGCATGCGCGCCGACAATGGCTACGAAATGTGGGGCAAGTTCACCTACCAGGCCATCGAAGCGCCGGAAAGGATCGTCTCGATTTTGTCATTCGCCGACAAGCAGGGCAATGCCGTGCAGCACCCCGTCAGCGCCACATGGCCATTGGAATCGTTCAATACCATGACCCTGACCGAGGAAAACGGCAAGACGACGATGACCTTGCGCTCCACGCCGCACAAGGCGACGGATGAGCAGCATGAGACTTTCAAGCAGGGGTTTGAGTCGATGAAGCAGGGGTTCAAGGCTACCTTCGGTCAGCTGGCACAGTACCTGGCGCGTGTTCAGTAATATTTAAGAACGGCGGGCCAGAGTCGCGGGCCTGAGAAAATGGCCATGGCTGCGTTGCTTGGGCTCGCCGTACTAACCGTACTGTCTTCGCCCGCGCGCCTTGCCCTGGCCATTTTTCAGGCCCGCTGGGCCCGGGGAGCCTGGGTTTGAGGCGCGGGCGGGTTCTTGCTATCGTTGCCAGTTTGCGGTTGAGGGACGTCCGTTTTCGCCCCATAGCAGCCATTCCTCAGCAACTAAGAGACTAGCTTCGCTTTCGCTCCGTGAGATTTGAGATTGTGACCACGACATTTCTCGATTTTCGGTTGACCCGTGCAGTACTGATTACCACAGCGTCGGCTGGCTTTTCTGCGGCGATGTATAGCTCAAAAATTCGGTCGTCACCATCGAAAACCGTTCCATGCGTTAGATTTTTTGCCCACTCCTCGGGCATTGGTTCGTATCCGTCGAGCGCAGTACGAGTCGCCACTCGAGCGATCGCCTGCAGCTCGTCTAATTCCTTCGGCGCTGTCGATATGCCTGGAACTCGTTTCATTGTTGACCTTGTGTTTCACACGGACTGGAATGAAGGGCCGCTTCTGGCCGACAGCTGCCATGCGCAAGCGAATTACCCGGCGACAAAAGTCATGACTCATCGCGCTCCGCATCGCGCTCGCGGCAGCTCAGGGACGCATAGTGCGCCTTGGGAACCTTGTTCTTGATCGCCACTTCGCGCAGTGCATGTGCAAAATCGACATGATCGGTCAGGGTGCAGCGGTTGGCGCGGGCGAACTGTTGCAGATTCTTGATGCTGCCATGGACTTTCAGCGTGATCCCGACGCCGGGGCTGGCGCAGCAGCCTATGTATTTGCTGCGGTATTCTTCTTCGATCAGCACCAGTTCGTGGCCCATGAAGGGCACTGGCTTGTCCAGCAGGTAGTAGTCGGTGTAGTCGAAGCGCTGGCGGGGCGTCTTGCTGACCAGACCGGCGTGCTGGTAGGCGCGGATGGCCCGGCCGGACGTGCCCGTCCGTTCGGTGGTGCCCTTTTTGAGCTGCATGGCATGCAGCAAGCCGCTTTCGAGTGACGCGGTGTCGGCGGCGAACGCCATGGCGGAGCAGGCGGCAAGCAGGGTGAAGGCGATGGCGCGCTTCATTTCGCCTCCATTGCCAGCATCTGTTTGATTACCGGCAAGATCATCCGCCATGCATTCGACGTCGCGGCAATCTCGTCATAATGGCTGGCGCCGGGCAAGATCAACACTTCCGCATGGTCGCCGGCCAGCTTGGCCCTGGCCGCATAGTCGTGCGCGACGCGGGGAGGGGAGATGGTGTCGAGTTCTCCGGTCGCCAGCACGGTGCGGCTGCCGTTGGGGATCAGGTCAGCGGCGTTGGTGTCGCTGTAGATGTCGGGACGCTCATTGCTGGAGCTGCCTGCCAGTTGCGCGATGTCGCGTTCGCAGCTGCTCTTGATCAATTCCTTTTCATGGCGCAGGTCGGCCAGGCCGCCCAGGCTGAGGATATTCTTGATTGGCAGGAAGCTGTCGCGGTACAGGGGGCTGGTCTTGGGCAGCTTTTCCCTTCCGGCGATCCATTGCACCAGCTGGCCGCCAGCCGAGTGGCCCATGGCGAGGATGCGCTTCACGTCCAGCTGGTAATGGGGTGCGTGCTGGCGCAGGCTGTCGAGCGCCGCGTGCATGTCTTCGTAGGTGCCCGGATAGCCGCCGCCCGGCTCGTCGACGCGGCGGTATTCGACATTCCACACGGCGATGCCTTGCGCCACGAGGGCGCCGGCCACGTTGCGCATCTGCCCGATGCCGCCGAAGGCCACCGTCCAGCAGCCGCCATGCACGAGCACGACGACGGGGAACGGTCCCGCACCAGTCGGCCGGAACAGCTGCGCGTATTGCGACGGCGCGGAACCATACGCGATCTGCGCCGTGGGCGCGGGGCCGTTCAGGGCCAGGTAGTCATCCAGGCTCATGGGGGAGGCGACGGCGCCGTGGGTGGAGGCGAGCAGGGCAGTGGCGAGCAGGGAGGATGGCAGGGACGTGGGCATCGTTGCTTTCGCTTGAGAATAGAACAACACTGTAGCATAGGCTTACTGCGCGGAAAACAGCCCGCTGCCCCAGGCGCGCGCCATGTCCGCCACGATTTGCCGCGTATCGGCCTGGCGCGCTTGCGCGTCGCGCTGGCGGCAAGCAGCCTCATCTAACTGGAACAGCGACTGCGCCATCGCTCTCGCCTGCAAGGTGATTTGCCGCGTCTTCGGCTGGCGCCTTGCCGTGTACGCCTGCAGGCGCTCTTCCAGGGAACCGTCCGCTTGCAGGCACTGCGCCAGCTGCCAGGCATCTTCCAGCGCCTGGCACGCGCCTTGTCCCGAGGTGGGCAGGGCGGCGTGGGCGGCGTCGCCCACCAGCAAGACATTGCCGCGCTGCCAGCGCTCCACGGGATCATGGTCGTAGATGGCGATTTGCCGCAGCGCCTGCGGTTCGCCGTGCCGTATCACGCGGCGCACGGCTTGCGGCCAGGCGTCGAACAGCCGCGCCAGGTGCTCCTGCAAGTGGGCGGGCTGACTTGACGGGGGCGTGGGCGCCGTTTGCGCGCCCGCCCAATAATACGTGTGCGGGGAAACGGGCACGATGCCAAAGCGCAAGCCACAGCCCCAGTAGTCGTGGATGGCCGGCGCATCGAAGAGCTGCGCTTCACCGGGCGGCAACTGCGTGATGCCCACCCAGTTGATGAAACCCTGGTAGCGGGGAGAACTGTCGCCCGTCACGTACTGCCTTGCGGCCGAGCGCATCCGGCCTTCGGCGCCCAGGATCAGGTCCGCCTGCAGCACGCGGCCATCGGCCAGGTGCACCAGCCCTTGCTGCTGCGCATCGCCGGACAGCGACATCACCGGCTGCCCGTACTCCACCCGCACGCCCAGTTCCCGCAGCCGGCCCAGCAAGATCGCTTGCAGGTCGCGCCGCAGGATGGCATGGCTGGCGTGGCCCATGGCGGCGTCGAGCTGGCCGATGTCCAGCGCACTGAGCAGATTGCCGTGGCGGTCCAGGCGGCGCATTTCCACGGGCGTGCCGGCGCGGGACGCCACGGCACCCAGCAGATCGAGCTGGTCCAGCACATGGCTGGCGTTCGGCCACAGCACGACGCCGCCGCCCATGGTGTCGGGCGACGGCTGGCGCTCCACGAGAGTAATTTGATGGCCGTGGCGCTGCAGGGCCAGCGCGCAGGCGGCGCCCGCGATACCGGCGCCCAGGATCAGGATATGCATGAGGGTTATTCGATGATGAAAGGCATCCATGCTAGATCATCATCCTGGATGGTGGAATGGGACATAATCGGCATGCATCATTGCAAAATCGGGATAATCATGAGTTCCAGCATCGATCTGAATCATTTGCGCTACTTTCTTGCCGTCGTCGAGGCGGGCAGTTTTGCGGGCGCGGCACGCAAGCTGGGCTTGCCGACCTCGAATGTCAGCCGGCATATCGCACAGCTGGAAGCGCAACTGGGGTCGCGGCTGCTGGAGCGGACGACGCGGCACCTGCGCATGACGGGGCAGGGACGCTTGCTGCAGGCGCGGGCGCGGCCCCTGATGGACGATTTATTGCTCTTGGAAGCGGAATTGCAGGACCAGCACGCCACCTTGCGCGGCGTCCTGAAACTGAGCTTGCCGGCCGAATTCGGCGCGCAGCTGCTGGGGCCGATCATTGCGCAATTCGCGGCCCGGCATGGGGCGCTGGACATCGAATGCCAGACCAGCATGGCCGGCGGCGAACCGCTGCGCGACGACGTGGACCTGGCCATCGTCTTCCAGCGCGGCGTGCCGCCCGACAGTTCCATGATCCAGCAGACCTTGCTGTCTCTGCCCAGCATCGTGGTGGCCGCACCCGCCTTGCTGGCCCGCACGGGGACGCCGCACACGGTGGCGCAACTGGCGCAGCTGCCCTGCATCGCCACGCGGGCCGCCCTGCATGGCAAGGCCTGGCAATTTTTCGGGGCCGACGGGCGGGCGCAGCCCGTGGCCGTGCAGGCGCGCTACCGGGCCGACAGCGGAGAGATGGCCCGCAGCGCGGCCCTGGCCGGCGTCGGTTTTGCGCTGCTGGCGCGTGCCGCCTGCGCGGCGCACCTGGCGCGGGGCGATCTCGTGCATGTCGAACTGGACCTGCAAGCCGTGCCGCTCGACATGGTGGCGTGCTATCCCAGCCATCGCCACCTGGCCGCCAAGACGCGCGCCTTGCTGGCGCTGCTGCAACAGACGCTGGCACAGGCATAAAACACTGTTCTGTTTTCCTCCTGCATGAGGGGTGCCCCATGGTATATTTCGGGCATCAGTTTCCCCTCCTTATAGACACGGTGCACGCAAACAATATTATTTCCTTGCTGGACGCCGAGCATAGTGCGCTAGGCAGTATCGCGGCAGGCGCCGACCTGGCCCATGCATTGGAGCATTTGTTGCTGGCGCTGCAAGACCTGGCCGACGGCGGCGCGCATGCCTGTCTCGTGCTCATCGACGAGGCCGACCGCTTTTGCGGCTTGTCCGCGCCCAGCCTGCCGCAAGACCTGTGTCTGGCCCTGCGGCACGGCGGCGAACAGCCTTCGCCGTTCGGCACGGCGGCCTTTTCCGGCGCGCCCGTCTATTGCGGCGACATCACGCGCGATGTGCACTGGAGCGCGGGCCGCAAGGAAGCCATGCTGCACGGCTACCGCGCCTGCTGGGTCGCCCCCGTGTTCGGCGCCAAGGGGCATATCCTGGGCGTGCTGGGCCTGTTCTTCCCCGCGTCATGCCATCCCACGCAACCGGAAATCGAACTGCTGGCGCTGGCCGCGCGCGTGGCCGCGCATGTCATCGAGCGGGGCCAGCTGGAAAGAGCGTTGCACGACAGCCGCGAACACTTTCATTACGCCATAGAACTGAACACGCAAGTGCTGTGGACTGCCGACATCGACGGCAAGCTCGACTATGTGGCGCAACGCTGGCGCGAATGGACTGGCGTCAATGGCTTGGGCAGCAGCTGGCTCGACGCCATCCATCCCGAGGACGTGCCCCGCGCATTGGCGGCGTGGAGCGAAGCGGTAGGCAGCGGCCAGCCCCTGGACCAGGAAATGCGCGTGCGCCGCCAGGACGGCCGCTACCGCTGGGTGCACTCGCGCGCGTATTGCCGGCTCGACGAGCGGGGCCAGTCCGTGAAATGGTATGGTTCCTGCGAGGATATCGACGAACACTGGCAGGCGCGCAATGCCTTGCTCGACAGCGAGGCACAGTTCCGTTCGCTCGCCTCGACCATGCCCAACCAGGCCTGGCTCGCGCATGGCAGCGGCGCCACCTACTGGGTCAACGAGCAGGTGTGCGAGTACACGGGGCAATCGCTGAAGTCGCTGGTCACCAGCGGTTTTCGCCACTGCGTGCATCCGGACGACGTGCAAGCCACGCAGAAAAGCTGGGAGCGGGCCGTCGCCACGGCAGGCGCCTACGAACACGAGTTCCGCATGCGCCGCGCCAGCGACGGCGCCTACCGCTGGTTCCTGGCGCGCGCCTTGCCCCTGTTCGACGAGACGGGCACGGTGCTGCGCTGGGTGGGCACGAATACGGACGTACAGGAACAAAAGAACGTGCTGGAAAAGATGGCTTACCTGAATTCCTCGCTGGAAGTGGAAATGGCCAACCGCACGGCCGACCGCGACCGCATGTGGCGGCTGTCGACCGACATCATGCTGGTGGCGGACCTGGCCGGCATGATCATCGCCGTCAATCCCGCCTGGAGCCACATCCTCGACCGCCCTGAAATCGAATCGCTGGGCATGGATTTCATCAGCCTCGTGCATCCGGACGACCGCATGGCGGCCTTGAAGGATTTGTCGCGCCTGGCCCATGGCGCGCCCACCTTGCGCATGGAAAACCGCTACCGGCGCCGCGATGGCGGCTACCGCTGGATTTCCTGGACGGCCGTGCCGGCGCAAAAGCTGATCCATGCCATCGGCCGCGACGTCACCGATGAAAAAGAGGCGCGGCTGGCGCTGGTGCGCAGCGAGCAAGCGCTATTGCAGGCGCAAAAGCTGGAATCGATCGGCAAGCTGACGGGCGGCGTGGCCCACGATTTCAACAATGTCCTGCAAATCATTTCCGGCAATTTGCAGTTGCTGAAACTGACGGTGGCCGATAATCCGCAGGCGGCCAGACGCCTCGATTCGGCCGCCTCTGCCGTCGAGCGGGGCGCCAAGCTGTCGTCGCAGCTGCTGGCCTTTGCGCGGCGTCAACCGTTGAAGCCGCTGGTGACGGACCTGGGACGCCTGCTGCGCCGCATGCACGAGCTGATCCGCCGTGCCCTGGGCGAGGCGGTCACCGAGGAAACCTTCATCAGTGAAGGCTTGTGGCACACCCTGGTCGACCCGAACCAGATGGAAAACGTGCTGCTGAACATGGCCATCAATGCGCGCGACGCGATGGAAGGGGGCGGCCGCCTGACGTTCACCTTGAGCAATGTCACGCTCGATGCCGCCTACGCCAGCCTGCATGCCGATGTGCTGGAGGGGCAATATGTGCTGCTGACCATCACCGACACGGGCCATGGCATGGAGCGCGACGTGATCGACCAGATTTTCGAACCGTTCTTCACCACCAAGCGCGAAGGCGAGGGCACGGGCCTGGGATTGTCCATGGCCTACGGCTTCATCCGCCAGAGCGCCGGCCACATCAAGGTGCACAGCGCGCCCGGCGCGGGCACGACGTTTAAAATTTACCTGCCCCGTTCGCTGGAAAAGCTGGCCGAGCCGCCAGCGGGCCTGACGGGTCCCGTGCTGGGCGGCGGCGAGACCATCCTCGTGGTGGAAGACGATGCGCCCGTGCGGCACACGGTGGTCGACATGTTGCGCGGCCTCGGCTACGACGTGCTGCATGCGGACGACGGCGCCTCGGCGCTGGCCCTGCTGGGCACGGGCGTGGCCATCGACCTGCTGTTTACGGATGTCGTCATGCCCGGTCCCGTCAGCAGCAAGGAGCTGGCGCAGCAGGCCCGGCTGCTGCTGCCCGAGCTGGCCGTGCTGTTTACCTCGGGCTACACGCACAACGCCATCATGCAGGGCGGACGGCTGGACCCGGGCGTGGAGCTGTTGAGCAAACCCTACCAGCGTGAAGACCTGGCGCGGCGCCTGCGCCACTTGCTGGCCGACCGCCGTCTGGCGGGCGCGCCCGACCCGTCGGGACGGCGCATCCTGCTGGTGGAAGACAATGACGATGCGCGCGAAATGACGACGGAAATGCTGAATATGCTGGGCCATACCGTGCACGGCGTGGCCAGCGCCGAGGCAGCCTTGCCCCTGCTGGCCATGCCGGGCCTGGATGTGCTGGTGACGGACATCAGCCTGCCCACCATGTCCGGCCTGGAACTGGCGCGCCACGCGCGCGCGCACTGGCCGCAGCTGGAGGTGGTGTTTGCGTCCGGGCACGACTGGGGTGCCAGCCTGATGCAGGACGCCAGCGCGCGCTTCCTGCGCAAACCGTTTGGTCTGGAAGAGCTGGCCGGCGCACTGAAGGCGCGCCGGCAGGACGTTTACTAGCTTGGCACCTGAAGGGCTTGCTGCAATTGCTCGACGGTAAATGGTTTTACCAGGAAGCGAGCGGCCGGGTCCAGCACGCCGGAATTGGCGGGCGCATGGCCCGTGGAAAACACCACTTCCAGCTGTGGATAGTCGCGCGCCGCCAACTCGGCCAGCTCGACGCCCGACATGTGCGGCAGGCTGATATCGGTCAGCAGCAATTCCAGTCCCGGCGTGCCCAGCAGGGGCACGGCTGCCTCGGCCGTGCCCACGGCCTGCACCGTGTGTCCCAGCATGGCCAGCAGTTCGCCGGTCATGGCGCGCGCGTCCGGATTGTCTTCCACCAGGAGGATATGGCGTCCTGTCGGCAGTGCCGGCGCAGGTTGCGGCGCCAGTTGCGCGCGGTACTGGTGCAAGGCCGTCACGTGGCGGCCGTTGGCCAGCAGGTGGCGGATGCGCCGCGCCAGGTCTTCGCGCCGGTACGGCTTGCTCAACAACTCGACGCCCGGTTCCAGGCGGCCGCCCTGCATGATGGCGTCCTGCGTGTAGCCCGAGGTAAACAGCACGGCCAGCTGGGGCAGCAGCAGCCGGGCCTGGCGCGCCAGTTCCGTGCTGGCGACCTTGCCCGGCATCACCACATCCGTAAACAGCAGGTCGATGGGCACGCCGCTGCCGACGATGGCCAGCGCGCTTTCGCCATCGCTGGCGCGCAGCACGGCATAGCCGAGGCCGCGCAACATGTCCACCACCGTCGTCTGCACCTGCACGTCGTCTTCCACGACGAGAATGGTTTCCTTGCCGCCCAGCACGGGGCCGTCCAGCTGCAGCGGCAATTCCGTTTCCGCTTCGAGCGAGCGCGGCAGGTAGATGCGGAAGGTGCTGCCATGGCCGGGTACGCTGTCCACCGTCAGGTGGCCGCCGCTCTGGCGCAGGAAACCGTACGCCATGGACAGGCCCAGGCCCGTGCCTTCGCCTTCCTTCTTCGTCGTGAAGAATGGTTCGAAAATCTTGTCCAGCAAGTCGGCGGGAATGCCCGAGCCCGTGTCCGAGACGGCCAGCTGCACATAGTCGCCGGGCGCCACGTCCGCATGGCGCGCCGCATAGTCGCTGCCCAGCACGCTGTTGCACAGTTCGATGCTCAGCTGGCCCTGGCCCTCCATCGCGTCGCGCGCGTTGATGGCCAGGTTGAGGATGACGTTTTCCAGCTGGTGCGGGTCGACCAGGGCGCGCCAGCAATCGTCGGCCAGCAGCAAACGCGTCTCGATGCTTTCGCCCGTGGCGCGCCGCAGCAGCTCTTCCGTCGAACGCAGCAGTTGCGCCAGATCCGTCACCAGCGGTTTCAACGGTTGACGCCGCGCAAAGGCCAGCAGCTGGGCCGACAGCTTGGCGCCCCGTTCCACGGCGGCCGAGGCGCTGGCGATGCGCTTGGCGGCCAGCGGGTCGTCGTCCAGGGTCATCTGCAGCAGTTGCAGATTGCCCGAGATAATTTGCAGCACGTTATTGAAATCATGGGCCACGCCACCCGTCAGCTTGCCCAGCGCTTCGAGCTTTTGCGATTGCAGCAGGGCCATCTCGCTGTGGCGCAACGATTCCTGCATGCTGCGCAAGGTGTTTTCCGCTTCCTTTTCCAGGGTGACGTGGCGCCCGGTGGCGAAAATCAGGTCGCCTTCGGGCGCCGCCGACCAGGACAGCCAGCGGTGGCCGCCATCGCGGTGCCGGTAGCGGTTTTCAAAGCTGGGCATGGCCTCTTGCGTCACGTGCGCCAGCGCCAGGCGCGTGGCGGCGGCATCCTCGGGCAGCACGAAGTCGAACAGGCTGCGGCCCAGCATTTCCTCGGGCAGCCAGCCCAGGATGGCTGTCGAAGCCGGGTTGACGGCGACAAAGCAGCCCTCGGCGTCGATGGCCACCATCAGGTCTTGCGCGCTGCGCCACAGCCGCTCGCGCTCGCTGTTGCGCGCGGCCAGGTCCGCTTCCAGCTTCTTTTCCACGGTGATGTCGCGCGCGCTGCAATACACCTTCTCGCCCTCGGGCACGGCCACCCACGACAGCCAGTGCCAGCCGCCCAGCTTGTGGCGGTAGCGGTTTTCGAAACGCAGCGCCGGCTGGCCCTGGTTGGCCGCGTCCCAGGCCGCATGGGTGCGCGGCAAGTCGTCCGGATGGATCAGTTCAAAAAATTTCGTCGTGCGGATTTCCTCGACCGACCAGCCCAGGGTGGCTTGCCAGGCGGGGTTCGAGTGCTCGAAATAGCCGTCGAGGTTGAGCACGCCCAGCAAATCGGGGCTGACGTTCCAGGTGCGGCCGAACTCGCGCGTGCGCTCGGCCACCTGCATTTCCATGCTGGCACTGAGGGCGCGCAGGCGCGATTCCGCCTGCGCCCGCAAAATGGTCGACCACACCCGTTCCGACACTTGCACGGCCAGTTCGATCTCGTCCGCATGCCACAGGCGCACCGTGCCGCTGTGCACGACGAACAGGGCCGCCAGCCGGCCCTCCTTGGCGATGGGAATGTTCAGGAAGGCACGGATGCCCAGGCGCGCAAACGTGGCCAGCGCGGCCGGCGTGGCCGTGCGCTGGTCGCTGGCCACATCGCTGACGGCCAGCGCCTGGCCAGCGGCCAGGGCATCGGCCAGGCGGGCCGCATAATCGCCGAGGAAATATTCGCCGGCGGCACCGGGCGCCAGGCCATCGCTCCACGCATGCTGCAGGGTGGGGCATTGCAGGGTCTGGTCGATATCGAAACAGGCCACTTGCTGGGCGCCCAGGCGCTGTCCCAGCAGCTGCGCCGACAGCGAGAGGATTTCGCCCGTGTCTTGCAGCAGGCGCAGCCGGCGTTCCAGTTGCAGTAAAAAGGCCACGCCGCTGGCGCCGGCCTGGCTGCGGGGGGCGGGTGTGCCGCTCATGCCGGCCTCAGCTGCCGGCCAGCGGCAGGGTGACGCTGAACAGGGCGCCATTGCCAGGCTGGCTTTGCAGGGTGATGGCGCCGCCATGCGCATCGACCAATTGCTTGGTGATGAACAGGCCCAGGCCCAGGCCGCCCGTGCGGTCCTGGTGCATGACGCGCTCGAACGCGTCGAAGATGCGTTCCTGATCGCGCGCATTGATGCCGATGCCATGGTCGCGCACTTCGATGACGGCGCTGTTCTGCGTGTGCGCCAGGCTGATTTCCACGGGCTGGCCCTGGCCGTAGCGCACGGCGTTGCTGATCAGGTTGACAACGATCTGCTCGACGCGGAAGGCATCCCAGAAACCCTGGATCGGCTCGAAGGCCAGCACTTCCAGCACGCTGCCCGTCGTGGCCGCATACGGGGCCAGGTCGTCGGCCACCCGGCGCACGAGGCTGGTCAGGTCGACGGCTTCGCGGCGGATCGAAAGCTTGCCGCTGGTGATACGCGACACATCGAGCATGTCGTCGATCAGGCGCACCATGCTGCGGATTTGCCGCCCGTCGCGCGCCACCATCTTGTTCAGCTTGTCCGGTTCGAAGGCGGCCAGGTTGCCCCGCTCCAGGTTGACGGTGCGCATCTGCGTTTCCAGGAACAGCGTATTTAATGGCGTGCGCAGTTCGTGCGCCACCATGGACATGAATTCGTCGCGCAGGCGCAGCGAGCGCTGCAGTTCTGCCTGGGTGGCACGTAATTCTTTCAATAACGCTTCCTGCTGCTGGCGGCTGTGCTCGAGCGCCTGCACCTGGCGCCGCGTCTCGCTGCGCTGCTGGTGCAGGGCCACGAAGACGTTGACCTTGCTTTGCACGGCATTGATGTCGAGCGGCTTGTGCAGGAAATCGACGGCGCCGCTTTCATAGCCCTGGAAGGCGAAATTCATTTCCTTGCCGGCCGCCGTGACGAAGACGATGGGGATGTGGCGCGTCTTTTCCGTGCCGCGCATCAATTGCGCGAGCTCAAAGCCATCCATTTCCGGCATTTGCACGTCGAGGATGGCCAGCGCGAAATCGTGCTCCAGCAGCAGGGCCAGCGCTTCTTCGCCCGAGGAGGCCTGGTAGACGCTGCGGTCGCTCTCGCGGATCAGCGCATTCAGTGCGCGCAAGTTTTCCGGCAAATCGTCGACGATCAGCAGTTTGGTGCTTGTTTCATTCATCATGTTTCATTCCTGGCATGGCTTTGCCGTCCAGCGTAGTGGGAAGCGGCGTGCGACGGCGCACGCTTGCGGTAGAGCTTTTCGGGACCCGGCAATGGCTCGAAGTCGGCGGCAAAGCGCGTGAAGTGCGTGCTTTCCTTGCTACCCAGGCCCAGGAAGCCCCGGTGGCACAGCGAGTCGTGAAACAGGCCCAAGGCCCGTTCCTGCAAGGTTTTATTGAAATAAATCAGCACGTTACGGCAACAAATCAATTGCGTTTCAATAAAAACGCTGTCCGTGGACAGGCTGTGGTCGGCAAAGTTGATCCTGTCGAGCAGGCGCTGCTGGAAACGCGCCGTGGCATGCTCGACCGTGTAGTACTCGGACAGCTGGCCCAGGCCGCCAGCGGCCAGGTAGTTATCGCCGTAGTCGGCCATGCGGTGCAGCGGATACACGCCGCGCGCGGCCGTGGCCAGCGCTTGCGGATTGATGTCCGTGGCGTAAATCGTGCTGCGTTCGAGCAAGCCTTCCTCGTGCAGCACGATGGCCAACGACAGCGCCTCTTCGCCCGTGCAGCAGCCGGCCACCCAGATCGTCGGCGACGGATAGGTTTTCAGCACGGGCACCACGTGTTCGCGCAAGGCGCGGAAAAACGCCGGGTCGCGGAACATTTGCGTGACGGGCACGGTCAAAATCTGCAGCAGCTTGCCAAAGGCGGCCGTGTCGTCCAGCACCAGCTGCTGCAGGGCAGGCAAGTCGGCGCAATGGAGGCGCTCCAGCGCCTGGTTCAGCCGCCGGCGCTGCGAGGGCAGGGAATAGTCGCGGAAATCATAGCTATAGCGCTGACAGATCGCCTCCATCAGCGCATGCAGTTGCGCGTCCGTGGTGCGCAGGGACATCACATGCGTTCCATCTTCGGCATCCACACGCGCAGCAGCGAATACAGGCGGTCCAGGTCGATAGGCTTGGCCAGGTAATCGGACGCGCCCGCCTGCAGGCATTCTTCCTGGTCATTTTTCATGGCCTTGGCCGTAATGGCGATGATGGGCAGCTTGTTGTAGCGGCCATCAGCGCGGATCAAGCGCGTCGCTTCCAGGCCATCCATGCCCGGCATCATGACGTCCATCAACACCAAGTCGATATCGTCCACGCTGTTGAGCTTGCTGATGGCTTCGAAGCCGTTGCGGCCGATTTCCACCACCACGCCTTTCTGTTCCAGCGCATTCGTCAGCGCAAAGATATTGCGCACGTCGTCGTCCACCAGCAAAATCTTGCGGCCTTCAAACACGCGCTCGCGGCTGCGTACCTGCTGCAGCATGCCCTGTCGCTCGCTCGACAGTTCCGACTCCACCTTGTGCAGGAACAAGGTCACTTCGTCGAGCAGGCGTTCGGGCGAGCGGGCGCCCTTGATGATGATGGAGCGCGAATACTTCATCAAGTCCGCTTCTTCCTCGCGGCTCAGGTTGCGGCCCGTGTAGACGATGACGGGCGGGAACGAGCACAGTTCTTCATGTTCCATGCGTTCCAGTAACTCGTTGCCCTGGATGTCGGGCAGCTTCAAGTCGATGATCATGCAGTCGAAAATCTGCGTCTTCAGCAATTCCAGCGCCTGCTCGCCCAGCGCCACGGCCGTGATTTCCACGTCGTCGTCGCTGATCAGGTGCACCACGCTTTCGCGCTGGCGTTCATCATCCTCGACCAGCAGGATGCGCTTCATCTTTTGCGTGAATTTCGATTCGAGCTTGCGGAACACTTCCTTCAGCTGATCGCGCGTGCGCGGCTTGGTGGCATAGCCGATGGCGCCCAGCTGCATGGCTTCCTGCATCTGGTCATTGCCCGAGACGATGTGCACCGGAATGTGGCGCGTCAGCGGGTTTTCCTTCAATTGCTGCAAGACCAGCAAGCCCGGGCGGTCCGGCAAGCCCATGTCGAGCAGGATGGCGTCGGGCAGGAATTCTTCCGCCAGGCGCAAGCCTTCGTCGGCGCCGTGCGCCACCAGGCAGCGGTATTGCATTTCATGCGCGAGGTCGAACAGGATGCCGGCAAATGACGGCTCATCTTCGATCACCAGCACGGAACGCTGGCCCGTCTTGCCTGGGTGCGCGCTGTTCCGGTCATCCTGGAAGGTGGGCAGCGGCACGGGTTTGGCGGCCGGCGCCGCCTTGGGCGCGGCGACTTTTGCGGGCGCTTGTGGCGCCGCCGCCGGCACTGTCGCCGCTTCCACGGCGCGTTCCGGCATGACGGCCGGCAACACCAATGTAAACGTGCTGCCCTGGCCTGGCGTGCTGGCCAGCTCGATGCTGCCGCCCAGCAAGGCGGCCAGGTCGCGCGAAATCGACAGGCCCAGGCCCGTGCCGCCATAGCGGCGGCTGGTGGTGCCGTCGGCCTGGTGGAAGGCGTCGAACACCTTTTGCTGTTGGTCGTCGGCGATGCCGATGCCGGTATCCTGTACCTGGAAGCGCACCTGGCCGGCCGCATCGGTGCTTACGTGCAGGGACACGGTGCCCGTATCGGTGAATTTGATGGCGTTCGACAGCAGGTTTTTCAGGATTTGCTCCAGGCGCTGGCGGTCGCTGACGAAGGACGGCGGTGCGTCCGGCGCCACCTTGACGTCAAACACCAGTTTCTTTTGCTGCGCCTGGGCGCCGAACAACATCTTCATGCTGCTGAGCAGCTCGGCGAAGGGCACGGCTTCCGGCGTCAATTCCAGCTTGCCTGCCTCGACCTTGGAAATGTCGAGGATATCGTTGATGAGGGTCAACAAGTCGTTGCCGGCCGAATAAATGGTTTGCGCAAACGTCACTTGTTCCGGCGTCAGGTTGCCGCTGCTGTTGTCCGACAGCAGCTTGGACAGAATCAGCGAGCTGTTCAACGGCGTGCGCAGCTCGTGCGACATATTCGCCAGGAATTCGGATTTGTAGCGGCTGGCCCGCTGCAGCTCTTCGGCGCGGGCTTCCAGCTGGGCGTGCGCCTGGCCGATCGCCATGTTTTTCTGGTCCAGCGACAGCGCCTGCACGGCCAGCTGTTCGTTCGACTGCTCCAGCGCCGCTTTTTGCTCTTCCAGGTGGGCTTGCGACTGTTCCAGCACGCGCGACTGCTCGCCCAGCTCTTCGTTGGCCGTGCGCAATTCTTCCTGCTGCACTTCCAGCTCTTCATTCAGTTGCTGGGTTTCTTCCAGCACATTTTGCAGGCGCTGGCGGTACAGGGCCGCTTCCAGCGACGTGCCGATATTGGTCGCAATCAGGTTCAGCCATTGCTTGGCGCGGGCGCTGACGGGATGCGTAAAGCCCAGTTCGATGACGCCGTTGACGATGCCTTCATTGTTGACGGGCGCCAAAACCAGTTCCAGCGGCGCGCCGCGCCCCAGGCTTGACGTCACGGTCAGATAATTCTCGGGGACTTGCTGCACATGCTTGAGCTTTTTCTCGCGCGCCGTCTCGCCCACCAGGCCTTCGCCCAGCTTGAACACCTGTTTTTCCTTCACGCCCTGCTCATTGAAGCCGTACACGGCCGTGCGGCGCAGGCTGCCATCTTCGTCGACGACGTACAGGGTGGCCACGGCCACTTCCAGCCGGTCGGCCAGGAAGTCGAGCACGTGCCGGCCCAGCTGCGCCAAGCCAAGCTGACCGCTCGTGTGTGCCGCCAGCTCCGTCTGTCCCGTGCGCAGCCAGGCTTGCTCCTGCAGCACCTCGTTATCCTTGCCGCGCTGTTCGAGCGCATCGTTGTAGATATCGGACAGGCGCAGCAATTCGCGCCGTCCCAGGTAGGCCAGGAAGCCGGACATGCCCAGGCTGAGGATGAGGAACACCACCACGGCCAGCATGGTGCGGCCCTCGGCCGTCTCGGCCCGTTCCTGGCGCAAGCGCTGTTCCATGGACAGGAAGGTGAGGAATTCGCGGCGGATTTCATCAAATTCCAGCTTGCCTTCACCCTGGCGCACGCGCGCGAGGAATTCCTGGTTGTTGCGGCGCTGCGCGATCACGCTTTCCGCGTATTCCATCCACTGGTTTTGCAGCGCGCGGATGCGGCGCAGGCGGTCCACCTGGATGGGGCTGTCGGACACGAGGTCCAGCAGGGTAGTCATTTCGACGGCGATCTTGGCCTTGCCCGATTTATACGGCGCCAAAAATGTTTCGTCGCCCGTCAGCAAGTAGCCGCGCATGCCTGTTTCCAGGTCGACCGACAGCTTCATGACTTCGTTCGCATTACCGATCACCCGTTCCGAATGTTCGACCGAGCGCAGGGCCGACAGCAGGTAGGCGATCAGGCCGACAAACACGAGGGCCGTGATGACCCCGATGACCAGCGGCAAGGTGACGTTGCGGGCAAGGATGCGGCGAAAGCTGAAGGAATCGATCGGGGTCTTGGTATTCATCATGTCCGTGGAAGGCTGTCGCGAAAAAGTCAATTTTAATTGAAATGCAAGTTTTCTGGTGGTCAAGCATAGCGTGCGCTAGCATAACAGCCTTGCGCTCAATTGCCGACTCGCAAGACGCTGCAAAGCGCGGCAGCGCACAGAGAAAAGTAGCGAAAAAATCAAGATTGCTACGATTGAGGCAGATCAAAGAGATTAGCGGTTCGCATCCTAAGATGCAGGAGGTGGCGGCGTCCTTGCGGACGACCGCCGTGTGCAAACCAGTCCATGCAGGAGGACATCATGGCCAATCATCTGATCCGTCGCGATCCGCAAAACCCGCTGGCACGTTTCGACCCGTTCAGCGACATGGACGATTTCATGCATGACTTTTTCGCGCCCGCCTTGCGCTTGCGCGATGGGGGGTCGTCACGCATGCGCGTCGACATTTCCGAAACCGGGCAAGCCTACCAGGTACAGGCGGACATTCCTGGCGTCAACAAGGACGATATCAAGGTCTCCATCGACGGCAACCGCGTCTCCATCAGTGCCGAATTCAAGGATGAAAGAGTGACGCGCGACGGCGGCGGCAAGACCGTGCGCAGCGAACGCGAGTATGGCCAGCAGTATCGCAGCTTCGTGCTGCCGCATGAGGTGGACGAGGCCGGCGCGCAGGCGCGTTATGAAAATGGCGTGCTGCTGCTGGACTTGCCGAAGAAAGAGGGCACGGGCGGGCGGCAACTGGCGATACAGTGATGTGGGGATGGCATAAAAAAACGCCGGACGATGCCGGCGTTTTCTGGGGTGTTCGGGGTGGCGGTGCGCTGCCACCCAGATTGCCTCTATATATATGTCAGTCGCGGATTTCCAGCGCCCGGTTCAGGCTCAGGGCAGCCAGCGAGGCGACGGCGCCCGACAGCAGGTAGAAGCTGACATAGGCGAGGCCGAAGTTGGCTGACAGGCCCAGCGCCACCAGCGGGGCGAAGCCGGCACCCACCAGCCAGGCCAGGTCGGACGTCAGGGCCGCACCCGTGTAGCGGAAGCGGGCAGGGAAGTTGGCCGTCACGGCACCGGCTGCCTGGCCGTAGGACAGGCCCAGCAGGCTGAAGCCCACGAGGATGAACACGTCCTGGCCCGTATTGCCGCCGCCCATCAGGCTCGGCACGAAGGCGCTGAAAATGGCGATCAGCACGGCCAGCACGCCCAGGGTGGTGCGGCGGCCCACTTTATCGGCCAGCAAGCCGGAAATCACCACGCCGATGGCGGCCAGCACGGCACCCAGCATCTGCACTTGCAGGAAGTCGGGGGCGGAACGCGTCTGGTAGACGGAAATCCAGGACAGCGGGAACACGGTGACCAGATGGAACAGCGCGTAACTGGCCAGCGCGGCGAGGGCGCCGATCAGCACGTTGCGGCCCTGGCCGCGGCTCATTTCAAACACGCTCACGGGCTGCAGTTCGCGTTCGTCCAGCAGGCGCGCATATTCATTCGTCGACACCAGGCGCAAACGGGCAAACAGGGCCACTACGTTGATGGCGAAGGCGACATAGAACGGATAGCGCCAGCCCCAGTCGAGGAAGTCTTCATCCGTCAGGCTGGTCAGCATGAACCAGAACAGGCCGGCGGCAAGCAGGAAGCCGAAGGGCGCGCCCAGCTGGCCCAGCATGGCGTACCAGCCGCGCTTGTTTTCCGGCGCGTTCAGGGCCAGCAGCGATGGCAAGCCATCCCACGAACCACCGAGCGCCACGCCCTGGCCGATGCGCAGCACGGACAACCAGATGATGGCGGCAAAGCCCAGGTGGGCGTAGGTCGGCAGGAAGGCGATGCCGGCCGTCGACACGCCCAGCAGGAAGAGGGCGATCGTCAGCTTGGCGCTGCGGCCCATGCGGCGCTGGATCTCCATGAAGATCACGGTGCCGAACGGGCGGGCGATGAAGGCGAACGAGAAGATCAGGAACGCATACAATGTGCCCTCCAGGCGTTCTTCGAACGGGAAGAAGACGCGTGGAAACACCAGCACCGAGGCGATGGCGTAGACAAAGAAGTCAAAGTATTCGGAAGCGCGGCCGATGATCACGCCGACGGCGATCTCACCGGGGTCGATATGCGATTCGACCGTGCCGGCCCCGCTTGCGTCGCGCAGGGAGTGAGGGGAAAAGTCGGCGGGTACATCCCCGCTGTGTGTGCGCGTGCTGGACATGATGATCGTCTCCAATATAGTTTCGAGTTCGGCCAACGCGTAACATACCCCGGGTGTCTCACGCCCGGAGTAGGACTATTCAATAGATAGTTGTAGGAAAACTCCGTACGTACCTAGTGAAAATCCGAGCAAGGGGTAGGACAAAACGTCCAATTGCCAACGCGCTCCAGTGAGAATACAGTACCATATCTTCATCCCCTGTACTGGACTTTCCTGTATGTTTTCATTAAAAGTTCGTCGCGGACTGCTTCTTTTACCTCTCGCATTGTTGGCTGGTTGCAATACGGTGGTACTGAATGCGTCTGGCGACATCGCAGTTCAGCAAGGCAATCTGATTGTCATCTCGACATTGCTGATGCTGTTGATTATCGTTCCGGTAATCGCCCTGACCCTGCTGTTCGCATGGCGCTATAGAAAAAACAATACCGCGGCCAAATACGAGCCGGACTGGGACCACTCGACTCGCCTCGAGCTGATTATCTGGGGCGCGCCCCTGCTGATCATCATCGTGCTGGGCCTGCTGACCTGGATCAGCACCCATACCCTCGATCCATACCGCCCATTGAGCCGTATCGACGCCAACCGCCCGATTCCCGCCAGCCACAAGCCGATGATCGTCGAAGTCGTGGCGCTGGACTGGAAATGGCTGTTCATCTACCCGGAGCAAGGCATCGCTTCCGTGAATGAACTGTACGCGCCCGTCGATCGTCCGATCCGCTTCAAGATCACCGCCTCGTCCGTCATGAACTCATTCTTCATCCCCGCACTGGCAGGTCAGATCTACGCCATGCCGGGCATGGAAACGCAGTTGAATGCCGTCATCAACAAGCCTGGCGTGTACAAGGGCTTCTCCGCGAACTACAGCGGTGCCGGCTTCTCGGGCATGCGCTTCAAGTTCCACGGTGTCAATGATGCGGACTTCGACAAATGGGTGGCATCGGCACGTGCCGGTGGCGGCGCGCTGAACCGCGACGACTACCTGTCGCTGGCCCAGCCTAGCGAACGCGACCCGGTGCGCCGCTACAGCGCCGTACCAAGCGATCTCTACAAGGCAATCCTAAACCGCACCATCGTTTCCGACGCCCTGTGCGTGACGCCGGTCGAGCCATACAAATTGACGATGGCAAAAAGCCCGGTAGCGGCCGTAACGGCAGTAGTCGCTAGCGATGCAGTGGTTGAAAAGGGCGTTCAAGCCAAGTAACAACTGCATGAATCCCGCAGCGCATTGCGCTGCAGATACTGGCGCCGCTTGCCTGGCGCCTCCCTTTTTTCTCTGAGAGTAACAATGCTAGACCATATTGATCTGACGAAGCTTATATTCGGCCGTCTGACTTGGGATGCAATTCCATTTCACGAACCTATCCTGCTGGCGACCTTTGCGATGGTTGCCCTGGGCGGTATCGCACTCGTTGCGGCACTGACGTATTTCCGCGTCTGGGGTACCCTGTGGCGCGACTGGATCACCAGTATCGACCATAAAAAAATCGGTATCATGTACATGATCCTGGGCCTGGTCATGCTGCTGCGCGGCTTTGCCGACGCGCTCATGATGCGTACCCAGCAGGCGATCGCCTTTGGCGACAATGCCGGCTTCCTGCCACCGCATCACTACGACCAGATCTTCACCGCCCACGGCGTGATCATGATCTTCTTCGTCGCGATGCCTTTCGTGACGGGTCTGATGAACTACGTGGTGCCGCTGCAAATCGGCGCGCGCGACGTGGCTTTCCCTTTCCTCAATAACTTCAGCTTCTGGATGACCACCATGGGCGCCGCCCTGGTCATGGCTTCGCTGTTCGTCGGCGAATTCGCCCGCACGGGCTGGCTGGCCTATCCGCCGCTGTCGGGCATCGTCGGCAGTCCGGACGTGGGGGTAGACTATTACATCTGGTCCTTGCAGATTGCCGGGGTCGGGACGCTATTGTCCGGTGTCAACCTGATCGCCACCATCGTCAAGATGCGCGCGCCAGGCATGACCTGGATGAAAATGCCAGTGTTTACCTGGACCGCACTGTGCACCAACATCCTGATCGTCGCCGCTTTCCCGGTACTGACGGCTGTGCTGGCCATGCTGTCGCTGGACCGCGTTGCAGGCTTTAACTTCTTCACGACGGAACTGGGCGGCAACGCCATGATGTACGTCAACCTGATCTGGATCTGGGGTCACCCAGAGGTCTACATCCTGATCCTGCCGCTGTTCGGCGTGTTCTCGGAAGTGGTCGCCACATTCAGCAGCAAGCGTCTGTTCGGCTACGCCTCGATGGTGTACGCCACCTGCGTCATCATGATCCTGTCGTACCTGGTATGGCTGCATCACTTCTTCACCATGGGTTCGGGCGCCAGCGTCAACTCCTTCTTCGGCATCACGACGATGATCATTTCGATCCCGACTGGCGCGAAGATCTTCAACTGGCTGTTTACCATGTACCGCGGCCGTATCCGCTTTGAACTGCCGATGCTGTGGACGATCGGCTTCATGGTCACCTTCACCATCGGCGGCATGACCGGCGTGCTGCTGGCCGTACCACCAGCGGACTTCGTGCTGCATAACAGCCTGTTCCTGATTGCCCACTTCCATAACGTGATTATCGGCGGCGTGGTGTTCGGCGTATTCGCTGCGATCAACTACTGGTACCCGAAAGCCTTCGGCTACAAGCTCGACACCTTCTGGGGCAAATGCTCGTTCTGGTTCTGGTTCGTCGGCTTCTACCTGGCCTTCATGCCGCTGTACGTGCTGGGCCTGATGGGCGTGACCCGTCGTGTCAACCACTTTGAAGATCCATCGCTGCAAATCTGGACCATCATCGCCTGGTTTGGCGCCGTCTCGATCGCACTGGGCATCGGCT
Organism: Janthinobacterium sp. UMAB-60; assembly: GCF_900095235.1. Lineage (NCBI taxonomy): Bacteria > Pseudomonadati > Pseudomonadota > Betaproteobacteria > Burkholderiales > Oxalobacteraceae > Janthinobacterium > Janthinobacterium sp. UMAB-60. The sequence continues at coordinate 206,826 of NZ_LT607486.1, forward strand.
CCATGCTGATCCAGTTCGTTGTCAGCTACCGCAACCGTCACGCCCTGCGCGACGTGACCGGTGACCCATGGGGTGGCCGTACGCTGGAATGGTCGACGTCGTCGCCTCCGCCAGACTATAATTTCGCCTTCACGCCACAAGTGCACGAACTCGATGCATGGACTGACATGAAGAAACACGGTTACCAGCGTCCGACGTCCGGTTTCACGAAGATCCACATGCCGAAGAACACCTGGGCTGGTTTCGTGATCGCCGCGCTGAGCGCACTGGTCGGTTTTGGCCTGATCTGGCAAATGTGGCTCGTCGCCGGCATTGGCTTCGCGATCATGATGATCACCATCATCGTCCATACCTTTAACTACAAGCGCGATTACTATATTCCTGCGGAAGAAGTGGTCCGTACCGAAGACGCTTATACTAAATTGCTGAGCAGCCATGTCTGATACCATCGCCCATAACACCGGCGCCGCTGGCGCCGCACCAAGCACGCGCAGCTACTTTGTGCGCGAGCACCACCCGGAAAACGGCAGCTTGCTCGGTTTCTGGCTCTACCTGATGAGCGATTGCCTGATCTTCGCCTGTCTGTTCGCCACGTACGCCGTGGTGGGCCGCAACTACGCGGACGGCCCGACGGGCGCCGCGCTGTTCGACCTGCCGCTGGTGGCCGTCAACACGGCCATGCTGCTGCTGTCGTCGATCACCTACGGCTTCGCCATGCTGGCCATGCAGCGCAAGCAATTGCGCAGCACCCTGGTCTGGCTGGGCATCACGGGCCTGTTCGGCCTGGCCTTCCTGTCGCTGGAAATATATGAATTCATTCATCTGATCCACGAAGGCGCCGGTCCGCAGCGCAGCGCGTTCCTGTCGTCGTTCTTCGCCCTGGTCGGTACCCACGGCTTGCACGTGACGTTCGGCGTGATCTGGCTCGTGACCTTGATGTTCCAGTTGAACAAGCATGGCCTGACCCCGGAAAACGGCCGCCGCATGATGTGCCTGTCGCTGTTCTGGCACTTCCTGGACGTCATCTGGATCGGCGTCTTCACCTTTGTCTACCTGATGGGAGTGCTGCCATGAGCGACCACCACACACACGGCGATAGCCACCACCATGACCAACACGATCATGGCAGCCTGAAAAGCTACACGATCGGCTTCATCCTGTCGGTGATCCTGACGGCCATTCCGTTCTGGCTGGTAATGACGAAAGTCATCACCAACTCGGGCACCATGGGCCTGGTCCTGCTGGCGTTCGCGGCGGTTCAAGTGGTGGTGCACATGGTGTACTTCCTGCATATGAACACCAAGTCCGAAGGCGGCTGGAACATGATGGCGCTGATCTTCACGATCATGATCGTGGGCATTGCCATGGCCGGTTCCCTGTGGGTCATGTACCACATGAACCACAACATGATGCCGGATCTGATGCCTGAGTACATGCATACGAAAACGGCTCCATGATGAGTAATACGCGCCCAAGCAACACCGGGCGCGCCCCTGGCGCCGCATCGCAAGATGCCGCGCCAGGCCCACGCGGCATGGCTGTGCATTATTCAAGCATTGCATTGGCCTTGCTGGCGGGGATCTTGTTTGCCGGTTTCTGTGTCCTGGGAACCTGGCAAGTCAAGCGCCTGTTCTGGAAGCTTGACCTGATCGAGCGCGTCGAACAACGCGTACATGCGCCCGCAACGGACGCACCTGGACCCGCAGCCTGGGCCAGCATTACGCCACAAACGGATGAATACCGCCACGTGCGACTCTCCGGTACCTATCTCCCCATTTTCAATACCCTGGTGCAGGCAACGACGGCACTGGGCAGCGGTTACTGGCTGGTGACGCCCTTGCGCCTGGCCGATGGCAGCACCGTGCTGGTCAACCGCGGCTTCGTGCCGAAACGCGCCAGCATCGCCGCCGGCACGCCGGCCGGCATCGTCGAGGTCGAAGGCTTGCTGCGCATCAGCGAGACGGGCGGTGGTTTCCTGCGCGAAAACAGTCCTGCCACGCAGCACTGGTATTCGCGCGACGTGGCCGCCATCGCCGGCTCGCACATGCTCACCAACGTGGCGCCGTATTTTGTCGATGCGAAAGAGAAATCGGAAACGGTTGTTGATGCCCCCGTCGGCGGCCTGACCGTGATCTCGTTCCACAACAACCACCTGGTATACGCCTTGACGTGGTTTGCGCTGGCCCTGATGGTGGCCGGCATCAGCTGGTGGATCGTGCGCGAAAGCCGGCGCCGCCGCGCCCGTGGCGCCCAGCGCCAGGAAAGCGACCATGCCGGGCAGGATTGAGATCCTGCCCAACCGCGAAGTCTTAGAGCGCGGCGCCGTGGCGGCCGAGATGGAACATCCGGCCGGCCACCAGAACATGAAGCTGCTGATCCAGCTGCGCTGGCTGGCCGTCATCGGCCAGATCAGCACCATCTTCGGCGTGGGCGTGGGATTGGGCATCGCCTTGCCCGTGCCCTACATGCTCGAAGTGCTGTCCTGCCTCATCGCCTTCAACCTGGCCAGCCTGCTGCGCTGGCACGAACGCCAGCCCGTGTCCAACACGGCCCTGTTCCTCGCCTTGCTGGTCGACGTCACCGTGCTGACGGCCCAGCTCTACCTGAGCGGCGGCATCAGCAACCCGTTTGCCTTCCTGTACTTATTACAAGTCATCCTCAGCGCCGTGCTGCTGGAAGTGTGGTCGACCTGGATCATGGTGGCCATCACCAGCCTGTGCCTGGCCGGCCTGGCCTTGCTGCCCGGCCCCCTGATTCTGCCGATCGACCCCGAGCGGGGCTTTGCCAGCCTGTACGTGCAAGGCTTGCTGATCTGTTTTATCCTGAATGCCGCCTTGCTGGTGGTGTTCATCACGCGCATCAACCGCAACCAGCGGGCCGGCGACGCCAAGGTAGCCGACTTGCGCCAGCGCGCGGCGGAAGAAGAGCACATCATCCGCATGGGCTTGCTGGCCTCGGGCGCCGCGCACGAGCTGGGCACGCCGCTGGCGACGCTGTCCGTCATCCTCGGCGACTGGCGCCGCATGCCGGAATTGAGCAAGAACAGCGAATTGCTGGAAGAAATCACGGAAATGCAGGCACAGTTGCAGCGCTGCAAGAGCATCGTCAGCGGCATCCTGTTGTCGGCGGGCGAGGCGCGTGGCGAATCGTCCGTGAAAACGACGATCAACACCTTCCTCAACGACCTGGTCGACGAGTGGCGCAGCAGCCGCCCGATCCAGGATTTCGAGTACGATAACCGCATCGAGCACGACGTGCCCGTCGTCTTCGATTCGACCCTGAAACAAACCATCTGCAATGTGCTCGACAATGCGCTGGAAGCGTCGCCCGACTGGCTGCGCTTCGAAGCCACGCGCGAAGCGGACGCCTTGCACCTGGTCATTACCGATGCGGGCCCCGGCTTCGAGCCGTCGATGCTGACGCACCTGGGCAAACCGTATCAAAGCAGCAAGGGCAAGCCCGGCGGCGGCCTGGGACTGTTCCTGGTGGTGAATGTTGCGCGTACCCTGGGCGGTACGGTGACGGCACGCAACCGCGTGCAGGGCGGGGCGGTGGTGCACCTGGCCTTGCCGCTGGCGGCCATCAAACTGGAAAGAGAAAGCGACCACCATGCAGGATGAACGTCTGTTACTGATCGTGGAAGACGACGCCGCGTTTGCCCGCACCCTGGGCCGCTCGTTCGAGCGGCGCGGCTACCAGGTCATCCTGGCCACCAATTTCGATGAAGCGAGCGCCTTGCTGGAGCAGCATTGCCCCGATTACGCCGTCGTCGACCTGAAGCTCAATGGCAATACCTCGGGCCTGGCTTGCGTGCAGATGCTGCACCAGCACGACCCGGAAATGCTGATCGTCGTGCTGACAGGCTATGCCAGCATCGGCACGGCCGTCGAAGCCATCAAGCTGGGCGCCTGCCAGTACCTGGCGAAACCGTCGAACACGGACGACATCGAAGCGGCCTTCGGCCACGTGGCTGGCAACGCCGACATCGAACTGAGCAACCGCGCCACCAACATCAAGACCCTGGAATGGGAACGCATCCACGAAATGCTGGCCGAAACGGATTTCAATATCTCGGAAACGGCGAGAAGGCTGGGTATGCACCGGCGCACGCTGGCGAGGAAGCTGGAAAAGCAGCGGGTCAAGTAGATACTGCGGTAGCCACTGCGCAGCTTATTCTTCTGCAAACGTCAGTTCGATCATACTGTCGTCGCGCCAGTCCTGCTCCCGCAACGGCGGCGTGAACGACGCGCCGCTGAAGGGCACGGGCGCGCTTTTGCCGTTGTAGCTGATCGTCGCGGCCGTGATACGCCGTGCTTCCGTAAAGCTGTAGGTGCCTTTTTGCGACACGAAATTGCACGGCCCGCCCAGTGCGCCCATCGCCGTGCGCATGGCGAAAGGCAAGGTGTCCTTGTCGATGGCCCAATGGACTTCGCAGGCCAGCCGCAGGTCGCCCAGGCGGCGGATGGTGTCGCTGGTCGCCGCACTGCGGATGTAGGGCATCCACCTGACCGACCCCGCCTTGCGGTTCAAGGTCAGCTCGGCCTTGTCATACAGAGGACCGAGCCCGACGGGCAAGCTGAAGATATTGCGCTCCCCCAGCGGTATCGCGGTACCGGCCTCCTCGCTTTCCAGCCGCAGCGCGATGCCATGCATGTCGGCATCGGCACGGCGCGGTTCCAGGATGAAGCGCAACTCGGCGCCTGGCGCCAGCGCGTGTTTTTCTTCGAAGCGTTTGACGCCCTTGAGCATGGCACTGTAGGGCTTCCAGCCCGGGTCCCGGATGAGTTCATCCTGGGGGCGATATGTGTACTGATTGAGTTCATGCCGCCGCCAGCCACTCCATCTTCTGCACCTGGATATGCGGATGGCTTTCCAGCGCTTCCCATTCCGGCAGGAATACAAATCCCTGCTTCTGGTAAAACGCGGCCGCGCGCGCATTCTCGGGTGCCACGTCGAGGACCAGCCGCGCATGGCCGCCGGCCACGGCGTGTTGTTTCACCGCGCGGACCAACCCCGCCGCCACCGCCATGCCCCGGTATGCGCGATGCACCCACATGGCGATCAGGTTCGATTCCCCCGCGCTGCTGACGACATGGGCGGCGATGCCGATGGGGTGATCGCCGTCAAACGCCAGGAGGAAGGCGCGCTGCGCCGTGCTGACGGCGCGTTGCTGCCAATCCGCGTCGGTATAGGCGGCCGCGCTGGCGTGGCTGACGCCGAAGGCGGTCGGCGCGTCCAGGAGGGCGGCCAGGCGCGTGGCTTTCAGGGCGGGCCAGTCGGCGCCGGTGGTGGGGCGGATCACGATGTTGTGCAAACCAGGCAACTCCTTACTGTGCGGCACGGCGGTGGATGACGATGTTTTTTGATAGGCCTCGCCAGCTTCGTCAGGCATCAGGATAAGCATCGAGGCGTGCGCGCAATGCGGGCCAGGTTTCAAGAAGAAAGTCTTCCCGCTGCGCCATCTGCCCGTCGGCCTGCGCCTGTCGCAACAGGGCTTCGATGGCGGCCACATGCTGTGCCGTCCGCTGTTGCAGCGACAGGTCGAACAGGATCAGGGCCGCTTCGAAGTTGCCGGGCGGGCGCTGATCGTCTGGCGGCGCGGCGGGGAAGGGCGGCACCGCAAACGCCGCGCCATGCCAGATGGCCAGGGTTTGCAGGATTTTCTTGCCCAGTTGCCGGGCGGCGCCATCGGCGCCCTCGCTGTACAGCTCGGCCAGGGGCAAGGCCACGTCAAGCGCGGGGCTATCATTGCGGCGGCACAGGGACAGCAGCACGGTGCCATTGTGTGGCAGTGAAACTTCGATCTTGGGCATGGGCATGACAAGCTGTAGTTTTTAGTATCAAAAACGTCATACTAAGCCACATCGACCTGCTCTGCAACGGCAATCCCCCGGCGGCGCTATATGCCGCGCCAGGGGGAAAAAGGGATGGCGCGGTGGGCACGTCGCCTTGTTGTCACGCATGTCCGGCCTTCCGAGATTACAGCAAAACGGGCATGCAATTTAATGTCCACATGGAAACAATATAAAAAAATTTCAAATGTGCACGGATGTATCGAACTTTGGGAATGCCGTTAAATGACGATGGCGTTTGCGGATGTTTCTCCGTATTCTTGCTTCAGCACTGACGATCAGGGCCCCGTCGTTCAGCTGAGGCGTACGGCTGGCAAATAAAACAATGTGCAAAAAAACGACTGAGGCGTATTTTCAATTCAAGTATTCCTTGCACATAGGAATTTGATGCTTATTCTCAATGAACTCATAACGCTTTTGCCGCAGAGACCAAACGATACGTGGGGCTGGAGGGTCGAATGGGGAAGTCCTTCTATTGATGAAAACGCCCATGTTTTCAAGTTGTCGAAGAAAACTAAAGAGCTCGCCTCAATTCCGCATGCCGCCATGATCGGCTGACGGCCCCTCACCACCCCTGTCGATGATTTTCATCGCCAAGGAAGCCATTCGCGTCAGAAGGGATTCAACTCATGCTGCCACATCGCTCGCCGCTGTACATCCTGACAGTTTTGTCGATCTCCGTTTCATCCGCTTTCGCGCAAACCGTTCCGGACGCGGGTTCGCTATTGCAGCAAATTGAAAAAGGGCGACTGGCGCCGCCGCCGGGCAAGCCGGGGCCGCTTCTGGCGCCGCCGCCGCAGCCCATGAAGGAATTGTCGGGAATGTCGGTCACGGTGTCGCGTTTTCAATTCGCCGGCAATACCTTGCTCACGCAAGCGCAACTGGCGCCTGCCGTGGCAAGCTTCGTGAACCGGCCACTCTCGTTCAATGACCTGCAAAACGCCGCCGCCGCAGTGGCCGAAACCTACCGCAAGGCGGGCTGGATCGTGCGCGTCTATCTGCCACTGCAGGAGATCAAGGACGGCGTCGTGACGCTGCAGGTGGTCGAAGCGGTGTTCGGCCAGGTGCGCATGGAAGGCACGGCGCCGACCCGCGTGCCATTCGACAGGCTGGTGCCGATCGTGGGTGCCGCCCAGCCACATGGCGACGCGCTGAAAGCGCAGGCGATGGACCGCGCCCTGCTGCTGCTCGATGACATGCCTGGCATCAGCACGGCCGGCAGCCTGGCACCCGGGGAGCAGGCGAATGAAGTCGACCTGGTCTTGAAGGTCGAGGATGAAAAACTCATCAACGGGCAGGTCGGCGTCGACAATGCCAGCGCCCGTTCCACCGGCAGCGCGCGCCTGACCGCCGACTTCTACATCAATAGTCCCCTGCGTTTTGGCGACCAGGCGGTCGTCAATCTGATGCATACGGAAGGCAGCGATTATGCCCGCCTGGCCTACACCGTGCCGCTGGGCGCGGCCGGATGGCGGGTCGGCGCCAACGCGTCCCACCTGCGCTACCGCCTGGTGGACGATGCGCTGGCGGCGCTCGACGCATCCGGGACGTCGACCACGAGCGGGATCGAAGCGACCTACCCGCTGATCCGCGCCCGTCTGCAAAATCTTTACCTGGCCCTCAATTACGACAACAAGCGCTTCGACAATCGGGCGGCGGCAACCACCATCACCGACTACAAGATCGATACCTTCACCGTCGGCCTGAACGGCAATGTGCTGGATCAATACGGTGGCGGCGGCAGCAACAGTGCCAGCCTCGCGCTGGTGCACGGCAAGGTCGACCTGGACGGCTCGCCCAACGCCCGCGCCGATGCCCTGACCACGCGCACGGGCGGCAGTTTCACCAAACTGCGCTATGCCGCCAGCCGCCAGCAGGTACTCACCGAGGCGCTGGCCCTGTACGCCGCGTTCTCGGGTCAGACCGCAGGAAAGAACCTCGATTCGGCCGAGAAATTCTATCTCGGCGGCGCGTATGGCGTGCGCGCCTATCCATCCAACGAAGGCGGCGGTTCGGAAGGACAGCTGTTCAACCTGGAGCTGCGCGCGCGCCTGCCCAACAACGTGAACGTCACCGGCTTCTACGACTGGGGCCACGTGAAGATCAACCACGACAATCATTTCCCCGGCGCACCGGCGCTGGGCAGCTATAGCCTCAAGGGCGCGGGACTGTCCGTCGCCTGGCTGGCCAGCTTCGGCCTGAATCTCAAAGCGACCTGGGCCAGGCGCATTGGTGACAATCCGAACCCGACACTGACAGGAACGGACCAGGATGGTTCATTCAGAAAGAATCGCTTCTGGCTCCAGGCCACCATGCCTTTCTAGTTTTCCAGATTTCGCCGCATGCCCCCATTCCGTTTCCCTCTGCTTTGAAGGAGTACCACCATGCACGCGTCCATGAACCGTATTTATCGCCTGATCTGGAGCGAGATTCTTGGCGCCTGGGTCGCCGTGGCGGAAAACGCCAGGGGCAAAGGCAAGCGCAGCGGCCGCACCTTGCTCGCTCCGGCGTGCGCGGCGCTCGGTCTTGGCGCCAGCATGGCCGCCTTCGCGGCGCCGCCCGCGCCGACCGAGTTGCCGGCCGGCGCGAAGGTCGTTGGCGGCCAGGTCGTGATCACGCAGAATGGCGCGGCGATGAACATCCAGCAGAGCACGGCGCGCGGGGCGATCGACTGGCAGACGTTCAATCTCGGCGCCAAGGCCAGCGTCAATTTCGCCCAGCCTTCGGCCAGCGCCGTCACCTTGAACCGGGTCCTCGATGCGCAACCGAGCCAGATTTTCGGCCGCATCACCTCGAATGGCCAGGTATTCCTGAGCAACCCGAATGGCGTTTATTTCAGTCCCTCCGCGTCGGTCGATGTGGGCGGACTGGTGGCCACCACCCACAATATGTCGAGCGCCGATTTCATGGCGGGCATGAACACGTTTTCCCGCGGGGGCGCGACGGGCAGCGTCATCAATGAGGGGAGCCTGCACGCGACGCTGGGCGGCTATATCGCCTTGCTGGCGCCGGAAGTGCGCAACTATGGCCTGATCATGGCCCGCGCCGGCACCGTGGCGCTGGCATCGGGCGAGCAGATCAAGCTGCAGTTCGGCGACAGCAATACCCTGGCCGGCGTAGTCGTTACGCCATCCGCGATCGCCGCCCTGGTCGAGAACCGGCAGGCGGTGCTGGCTCCCGGCGGCACCATCATCATGTCGGCCCAGGCGGCCAATCGCCTGATGGGCGGCGTGATCAACAACACCGGCGCGCTGGAGGCCAACGGTTTGACGAGCGATGGCGGGCGCATCATGCTCACGGCGTCCGACCAGATCAACGCCGGCGGCAGCATCAGCGCCAACGCGGCGCCCGGCAGCACGGGGCGGGGCGGCACGGTGACCGTGATCGCGGACCTCGCCAATGCGGCCAGCCGCACCGATGTCAGCGGCAGTTTCAGTGCACGCGGCGGCGACAGCGGCGGCGACGGCGGCTTCATCGAAACCTCCGCCAGCCACCTGACCATCCGCGACGCCACCCGCGTCGACGCGCGCGCCGCGCACGGCAAGTCGGGCCGCTGGCTGCTCGATCCGGACGGCTTTACGATTGCCGCCAGCGGCGGCGATATCAGCGGCGCGACCCTGAGCAGCAACCTGGCGACCGCCGATGTCGCCATTGCCAGCACCAACGGCGGCGGCAGCGACGGCAATGTGACCGTCAATGATGCCGTCACCTGGAGCGCCAACAAGCTGACCCTGACGGCCACCAATGACGTCAATATCAATGCGGTGATGACGGCGAGCGGCACGGCCAGCCTCGATCTCGAGCCGACGGCAGGCAAGGTCAATACGTCATTTGGCGCCGGCAACACCTTCAAGGGGAAAGTCAATTTCGCCGGCAGCGGTACGTTGACGATCAAGAATCAGGTCTATACCGTCATCAACAGCCTGGGCGCCGACCGCAACGATATGACGCCGGGCACCTTGCAGGGCGTGCAAGCAAGTCAGAACGCCTTCTACGCGCTGGGCAGCGACATCGACGCCACGTCGACGGCTGCCTGGAATGCCAGTGGCGCCATCGGCATGCAGCAGTTTTCCATCTCATGGGGCGCATTCGACGGCCTCGGTCACGTCATCATCGCGCCTACGATCAACAACCAGTCGTCCTTGTTCGCCAGCCTGTATGGCGACAATACGGTTCAGCTGCGCAATCTTGGCATCGTCGGCGGCACGGTCAACGGGGCACAATACGCGTCCGGCATGGTCGGCCGGAGCTGGGGCAGCATCAGCAACAGTTTCTCGACCATGAACGTTACCGGCTTCAATAACACGGGTGGCCTGGTCGGCGAAAGCCAGGCCGGGATCATCACCAACAGCTATGCCGGCGGCACTATTTCGGGCACCACGAACGTGGGTGGACTGGTGGGGAGAATGTTCGGCGGGCAAACGATCAACAGCTACGCCAGCGGCAATGTCACGGGCACCACGGCGTTCATCGGCGGGCTGGCCGGCGTCAATTACTTCGGCACCATCAGCAGCAGCTACGCCAGCGGCAACGTCACTGGCAGTCAGACCGTCGGTGGCCTGGTCGGCCTGAATCAGGCGGCGGGCGGCAGCGGCAGCAACATCATCAATACCTATGCCACGGGGGCAGTCAGCGGCAACACCAATGTCGGCGGCCTGGTGGGCGAGAACGGTTCGAACATCAGCAACAGCTATGCCGTGGGCGCCGTGACTATCAACAATGGCAACACCAGTGTTGGCGGCCTGGTCGGCACGCTGACGGTCGATGGCGCCAACTCGCCGTCCGTCATTAGCAACAGCTTCTGGGATACCCAGACCAGCGGCCAGCCGGCCAGCGCTGGCGGCACGGGCAAGACTACTACCGAAATGAAAGCCATGGGCACCTTCACCGGCGCCGGCTGGAATTTTTCTTTGGCGCCCGTGTGGCAGATCAAGGCCAGCGTCAACAATGGTTACCCCTGCCTGACGGCGTTCGCCAACTGCACGATTTCCAAGCCGCTCAGCGTGCATGTGAACAGCAGCCAGAGCAGCAACATCTACGGCGACCTCGTCGGTACATTTACCTATAGCCTGTTCAATGGCAGCACACTGCTGGACGCGAACGGCATCGCGGCCCTTGGACTGGACGTCAGCGGCAGCGCCTTGTTTGGCGGCGCGCCCAGCGTCGGATCGAATGCGGGGCACTATCAGATTATCTACAACTCGGGCCTGGTCCTGGGCGGCGTCAACGCGGGCGACTACGTTTTCCTCGCGGATGCAGGCCTGAGCTACACGGTGTTCAAACGGCCGCTGGGCCTGGTCGCCACGCGCGAATACAACGGCGGCACCGTGATGGCCAGTAACGTTTTGCAGGTCACCAATCTGGTCGGTTCAGATTGCAGTGGCGGCCTGAGCGCCTGCGGCTTGACGGGCAGCGCCTCGGTCGCGAGCAAAAATGTCAGTGCGGGCGCCCAGGCGCTCGGGCTGGGAGGGCTGACCCTGGCCGGCAGCAGTGCGCTCGATACCAACTACACGCTCACGGGCGCCAGCGGCACGGGCACCATCACGCCGCGCTCCCTGGCGGTGTTCGCCAGCGGGACCAATCGCGTCTATAACGGCAACACGACCGATATTGCCAACCTGACCCCGGACGACAGCGTCGTGTTCGGCGACGCG
>NZ_LT607486.1:218361-233897 GCF_900095235.1 Janthinobacterium sp. UMAB-60
GCAACTATGCGCTGGCGAGCTCGACTGCCACTACGGCAGCCAATATCACGCCGCGCCCACTGACCGTCTTTGCCAGCGGAACCAATCGCGTCTACAACGGTGGCACGGTCGATATTGCCAACCTGACCCCGGACGACAGCGTCGTGTTCGGCGACGCGCTGACGTATTCTTACGGTGCCGCCAACTTCCTGAATAAAAATGTCGGCACCGGCAAGACCGTCAACGTGACGGGAATCAGCCTGGGCGGCGCCGACGCGGGCAACTACGCCATCGGCAGCACGAGCGCCACGACGCAGGCGGATATCACGGCGCGGCCGTTGTCTGTCTTCGCCAATGCCGGCAACCGTGTTTACAACGGCACCACCGCCGCGCTGGCCACCTTGACGCCGGACGACAGCGTCGTGTTCGGCGACCAGCTGACTTATTCTTACAGCACCGCCAATTTCCTGAATAAAAATGTCGGCACCGGCAAGACCGTCAACGTGGGCGGCATCAGTATCGGCGGCGCCGATGCGGGCAATTACAGTCTCGACAGCTCCACGGCGACGACCCACGCCAACATCACGCCGCGGTCACTGGCGGTGTTCGCCAGCGGAACCAATCGCGTCTACAACGGCGGCACGGCCGATATTGCCAACCTGACCCCGGACGACAGCGTCGTGTTCGGCGACGCGCTGACGTATTCGTATACGTCAGCCAACTTCCTCGACAAGAACGTGGGCAATGGCAAGACCGTCAATGTGAGCGGCATCAGCATCGGCGGCGCCGATGCGGGCAATTACAGTCTCGACAGCTCCACGGCGACGACCCACGCCAATATCACGCCGCGCCCACTGACCGTCTTTGCCAGCGGAACCAATCGCGTCTACAACGGTGGCACGGTCGATATTGCCAACCTGACCCCGGACGACAGCGTCGTGTTCGGCGACGCGCTGACGTATTCGTACACGTCGGCCAATTTCCTCGACAAGAACGTGGGCAATGGCAAGACCGTCAATGTGAGCGGCATCAGTATCGGCGGCCTGGATGCCGGCAACTATAGCCTGGCCAGCACGACTGCCGCCACGACAGCCAACATCACCCCGCGCGCCATGCAAGTGTTCGCCAGCGGAAGCAACCGCGTCTATAACGGCGGCACCGGCGATGCCGTGACCTTGACGCCGGACGACAGCGTCGTGTTCGGCGACCAGCTGACTTATTCTTACAGCACCGCCAATTTCCTGAATAAAAATGTCGGCACCGGCAAGACCGTCAACGTGGGCGGCATCAGTATCGGCGGCGCGGATGCGGGCAACTACAGTCTCGACAGCTCCACGGCGACGACCCACGCCAACATCACGCCGCGCATACTGGCCGTCTTTGCCAGCGGGACCAATCGCGTCTATAACGGCGGCACGGCCGATATTGCCAACCTGACCCCGGACGACAGCGTCGTCACCGGTGACGTGCTGAGCTTTAGCTATGCATCGGCCAATTTCCTGGACAAGAATGTCGGCGTCGGCAAAACGGTCAATGTGAGCGGCATCAGCATCGGCGGTAGTGACGGCGGAAATTACGCTCTGGAAAATACCACGGCCCTTACCCATGCCGATATCACGCCGCGCATGCTCAAGGTCAGTGCCAGCGGCGTCAATCGCGTGTATGACGGCAGCCGCAACGCGACGGTTACCCTGGCCGATGACCGGGTTGCCGGCGATGTGCTGAGCGTCACCGACGAAGTGGCGACATTTTCCGACAAGAACGTCGGCACGGCAAAGGCCATCAGCGTGACGGGCATCGCGGTCGCCGGCACCGACGCGGCCAACTATGCCTACAACACATCGACCACGACCACGGCCGACATCACGGCGCGGGTCTTGACGGTCAGCGCAAGCGGCGTAAACCGTATCTACAACGGCGGCACGGACGGCAGCGCGATACTGGCGGACAACCGGGTGGCGGGGGATCTGTTGACGCTGAGCGGCAATGCCAGTTTCGCGGACAAGAACGCCGGTGTGGGCAAGACTATGGGCGTCAGCAATATTGCGGCCAGCGGCGCCGATGCCGCCAACTATGTCCTGGGCGGCACGGAAGTCACCACCACGGCCAATATCACGCCGCGCGCGCTCACGGTGGGCGCCACGGGGATCGACCGGCAATTCGATGGAACCGTCGCCGCGATGGTCGTGCTGGCTGACAACCGCATTGCCGGCGATCTGCTGACGCTCTCCGATGGCGCGGCCAGCTTCGCCACTGCCGATGTGGGCAGCAATAAGCCGGTCACGGTCACGGGGATCAGTATCGCGGGTAGCGATGCCGCCAACTACAGCTTGCAAAACACCAGCACCAGCACCATTGCCAGCATCCTGGCCGCAGGCGTCGAGCCGACCCGGGTGCCGCAACTGCCAGTCACCGTGCCTGTCGTTCCGGCGCCGACCTCGGCGGCATCGCCGTTGACGCTGCAAGCGCCTGTGCCGGGTGGCCGGATCGACGATGGCCAGCGCAATAGCGCTATCACGGTGTCGCTGGTGCGTCCCTTGTCGGATGGGCAGCCGGGCATGGTGAGCGTGTCGATTCCCAAAGATATGGTGAGCAAGGGTGACGCTTTCAGCTTTGCCTTGCCGGCGCCACTGACGGCGGCCCTGTCAGACCCGCGCGCGTCGGTGCGCATCAGCAGGACCGATGACGCGCCTCTGCCGGCATGGTTGCGCTACGTTGCGCAGACGCACAGTTTCGACGTCTCGGCCGCACCTGCCGGCGCGCTGCCGTTCGAAGTGAAAATCATGATCAATGGGAAACGGTGGATCCTGGTTCTGGCGGAGGGCACGGATAAATAGCGCCTGAGCGCTGCTGGCCGACTCAGGTTTACCGCTCAGGACTGGTCCCACACCTCGACCGTCAATACCTGCCCGGGTGGGCAAGCGGCGATGCGGTCGCGGTGCAGCGTGATGCTGCCGGGCCAGCCGGCGGGCAGGTCTTCCTGAAAGACGCCTTCCTGCGCCTCGGCGATGCCACTGGCCAGGAGCGGCGTCAGGTCCGACGCCCGTACCGTGTAGCGGTTCGGAAAGCCATTGCAGCTCAGCTGGCTCGCCTTGCCTTGTTCACACAATTGCGTGATCCAGCCCAGGCCGCCCAAGCCCGCTTCCCAGGTGGCCAGGATGGCGTCCTTGTTGACCTTGGCCAGGTCGGCCATCTGTTCCGGTGTTTCTGTCGAGATAATGGTCCACCAGCCTGACATCGGTATTCCTTGTGAAAAGTAAAAAAATCAACGGGTCATGGCGCGGCGCAGCACATAGCTGAGGCCATCGACGGCGGCCACCATCAGCAGCATGGCGACGATGACGGTCGCGGCGCTCTGCATCTGGAACAGCGACAGATGGTATTTCAGCATCTGCCCCAGGCCGCCCGCACCGACGACGCCGAGGATGGCGGCGGCGCGGATATTGTTTTCCCAGCGGTACAGCGTATACGACATCATCTGCGGCCCACATTGCGGCAAGGTCGCGTACAAAAAGGCCACGGCCGGCCGGGCGCCGTTGATGCGCAAGGTGGCGGCGGGCAGGGGCGGGCAGTTTTCAAACGCATCGGCAAACAAGCGGCCCAGCACGCCCACCGTATGCAGCGCCAGCGCCAGGGTACCCGCGAACGGACCCAGGCCGGCGGCGATCAGCAAGATCGAGGCCCACACCAGTTCGGGGATCGAGCGCAGCACGTTCAGGATTGCGCGCGTGGCGTTGCGCGCCAGCTTGCCGAAACGCCCGCTGGCGGGCAGGGCCAGCAGCGCGCCCAGCACGGCGGCGATCACCGTGCCGATGGCCGACATGGCCAGGGTCTCGAAGGTGGCCACGCCGACTTTCATCAGAAAGTCGGGCGCCAGCTCGGGCGGGGCGAAGCCGTGCAGGAAATCGGCGCTCGTGCGCACGGCGTCGGCACTGAAGAACTCGCCCCATTTCAGGGGCAGGGTGGCGAAGCTGGCGATGACCAGCAGCAGCAAGCCGGCCAGCAAGGCCCAGGTGGACCCGCGCACGCGAGGGGACACCGGCAGCATGGAGGTGTCGCCCTTCATGCCAGCCTCCGGCGCAGCATGGCGGAAACGGCATCGGCGCCCGCCACCAGCAGCACGAACACCATCAGCATGGTGGCCAATTCATTGCCCGCCATCATCTTCATCGATTCATCCATGCGCTGGCCCAGGCCGCCCGCGCCGACAAAACCCATGACGACGGAACCGCGGATCGCGCATTCCCAGCGGTAAATCGTGTATGACACCAGTTCGGCGGCCGATTCGGGCAAGGCGCCGTACAGCAATGCTTTTAATCTGCCGCTGCCGTTGTGCAATAGCGCGTTGCAGGCGGACGCATCCGACGATTCGAGGATTTCCGCATACACCTTGCCCAGCATGCCGCAATACGTGAGCGCGATGGCGATCACGCCGGCCGTCGGCCCCAGGCCGACGATGCGCACCAATAACAAGGCCCAGACCAGCTCCGGCACGCTGCGCAGCAGCACCAGCAGCGCGCGCACGCAATGGCGCACGCTGGCGGCCAGCGGCGACACCCGGCCAGAGCCGATGCGCGAAATCGACAAACGCTCCGTCACCAGCAAGGTCAAGGGAATAGCCCCCAGCATGGCCAGCGCCATGCCGGCCGTGGCCATGGCGATGGTTTCCCAACTGGAAATGGCCACCAGTTGCAAAAATTCCGGCGAGTGGGCGGGCGGCACGAAGCTGGCAAGGAATTGCCAGGTGGCCGCCAGGCTTTGCGCATCGAATAAAATCCACGGCTTGAATTCGGCCTGCACCAGCATCGGCCACAGCACCAGCAGCACGACGGCAGCCGCGCTCAGGCGGCCGCGCCAGGCGGGGTCGCGCGGCAGGGGGACGTTGGCGCTTTTCAGCAAAGGGGCCTCGCGGCGTCCAGGTTCGCGTCCACTGCCTCGAACTGCGGCGCGGGATCGGCCTTGTTGCGATACAGCTCGGCGATCATGGCGTCGCTGACCTCGCTAGCTGGCAAGTCGAAGACAATCTTGCCGTCGCGCAAGGCCACGATGCGCGTAAAACAGGCGCGCGCGATCTCCACCTGGTGCAGGCTGCAGATCAGGGTGGCGTTGCGCGCCGTCGCTTCCGCTTGCAGCACATGGATCGTCTGCAAAGCGAGTGTGGGGTCGAGCGCGGACAGCGGTTCGTCGACGAGGAACGCTTGCGCATTCGACACCAGCGCGCGCGCCATGCCGCAGCGCTGGCGTTCGCCGCCGGACAGGCGGTCTACCCGCGCATACAGTTTGTCCTGCAGGTTGAATTTACCTAACGCTTCCCACGCGGCGCGCGGGTCGACGGGCGCCAGCAGCGAACGGATGGCCGTCCACAAGCTCCATTGCGGCAAGCGGCCCGCCAGCACGGCGTTGACGACGCGCTGACGCGGCGGCAGCGGCGGCGTTTGCGGCGCCAGGAACAGGCGCGCGCGCAAGGCGTGGCGCGCGGCGCTGCCCAGCTGCCAGGGAGAGCTGCCGAGGACGCTCAAGGTGCCGGACTCGGGGCGCAGCGCGCAGGCCAGCGTATGCAGCAAACTGGTCTTGCCGGCGCCGGACGGCCCGATCAGGGCGATCTGTTCGCCCTGGGCCACGTCCAGATCCAGCTCGCGCAGGGCCAGCGCACTGCCGGCGGCGCCCGCGTGGTGGACGCTGACCTTGTGAAGTTGGAATGTCATGCTATGTTCGGTGTGGGGGCGTTGGTGTGTCGGATTACGCGGCTGCGCCGCTAATCCGACCTACGCCATGCGACGGCAGCGTAGGTCGGATTAGGCCGGAGGCCGTAATCCGACAGATTCAGCAATTATTTCAACAGCTTCGCATCGCGCGCAGCCGCTTCGATATCCTTGTAGTTCTCGGCCTTGGTCGGGATGAACTTCGTGGCGCGCTGCAGGTCGAGGATTTCCTTGCCTTCCGGCGTGGAAGCATCGAGCGCCAGGAAGGCGTCCGTCAGCTTCTTGCGCACGACGGGGTTCATGTCGGCGCGCACGCTCCAGTTGTAATCGTAGTAGCCCGGTGTCGTGTAGAACACGCGCACCTTGGCCGGGTCGACCTTTTTCGCTTCGACCAGTTTTTCCCACACGGAGATATTCAAGGTGCCCGCATCGACCTTGCCGCCGGCCACGGCCGCCACGGTGGCGTCATGCGCGCCCGAGAACGCGATGCGCTTCATGTCCGTGTCCGGGTTGATTTTGGCGGCCAGCAAGTAGTAACGGGGCATCAAATGGCCCGAGGTCGACGATTCCGAACCAAACGTGAAATTCTTGCCCTTCAGGTCCGACAATTGATTGATGTCCTTGCTGGTGGTGACGAACACGGAGCGGAACTTCGTGTCTTCCTCGCGCTGTACCAGGGGCACGATCTTGCCGCCGCTGCGCACGTTCGCTTGCACGAAGGTAAAACCGCCGAACCAGACCATGTCGAGCTTGTTATTGATCAAGCCCTCCACGGACGCCGCGTAATCGGTGACGGGCGTAAATTCCACCTTCATGCCCAGCTTCTTCTCCAGATAGCTGCCCAGCGGCTTGAACTTGCGCTGCAATTCCGTCGGCGCTTCGTCGGGGATGGCGGACACGCGCAACACTTGCTGCGCCTGCGCCAGGCCGCTGTGGATGGCCAAGGTGGCGGCGACGGTGGCCAGGATGGCGGGGAACTTGTTGGAGAATGTGGTCATGGGACTGCCTTTGAAAAGATTGTTCATTAATATACGGAAACCCCGGTACTGCCATCCTGCATCTCGCCGATGACGACGGCGTCGCCAAAGCCTTCGGCGCGGAAAATCGCCAGCACTTGCTCGACGGCTTCCGGCGCGCACGCCACCAGCAGGGGGCCGGCCGTCTGCGGGTCCGTCAGGATCGCCTTGTCGATGGCGCTTAAATTGTCGGCCAGCGTCACTTGTGCGCCGTATCCCTGCCAGTTGCGGCCGGAGGCGCCCGTGATGTTGCCATTTTGCGCCAGTTGCTGCACTTGCGGCAGCAGCGGCACGTCAGCCATGGCGATGCGCGCTTGCAACTTGGCGCCGCGCGCCAGTTCCAGCGTGTGGCCCAGCAAGCCGAAGCCCGTCACGTCCGTCAGCGCATGCACGCCATCGAGCAGGGCCAGTTTCTTGCCCGGGGTATTCAATTTGGTGGTGTTATCGATCAAGGACGCGTAGCCATCCGCGTCCAGCGCATTCTTTTTCAGCGCGGCCGACAGGATGCCCACGCCGATCGGCTTGCCCAATACCAGTTTGTCGCCGGTGCGCGCGCCCGCGTTGCGCTTCACCTGCGACGGGTGGACCAGGCCCAGCACGACCAGGCCATAGATCGGCTCGACGGAATCGATGGTGTGGCCGCCCGCGATGGGGATGCCGGCCTGGGCGCAGATGGTTTCGCCGCCTTTCAAGATGAGACCGATGGTTTCCACCGGCAGCTTGTTGATCGGCATGCCGACCAGGGCCAGCGCCATGATGGGCGTGCCGCCCATGGCGTACACGTCGGAAATGGCGTTGGTGGCGGCGATGCGGCCGAAGTCGAACGGGTCGTCGACGATGGGCATGAAGAAATCCGTCGTGGCGATCAGCGCCTGCTCGTCGTTGAGCTGGTAGACGGCCGCGTCATCCGAGGTTTCTATGCCGACCAGCAATTCTTTCGGCAGGGGAAAGCCACCGCTGCCCTTTAAAATGTCGGCCAGCACGCCGGGCGCGATTTTGCAGCCGCAGCCGCCGCCATGGGCAAATTCGGTCAATCGGATTGGGGTATTGGATGTTGCTGCGCTATCTGACATGGAAATTCCTGCTGATGTTGTGTACAACGATGATCATTTTTACCCCAAACGCAAGATCAGGGGTCGGACCCTCAGGGTCCGACCCCGGCACTGCACCTTTAGGGGGATTTAGTGCCGACAATACCACACAACGCGCGTGCGGCTTGCTCAAAGGCATGTTCTGAAATGTCGGGCAAGACCAGCGGCGTCGCCTGGGCGTAGCGGCTGAAGTTGCGGGCGATCGATTGCCGGTAGACGGGGTCGTAATGCTGGACCAGCAACTCTTCCACCAGCTCGGCCATCTGGCCCGAGGTCGCCAGTTGCTGCCAGTGGGCAATTTTCTCCTTGCCATGCAGTTGCGTCAACAGGGCCAGCTGCACGTTCAGGCGCACGGGGTCGCCGACGAAATGTTCATAGTCTTGCATCAGCAATTGCACGCGCTGCTCCGTGGCCAGCCGCACGTCCGTGCAGGCGGCCGCGCGCATCTTTTCCATCAGCGCGTCGGGCACGCGTAAGCGACCCACTTTTTTGCTTTCCGATTCGATGAACACGGGCAGCGTCGGGTCGAAATGGCGCAACTGCTGCCACAGCGCGCTTTCAAACGCCTTTTGCGAGGGCTGGTCCGCGTCCGGCAAGCCGCCCAGCACGGAGCCGCGGTGGGCCGCCAGGTCTTCCAGATCGATCACCTGCGCGCCTTGTTTGTCGAGCACCTGCAACAGGCGGCTCTTGCCGCTGCCTGTGGGGCCGCACAGCACGTTGATGAAGTCGAAACGTTCGGGCAGGGTGGCCAGCTCGGCATTCACGTGGCGCCGGTATTCCTTGTAGCCGCCGTCGAGCTGCGTGACGGGCCAGCCGATGCGCGCCAGGATATGCACCATGGCGCCGCTGCGGTTGCCGCCGCGCCAGCAGTAGACGAGCGGCTTCCAATCGTGCGGGTGACCGAGGAAACCGTCTTCGATATGCCGCGCGATATTTTTCGCCACCAGTGCCGCGCCCAGCTTCTTCGCTTCGAAGGCACTGGTCTGTTTATATAAAGTACCCACGCGCACGCGCTGCTCGTCGTCCAGCACGGGCAGGTTGATGGCGCCCGGCAAGTGGTCTTCCGCGAACTCGGACGGGCTGCGCACGTCGATGATGGCATCGAATTCGTGCAAGCGGGGCAGGATATCGCTGAAAGGCAGGACTGCAGGGTATTTCATCGTGGCGCGGCTGCTTGGAATGGGGAAAGGCGTATTATCCCCGATAAACGCCACTGGCGTGGGGCTTTGGCGCCGCCGTTCACACTGCGCGCGCCGGGCCGGCGTCCCGCATGCCCGTAAAGAACCGGACCAGGCCGTGCGGGGCATCGTCGCCAAAGCACAGGCGCAGGATGCGCTCCGACTCCGCCGCGGCCGCGCCGCTGCGCGCAAACAGCGCCGTTTCATACGCCAGCAGGGCCGCCGCCACGTCGCCCGGCTGCGCGGCAAGCGCCTGCGCCAGCTCGGCGCCGTCCAGCATGGCCAGGTTGGCGCCTTCGCCCGCTGGCGCCATCAAATGGGCCGCGTCGCCCAGCAAGGTCACGCCCGCCACGCGCTGCCAGCGGTGGTCGACGGGCAGCAGCTGCACGGGACGGGGCACGGGCGGCGTGTCCGCGTCCGTGATCAGGGCCGTGAGCGCCGGCGCCCAGCCGGCAAACTGCTCGGCGATGGCCGCCCGGGCGGCGGCCGGGTCGGCAAAGTCGATGCCGGCCAGCCACTCCTCGGGCTTACTCAGGGCCACATACGCATGCAGCACGCCATCGGCTTCGCGGTGGGCCTGGATGCCCTTGCCCGGCGCCAGCGCGAACAGGGCGCCAGCGCCCACGGCTTGCGCGCTGGCCCGGTGGCGGCGGTCGCTGTCGAACAGATACGTTTCAATGAAGGCAATGCCGCTATAGGCGGGCTGCGCGCTGGAGAGCAGCGGCCGCACCCGGGACCAGGCGCCGTCCGCGCCCACCAGCAGATCGCTGGCCGCCGAGGCGCCATGCGCAAACTGTAAAAGGTGCCGGCCGCCGCCCAGCGTTGCGACGTTTGTCAATTTGTGGCCCCAGCGCACGCAGCCGTCAGGCAAGGCATCGAGCAGGATGCGGCGCAGTTCGCCGCGCGGCACTTCGGGACGGCCGCCCGTGCCGTCGTCGCCCTCGTCGTGCAGGACGGTGCCGTGCTGGTCGAGCACGCGGCTCGCTTCGCCGCCTGCGTGGATGAGGGCGCGGAAGGCATCGTGCAGGCCGGCCGCCCGCAGCGCTTGCTGGCCAGTTTCTTCGTGGATATCCAGCATGCCGCCCTGGCGGCGCGCCTGCGGCGATGCATCCGCTTCATACACGGTGGCGGCGATGCCGTGGACGTGCAGCACGCGGGCGAGCATCAGCCCGCCCAGCCCCGCGCCGATGATGGCAATATGCATGGTGATCCTTCAGATAGTTTTCAAAACAATAATGGAACAACGTTCCAGAAGAATTTTGCGGCAAGCCGCCATCTGTGTCAAGATAAGCGATGCCCCATACCGTAGCGACCCCACCACGACGCGCCGACACGCTGACGCGCGACACCATCATCGACGCCGCCATTGCCCTGCTCGACACAGCGGGCGAGGGCGGCCTGACCTTCCGCGCCTTGGCCGCGCGTCTGGCGACGGGCGCGGGCGCCATCTACTGGCACGTGGCCGACAAGGATGATTTGTTCACGGCCGCCAGCGACGCCATCGTCGCCCGCGCCATGCAGGACGCCCCGTCTGGCGATACGCCGCAGGCGGGCATCCGCGCCGTGGCGCTGGCCATGTTCGAGGCCATGGATGCGCATCCGTGGCTGGGCTCGGCCCTGTCGCGCGCGCCGGGCCAGCTGCCCACCGTGCGCATCCTGGAGCGCCTGGGCCGGCAGGTCGATGCGCTGGGCGTGCCGCAGGACCGCCAGTGGATGGCGGCATGTGCCTTGCTCAATTATTTGCTGGGCGTGAGCGGGCAGAATGCGGCCAACGCCGTCATCGCCCGGGAACAGGGCCTGGAGCGCGCGCATTTCCTCGACACCCTGGCGGGCGCCTGGTCACGCCTCGATGCGCAGGCGTTTCCGTTTGCCCGCAAGGTGGCGGGCCAGTTGCGCGCGCACGACGACCGCGCGGATTTTTTGGCGGGCATCGACCTGATCGTGCATGGCATGCAGGCGCTGCAAGCGGGCCGCTAGCCCAGCAGATGCCCCAGCAGCGGCGCCAGCAGCACCGTCACGATGCCGGAAAAGATCATCGTCAGGCTGGCCACGGCGCCTTCTTCCGTGCCCACGCGGCGCGCCACGGACAAACCAAAACCGTGCGCGGCCGCGCCATACGGGGCGCCGCGCGCGATGCGCATGCGCAAGGGCAGCAGTTTTAATAACGGTTTACCGAGCATCAAGCCGAACAGGCCCGTCATCACCACGAAGATGCCCGTCAGCTGGGCCGAGCCGCCCATGTGGCGCGACGCTTCCAGCGCGAACGGCGTCGAGACGGAACGCGCCAGCAGGCTGCGCGCCATGTCGCCGTGC
This sequence comes from Janthinobacterium sp. UMAB-60, assembly GCF_900095235.1. NCBI lineage: Bacteria > Pseudomonadati > Pseudomonadota > Betaproteobacteria > Burkholderiales > Oxalobacteraceae > Janthinobacterium > Janthinobacterium sp. UMAB-60. Next base: position 229,641 of record NZ_LT607486.1, read on the forward strand.
ACGCCAAATACCCGGTCCAGCAGCAATGTGGCGGCCACGGAGGCGACGATGCCGGCGCAGCTGCCCAGCGACAAGGCCAGCCAGTGCTTGCGGATCAGCGTGCGCTCCTGGAAGATGGGCAGCGCAAACGCGATGGTGGCAGGGCCCAGCAGCCACGGCAGCCAGCGCGTCTCGCCGAAATACGTGGCGAACGGCGTCGAGGTGGCCTGCACGATGATGATCAATATCGCCGAGGTGCAGATGGCGGGCGTCAGCAAAAAATGCGGATGGCGGCGGTGCAGCGCCTGGTTGGCATAGAACAGTACCAGGGTCAGCAGCAAAAACAGCAACGACAGGACGAGGGTGCTCATGCTTGCGCCCTGGCTGCGCGCTGGCGCAGCAGCTTATTCAGACGCAACTTGCGTTCATAACGGCACACCCATTCCACCGTCAAGGCCGTGGCCAGCATCACGCTGGCAAAACCGAGGCCGATATTCACGAACAGCATCAAGCCCTGCGACTTCAACAGTTGCGTAAATTGCACCACGGACACCACCAGCGGTATGAAGAACAGCAGCATATTGGCCAGCAGCCAGTTCGCGCCCAGTTCGATGGTGGTCGGACGCACCCAGCCCGACAGCAGCAGGGCCACCAGCACGAACAGTCCCACCACGCCGCCGGAAAACGGCAAGTGCAGGGCGGAAGCGGCCTCGTCGGCCAACCACCAGGCGGCAATCAGCACGCCCACTTGCCACGCGGTCTGCGCGGGCCGGCGCCAGGCAGCGATGGAGGGCAGGGCGGCGGTGGAACAGTGCAAGGCTTTCACGGCGGGCTTTCAAACGGCTGGGGGAAGGTTTCATTGTAGTGACCCTACATCAAAAGACAAAATGACTTAAACTCATGATTATCATTCGATATTGGAATGCATCATGGATATCCGCTCCTTGCGCTACTTCGTCGAAGTGGTCGAGCAAGCCAGTTTTACGCGCGCGGCCGCCAGGCTGCACGTGACGCAACCCACCGTCAGCAAGATGATCCAGCAATTGGAACAGTCGCTGGACCTGGCTCTGCTGGACCGCGCCGGCAAGCGTTTTACGCTGACGGACGCGGGCAAGGTGGTGCTGTCGCGCGCGCATGAACTGCTGGCCCTGCACGCGGAACTGAAGGTGGAGTTGCGCGACCTGCAACACCTTGAGCGGGGAGAATTGCGCGTCGGCGTGTCGCCGCAAACCCACTCCACGCTGGCGCCGTGGCTGGCCGAATACCACCAGCGCTATCCGGGCATCGAGCTGAAAATGTATGAAAGCGGCACGCAGGCGATCGAGCGCGACTTGCGCACCGGCACGGTGGAACTGGGCACCATGCTCGACTATCCTGGCAACGCGGCCACCTGGCAGGATTTCGAAGCCTTGCCCCTCGTGCGCTCGCCGCTGTGCCTGCTGGCCGCGCCCGGCTCGCCGTGGCAGGGGCGCGCCTCGGTGGCCCTGGCCGAGCTGGCCGACAGTCCCTTCATCTTCTACGGCGCCGCGTTTGCCCTGAACGACATCGTGCAGGATGCCTGCCAGCGGGCCGGCTTCGCGCCGCGCATCACGGGCCGCAGCGGCCAGTGGGATTTTATCGCCTCGCTGGTGCGGCTGGGCGTGGGCATCTGCCTGCTGCCGAAGATGTATTGCGACACGCTGGAGCAGTCGCAATTTGACGTGATTCCCCTGGCCGGCCCTCCCGTGGAGTGGAATCTGATGCTGGCCTGGCGCCGCGGCGGACGGCTGTCGTTCGCCGCGCGCGCCTGGCTGGACCTCGTCAGGGCGCGCATGGCGGACGCGGCACGTTTACAATAGGCGCTCGCCAACCACCGCCAAGCATATGAAGAACACAGGTAAAACCAGACTGAAACGTACGGCCGGCTCTCTGCTGCTGGGATTGTTATGCACCGTGGGCCTGATGAGCGAAATGGGCTATGCCCAGGCGGCCATTCCCGTGTATGGCTATTTCGTCAAGAATACCTATCCGCACGACCCCCAGGCGTTCACCCAGGGCTTGCTGTTCAAGGATGGCCACCTGTATGAAAGCACGGGCCAGAACGGCCAGTCCTCCTTGCGCAAGGTGGAATTGACGACGGGCAAAGTGCTACAGAAAAGCATGCTGGACAAAAAAGTGTTCGGCGAGGGCATCACGGAGGTGGGCGATGAGATCCTCGGCTTGACGTGGATTTCGCAGACCGGCTATGTGTTCGACCAGAAAACGTTCAAACTGAAACGCACCTTCAGCTATCAGGGCGAAGGCTGGGGCCTGGCCAGCGATGGCAAATTTGTCTACATGAGCGATGGCACGTCCGCCATCCGCGTGCTCAATCCGAAAACCCTGGCCGAGGTGCGCCGCTTCGAAGTGAAGGCGGAAGGCCGCCCCATCGACCGCCTGAACGAGCTGGAAATGGTCGATGGCGAACTGTTCGCCAATGTGTGGGGCGCGGACGTGATCGCCCGCATCGACCCGGCCAGCGGCAAGGTGGTGGGCTGGATCGACCTGACGGGCTTGCTGCCGCCCGAGCAGCGGGGCACGGCCAATCCCGACGCCGTGCTCAACGGCATCGCCTGGGATGCGCGCGGCAAGCGCTTGTTTGTCACGGGCAAACTGTGGCCCAAGCTGTTCGAGATCGAACTGATTGAAATCGAGCGCCGTTGATGTTGGCTATCGGACAGTGTTGCTAGTGGGGAATCGTCTATGATATGCCTCCTTCGCACCTTGCGACCTTTACAGGATGCCATGCTGTCCCTCTCCTTTTGCCGCCTGGCGGCGGCCGCCACCCTCGCCGCCGCCATCGTGCCCTGCGCGCAGGCGCAAGCGCCCTACGTGCCGGTGACCATTCAGTACGGCGACTTCGTCGTCACCAGCGACCGCTTCGACCCGCTCGTCACTTTGTCTTTCCGTCAGCACGGCTACTGGCCCGGCGGCGCGCGCGAAGTGGCGGAAGTGCGCCCGCTGAAAGCCACGCGCGAGGGCCAGCCCATGCTGCTGGCGTTTACCAAGGGCTATACGGGCCAGGGCACCATCCTCATCGGCGTGCAAAATGGCGAACCGCTGATGCGCCCCATCAGTCCCATGCAGCGCGACAGCATGGTGCGCACCGAGCGCGACCCCGAATGGGGCGTGCCGCAGCCGGGCCGTCCCGAGCTGCTGCTGTTTGCCCGCGACGGCCGCGCGCTCGATACAGGCACGGGCGAACTGCTGTGGTTTGACGTGCCGGGCGGCGTCACCGGCGATTACGCGCCCGCCATGCTGGTCTCCGTCTCGCCCGACGGGCGGCGCGGCGCGTATCTGACGAATGCGCTGACGAAGGTGGGGATCATCGTCGCCACGCGCGACGATGGCGTGGCCGGCGTGCTGGCCTTGCCGCCCGATACCTATCAACGGTGGCTGAAACCGTTGTCGGATGCCGCTTCCGCGCAGGCGGGCGCCGCCATCAAGGCGCGCCAGGGCCGCACCGATTCGAACCGCATCCGGCGCGAGCTGGAACTGGCCTGGTTTGGCCAGCAATTTCAATGGAAACAAGGCAAGGGCGGCTGGCAAGTGACGGGGCTGGGCCTCGCTACCGCGCCGCCGGAAGGAAAACAGCCATGACACTACCCAAACTCCTCGCCGGCTGCTGCGCCGCCGCCTTGCTGGCCGGCTGCGTGCATGGCGAGCTGTTCCCCAAGGATTATCTGGCGCAAGATATTGACAAGCAACAAGCCTTGCTGGAACTGGATGTGGTCTTCGGCAACGCGCCCGATGACAAGCTGACGTCGCGCGTGACGGCGCACAACAGCGTGGAATACGCGGGCGCGCCGCATATCGTCGTGCCGTTCTACCAGAAGGGCCTCGGCTTCGACCAGGGTTTTGCCGGCACCTACATGTTTGCCGTGCCGTATCCGATTGCCAAGGTCGAGACGGCCACGGCCAGCAGCCGCGTCTTCGGCCAGAAACTTGAAGGCCAGCAGCCGGGCAACCCCCGCTACCGCTTCCGCGTGCCGGGCAAGGCGCAATGGAACAGCAATGAAACCTTCATGCTGAGCTTTGAGCGCAAGGGCCGCCGCGAAGAGATCACTTTCCGCTTCAGCAACGAGCAAAGCTGCCCATCCGCCTTCCTGGCCACGACGCCCAAATATGGCTTCCCCATCAAGGTCGTCGCCACGTTCAAGGAAAACAAAGGCTGCCTGAAAGTGTGCGACAGCCGCGACCAGTGGCCGGGTTTCTGCGCCTTCCAGCCGCCGCCGGCCTGAGCATGGCGGGCCCCTGCCG
>NZ_LT607486.1:233945-251887 GCF_900095235.1 Janthinobacterium sp. UMAB-60
GATGACGCGGTCGCTTCAGGGTGCCGTGATCACCGTAGCGAGCGGTACCTTCATGAAGCGGATGCCGTTGCTGCCGTTTTCATACAGGATGCCGATATTGCCGGCGTCCACTTGCGTCAGGTCGCTGTAGGCGGAGGCGCCCGCCGTGATCAGCAGGGAAAACGGCCAGCTCTGTCCATCGTCCTTGCTGGCGCGCACGGTGAGGTTGTTGCGGCTGGTGGTGGAGGCGGGATTGGCGTGCAACAGATACTGCTTGCCGTTCCAGCCCAGGTTCAGCAAGCTGCCTTCGCACACGGGGTCGATCAGGGTGGTGTTGGCGAAACCGGCGCTGAAATTGGCGCCGCCATCGGAACTGACGGAGACGATGCGCTTGCGCGTGGCGCCGCTCTGGTCGCGGCTGTTGATCATCAGCTGGCTGGTGCTCAATTCGGCCGCCGTCGATTCGTTGGCCGAAGGGTAGCCCGTGTCGTTGCCGATCTGATAGCTGGCGCCATGGTCGTCCGAATAAAACACATAGGCGCGGCCATCCGCGTAGCCCGCCTGCGGCGGCCCGGCCGTGAAGTTGCCCGGCACGACGAGGCGCCCGGAGCGCATCTGCACGCCGTGCCCCGGCCCCATGGCCAGGGTGCGCCAGCCGGCTGCGTTGTTGTAGGGCGCCGCGCCGATCTTCGCCGTCTGCGCCGTGATGTTCGATGGCGCGCTCCACGTCGTGCCGCCATCGGCCGACGTCCGCACCCATTGTTCGCGCACGCCGGCGCCGCCGTTGCGGATCGTGCTTTCGCTGGCATTGCCCGTGTTATAGAAGAGGAACAGCCGCCCGCCAGGGTAGGCGGGATCGAGCGTGTCGAGCACGGGCACCGGGTTGCCTGCTTGCAAGGTGCCATTTGACGCGACCACGGACAGGGCCGACCAGGTCGTGCCGCCGTCCAGGCTTTTCTTCATGACCACCTGGATATTGCCGAAGTCGGCGCAGCCCGATGGGCGGCCTTCCGCGAAGGCGAGGATGGTACCGTTCTGCAATGTCACCACGGCGGGGATACGGTAGCAGCCGTAGCTGGCATCGGCGGCGGGAAATGGCGTGCTGGCGGAAATGGCCGCCTGGGCGACGGGGGCGCTACTCAAGGCCAGGCCCAGGAGGCAGGCGGTAGCCAGGCGATAGATCGATTGAATCGGCAAGACAGTTGACATTGCGGTGATTCCTTTCCCGGAACCGGGCGGCTCGCCAGGTTCCAAACCATCCCGTACTGGGGAAGTCCCGCGCGCCTGACGGGTGGCAGGCGCGCGTCCCGTATTTTTGTCTGCCTAGTCGGCCAGCGGCAGCGCGCGCGGCGCGCTCGCTTCACTGCCATCGGCGACGGCGCGCCAACTGGCGCCCCGGATCGCCCAGGCGCCGGGGATCGTGGCGCTCCAGTGCGTGCTGGCGTAACGGGCGCCAGGTGCCGCCGGCCGCGCCAGGGCGACGCGGCCCAGCGTGCGGCCCGCCGCCTGCAACTCCAGCGCGGGATTTTTCACGTCGACCTGTTCCAGTTCCAGCACGACGGCAATGTCCGTGTAGGTGCGCACGCCCGTGGCGCCCGGATATTCCACGTAGCCGACGCGTAACGGCGTGCGCGCACGCATGGCCGCCGCCACGCTGACGGCGGCCAGCGTCGGGCGTGCCGCGCCGCGCGCGGTGGCCTGTGGCGGCGCGACATCGCCACCGCACGCGGTCAGGACCAGCGCCAGGCTGGCGATATCAAGCGTGCGCCAGTGCAATACGTTCTCCCTCGGCCACCACGCCCTGCAGGGCCAGCTGCTCGTCGACAATGGCGATGTCGGCCCAGGCGCCTGCGCGCAGGCGGCCCCGGTCGGCCACGCCCAGGTAGTCGGCCGGATAGGCGGACAGGCGGCGCGAGGCGTCGGCCAGGTCCAGCCCGACGGAGACGAGGTTGCGCAAGGCCTGATCCATGGTTAAACAGGAACCGGCCAGGGTGCCGTCGGCCAGGCGCACGCCGCCCTGGCATTTGTGCACCGTGTGGGAGCCGAGGCGGTAATCGCCGTCCGCCATGCCGGTGGCGGAAGTCGAATCGGTGACGCAATACAGCTGCGGGATGGCGCGCAGGGCCGCCAGCAGGGCACCCGGATGCACGTGCAGCAGGTCGGGAATGATTTCGGCGTAGCGCGCGTGGGCCAGCGCGGCGCCGACGATGCCGGGCTGGCGGTGGTGCAAGCCCGTCATGGCGTTGAACAGATGGGCAAAGCTGCTGGCGCCGTGGCGCAGGCCGGCCACGCCATCGTCGTAGCTGCCGCTCGTGTGGCCGATCTGCATGCGCACGCCGTCGGCACTCAGCTCGCGGATGATCTCCAGGTGGCCGGCGATTTCCGGCGCGATGGTGATGACGCGGATGGGCGCCAGGCGGCGCAGCCGGCGCAGGCTGTCGATCACGGCAACGCAGGCATGGTCGGGTTGGGCGCCCAGCTTTTCCTGGTTGATGAACGGGCCTTCCAGGTGTACGCCCAGCACGCGGGCGGCGCCCGGCTGACGCGCGCCGCAGGCTTGCCCCAGGCCCGCCAGCACGGCTTCCAGCTCGGCCATCGGTGCCGTCATGGTGGTGGCCAGCAGCGACGTGGTGCCGTGGCGCGCGTGGGCGGCGGCGATACGGGCGCAAGCGTCGCCGCCCTGCATGATGTCGGCGCCGCCGCCGCCATGCACGTGCAGGTCGATGAATCCCGGCAGCAGGGTCGGGCCAGGCGTGCCCGCCCGTTCCTCGATGGCGGCGATGCGCCCGTCCGGCGCCACCGTCAGGGTGCCGCCGATCCAGTGCTCATCGCACAGGATGCGGCCGTGATGTTGCCGGTAAGCTTCAGTCATGATGTTCTTTCTGGTCTGTTCGGAAAGTGGCGCCCGGCGCCGGTGGAGGCCGCGCCGGGCGCCGGCGCTTAGCGCACGATCTGCACGGCCTTGCCATCCCATTGCAGCAGGAAGACGTCCTTGCTGGCGGCGCCGCCGTCGAGTTCACCGCCGATGACCAGTACCCCATCGTCGAGCTGGACGCCGGTGCCGTAGCCCAGGCCCGCCGGCAGCTTGCCCGCGTGCGACCACTTGCCGTCGCGGCGCGCGTAGATATCGTCGCGCCAGGTCTTCTTCAAGCCCTTGTGCGCGTAATTCTGGCCCGCGTCGAACTGCTGCCAGGCGCCGGGGAAGTTGGCGCCGCCGGCCACCAGCAGCACCTTGTTGCTGTAGCCGGCGAACGCTCCCGCCACGCCTTCCTGGCGCGCCGCGCCCGGTGGCGCCGGCAGCTTGCCGCCTTGTTTCCATGTCAGCTTGTCGCCATCGATGAGCACTTCCTTCACCTGCGGCGAACGCAGGCCCGGCTTGATTTCGCCATTCACCATGGTCAGGACCTTGCCTTGCACGGCCACGCCCGCGCCCACGGTGGGCAGCTGCGGATCCGTGCCCAGATTGCGCCACTGGTTGCTGTGCGGGTTATAGCTCATCACCTGCGCCGTCCACAGGTAGTCTTGCGGGCGCTGGTCAAAATAATGCCCGGCGACAACAGCCTGGCGTTCCTTGTTGTCCGCCGCGCCCACGGCGTAGTCCTGGAAGTAGCCGTCGAAGATGGCCTTGTTGACGCCGCCAAAGAAGACGATGTTCTGCTGGTCGACGGAGACCACGCTGGCCGTGAAGATGCCCAGCGGCGCGCGCGTGGGCAACTGGCGCCAGCTATTGGCGGCCGGATCGTAGACATAGGCCGTGTCGAACACGGTCAGGGCCTTGTCCTCGGGCGCGTTCTTGCCCGAGCCGCCGAACAGGTAGACCAGGCCGCCGATGGCAACGGCATTGGCCGCGTCGCGGGGCGCGTCGGGAAACGGCGCCAGCGCCACCCAAGGCGCGCCCGGCTTGCCCGTGTCGAGCGCATACCAGGCCTTGCCGGCCGAACCGAGGCCTGCATAGACGGTGGCGCCGATGCGCGCGCCGGCGCCATTCTTGATGGGGGTGGGGAAATCGGGCCAGCGCGGGGCGGCGCCAGCGGCCTGGGTGGCGGAGAAGGCGAGGCACAACAGCAATGCACAGCTGAGTTTTTTCATGATGGATGGTGTGTAAGGTGGAGGAAAGTGGCCAGCGCTTAGAAATTTGTCGTAAAGCCAGCGCGCAATTCCGTGAACTTGTTGCCGCTGGTATCCCACTTGCGGTAGGTGGGGCGGAGCCAGAACGAGGTCGAACCGCGCGTCAGGCCCAGGTTCATCTTGTAGGCCAGTTCCACGCGCAGCTGCTTGTAGTCGTTGGCGTCGTTGGGGACGGTATCGACCTTGTGGATGATGAACACGGGGCGCAGGTGGAAGTTCGGCGTGACGCTGTACTGGCCGCCCAGGATGATCTCGTTGTCCTTGATGCTGCTGCCGTTAGGACGCTGCGTCTTGTCCTGCACCAGCAGCGCGCGCACCGAGTGCGTACCGAGCGGCACGATGCCACCGATCATGATTTGCGTGGTCTCATACACGCCATCGGCCAGCGGGCTGTTGTCGCTGGTGGCCAGCGCATTTTTCAGGTTCTGCTTTTGCGAGCCATAGTTCAGGTCGATGCGCGCTACGGGATAGTCGAGGCGCGCGCCGAGGATGTAGCCGTTGGCCGCCTTGGTGTTGGGGGCGATGTTCGGTGCCGTCGCCGACACCAGTTTCTCGTCCGTGAAACTGCTGCCGTTCCAGTAAAACTGCGCGCGCAGCGTGGCCACACCCGCCACTTTCGGGCTTGTGTAAGTGAGCGAATTGTCGGCCCAGATGGCGTTCGAGATGCGCGTCAGGCCGGCCGGGTAGCCCTTGCCGGCGCCCGTGCCCAGCTCGCTCATTTCACCGATGTTGCCGCCCGAAGCGTACGGATCGAGCACGTTGATGTAGCTGTCGAGCCATTGGCGGCCGAAACGCACGCTGCCGTAGGCGCTGTTGATGCCGCCCCATGCTTCGCGGTTGCCGAAGGAATTCGTCCAGGCGGGCGTGGCGTCGCCCGTGACCAGTTTGGTCGAAACGAACAGTTCGGCGCTCAGGCCTGAATTGTCGAGCGGCAACACGCTGCCGAAGGCCAGCAGCACGCCGGGATGGCTGCGCTGGCGGTGCTCATTGTCGCCTTGCTCCGTCAAACCCTTGCGATCGCTGATCGAATACTCGAACTGGCCGCTGATATTAATGGGCGGCAGTGTCACCTGCGCCGAGGCTGAAATGGTGCAGGCCGCCAGTGGGATAGCGATGAGCAGGGTGCGCTGAACTTTCATTGACTTCTCCAGTTGTTTGTTACTTTTTTGTTGGAAAGAATTTCAATACATGAGCATTTGGGTGGGTTGCTGCTTGGCTCGAAAATCAGTGTAAAGATATATGATATCTAATGTCAAACAACTTATAAACTTGTTGCTTTTTTGTTCGATCGGGGTGTTTTCAGCGCCGGGGAAAATGGCTGCAGCCCGCATGGTGCGGGCCTTTGCAGCGTTGATGGCAGGCTCAGACAGGGCAGGCGGCCGCCCCCAGCAAGCCCGCATCCGCACCCAGCCTGGCCGCGCTCAGCGGTGGCGGGCAGGGCAAGGGCAAGCCTGCCACCGCCTTGGCGATGCGCGGCAACATGCCGGGCGCCAGCCCGACGCTGCCGCCGATGACGACGGCATCGAGGTCCACGCTCATGTGCAGGCCGGCGATGGCTTCGGCCACCCCCAGCGCCGCCAGGTCGAGGATGGCGGCGGCGCGCGGCTCGGTCGCGGCCAGGGCAAACAGGCCGGCGCTGTCGAGCGGCCGCCCGAATACGGCGCTCGCCTGGCGCGCCAGCGCCGTGCCGGACGCCAGCATTTCCAGGCAGCCCAGCCGTCCGCAGCCACAGGCGACAAGGCCATCGGCGGGTGTCAGCCGGGCCGGCGCGTGGCCCACGTGGCCGGCCAGGCCGTGCGGCCCCGCGCGCAGGCGGTGGTCCAGCACCAGGCCGCCGCCCACCCCGGTCGACAGGGTCAGGAACAGCAGGTTGGCCGGATAAGCGGCCTCGCCCATGTCGCGCCGGGCGCAGTATTCTCCCCACGCGGCCGCCTGGGCGTCGTTGAACAGGGTCACGGGACAGGCGAAGCGTTCGCGCAGCAAGGATTCCAATGGAAAACCATTCCAGAAAGAAATGATGGCGCGGTTCACGGGATACACCTTGCCGCCGTCGACGTAGCCGGTGGTGGCCACGCTGATGCGTTCAGGCGCGGGCCAGCCATCGACCAGCGCATCGATGGCGGCGGCAAATTGCGCTGCGTCAACGGCCATGGGCACTTGCCGCCGCGCGACGATCACGCCGTGGTCCACGAGGGCGGCGGCCAGTTTGGTGCCGCCGATGTCGATAGCCAGCAGCATCTCAGGCCTCGCCCGCGAGCGGCGCGGTGTTCAAGGCGGCGGCGAACCACTGCGTGATGTGCTCGATGCGCGTGATGGCCGAGCCGACCGTGACGCAGCAGGCGCCCGCGCGCAGGCAGTCGGCGGCGTCCTGCGGCGTGCGGATGCGCCCTTCGGCCATCACGCGCACGCCGCACTGCGCCAGCTGGCCGACCAGCGCCGTGTTGGGCCGGTCTTCCGGCAGGTAGGCCGTGTCCTTCGTATAGCCGGACAGGGTCGTGCCCACCAGATCGCAGCCCAGCGCATGGCAGGCCAGGCCGTCTTCCAGGGTGGAGCAGTCGGCCATGGCGGCCTTGCCAGCCGCGCGCACGGCCGCCAGCAGGGTGGTTACGCGCACCGGGCGGGGGCGGTCCGTGCCGTCGAAGGCGATGATGGCGGCGCCCGCTTCTGCCAGCGCATGCACGTCCTCGATGTAAGGCGTGATGCGCACGGGGCTGTCGGCCAGGTCGCGCTTGACGATGCCGATGATGACGGCCTGCGGCAAGGCTTGCGCCACGGCGCGCACGTGTTCCACGCCTTCGATGCGCAGGGCCGTGGCGCCGCCGTCCATGGCGGCGCGCGCCATGGCGACGATGATGGCGGGGCTGTCCATGGGGCTGTCGTCGAGCGGCTGGCACGATACGACGAGGCCACCTTGCAGGCGGCTCAATAGGGAGGTGGGATGCAGATCAGTCATGGGGTGGTTCGCTCAAGCGTGGATGGGGGACGGCGCCAGCAGCAGGCAGGCGGCGTCGTGGTTGGGTTCGATGCTGCGCAGGGGCGGCACTTGTTGCCGGCAGGCCGGCTGGGCTTGCGGGCAGCGCGTGTGGAAGACGCAGCCCGGTGGCGGCGCCAGCGGACTGGGGATTTCTCCGCCCAGCACGTCCTCGGGCGCCATGCGGCAGCCGGGGTCGGCGGCCGGCGAGCTCTTCCACAGGGCCCGCGTGTACGGGTGCGCGCCGCCCGTGGCGATGGCCGAGCGCGGCGCCGCTTCCATCAGGCGGCCCAGGTACAGCACCAGCACGCGGTCGCACATGGCTTGCACCATGGGCAGGTCGTGCGAAATGAAAATGATGGACAGGCCAAACTGTTGCTGCAAGTCCAGCAGCAAATTGATGATCTGCGCCTTGACGGAGGCGTCCAGCGCGGCGACGGCTTCATCGGCGATCAGCACCTTCGGCTTCAGGGCCAGGGCGCGGGCAATCACCACGCGCTGTTTCTGGCCGCCCGACAATTCATGCGGATAGCGGCGCAGCGCCGTGACGGGCAAGCCCACCACGTCCAGCAGGCGGGTGATCTCGGCCAGCTGCTCTTCCTTGCTGCCGCGCCGGTGCAAAATAAATGGTTCGCGCAGGCACTGTTCGATGGTCAGGCGGGGGTTCAGGCTGGCGTTCGGGTCCTGGAACACCATCTGCACTTCGCCGCACAGCCGGCGCAGGGCCTCGCCCCGGTAGCTGGACAGCGGCTGGCCTTCGTAGCGGATCTGTCCGCTGTCCTGGCGCAGCAGCTGCATCGCCAGCTTCGCCAGGGTCGACTTGCCGCTGCCCGACTCGCCCACGATGCCCAGCACTTCACCGCGGCGCAGGCCGAAGCTCACGTCCTGCACGGCTTTCACGGACTGGCGCTTGCCCAGGAATCCCGCGCGGCTGTGGAAAGCCACGCCCACGTGCTCGAAGGACAGAATTTCGGTGCCTGTTTCATGCGATGGCGGCTTCATGCACGCTCCCTGTTGTAATAGTTGCAAAATGGCAGCGCACCTGCTGCCCCGGCGCCACCGTGCGCAGCGCGGGCACCTCGCTGGTGCAGCGCACCTGCACCAGGGGGCAGCGGCCCGCGAAGCGGCAGCCGGCAGGTTCGCCATACACGGTTTCCACCTGGCCCGGAATGCCGCTCAAACGTCCGCCCTGGCCGGGACGGGGCACGGCGGCCAGCAAGCCCTGCGTGTACGGATGGGCCGGCTGGCGGAACAGGTCGGCCGTGGCCGCCGTTTCCATCAGCTGCCCGCCATACATCACGGCGACCCGGTCCGCCACCTGCGCCACCACGCCCATGTCGTGCGTAATGAAGAGCACGCCCATGCCCACTTCCTGCTGCAGTTGCTTGAGCAGGCGCAAGATCTGGGCCTGGATCGTCACGTCGAGCGCCGTCGTCGGTTCATCGGCGATCAGCACCTGCGGCTTGCAGGCCAGGGCCATGGCGATCATCACGCGCTGGCGCATGCCACCCGACAACTGGTGCGGATACTGGCGCGCCCGTACCTCGGGCGCGGAAATGCCCACCAGGCGCAGCAGCTCGACGGCGCGTTCCTGTGCCGCCTTCCTGCCGCACACGCCATGCACCGTCATGGCCTCGGCGATCTGCCTGCCCACCTGCTGCAGGGGATTGAGCGAGGTCATCGGCTCCTGGAAAATCATGCCCATCTGGTTGCCGCGCACGGCCTGGCGCGCTTGCGGCGCCAGGCCCAGCACGTCGAAGCGGCTGCCGTCGGCCGCCGTCAGCCAGGCCTGGCCTTCGATGGTGGCGCGGCTGGACAGCAGTCCCATCAGCGAAAACGAGGTGACCGACTTGCCACAGCCCGATTCGCCCACGATGGCCAGCGTTTCGCCGCGCCGCAGCGAGAACGAGAGGCCGTTGACGGCCTTGACGACGCCCGCGGGCGTCGGGAACGATGTCGTCAGCCCCTGCACATCGAGCAATACTTCAGCATCGGTCATCACATCTCCTTGCTATATTGAAATCAGAGCAGACCGGCGGCCGCGACGATGGCGCGCACGCGCTCGACGGCCGCGTCCGGCAGCAAGCGGTTCGGTTTGCTCATCAAACGGTTGTCGATGATGCCCATCAGCTGCATGGCCGTCTTGAATCCGCCCACGCCCGAGGCGTTCGGGCTGGTGTAGGGCACGCCGTGGAAGACGATGTCGAACAGGGCGATCAGGCGTTCCTGTTCGGCGCGCGCGCCTTCCCAGTCGCCGGCGCGGGCCCGCTCGTACAGGCGCACGTAGCCGGCCGGATCGACGTTGCCCAGGCCAGGCACGCAGCCGTGGGCGCCGCCCAGCAAGGCGTAGTCGACCGTCGTTTCGGAACCCGTCAGGATGGCGAAATCCGGGGCATCGGCGAAGTCGCGCATCAGCATGCGCATGTTGCCGTCGTCGCCGCTGCTGTCCTTGACGGCGCAGATCAGGCCTTCGTCGTACATGGCGCGCAGGGTTTCACGGCTCAACTTGCTGTGCACGCAGACGGGAATGTCATAGGCGATGATGGGCAGGTCGACGGCTTGCTGGATGTAGCGGAAATGGTCGATGGTTTCGGCGGGGCTGGTGCGCGTGTAGAACGGCGCCGTCACCACCAGGCCTTGCACGCCCAGTTCCTTGGCCACCTTCGCGTGTTCGATGCAGCGCTCGGTGGTCGGGTCGATCACGCCGGCCACCAGCGGCACGGCGCCGGCCGTCTCGTCGACGGCGATGCGGATGGCTTCGGCGCGCTGGGCGCCATTGAGGAAAATCACTTCGCTGGTCGAACCCATCAGGAACAAGCCGTGCACGCCGCCATCGATCAGGTGGCGGATCACGCGCCGCAGCGAGCGTTCATCGATCTTGCCCTGCGGGTCCAGCGGCGTGACGACGGGAGGGATGATGCCGTGTAATTTCAATGCTGACATGATTATTCCTTGCTATGTTTAGGGTCAAAGGCCTGGCGCAAGCCATCGCCGATAAAGTTGGCGGCCAGGGCGGTAACAACGATCAGCACGCCAGAGGGGAGCCAGATCCACGGGTATTGCTTGAGAACGGAAGCCTCCCGCGCAATACTGATCAGGCTGCCCCAGCTGGCGTCCGGCAATTGCACGCCCAGACCGAGAAAACTCAGTCCCGCTTCGGCCATGATGGCCGAGACGAAACCAAGGGAAGCGAACACCGCCAGCACATCGATCGTGTTGGGCAGGCAGTGCTTGAAAATCAGGTAGGTGTGGCCGGCGCCCAGGGTGCGCGCGGCGGCGACGAATTCCATTTCGCGGATGCTCATGATGCGGGCCCGCACCAGGCGGCAGGCCAGCGGCCAGGACAGCAAGCCGATGACGATCACCGTCTTGCCCGTGCCTGAACCGAGCACGGCGGCCAGGGTCATCAGCACGATGACGGGCGGGAAGGTCATCACCATGTCGACGAAGCGCATGGTGAGATTGTCGATCCAGCCGCCGAAGTAGCCGGCGATGGCGCCCAGGAAGGTGCCGATGACGAGGGCCAGAGCGACGCTGGACACCCCCACGGCCAGCGAGATGCGCCCGGCCGCCAGGGTGCGGGCCAGCATGTCGCGGCCCGTCTGGTCCGTGCCCAGCCAGTGCTGGCGCGACGGCGCCTGCAGCGCGGCGCCCAGGTCGATGGCGTTCGGGTCATAGGAAAACAGCAGGCCGGAGGCGGCGCACAGCACGGCGATCAGCACGAACAGGCACAGGCCGGCGAAGGCTATCTTGCTGGAGCGAAATTGCTTCCAGCGCGAGGGCGGGAGGGGAGCTTGCGTCATAAATATCCTCTTGGTTGTATCTTGTTTTTTATAACTTTCCTGGCGCGGCGGGACGCACGGGTCCCGGCCCCGCCTGTCGCCAGGGGGCATTGCCGGTTAACTGTGCTGTGTGGCTACTTCAGGGTGATGCGCGGGTCGATCCAGGAATACACGACATCAGTCAGCATGTTGACGGCGAGAATGGCCAACGAGACGAACAGGGCGATGCCCATGATCAGCGGATAGTCGCGGCTTTCGATGGCGTCGAGGAACAGCATGCCCATGCCCGGCCAGGAAAACACCGTCTCGACGAACACGGCGCCGCCGATCAGGCCGCCAAAGCTGGCGCCGATCACGGTGACGATGGGGACCAGTGTATTGGGCAGCGCGTGGCGCAGCATCACGCGGTTCGGGCTGACGCCCTTGGCGATGGCCGTGCGGATGTAGTCCTGGTTCAGGGTGTCGAGCAGCCCGGCCCGCGTATAGCGCATGGTGATGGCGATGAACTGCACCGACAGCACACAGGCCGGCAGGGCCAGGTGGTACGCAATGTCGGCCACGCTCTCGTCGCCCGGATTGCTGTAGCCGCCGCTGGGAAACCAGCCCAGCTGCAGCGAAAACACATACATGCCGACGATGCCGACCAAAAAGGCGGGGCTGCTGATGGCGACGTAGGCGAACAGCGACAGCACGTGGTCCAGCTTGCCATTTGCGCGGCGCGCCGAGACCACGCCGAGGATAATGCCCAGCACGGAGCCCAGCGCCAGGCCCGACAGGGCCAGCAGCAGGGTGGGCGCCACCCGGCTGGCGATCTCATCAACTACGCGGGCGCCATCCTTGTAGCGGTAGCCCAGGTCGCCGCCGGCCGTTTGCTTGAGCCACAGCGCGAAGCGCACGGGCACGGAACGGTCCAGGCCCAAGGTATGGCGCAGTTGCTCTTTCTGCACGTCCGTCAAGGCCTGGCTGGGTGGCACGAAGGCGTCGACGGGATCGCCCGGCGCCATGTTGACCAGCACGAAGACGGTGGCCAAAATGGCCAGCAGGGTAGGGATGTTGACCAGCAAGCGATTCACGAGGTACTTGAACATGTTTCTTCCAGGCGGCATGGCCCCCTGCCTTCTCAGCTATGCAAAAACCGGCGGGCCGTGGCCCGCCATCGGGATGACGTGTGACGGTGAGGGTGGGCTGCCGCTCAGCGCAGCTGCCACAGCTCCGGCTTGTCCTGGTAGCGTCCGCCGGCCGGGGCCGGGGTCCAGATCATGTTCTCGACATTCTTGGCGAAGCCGCCGTAGCGGTTGGCGCTCCACAGGGGGATCCAGGGCAGCTGTGCATTCGTGATGCCGCAGGCGTCGCGGTACAGGGCCGTGCGCTTGGCGTCGTCCGTTTCCAGCTGGCCCGCGTCGAGCAGGGCATCGAGCTGCGGCAGCTTGACGCGCATGCGGTTCACGCCCTTCGGCGGCGCGTACGACGAGTGCAGCATCGGCGTCAGCGCGCCGGGGTCGGGGCCCACGCCGCCGCCAGCGAAGACCATGCTGAAGCGGTTGGCATCGACCAGCTGGCCGTAAGTCGGGCTGTCGACGAAGCGCGGCTTGATGTTGACGCCCACTTGCGCCAGCATCGATTGCAGGCTGGCGATGACATCCTTCGATACCTGGTCGTTGTAGTAGGTGAGCAGTTCCACGGGCTGGCCCTTGCTCAGCTGCTCCCAGTTGGCGGCCGCCAGCAGGGTTTTCGCCTTGGCGACATTCGTTTCATATTTGTCCAGCTTGGCCGGCTGGAATTTCGGCAGGGTCAGCGCGCAGTTGGCGATAGTGGCGCTGTTGTTGTAGATGCTCTTGACGATGGCGGGCCTGTCGATGGCGTACAGGATGGCCTGGCGCACGCGCAGGTCCTGGAAGCGCGGGTCGCTGTGGTTCACGCCCAGGTAGTTGAGCACGTGGGACGGGCCGGAAATCACATTGAAAGCCTTGCTGGCCTGGTTTTCCTTGACCTGGTCCATCGTCAGGTAGGTAAACTGGATTTCGTTCGAGGCCAGGGCCAGGGCGGCCGCGCTGGCATCCTTGAAATAGCGGTTGATCAGCTTGTCCAGCTTCGGCTTGCCGCGGTAGTAATCGGCATTCGCCGTCAGTTCCACGTACTGGTCGGGCAGGTATTTGCTCCATTTGAACGGCCCCGTGCCCACGGGCGTTTTCCACCAGGCGGCATTGCGCAATTCCGTGATCGGCACGCTCATCAACAGATGCCGGGGCACGATCATGATGCTGGTAAAGGCGTCGGGCAAGGTCACGTCGGGGCGCGCCAGCTCGATGATCACGGTGTTCGCGTCCGGCACCTTGACGGCGCTGACGTCGGCCAGGCGCGGGGCAAACACGCTGGCCAGCTCGGGGCTGCGGATCAGGTCGAGGGTGAATTTGACGTCGGCCGAGGTGAACGGCTTGCCGTCGTGCCACTTGACGTCCTTGCGCAGTTTCAGGGTCAGGGTCTTGCCATCCTTGGCATACGTCCAACTGTCGGCCAGGTCACCCGAGATCTTTTGCAGGCTGACGTCGTACAGGGTCAGGGTGGAGAAATACTTGTTATAGAAGCTGAAGCCTGCGGCCGCCGTCAACGGATTGAATTTCTGCGCATTGCCGGACGGACCCACGTCGAAGGCGCCGACGAAGACCTGGTCGGCAGCCTGCGCGGCTCCCGACAGGCAGGTGAAAACGGCGAAGGCCGCGGGGAGCAGATACTTGACGGAAGGACGGGACGCAAACATGGATTTCTAACCTCTATGTGATGAACAAAAAAAGGTGACGCCGCTTGTTGCTGGCTAGGCGGTGTCTTTCGGGTAACGCTTGAAGATGGAATCGAAATGCTGGGTATAGGCGTGCATCAGACCAGCCTCATCCTTGTTTTCCAGCATTTCGACGATGGCGATATGGTCGCGCGCCGTCGCTTCCATGGCCCAGGGATCGAGCTGGGCGGCCATGGACGCCTTGTGCATATTGTTGAAGACGTTCCAGAACAGGTCGATCAGGGCCAGCAGGAATCGGTTGTTCAGGCACGAATACATTTCCGCATGGAAGGCACGGTCCTCGGCGGGGAAGGTTTCCTGCCGCAGCGCCTTTTCCAGCATGCTGTCGGCCAGTCCGCGCAGCACGGCGATGCTTTGCGGCGTGATGTTTTTCACCACCGAGGGAATCGCGCCGATTTCCAGATAGGTGCGCACGTACAGCAAGTCCGTGATCTGGTCGTCATTGGCGACCATGGAATAGGGCAGGTTGTCGAGGATGGAATCAAAGGAAAAGGCCTTGACGAAGATGCCTTCGCCGTGGCGCGATTCGATCACGCCCAGCGATTCGAGCGCCTTGACGGCTTCGCGCAGGCTGGGGCGGCTCATGTTGAGCTCCTCGGCCATGCGCGCTTCGGGCGGCAGGGCGTCGTTCGCCTTCAGGTTGTTCTGCTCGATGAATTCCTTGATTTTCACTTGCGCGTGGCGGTAAGCCGGTATCTTTGTGACCATTGTTTTCTCACTAATTAAGCAGGGTACGACACGGTATCACGGCCGGGACAATTCGATAACGTTATTGCCAAGGTTTCCAGGGTGGCAGCGCCGGCGTCGCTATCGCCGCCCACCAGCAGCAGGCTGTCGCCCACCTGAAAGGACAGGCCATGCGCGCGCGGCGCCGGCAGCAGGCCCAGCTGGCACCATCGCCGCCCGTCGAAGCCGTAGAGTTCGCGGCACCAGGTCTTGGCCAGGCCCGCATGGGCGTGCAGTTGCTGCTGAGCATAATTGGCGTTGGCGCCCGTGAAATGCGTGCCGCCGGCGAGGACGGGCACGCCGGCGCACAGGCCGCCGAACGCCGCGGCCACGCCTTCCTGCGGCACGCCGGGCGCCATCTCCGGCAAGGCGAACTGCTCCCAGCCGCCGCCATCCTGGCGCGCATGCCAGGTCAGCGGCGTGCGCAGGCCCGGCTTGATTTCGCCGCTGGCGACGACGGCCGCGCCTGCCGCATCGATGGCGACGGCGCCGCAGGTGCCCGCAAACGGCAGCAATCCTTCATCCTGCAATGTGCCGTTGCGCGGGTCGAAACGCCATTGATGGCGGTTCCACGCGAAGGCGGCCACGGGGCGGGCCATGTAGGCGCGCAGCAACTGGGGCCGTTCGGCCTCGCTGGCGGCCGCATGGGCGCGGCAAAAGTCGTCGAACTGGGCGCGGTGGTAGCCGCCGAAGAGCACGATGCTGCCGTCCGCTTGCGCCAGCGCCGAGGCGCCTAGCAAGCCCAGCGGCAGTAGCAGGTCCAGCGGCTGCCAGACATCAAGCTGGATGTCGTAGCGCCATACGGCGTCGGACTGGCGGGCGCTGTGGCCGGCGGGAGTGACGGCGCCACCAAACACGTAGAGGGACTGGCCGCTGGCCGCGCAGGCGGCGCCAGCAGGGGCGGCGGCGGGAAAGTCCGCCATGCGCCGCCAGCCAGTCGTGCGCCGGGCCGTGTCGAGGCGATACCAGGCGCCGCCAGCGCTGCCCAGGCCCGCATACAGCATGCCGCCGATGGCGGCGCCGGCCGCTTCGCGCAAGGGCACGGGGAAGGCCGGCCAGCTATGGTCGAACTGCAGGTCGAACGGCGCGGTCAGTGTTGTAGCGGCTGGCTGTAGCATGTGCATGTACTCGGCTGGGCTGTTGCGGTTCGAATGACTGAACCGATGCAGCAAGTATTGCAGAGTAAGATATCAGATGTCAAACAACTTGTTTGGCTAAATGAAAAAAGTTGTGAAAAAGTTGCAGCGAGGTGAAAGGGTGCAGGTGGCTGCGGGGGGAAGGAGGAAAAAGCGGGCGAAAAAAGCAGCAGGGGAAAACGCCGGCCAGCACGCATGGCGCCTGGCCGGAGCGGCAAGTCTTAGCGGTAGAACGCTTCGACCTTGCCATTCAATTTGATTTGCAAAGGACGGCCGCGGCGGTCCAGCGACTTGGTGGAAGCGACCTTGATCCAGCGTTCGCTGATGCAATATTCTTCCACGTCAAGACGTTCCTTGTCGTTGAAGCGGATGCCGACGTCGTTCTCGAACACGGCTGCAACGTGGTAAGGGCTGCTAGGGTCGATCGACAGGCGATCGGGCAATGGGGGTAAGGTGGTGGTATCGTTCATGGGCGTAATTATCGCCCAGAATGCCGATCCAGACAACGGCCTTTCGACGCCGCCTGTTGGGCGGGCCGTGAAATGGCACGCATTGCCGTACTGCACCTATGAGCCGGCACGGCAATGCCGCACCGGCCCATGCTGCAGCCGAGTCCCCGCAGATTTTCCTGTAATCACACGACCCGGCAATCAGGATTTATCGTCATTCTTGTGGCTTTGACGTCCCGCTTCCACCTGCTGCTCATGCGTGCCGCCGCGTGAACCGGCGCCGGAACCCGCTTGTTCACTGCCGCTGCTTTTGCCTTGGCCAGATTGCTGCGAGCCCGATTGCTTGTCGCCGTCATTCTTGTGGCTTTGGCGGCCCGCCTCGACATGCTGCTCGTGCGTGCCGCCTTGGGTGCTACCGGATGACTGGCGGGTGCCGGACTGCTTGTCCGACTGCTGCTTGTCCGACTGCTGATTGCCCGATTGCTGTTTGTTCGACTGGTTACCGCTTTTGTCGTTGCTGTTTGAAGTCATGATCGTTACCCCTATGGTTAGTCTGCGCCACCATCCGCGCCAAAGATGGCGTGAGGATGGATAAGAATGCTGCTGCCTGGCCTCCGGCGCCGTGCAGCACCGGTGAGGCCATTTTCGCTGCCTGACGTTGGCTTAACCATAGGGACACTACCTGTCGCCACGTAGGAAAACTCCGTAATGCGTGACAACCATTTCTGCATTGCATTTTTACAGATGCCGCGTTTCCTGCGGCGGCGTGTGCCACTCGTCATGCCAGCCATCGACAAAGGTGACGGGCACCTGGGCCAGTTCGGCCACAGAGGCATCGTCGAGGCAGTTCACGCCGATGCCGACAAACGGGCCGCCGCGCGGTGAATCGCCATGGCCAAACGGCCGCACGCCGCAATGGCGGCAAAAATAATGGCGCTCGCGGCCGGCGCCGAAGCGGTATTCGCTCAAAGCCCCTTCGCCGGACAGCAGGCGGAAGGCTGAGGGCGGCACCTGGCTGGCCCAGCAGCGGATTTTCAGGCAATAGGAACAATTGCAGCGCAGGCTGGGCGCCGCCAGGTCGATCTCGGCCGCGAAGCGCACGGCGCCGCAGTGGCAACTGCCATGGTAGGTTTTTTTCATCGTGGCCCACTTTACAGGCTTGCCGTACTGTCATGCAACTGCCGGCATGGCGATCGTGCGGCATCGGCCAGGCCGCGCACTATAATGGCGCCTGTTCAAGAGAGAGGAGTGGCAGCATGGAAATGCGCATGACCGACAGCCTGCGGCAACAGGCATATGCACAGGCGGCCGCCTTCGTGCGCACGCTCGACCGGCGCGACCCGCTTGCGCTGCAACGCAACTGGTCGCTGTCGCCGGGCGTGGCCGACGAGATCATCGAGATGCTCGACAGCTATTTTGCGGCGAACCAGGCGCTGTCCCTGGCGCCGCTGGCCGAGGCCTTCGTGCCGGGCCAGGGCGGGCGTTGCGCCGTCGACGTGTATGCCACCGATTGCGGGCCGCTGGGTCTGGAATGCCGGTTGCTGGCCGATGGCAGGCCGGGCGAAGCGACCTTGCACCTGGAAATATCCGGCCACGAGGGCGCGCTGCGCCTGCATTACCAATATATCGGATCCTGAGAGCGGCATGACTGAACTGATCAGCGGAACACAACAGCGCATCTGCGACAAATTCGGCTTGCCGGCGCAAGCGCCCGAGCCCATGGTGGCCCTGGCCATCGGCAGCCTGGAGCAATCTCCCATCTATGGCACGCGTATCAACCTGCCGGAGAACGGCACCATCAGCTGGTTCATCCATTGCGGCGAGCACAGCGAAGCACTCGATTTTTACCAGCCCCTGCATGCGGCCCACCTGCGCGAGATGCTGCCGCAAGTGCTCGACTACCTGGCCTTGCCCAGCGGCGCCCGGTTCATCCTCGACCGCGAAGGCTACGAGGATGTGTGGCAGGAAGCCTGA
>NZ_LT607486.1:251977-265524 GCF_900095235.1 Janthinobacterium sp. UMAB-60
GAGCAGGTGGCTGCCCTTGCTGAACGGTTCCTGCGGCCGCGGCACTTCGTAGTATTGGCCCTGCATGACGCCGTCGGACAGTTCGACGCGCAGGAAGCCGTGATGGTCGTCCGAGTAGTTTTCCAGCGTGACGGCGTCGCCGTCGCCGTCATGGAAGACGGCAGGCGCGATCAGACGCTGTCCATTGACCTTCATGATCTGGTGCAGATTGTGATAGCCGCCGGCGCCCGTGACGAGGAACAGGGTCTTGCCGCCGTCGCCGTTGGCCCGCGTCAGCCGTTGGTAGTTGTGCACGTGGCCGGCAAGGATGGCGTCCGGATGGCGGCCCGCTTCGGCGGACGCTTGCGCGACGAGGTCTTTCATGTAGGTGCTGCCAGAGTGGTGGTCGTCGGCCGAGTAGATCGGATGGTGCAGGGCCAGCAGCAAGGGCAGTTCGCGCGGCAGGGTAGACAGCTCCGACACCAGCCATTCCTTCTGCGGCGCGCGGATCTCGCCGCCGGCGGGTACATTGCTGTAGAGCCCGACGATACTGGCTTGCGGCGTGAGCAGGGTCCAGTACACATTCGGCTGCACCATGGCCGTGCGGTGGGAATCGCCCGATTCCGGCATCTTGACGGGCTGGGGCGCACAAAAATTGCGCACGAAGCCGTCGAGGGTCTGGTCGTCCGGCAGGTTGTCGCCGTCGTGGTTGCCAGGTACGGCAAACACGGGCGCCAGATAGAATTCATAGGGCTGGTAAAACTGTTTGTAGTATTCGCTGACCTGGCCGTTGAAGTAGACGCAGTCGCCCGTGACATACAGGAAGGCCGGCGGCTCACTGGCGTCGGCCTGGAAATCGTTCTCCATGCCCTTTGCCACCAGTTCCTGCGGCACCGCATACTCGATGCCGCCCATGTCGCCATTCAGGTGGAAGACGAGTTTGCGGTTCCTGACGATGGCCTCGTAGATAGCGGGCGCCACGACATCCTTGAGGTCGAGGCGGAAGGGCGCGCTGCCCGTCGGCGGCGGCAGGTCGCGAAACGCCGTGTTGCGGGGCGGCGCCTGGTGCAGCGACGCCGCTCTCCCTGCTTGCGGCCGCGCCAGGCCAAAGACATGGGCATTGCTGCCAGAGACGAGATCTGCCATGACGGACTCCTTGCGCCGGCTTGCCTGTGCGCCGGCCAGACTGTCAGTGTAGTCCGCGCAGGAGCGCGATGCCGCTGCGCGCGGCAGCCGGTTCGATCTACATCAATAAGCGGTGTGCTGCAAGGAATGGATTTCTATCTGGCAATATTTCCGTTGACGTTACTAAATAGATATGTGATGCTGCACTTCCGCTCCGTCCAGCAGAGAGAGTCATCTTGCATACACGTTTCCCGTCGGCCCTGCTCATCCTGGCGCTCGGCGCCGCCCTTGCGCCGGACGCCCTGGCCGCCACTGCCGCGCCCGCCAACGGGCGGCAGGCCAGCCGCGCGGAGCGGGATATCGCCGCCTTCGTGCAGGACGAAATGCGCGAACGCCGGATACCGGGCCTGCAAATCGCGGTCATCCGGCATGGCAAGGTGGTGCTGTCGCGCAATTTTGGCCTGGCCAGCCTGCAATACCAGGTGCCGGTGACGGACGCGAGCCTGTTTTCCATCAATTCGGCAACGAAAGCGTTTACGGGCGTGGCCGTGATGCAACTGGTGCAGCAGGGCAAGATCGACCTGGCCGCACCCATCGGCCAGTACCTGGCGGGCCTGCCTTCAGCCTGGCAAACCGTGACGGTGACGCAATTGCTCAACCATACTTCCGGCTTGCCCGATGTGCTGGACCAGCGCAGCGGCAAGCTGGTGGGGCCGCAGCCCGATGACGCCGACGCGGCGTGGACAGCCGTGCAGACTTTGCCCGTGGAAGCCGCGCCAGGCCAGCGCTTCCGCTACAACCAGACCAATTACGTGTTGCTGGCGCAATTGATCGAGCGGCAGGGCGGCCAGCCTTTTACCAATTTTATCCAGCGCCGCCAGTTCGACGTGGCCGGCATGCCGCATAGCGGCTTCGGCGACGCGAAGGACGTGGTCGTGGGCAAGGCCAGTTCCTACGTGCTGGAGCGGGGCGGCAATGCTTACCGCAACGTGATCGAGGATTTCCCCGTGTTCATGCGCGCGGGGGCCGGCATCAACAGCAATGCGGGCGAACTGGCGAACTGGCTCATCGCGCTGCGGTCGGGGCGCTTGCTGGCGCCCGCCAGCGTGGAGCGGCTGTGGCAGCCGACCAGCCTGAATGACGGCAAGCCGGCGCCGTGGGCGCTGGGCTGGCCCAGCATCGGCCGCGGTGATCACCGTGCCGTGGCCGGCATCGGCGGCGCCCGCTCGGCCTTTTATGTGTATCCGGACGATGGCCTGGCCATCATTATCCTCAGCAACCTGGCCGGTGGCCAGCCGGAACAGCTGATCGATACCGTCGCCGGTTTCTACCTTCCCGCCCTGCGCCAGCAGCGCGGCGGCGCGTATGCCGCGCATTTATTGCGCAACAAAGCGGCCAGCACAGGCTTTGAAGGGCTGGAGCAGAAACTGGCGGCCATCCGGCGCCAGCACGGGCTGTCGGCGCCCACGGAAGACGACTTGAATGCCTGGGGCTACCGCCTGCTGGGCCGGCAACAGCCGAAACAGGCGCTCGCCGTCTTCCAGCTGGGCGTGCAACTGTACCCGCAAGGGGCGAACGGCCATGACAGCCTGGCCGAAGCGTACGAGGCGGACGGCGCGAAGGCGCAGGCCGTCACGCATTACCGCCGTTCGCTGGAATTGGACCCGGGCAACGCGCACGCCGTGGCGCGCTTGCGCGTGCTGGCCGCCGACTAGCGTGCTGCCTGGACCGCCTGACCGTGCTCGGCCCCGTGCATGGTCAGGTAGGCCGTCAGGTTGTCGTCGCGAATGCCCAGGCTGCGCAGCACTTCCCGCGTAAAACTGACGGGCGCCGTGCCCGGTGCCGTGACGATGCGCTGGTCGGCCACGGCCCACGGCACGTCCTGGTACAGGGCGGCGCCCGCATAGCCCGTTTGCAACAGGTTGTCCGCACTGTTGGACGTATGGCGCACGGTGTCGAGCACGCCCGCCTGCGCCAGCACGCGCGTGCCGTCGCAAATGCCGGCCAGCACAATATTCTTGTCGCGGGCGGCGCGCAGCAAGGGGCCGAGGTCCGGCGCCTTGCCGCTTTGCCAGTGGCTGCCGCCACACACCATCAGCAAATCGAGTTCATCAAGCACAATCTCTTCCAGCGCCAGTTGCGGCGTGACCAGCATGCCACCGGACGAGGTGACGGGCAGGCCGCCCGGCGTGGCGAACTGCGTGTAAAAGCCGTAATACAGGCGCGCCGTGGAATTGAGCAGGGCGGTTTCCCAATCGGCAAAGTTCTCGGTCAGTATGGTGATGGCACGTGTCATGAAAAGTCCTGTCGCAGGTGGAGATATCAATAGTAAGACAGGCTGGCTGGCCTGCCGGTGCCGAAAGCATAATGAAAAGCACTGACAATTTCTGTCAGGAGCGCACATGAAATGATGGTACAAGTTGCAAGGGACTACGCTACAATCGCTGGCCCGTCCGCACGGGCATGTCTCCCTTGCATACCTACCATCTATTGCCCCATGCTGATTCTGTTTTGCCGTGTCCTGCTCAGCATTGCTGGCCTGCTGCTGTTCTTCCTCTTCGATCAGTTAAGTGCGAACGAATGCCTGAAATTGTGCGTCTTGCTGGCGGCCTTCCTGCTGGGCGTGGGCGGCGTGCTGCACGCGTGGCGCGGCAATGCCAGCGCCGGCGCGATCAACGTGCTGCTGCGCATCGTGGTGCCCGTGTTTTACCTCGACGCTGCCATCAAGGGGTTTTTGCGTGGCTATTTTGGCATGCGGCCGAATCCGAATGCCGTTTTACAGGCGATGTTTGCGACAGATCAAGCGGAAACGGCCGAGTTTTTCCTGCACAACAGCGCCGCGCTGGCGCAATCGGCGGGCTGGTTCGTGCTCGTGACGACGGCCGTGCTGCTGGCCGACCGTTATCTGCAGCGCTGGCAGGTGGCGCGCGCCAGCAGCGTGCCGGGCCTGGCGCAAAAATGCTTTGCCGTCAGCATGGCCGTCTTTCTTGTGCTGCTGCACATCAATAACACCATGCGGCGCGAAAATCCGGCCCTGTTCTGGCCGCTGCGCTACCAGCAGTACAGCGTGCAGCTGGCAGCGATGCAATCGATGCAGCAGGCGCTGACGGCGGCCATGGCCGCGCCGCGCGACTGGCATGTGCGCTATGCGGGCGAGGATGCGCGCACCGTCATCCTGGTGATCGGCGAGAGCACCAACCGCGCTTCGATGTCGCTGTACGGCTACCCGCGCGCCACCACGCCCCGGCTCGATGCCATGCGTGCGAAACTGCTGGTGTTCAACGACGTGATTTCGCCCGCGTCCAGCACGGTGGAATCGATGATGACGATGCTCACGCCGGCCGATATCGGCAACCCCGATGCGTGGATGTCCAAGCCGAATTTGCTGATGCTGGCCGAGGCGGCCGGCTACAAGACGTTCTGGGTCTCGAACCAGACGCGCAACGATGGCTGGATCGGTCTGCTGGCGGGCCAGGCCGATGAAAGCGACTTCATCAACTACGGTACTGGCCGTGGCGAAAACAATTTTGATGGCAACCTGTTCCAGCCGTTCGCCCACGCGCTGGCCGATACGGCGCCGAAAAAGCTCATCGTCGTGCATTTGCTGGGCGCCCATCCCAGCTATGACATGCGCTATCCCAGCCGCTTCGCGCATTTCGACCAGGCGCGGGACGCCGTCAGCGCGCAGATGGTCAGCCAGGGCAGGTCCCGCTGGATACGCCACCAGCGCGATGAGTACGATAACGCCATCCGCTACGGCGATTACGTGCTGGGCACCCTGATCGGCATGGCCGACAAAGCCAAGGCCGGGCGCGCCGCCTCGCTGCTGTTCGTTTCCGACCATGGCCAGGAAGTGGGCTACAGCCGCAATCACGCGGGCCATTCCGCCTCCGACAAGAGCGGCTATGAAATTCCCATGTTGATCTGGAACAACCAGCAAGCGCCGCAATCGGGAGCCGCGCGCGCCGCGCTGGAAAGCCGGCCGTACCAGACGGACAAGCTCGATGCGACCGTGCTGGGCTTGCTGAAGATCGAGACGCGCTATTACGCGGCGCATGACGATATCCTCAGCGGTGCCTTTCAGCCCGTGCAGCGTTTCATGAATGGCTTGCAATACCAGCGCGGCACGCCGGCGCTGGTGCGCTGAAACGCCAGGGGCCCGGCGCCGCCGCAAGGTGCGGCGGGACCGGGCCCCTGGAGAACGCGATCGATTACTTCTCGGCGAACGCGCGCTCGACAACGAAATCGCCAGGCGTCGAGGTATTGCCTTCCTTGAAGCCACGCGCTTCCAGCATTTCTTTCAGGTCGCGCAGCATGTCCGAGCTGCCGCAGATCATGACGCGGTCTTCGGCCGGGTTCAACGCCGGCAAGCCCAGGTCTTCGGCCAGTTTGCCGTTCTCGATCAGCGCCGTGATGCGGCCCATGTTGCGGAAATCTTCGCGCGTGACGGTCGGGTAATAGCGCAGCTTGTCGCTGACCATTTCGCCCAGGAATTCATGCTTCGGCAGGTGCTCTTCCAGCAGCTCGCGGTAGGCCAGTTCATCGACCTGGCGCACGCCGTGCACGAGGATCAGCTGGTCGAAGCGCTCGTAGATGTCCGGATCGCGCACGATGCTGAGGAATGGCGCCAGGCCCGTGCCCGTCGACAGCATGTACAGGCGCTTGCCTGGCAGCAGGTAGTCGGACACCAGGGTGCCCGTCGGCTTGCGGCCGACGATGACGGTGTCGCCCACTTGCAAATGTTGCAAACGCGACGTCAATGGACCGCCCGGTACCTTGATGCTGAAAAATTCCAGGTGCTCTTCGTAATTGGCGCTGGCGATACTGTAGGCGCGCAGCAAGGGCTTGCCATCGACGCGCAGGCCGATCATGGTGAAATGGCCATTCGAGAAACGCAGCGACGGGTCGCGCGTGGTGGTAAAGGAGAACAGGGTATCCGTCCAGTGGTGCACGCTTAAAACGCGCTCTTCATTCATCGAACTCATAGTATTTGTTGGCTGGTCAAAAAAATGGTTAGTTGCTGGCAACTGCTGGCAAAAGTGAAACCCTGTGTAGGCCCAGACGCTATTGTACTGGCGTCCACACGAAATTGTTACCGTCTATCGCCGCCAATGCTGCCGCACATGGTGCCGACATTATAGTGCGGATGGCAAGTTCGGGCTGGAATTTGCCCGGAAACGGGCTGTGGGCATGCGCTCTCTTGACCTGGCTCACTTTTTCAAGGTGCCGCTCCAGGGCTGCCAACCGCGCGCGCAGGCGCGGGCGCGGCGGCGCCCCGGAAGCGCCGGCGCAGGGCGGCATTCGCCGGTTCGGACACGCAGCGGGCCACGAGGGCGGCCGCCAGCGCCGTCGCTGCCAGGAACAGCGCCAGCCACGGCAGCCGTTCCGCGTAGCCCAGGCCCGCCTTGTCGACCACGTTACGCATGGCGGCCAGCACGATGATATGGAACAAGTACAGCTCATAGCTGTGCCGTCCCAGCCATTGCAGCGGGCCGGAGCGGCCCTGGCTGGCCGTCTGGCCCGCCAGGGCGCCCACGATGAAGGCGGCGCTGGCCAGCGCGATCAGGGTAAAACCGAAGACTTCGTGTCCGCCGATGCCGCGCGCATACACGGCCGCCAGGGCCAGGCCCGCCGCCCAGCGCAACAGTTGCCCGGCACGCGCGCCCGGCTGCCAATGTTGCGTCAGCAGGGCCGTCAGGCAGCCGATGCCGATGGCGTCGAAACAGGCGGCATAGCCGTACATGAAATAGATTTCGTTGTCCGCGTGCAAGCTGCGGTAGACGGGGCCGGCCACAATGGCGGCGCCGCACAGCAGCATGATCGCCTGGCGCCGGCGCAGCAGGCGGCACGACAGTGGCAACAGCAGGTAAAACATTTCTTCGACGGACAGCGACCAGTACACGTTCAGGCAGTAATTGAAATAGCCGGCGCTTTGCATCAGCACGTTGTGCCAGAAGGTCAGCACGGAGGCGATGGCGATGACGAAATAGCTGGCAGGCAAATCCTTGCCGCCGTCCGAATTGGCATAGAAGGGCACGTCCAGCACACCCAGCAGCACGATCAGGGACAGGGCCAGCAGCAGCGCCGGTAGCAGGCGGGCGATGCGGTAGGCATAAAACGCCGCCAGGTCGATGCGCGCCAGGTCGCCCCAGCGGCGCAGCGAGGTCGAGGTGATCAGGTAGCCGGAAATGACGAAGAACATGGTCACCCCGTAATTGCCCTGGTAGGCGGCTTTCAATAGCCAGGCCGGCAAGGCCGAGAGCGGGCTGTTCTTCAAGCCATAGGCCAGCGCAAAGTGCAGCAACAGCACGCACAGGATGGCCGCGCCGCGCAGGGCGTCGATATGATGGTTGCGAGCTTGCAATGGCGTCCTTGTCGGTTTGGCAGCATGAGGGGCGATTATGTGAGAGATCTCGCGCGCAGGTCAACGATTTTGCAATTGCCAGGAACGGCGCGCCGTATGAAGCAGTGGCCGGGGACGCCTTGCGTGTATGATATTGCCGAACAGAATTGTTGGGCATCTGTCATCTTGCGGGCGCGGTTTTCGTGCCCGCCGGCCCATGAATCTGCGTGCACGATTCCGGCCGCCAGGATGCCTGACCCACAGCGAAAGGTAATAAAGATGTATAAAACAGTGCGCGACATGTTCCTGCATTTCAAGGAAGCCGTCCCATTCCGCCTCGTCCCCGCCCTGATCTGCACCGCCTTGCTGGTGAGCATGCTATTGCTGCCGGCGCCCGACGGCTTGACGCCGAAGGCCTGGGGCCTGGTGGCGATCTTCCTCACCACGATTCTGGCGATCATTTTAAAAGTCATGCCGATCGGCGTGATGGCCATGATGGCCATCGTCATCGTGTCATTGTCGCAAGTGACGTCGACCTCGTCCAAGGGCGCCATCACGGATGCGCTCAGCAGTTTTTCGAATCCCCTGATCTGGCTGATCGTCGTGGCGATTCTGATCTCGCGCGGCCTGAAAAAGACGGGGCTGGGCAGCCGCATCGGCCTGCTGTTCATCTCGCTGCTGGGCAAGCGCACCATGGGCATCGGCTATGGCCTGGCGATTTGCGAACTGGTGCTGGCGCCATTTACGCCGAGTAACACGGCGCGCGGCGGCGGCATCGTCCATCCCGTCATGAAATCGATCGCCAACGCCTTCGATTCGGATCCTGCCAAGGGCACGGAAGGGAAAGTGGGCACGTATCTGGCCCTCGTCAACTACCACGCCAATCCGATCACGTCGGCCATGTTCCTCACGGCCACGGCGCCCAATCCGCTGGTGGTCGATTTCGTCGCCAAGGCCAGCGGCCAGAGTTTCCACCTGACGTGGACCACCTGGGCCCTGTGCATGCTGCTGCCGGGCCTGGTCTGCCTGCTGGTGATGCCGCTGATTATCTATTGGCTGTCGCCGCCGGAACTGAAAGCCACGCCGGACGCCGTCACCTACGCCAAGGCGGAACTGAAAAGCATGGGCCCGCTGTCGCCGTCGGAAAAAGTCATGCTGGGTACCTTCGCCTTGTTGCTGTTGCTGTGGGCGAATGTGCCCGCCATGCTGTTCGGCCCCGCGTTTTCGCTCGATGCGACGGTGGTCGCCTTCATCGGCTTGTTTGTGCTGATCATTACCGGCACCATCGACTGGGACGACGTGCTGTCGGAAAAGAGCGCCTGGGACACTTTGGTGTGGTTCGGCGCGCTCGTCATGATGGCCGAGCAGTTGAACAAGACGGGCGTGATCGCCTGGTTCTCGGCCGGCATGAAGGCGGCCATCGTCGCCAGCGGCATGGACTGGCTGCCGATCGCCGGCGTCCTGGTGCTGGTGTTCGTCTTCTCGCATTACTTCTTTGCCAGCACGACGGCCCACATCAGCGCCATGCTGCTGGCCTTCCTGACGGTGGGCCTGCACCTGATTCCCGCCGAGTACCACGTACCGTTCATGCTGATGATGACGGCCGGCTCGGCCATCATGATGACCCTGACCCACTACGCCACGGGCACCTCGCCCATCATCTTCGGCAGCGGCTTCGTGACGATGGGCAACTGGTGGCGTGTCGGTTTCATCATGTGCGTGGTGGAACTGCTGATCTTTGCCGTCGTCGGCACGACGTGGTGGAAGGTGCTTGGTTACTGGTAAGGTGATACGACGAGCTGCCCCTCAAGGCAGCTCGCCGCGCACGATCTGCAGCAGATAGGCGCGCGCCGCGCCCCGTTCCATGCCTTTTTCCTGCAGCAGCGGCAGCAGGCGCTCGAACAGCAGGCGCCGTTGCTGGCACGCTTCGGACGTGTCGCGCCGGTCCGAAAAGAAATCCATCAGGGTCGAGCCGCACGGGCAATTGCGGTAGACCTCGACGATGGCGACGTTGTTGTCATCGAAACTTTGCTTTAGCCCGGAAACATTCTGCCGCATCGCCCGCGTCTGCCCGATGAACTCGTCCGCCGTGGCGAAGACGCGGCCGCAGCAGGCGCAATGCTTGGGAAAGGCCGCTTCGGCCAGGGCGCGCAAGCCTTCGAAGAATAGTTGCTCCTGCATGATGGCTCCTGGCGGCGCCTAGGCGGCACGGTTGCTGATTTCGATGCCATGGGGACCCCGTGGCGGTCGTTGCACGCCCGATTCGAAGCGCTGGAAGGCTTCCAGCAAGTGGTCTTTCAGCAGGGTTTCGTCCCACGGCTTGGTGATGAACTTGTACACCGAGCCTTCGTTGATGGCCGCCGTGACCGAATGCAGCTCAGGATAGCCGGACAGCATCACGCGCACGATCTCCGGATAGACGCCCTTGATGCGGCGCAAGAGTTCGTTGCCGGACATGCCCGGCATGCGCGCATCCGTGAGGATCACGCCCACCGCGTGGGACGCGACCAGTTCCAGCGCTTCCTGCGCATTGGTGGTGCTGAGTATCTGGTAGCCCTCCTTGCGCAGCGAGCGGCGCAGGGCGGACAGGATATGCTCCTCGTCATCGACCAGCAGCAGCACGCGCTGCGGCGCCACGGCATGGCAGCTCTCGGGCGGCAAATGGGTGCCGGCATGCAACATCAGATCCATCTCGGCGCCGGGCAGGGGGCGGCTGAAGTAATAGCCTTGCATGGCGTCGCAGCGGTTGGTATTGAGAAATCCCAATTGTCCCTCCGTTTCCACGCCCTCGGCCACCGTGGTCAGGTGCAGCGACTTGGCCATGGCGATGATGGAGCGGGTCAGCGAAGCGCCGTCCACGCTGTCGGTCACGTCGCGGATGAACGATTGATCGATCTTCACCACGTCGATGGGGAATTGCTTGAGATAGGACAAGCTGGAATAGCCGGTGCCGAAGTCGTCCAGCGCCAGGGTGATGCCGATTTCCTTCAACTGTTCCAGCGCCCGCACCACCAGGTCGCGGTTTTGCATCAGCACGCTTTCCGTCAGTTCCAGTTCCAGGCAGTGGGACGGCACGCCGCTTTCCGCCAGCACTGCGCGCACCAGTTGCGGCATGTCGACCTGGCGGAACTGGCGCGCCGAGACGTTGACGGCCATCGTCAGGTGCGCAAAGCCGTAGGCATGCCAGACGCCCAGCTGCGCGCAGGCCGTGCGCAGCACCCATTCGCCGATGGGCACGATCATGCCCGTTTCCTCGGCCAGGGGGATGAAGCGGTCCGGCGGCACCAGGCCGATGCCGGGCCGGCGCCAGCGCAACAGCGCTTCCATGCCATAAATCTTGCCGCTGGTGAGATCGACCTTGGGCTGATAATGCAATTCCAGCTCGCCCAGCGCCAGCGCCTGGTGCAGCGCGTGCTCGATCTCGGCCCGCTCTTCCACCAGCACGCCCATCTTGTGGTTGTAGAACTGGTAAGCGTTGCGGCCCTTGTCCTTGGCGCTGTAAAGGGCCGCATCGGCCGTCTTCAACAGGATGTCGGCGCTGTCGCCGTCGGAGGGAAACACGCTGGCGCCGATGCTGGTGCTGACATGCAAGGTATGCTCGCCCAGCACAAAGGGCTCGGCGAACACCGCCAGCACCTTCTTGGCGATGTCCTCGGCCGTGTCGCTATCGGGCAAGTCCGTCAGCAGGATGACGAATTCGTCGCCGCCCTGGCGGGCCACGGTGTCGCCTTCGCGCACGGCCAGCTTCAGGCGGCGGGCCACTTCCTGCAGCAGCGCATCGCCCACCGGGTGGCCATAGCTGTCGTTGACGAACTTGAAACGGTCGAGGTCCAGCATCAGGGTGGCCAGGTGCAGGCGGGTGCGGCGGGCATGGGCGATGGCCTGGCCGATGCGGTCGTTCAGCAACTGGCGGTTGGGCAGATCCGTCAGCGCATCGTGGTTGGCCAGGTACTCGATGCGCCATTCCTGCCGCTTGCGATCCGTGATGTCCTGCACGGTACCGCGCATCAGCAGCACTTCGCCACCTTCGCGCACGGCCTCGGCCTGGTGAAAGACGATGCACTCGCCGCCGTCCGGCTGCAGCACCGCGTGTTCCAGGCCGTAGCTGGTGCCGCTGGCATGCAGTTCCATGAAGGCATCGAGCAGCAGGGGCCGCTGGTCTTCGGGCAGGCATTGCAGCAAACGGTCGAAGCTGGTGGCGCCGGAAGCGGCATCGAGGCCCAGGATGCGCAACAGTTCCGGCGACCAGTAACCATCGCCGCCGGTGCCCCGGTATTCCCAGTTGCCCAGGCGGGCCAGCGCCTGCGCGTGGTTGAGGCTTTCCTGGATGCGGCTCAATTCGGTCAGCGCGCTGCTGGCCCGCAGCAGGTAGCGCAGCCGGTGCGCCAGCAGCCGCCATTGCATCGGCTTGGAGATGAAATCGCTGGCGCCCGCTTCCAGCGCCTGCTTGATCGAGTCATCGTCATCGTTGCCGGTCAGCACGACGATGGGCACGTGCGCGCCGCCGGGCAGCCGGCGCAGCTGGGCGCAGCATTCGAAGCCGCTCATGCCGGGCATGGCGACGTCGAGCAGGACCAGGTCGGGCACGCCGCGCTGGAAGGCGGCCAGCGCTTCCAGGCCGCTGGCCGCTTCCTCGATGCGGAAGCCTTCCGGCTCCAGCGCTTCCGTTACCAGGAAGCGCGTCATGGTGTCGTCATCGACCACCAGAACCAGTGCTTGCGGGGGGAGTGCGGTATTCATAGGGCTTCCTTTTCAATGGCCAGGGCGGCGAGGACACGGTCGAGTTCTTGCTGGATGCCGCGGATATGCCGCAGCGCGCCGCCGACGTCATTGCCGCGCGCGTATTGTTCGATTTCACGGCAGGTGGCCGACAAGCCCAGCGCGCCCACGTTGGCGCAGCTGGACTTGAGCGTGTGCGCGGCCAGCTGCAGCGCCGCGGCGTCGCTGGCCCCGGCCGCCACTTCCAGCTGCACCAGCAGGCGCGGGGCGTCGCTGTAGAACAGGTCGATGATGCGGCCCAGCACGTCGGGACGGCCGGGACGGCGCATGGCGCGCAGGTTTTGCAGGGCGGCCGCGTCGAGGATGGCGGCCGCTTCGGCCGGCGCCTTCTGGACAGCCTGCGCCGTCACTGCCGGCGTCTGCACCGCCGCCGGCGCGCTGGACGCCGGGCGCCAGCGGGCCAGCACGGCCAGCAGGGCGGCGCGCGTGTACGGCTTGGCGAGGTAGTCGTCCATGCCCGCGTCCAGGCACAGTTCGCGGTCGCCCAGGATGGCGTTGGCCGTCAGGGCGATGATGGGCGTGCGCTCACGGCCTTGCTGGGCTTCCATGCGGCGCAAGCGCCGCGTCGCTTCGAAGCCGTCCATTTCCGGCATCTGGCAATCCATCAGGATCACATCGAACGGGTAGCGCTCCCACAGGGCCAGCGCGCGCCGCCCGTTGTCGGCCGGCGTGGCCTGGTAAGCGGTATCTTCCAGCATGGCCAGGGCGATTTCCTGGTTGATCGCATTGTCTTCCACCAGCAGCATGCGCAGCGGCGCCTGGCCTACGCCAGCGGTATCCTGCGCGGCGGGCAGGGCCGGCATGGCAGGCAGCGTGGGGGCCAGGGTGCCGAAGCCGCCCACGGCTTCGATGCAGTGGCGCAGTTCCAGCGCCCGCACGGGCTTGGTCAGGCAGTATTCCACGCCCAGCGCCGTCACCTGGTGCAGATCGGCCGAGGCATCCAGCGAGCTGAGCATGATGATTTTCAGTGCCGCCATGTCGGCGTCGGCCTTGATCGCCCGCACCAGTTCGGCGCCATCCATGACGGGCATGCGCATGTCGATGATGGCCAGGTCGAACGGACGCCCGCCGCGCAGCGCGCCTTGCAGCAGGCCCAGCGCCTCGGCGCCGTCGGCGGCGCTGGACGCGGCCATCTGCCACTCGATCGCGTGCTGCAGCAGGATATGGCGGTTGGTGGCATGGTCGTCGACGATCAGCACGTGCAAGGTATCGAGCGACACGCGCGGAGGCGCCGGCGGCGGCGCGTCACCGGGCGCCACCTCGCCCACGACGACGGTCACGGCGAAGCTGGAGCCCTGACCCGCCACGGATTTGAGCACGA
>NZ_LT607486.1:265555-266360 GCF_900095235.1 Janthinobacterium sp. UMAB-60
GGCCCAGTCCCGTGCCCCCATACTTGCGCGAAGTGGTGCTGTCGGCCTGGCGGAAGGGCTGGAAGACGGCCGCCGCCGCTTCCGGCGCCATGCCGATGCCCGTGTCGCGCACTTCCAGCCGGATCTGGCCGGCGGCAGGGCAGCTGACATCGACGGAAATCTCGCCCCGCTCGGTAAACTTGGTGGCGTTATTGAGCAGGTTGGTGAGAATCTGGCGCAGCCGCACGGGGTCGCCGCGCACATGCTGCGGCACGTCGGGCGCGATGCGGCAGGTAAATTCGATGGCCTTGCGCTGGATGCCGTTGGCAAACAGCGCCACCACATCGTCGATCACCTGGCGCAGGTCGAAGGGGATATGTTCGAGCACCAGCTTGCCCGCCTCGATCTTGGAAAAGTCGAGGATGTCGTCGATGATACTCAGCAAGCTTTCACCGGAACGGTGCACCGTGTGCACGAAACGCTGCTGCTTGGGACTCAGTTCTGTGCGCTGCAGCAACTCCGTCATGCCCAGCACGCCATTCATCGGCGTGCGGATTTCGTGGCTCATCTTGGCCAGGAATTCCGATTTGGCGCGGTTGGCGGCGTCGGCCTCGGCCTTGGCCTGCTTGAGCGCCAGGTCGCGCTGTTCGACGTGCTCGAGCATGCCGTTAAAGCCCAGGATCAATTGCCCGAGTTCATCGCTGCCGTGCTGCGCCACGCGCACCGACAGCGCCTTGCCGTCGCGGATATGCGCGATGGCGTAGGACAGGCGCGCCAGCGGCCTGGCGATGGACGCGCTGATCAGGCCCGTGATGGCCACGCAGGC
>NZ_LT607486.1:266409-281993 GCF_900095235.1 Janthinobacterium sp. UMAB-60
CTGCTGGCCCGTGATGCGCGCCACCTGCTGCGCGGAATAGGCGGCCTGCTCGCGCTCGAAGGCGCGCACGTGGTCGATGACCTCGTCGAGCGCCGTCTGGCTGTCCAGCACGCTGCCCTTGGCGTGCACCAGCCGCTGTCCCGAACGCTCCACCGCGTCCAGATGGGTGTTGACGCCGCGCGTTTCGGCCAGCAAGCCCAGCTGGCCTATGCTTTGCAGCAAGGTCTGCATGGTGGCCATGTCGCGGTGCAGGGCGCTGATGCGCAGCGCGATATCGTCGCCCAGGCGCGTGACGTCGGCGGCGGCCGTGGCCAGCATGACTTCGCCCACGTCGATGCTGATGGCGTCGACGGCCAGGTTGATTTCGCCGCTGGCGTCCTCGATGCGGGCCGAGGTGTGCATGTAGCGGCCCGCTTCGGCCAGCCGGTCGCGCCCGATGGCCAGCTGCAGTTCGATGGGATCGAGCTCCTCGGCCAGGCGCAGGTGGGCGCCGGCCAGGGCGGCGCTGGTGTCTTCCTTGAGGGCGGCATAGGCGGCTTGCTGCGCCGCGCTGGCGCCGCCCTCGGCCAGCAGAGCTGCACGCAGGGCCAGCAGGCCGGCGGCGGGATCGAGCATCTGGCGCGCCGTGGCCAGCAGTTTCGCCCGCAGCGCCAGCTGGGCCGGGCTGATGTCGCGCTCGCTGGTGCCTTCCAGGTGCGCGACGGCCGCCGTCAGCCGTTCGCGCAAGGGTGCGATGCGGAAACGGTTTTTCACGGCCTCCGTTTCGGCCAGCGCAATCTGCATGTCGTGGATGCTCTTGCGTAAATCCGTCAGGTAGCGGGCGTTCTCGTTCAGGCGCTGGCTTTCCAGCTGCACCTCGGCGGCCGTGGCCTGGGCCTGGCTGTCGACCAGCCGGATCTTGCCGCGCGCCCCCTTGGCCGCGGCCTTGATCTGCGCCAGCACTTGCCGCATCTCCGTCGCCTGCGCCTTGTAATAAGCCTCGTTTTCCAGGCGCTTGCGCACGGCGACGCGCATGCGCTGGAATTCCCGTTCGAAGGCCGAGTGATAGCGGGGCGCTTGCGACTCGCCGTGGCGCCGCAAGTCCTGGCTGATGTTCTCGGCGGTACGGATACTGGCGACGATCTTGCTCGATACCTGTTCCAGCTGCGCCAGGTCTTCCGCCTTGCCCAGCTCGAAAAAATCCGACGTCATATCCTGTACGGTATAGCGCAGGCGCAACACGTCCGTGTACAGCGGCACGGTCTCGTCGGTCAAGCCATGCACATGGTTTTCGATGCCTTTCACCAGCAGCAGGCTGGCCGCCGCCATGGCCGCCACGCCCGCCAGCAGGACGGTGGTACTGATGATCAGCTTGGTCCTGATTTTCATGCCAGGCTCCAGGGGACGGCCGCGCGCATCACTTCGCGCCAGGCGCCGGGTCGGCCGGCACGATACGGCCGTCGGCGATGCGGGTCAGGAAGACGGCCGTCGACGCCTGGTGGTCGCCTGGTCGCAGCGTTACCCGCAAGCCGCCCAGATCGAGCCGGTCGAACGTTTCGAAACTCTGGATCAGGCGCTCGCGCGTGAGGTCGGCGCCAGCGCGGCGTAGCGCCGCCACCATCAGGGTGGCTGAAATACAGCCCTCGAAACTGACGAACGACAGGCGGGCCGCCGGCACATGCCGGGCCAGCAGCGCGGCGCAGTCGGCGGCGATGGGCAGCGTGCGGTCTTCCGGCAGCGGCACCACTTGCGAAATCACAATGTTGTTGCCTTCCTTGCCCAGCAGCTGCAGCAGGCTGTCGGTGCCGACAAAGGACACCGTGGCCAGGGCCGCCTTCAGCCCGGTCTGGCCCGCTTCGCGCACGAACGCAGCCACCGGGGTGTAGGGGCCGGCCATGATGACCACCTGCAAGTCGTGACCGATCAGGGCCGCCAGTCCCGCCTTGACGGCCGTGGTGCCGCGCTGGAAGGAACCCTTGGCGACGAGTTCCATGCCGCGCCGCTGCAGGGCGCGCACGGTGCCGTCGAGCACGGCATTGCCGAAGCCGTCGTCCTGGTACAGCACGCCAAAGCGCTTGATGCCCCGGCTGGCGAAGTACTGCACCAGGGCATCGGACTCATCGTCATAACTGGCGCGAAAGTTGATGATTTCATGTACCACGGGGCGGCGCAAGGTCATGGCGCCGGTAAACGCGCCCACCAGCG
Organism: Janthinobacterium sp. UMAB-60; assembly: GCF_900095235.1. Classification (NCBI taxonomy): domain Bacteria; kingdom Pseudomonadati; phylum Pseudomonadota; class Betaproteobacteria; order Burkholderiales; family Oxalobacteraceae; genus Janthinobacterium; species Janthinobacterium sp. UMAB-60. Next base: position 268,594 of record NZ_LT607486.1, read on the forward strand.
GCACCTTCATTTCCTGGACGATCGGTATGACGGCGTTGGTGGTGGGTGTGCCCACGTTGCCGAACAGGGCGAATACCTGCTTGTCCTCGATCAGCCTGAGCGTTTCGCTGATGGCGCGGTCCGGATCGTAGCCATCGTCGGCCACCACCAGCTCGATGCTGCGGCCGTGGATGCCGCCGCGCTGGTTTGCTTCCTGGAAAATGGCCGTCGCGCCATCGAGCATGGCCCGTCCCAGCCCGGAGGCCGCCCCCGTCTGGGCATTGACCATGCCGAGCCGGATTTGCGTATCGGTCACGCCCGGTTCGGCATGGGCGGTGCCGGCCGCGAGGGTGATCGCGAGCCAGCAGCATTCCCGGAAAAAGCGCATGAGCTACCTTTGTTGAAGTTGACCGGTATCAATAGGTAAGGGGTTGACAACGAGTATGGCCGAAATTGCCAACGCAAAACTCACACATAATCACAGTTGCCGTCACAGCACGGAACGCAATCCCAAGGCCACTCAGGGCACGGGCAGCCGCAGCACCACCTTGCCGCGCGCGCGGCCCTGCGCCAGGTAGGTCAGCGCCTGCTTTGCTTGAAGAAAAGGAAACACCTGGTCGATGACGGGGCGGATGCTTCCCGCTTCGAGCAGGGCGGCGATCTGCGCGGCCGCCTGCTCGGGCACGACGGCACACTCGGCCAGGCTGCCGTATGGCGTGTCGAAAATGCTCGCATACACGGCGTCGCCCACTTGAAAGCGCGTGACGCCGCTGCCGACTTGCACCACCACGCCGGCCAGGTCGCTGCCCAGGGTGGCCGGCAAGCGCAGTTTCAAGATCGGCTTGAAGTCGCCCCTGGGGATCAGATAATCGATGGGATTGAGTCCCACGGCGCGCACCCGCACCAGCAGTTCGCCGGGACCGGGGGGAGGGCGGGGCAGTTCGGCAAACGCCACGTGATCGAGGCCGCCGTATCGTTTGAGTTGCAATGCTTGCATGATGTTCTCTCTGAAGGCTGAAAAAAGTGCCGGCGTTCAGGCCAGGCGCAGGTCCTTGCGCAAGCCGGCGTCCAGCAGCGCGGCGGGCAGGAAACGGCGCATCAGGCGCAAGCGTGCCGCCAGCGGCCCGGCCGTGTAGCGCAATTTCGGCTGGCGCGCCTGCGCCGCCGCCAATACCGTGTCGGCCACGACGCCAGGGTCTTCGGCGCCGGCCATCAGCGCTTGCAGCCGGCGCGTGACGGCCGCGCTCACTTGCCGGTAGGCGGACAGCGGGCTATCTGGCGCCAGCAGGTTGGCTTCGAACGTGGTTTTCGTATACGCCGGCTCGATGACGCTGGCGCGGATGCCCCAGCCGCGCACTTCATGGTCGAGTGATTCCGTGTATCCCTCGATGGCGTGCTTGGTGGCCGAATACAGCGCGCCATAAGGCATGGGCAAAAAGCCGACGACGGAACCGATATTGAGGATGCGCCCGCCGCCCTGGGCCCGCATGTGCGGCAGCACGGCCAGGGTCATGCGCACGACGCCATGAAAATTCGTGTCGAAGATGGCGTGCGCCTGCGCCATGCTGCTTTCCTCGGCACCCGCCGGGGCCACGCCGAAACCCGCGTTGTTCACCAGCAGGTCGATGCGGCCTTCGCGTTGTATCAGCTCGGCGACGGCGGCCGCGACGGATGCGTCGCTGGTGACGTCGAGCGCCAGCATCGTGTAGCCGACCGCATCGGCTTGCGCGCCGCGGCGGCTGGTGCCGTACACCGTGTAGCCCGCTTGCGCCAGGCGCCGGGCCGTGGCCGCGCCGATGCCGGACGAGGCGCCGGTGACCAGGGCAATCTTGTTGTTCTTCATGGCAGTCCTTCAGTGGTTGACAGCATAAAATATGACGGTCGTCATATTGTTGTTTGAAAAAAAGCCCGGGACGGACCCGGGCCATGGGCGTTACGGCTGGTTTGCGTCCTGGAACTGCGCCAGGGTGGCCGCGCACAGGGCGTCCGACAGGGCCGGCTCGTCGACGGCGCGCGCCAGGATGGTGGCGCCGATCATGGCGCACACCGTCGCCATGGCTTGCGCGTGCGCTTCCGGCTGGCCCCAGTTGGGCATCTGGCGCGCGAACAAGTCGATCATTTCCTTGATGTGGATGGTGGCGGCGCGCCGCACCTCGGGCGCCTGGCGCGGCATTTCCGAACCCAGCGCCGAGACAGGGCAGCCCACCTCGATGGCGGCGATGTGTTCGGGCGACAGGTAGGCCGCCAGCATCGCCTGCAGCGCCTGGCCCGGCGGGGCGGCGGCCGCCACCCTGGCCGCCAGCGCCACCGATTCGGCGCCCGCGCGGTCGCCCGCTTCGGCCAGCAGCGCATCGCGCGAGGCGAAGTGCGCATAAAAGCCGCCGTGTGTCAGGCCCGCTTCCCTCATGATGTCGGCCACGCCCGTGCCCGCATAGCCGCTGCGGCGGATGGCGCGCGTGGCCACCTCGACGATGCGTTCGTGGGTGGCTTCCTTGCGGCTGTGCGCCGACGCTTTGTTGTTGGATGAGTTCTGCATGACGATCATCATATCGCAGTTTTCAAAACGGTGCAGGAGCGATGCCGGCAAGTTGTTCGCGTCGCGGCGCGAACAGCGTTACGATGCACGCTATCGACCATCGACCAGGAGTAAAAAATGGCAACTATTCCAGCGGCAGCGGCAGAACACCTGTTTTCCTATGGCACCTTGCAGCAGCCCGAGGTGCAACTGGCCACTTTCGGGCGCCTGCTCGACAGCCGGCCCGACCAATTGCCCGGTTACCGCCTGGCAATGCTGGCCATCGACGATGCGCAAGTGGTGGCGACCAGCGGCAAGACGCATCATCCGATCGCCTCGCGCAGCGCCATGCCGACGGATAGCGTGCCGGGCGCCGTGCTGGCTATTTCGCTTGAGGAATTGCGGCAGGCGGACGGCTACGAGGTGGCCGCTTACCGGCGCGAGCGCGTGACCCTGGCGTCGGGCATGCAGGCCTGGGCCTACGTGGATGCGCGCGATGCCGCTCGCTGAGCGGCATCGCAACAGGTGAATGGGGAAAAAGTGCGGAAGTGCCGGCCCGGGCAGCTTGCCCATGCCGGCTATTGCATGATCAGGCCGGCTTGTGCTTGCCTGCCGAATAACGGTTCCAGCCATAGCCGGCGACGATGATGGCCAGGATGGCCGCCTGCGCCAGCAGGGTTTCCGCCGTCGGCAGGATGCCCAGCAGGTCGACGCGCATGAAGTCGACGGGGGTGACGCCGACCCAGCCCGCTTCCTGCAGCGCGGCCACGCCTTTGCCCATCAGAATCACGGCGAGCACGGCCACGAAGGCGGACGTCCACGAGAAGAACTTGCCGATCGGCATGCGGGCGCTGGTGCGCAGCAAGGCCCAGGCGATGACGACCAGCAGCACGATGGCTACCAGGAAGCCGCCCAGCAGGGCGCCGCCATTGCCGTCGGCCGCCAGGGCGGAATAGAACAGCACCGTTTCAAACACTTCGCGGTAGACGGCGATGAAGGCCAGGGCGAACAGGCCCCAGGCGGAGCGGCGCGTCATGGCCGCCGTGAGTTTTTCGTGCAGGTATTCCTGCCAGCGCCCGGCGCTGCTCTTCTGGTGCATCCACAAGCCCACGCTGAGCAGGACCAGGGCGGCGAACACGGAACCGAGCCCTTCGCTCACTTCCCGGCTGGCGCCGCTGATGGTCACCAGGTACGTCGCCGCCACCCATGTCAGGCCGCCCGCCACCAGCGCGCTGATCCAGCCGCCATGCACGTAGGGCATGACGTCGCTGCGCTTGGCCTTGCGCAGGAAGGCGATGATGCCGATTACGATCAGCAGCGCTTCCACGCCTTCGCGCAGCAGGATCGTCAGGGCGCCGATAAAGGTCGTCATCGGCTCGGCCTTGGCGTCGCCCAGCTCCGCTTCCACGTGGGTAAACAGTTGCTGCAGCTTGTCGCCCGCCGCTTCGGCGTCGGCCACCGTGCCCTTGGCAACAGCGGAACGGTAGGCCAGCATGGCGTTTTCCACGGCCAGCAGCAAGGACTTGTTGCGCGCGCCGACCATCGGCTCGATCGGCTCGAAGCCGTCCAGGTAGGCCGACAGGCCCAGGCGCGTGGCGCCCGCGCGGTCGCCCGCGTGCACGGCGGCCAGGCTTTCGGCCAGGCGCAGGCGCGACAGGGCCAGGCCCGTGGGCTTGTGCGCCTCGGCCTTGTCGGGATGGCTGCGCAAGTACGCCGTCAAGGCTTGCGCCTCGTCCGCGCCCAGCTTGGCGGCCACCGCTTCCTGCGTCAGGGTCGTCACGGCGGCCAGGTCCGCGTACAGCTTTTTACTGCGCGGATCGTCCTGCCACAGCTTTTCGCCGTGCGCGCGTGCCGCCGCGTCGTGCGACATGCCGCCGACAAAGAAGGCCAGGTCCCAGCGCTCGTTTTCGGACAGCTGGCCGAAACTGGCCATCGAGGTGCCCGCCACGCCTTGCGAAATGACCTGGTACAGCGCCATGACGCTGCGCGACTGCGCCCGTTCGCCATCCGTGAAGGCGATCGGTTTCGGTTCCAGACTGGCCGCCAGCGGACCGTCGCCGCCGCCGGCCACGCCGTGGCAAGAAGCGCACTGGGCCGCATACAGGGCCGCGCCGCGCATCAGGTTGGGCAGCACTTTCGGCGCCACGGGGATCGGGTAGGCGGCGATTAGCAAGCCGTTCGCGTGGTGCGCCAGGCGCTTGACTTCCACGCCGTCGGCCTTGGCCACGACGGCTTTGCGCAGGTCGGCGATGGCGGCGGCGATGGCCGCCTGCGACGCGTGGGCGGGCAGGGCGGCGATCTGCGTCGTCGCGTTGTCGGTAAAGTCGAGCATTTCCGCGTATTCCGCTTCGCTGACCACCTTGCCGTGCTCGACGGCGCCGCTGTAATCGACGGCGACATAATCAATCAACTGCCACAATTGCCTGGCACCGGCGCCAGGATCGGCTGCTTGCGCCTGCGCGCCACCGGCCAGCAGCAGGGCTGCGGCCACGAGCGGATAGCAGGCAAGCCATTTTCGTATTTTAATGAACATGATTCTCATTCTCATTTCTTGTTAACCCGGCGACTATAGGACAGACCGTGCGGGGTGTCAACGGCGCACGGCTGCGCGCTGGCGCAAACGGCGCCGCCCTGGTCGGGAATATTGACCAGGGCGGCGTGGTTGTGGAATGGAACGAGATAGAGTGAGGGTTACTGCTTCGATGCCGGTTTGGCGTACAGGCCCCTGGCCAGACCATTGTCCGCATCGTCAACTTTCAGGCCGCCCTTGACGACGCGCAAGGCCAGCGTCTGGAATGCCTGGCCTCTCAGCCATTGCGGGTCGGTGACGGCGAAGGCGGCGAGGCGTTGCTGCGCGCGCTCGGGCGGCACGGCCAGCCATTGATAGTCGGCTTTCGAGCCCTGGCGGCGCAAGCCGGCGCGCACCCAGCGCTCCGACGCCGGCATGCGCACGATGGCGTCGCCGTTCGCCACGCTGACGGCGGTGGCCGACTTGCCGCTGTGCGCTTCGAATTTGACCTCCACGCCGGCCATCGGCCCCACTGTGGGAAAGCCGACGATGGCCACCCACAGTCCCGCTTCGGCGGGTTTCTGGATGCGCATTTCCGCTTCCTCGAACAGGCGGAACCGCGGCTCCTTGCCGCCATTGCCCGCCACCAGGGTCACCAGGTCGCCGGCAATGCGCCACTCGCCGCTGGCTTGCTCGTCGGTATTGCCATAACTGAGCATCCATTCGAACGTGCCATCCTTTTTCAGCAGCAGTTCGGAACCCGTTTCCATGACGCCTTGCAGGTAATAGTGCCCGGGCAAGGCGGACGCGGCCTGATCGGCCGCGCTGGCGGGGGCGGAGCAGGCGAGGGCGGCGCAGGCCAGCCAGCAAGAAAGAGATATTTTCATCGGTGTGTCCTTTGTAATATGCAATTATGGCAACAAAAATTGCATTGCCGTCGCACGACACACCGGCGCGGCTCACTTAGCGCTGAAATCGAGCACCACGCGCGAGGCCACCTTGCCATGTTCGAGCCGGCTGAAGATCTCATTGATGGCCGACAGCGGCTGCAATTCGATCCCGGCCTTGACCTTGCCAGTGGCGGCGAAGGCCAGCGCCTCGGCCATGTCCTGGCGCGTGCCCACAAAAGAGCCGCGTATCGTCACGCAATTGGCGACGACGTCGAACAGCGGCGTCGGGAAGTCGCCCGGCGGCAAGCCGACCAGCACGCAGGTGCCGCGCTTGCGCGTCATCGCCACGCCTTGCTGGAAGGCATCGATCGATGGCGCCGTGATCAGCACGCCGTGCGCGCCGCCCCCGGTCGCTTCGCGCAGGGCCGCCACGGGGTCGCCCTGGCGCGCGTTGATGGTCACTTCGGCACCGAGGGCGCGCGCGTGTTCCAGCTTGCCTTCATCGATGTCGACGGCCGCCACGCGCAAGCCCATGGCCACCGCATATTCGATGGCCAGGTGGCCCAGGCCGCCGATGCCGGACACGGCCAGCCACTGGCCCGGCCGCGCGCCCGTTTCCTTGATGCCCTTGTAGCTGGTCACGCCGGCGCAAATGATGGGCGCGGCCTGCACGGCGGAAAGACCGGCCGGAATATGCGCGACGTAGCGCGGGTCGGCCAGGATGTACTCGGCAAAGCCGCCATTCTTCGTGTAGCCGCCGAACTGCGCCTCGGCGCACACGGTTTCCCAGGCTGCCAGGCAATGTTCGCAATGGCCGCAAGCCGAGTACAGCCAGGGCACGCCGACCCGGTCGCCCAGCCGCACTTCGGTCACGCCCGTGCCCAACTCTACCACCACGCCGATGCCTTCGTGGCCGGGAATGAACGGCGGCGAAGGCTTGACGGGCCAGTCGCCGCGCGCCGCATGCAAGTCCGTGTGGCACACGCCGCACGCTTCCGTCTTGACGAGGATCTGGCCGGGACCGGGCGCCGGCACGGGTACGTCGCGCAGCACCAGGGGCTGGCCCAGTTGTTCGACAACGGCGGCTTTCATGGTAGTGGGGATCATCTTGTTCCTTATGAAGTTGGAGTGGCGTCAGTCACGCGCCCTGCCATGGGCTGGTCAACAGACATTTGCGAATGATCATATTCTGCTGCATGCGATTCGAAAATTGATTGATCTACATCAATGTGTGAGCGCACGGTGCCTTAAACTTCAAGAGCAGCGACTTGCGTGCGAAAATCGCCAGCCAGACCGGCGTTGATATCCCGATCCGTAGCGTGCATTCACTCGGATATGGCTTCGCAGGCGATATGGCAAGATACATGGACGAGCATGGACAACTGCTGTTGCATCGCGCTACAGGCCGCCGGCCTAGGCCACCGCGCTCACCACGTAGCGGTACTTGCCCGACGCTTCCGCCGCGATCTCGTCGACTTGCTCGATGACGATGTCCACCTGCGCGCCCAGCCGGGCCTGGAAACCGCTCACGATGGCGCTGCGCGTGGCGTCCTCCAGGCGCGCCACGCAGACCAGCAGCACGCGCGTGCGCAGCAGGCTTTCCTGGATGATTTTAAAACTGCGCACCTGCGGCAGTTCGCGCACGATGTAGACGAGGGCCAGACCGTGCATGACGGTGCCGTCGACGGCCGTGAGGAAATCCGTGCTGCGTCCTTCGATCTTGTGCAGCAGGGGCAAACCGCGGCCGCAGGCGCAAGGCTGCGTGCCCAGCGCGCCCACGTCGCCCGTGGCGTAGCGGATGAAGGGGTAGTCCCGCGTGGCCAAATGGGTGACGACGATCTCGCCCGTGGCACCAAAGGGCAGCGGCTGGTCCTGGCCATCGACGATTTCCACGATGATGTCTTCGGCCGTGATGTGCATGCCGCCTTCCGGGCATTCGTGGGCGATGAAACCCGCGTCGCGCCCGCCGTAGCCGTTGGCCACGGGGCAGCCGAAGGCGGCGGCGATCTGCGCGCGCTGCTCGTCGTACAGGCGTTCGGCCGTGACGAACGCCACTTTCACGCCCAGGCCGTCGAGCGGCAGGTCGCGCGCGTCGGCGTGGCTGGCGATGCGGCACAGCGCGGACGGATAGCCGAACAGCATGCGCGGACGCCAGCGGCGCAGCTGCGCCACGTAGCCGTCAAGGCGCGCGGGCGACATGGCAAACGCGGGCAGCAGGGTGGTGCGCAGCAGCGCATCGCGCAGGCGGCGCAGGCGGTCTTGCGCCTGCAGCTCGATGGGCGAGCCCCACAAGACGGCTTCGCGGTCGCCGATGTCGACGCCCCACCAGCGCGTGGCGCGCCACTTGGCGGCGATGTCGTGGCTGATCCTGCGCCGTCCCAGGAAAAACTGCAGCGGCTCGCCGCTGGAGCCGCCCGTGGCGAACGGGCGCAAACCCACGGCGCGGGCGGACTTGAAGCTGTCGCGCGCGCTGGCGATATCCGCCTTGCGCAGCAGCGGCAGGCGCGACAGGTCGGCCAGTTGCCTGACCTGGCCTGGATCGAAGCCGCTGCGGGCGAACAGCGCGCGGTAGTAGGGCACGTGCGCGCCCGCATGGCGCAGCAGAGCGCGCAGGCGCGCCAGCTGCCACTCCCGCAGCTGCTCCGCGCTCCACCACTGCGAGCGTTCCAGGCGGCGCAGCAGGCGCGTGCTGTGGTGGCCCTTGAACCATTCATGCAGGGGAAACAGCCACTGCGCGACGAGGCGCGTGTAGGCGCCCGGGCGCGGCGCTGCGCGGATGCGGCGGTAATGCGCGGCCAGCCTGGGGGCGATGCCGGCCCAGCCGAAAGTGGCGGCGTGCGCCAGGCCCGCGTCGACCAGCGCCTGCGCGCGGAGCGGGTCGCGCAGCAGCGCCACGATGGCCTGCGCCATGGCGGCCGGATCGCCGGGCGGCACCAGCAACGCCGTCACGCCGTCGTGCAGCAGGGCCGGGATGCCGCCCACGTTGGTACTGACGACGGGCACGCCGCAGGCCAGCGCTTCGAGCACGGAAATGGGCATGTTGTCGGCCAGGCTAGGGTTGAGGACGATGTCGCTGGCCTGGTACAGGGCTGGCATGGCGGCATTGTCGACGGGGCCGGCGAAGCGCACGCCAGCGTCCACACCCAAGGATCTGGCCAGGCGCGCCAGCGCCGCGCGCTGCGGTCCGGCGCCGGCCAGCACCAGGCGCGCCTTGGGATAGCTTAGTCGCACGATGGCAAAGGCGCGCACGGCGCTGGCATTGTCGTACAGCTGTTCCAGGTGGCGCGCCACCAGGATGCACGGGCCGGCGTCGCCAGGCGCACGCGGCGCGGCCGGCGTAAAGCGCTGCAAGTCCACCACGTTCGGCACGATGTGGGCCGTATGGCCATATTGCTCGAAAATGCCGGCCAGGTAGGCCGAGGGCACGACGATGGCGCTGGCGCGGCGCAGGCTCATGGAGACCAGGCGCGGCGAGCGGGCGAAAAAGGCGGCCGCTTCGCCGCCCCGGTAGTTGAGCAGGGCGGGCTTGCCTTTCAGGCTGGCGATCCACAATGCCGGCGCCGCGTGCAGATGCCAGGACCAGCCGGAATTGGCCATGATGTGGAACAGGTCCACCGTATTGGCCGTGCGCCACAGGCGCCACAGGTGCACGGGCAGGCGCAGCGCCGCGCGCAGGTAGCGGATGCGCGCCAGCCAGGGCGGCAGCACGGGGCCGTTGACGGCCAGCAGCTGCACTTGCGCGCCGTCGTCGCGCAGCTTGCGCGCCAGTTGCGCCGTCTGGTTCGCCATGCCGCCGGCCGGCGGCGGCAGCGGGCCGACCAGCGCGATGCGCAAGCCCGTGAAGATCATGGCGCCACTCCCGCCGGCTTGCGCGCCGCAGCCACGCGCGCATACACGGGCGCATAGCGGCCCACGCTGGCGCCCCAGCTGCGCTCCGTCTCGACAAACGCGCGCGCCTGGCGCCGCAGCAGCGGCCAGCTGGCGGGCGCCAGCAGCAGGTGCAATACCGCCTGCGCCAGCGCCTCGGCGTCGCCGGCGCGAAACAGCATGCCCGTCTTGCCATGGTCGACCAGTTCGCGGTGGCCGCCCACGTCGGACGCCACCACGAGGCGGCCCTGCGCCATCGCTTCGAGCGGTTTCAAGGGCGTCACCAGCTCCGTCAGGCGCATGGGCAGGCGCGGATACACGCAGATGTCGATCAGCTGATAATACGCGGCCACCTGCGCATGCGGCACTCTGCCCGCGAAGATCACGGCGTGCTCCAGGTCCAGTTGCGCCGCCAGCGCGCGCAGCGCCGCTTCCTGCGGCCCGCCGCCGGCCAGCAGCAGCCGCAATGCCGGCTGCGCCGCCAGCAGGCGTGGCATGGCGCGCAGCAGCAGCGCCAGTCCCTCGTAGGCGTAGAACGAGCCGATGAAGCCGATGACCAGGTGACCATGCAGGCCCAGTTTATGCGCCAGCCACAGGTCGCCGGGCGCCGTGACGCAAAAGGCGCCCGCATCGACGGCGTTCGGGATGACCGTGATTTTATGCGCGGGCACGCCGCGCGCGCACAGCTCGCGCCGCAAACCGTCGCAGATGGTGGTGACGGCGTCGGCGCGGCGCAGCGCATAGGTTTCCAGCGCCCGCGTGAGCCGGTAGCGCAAGCCGCCGGGCCGGCTGCTGCCATGGTCGGCGGCCGCGTCTTCCCAGAAGGCGCGCACTTCATAGACGACGGGGATGCCCAGCGCGCGGCCCGCGTTGAGCGCTGCAATGGCATTGAGCGCAGGCGAATGCGCATGCAGGATGTCGGGCCTGGCTTGCCGCGCCAGCTGGCGCAGGCGCACGGCCAGGCCGACGATGACGGCCACTTGCCGCAGCACGGGCAGGCGCGCCCACCAGCGTGCATTCGGCGCCGTGCGGTAGAAATGCCAGCCGTCGACCAGCTGCTGCGCGCTGTCGGACGGCCCCTGCTTGGCACTGGTGAGTTGCGTCGTGTGCCAGCCCAGCGCGCGCTGCTGCCGCAGGATGGCCAGGGTGCGAAACGTGTAGCCGCTGTGCAGCGGCAGCGAATGGTCGAGGATGTGCAGGATGCGCATGGCGTCACTCCACCGCCATGGCCGGCGCGGGCACCGGCGCCTGGCGGCCATCGACGGGCAACACCTGGCGCAAAAAGGCTTCGAACATCAGCAGCGCCCACAGTGGCGCGCTGTAGTCGCGCCGCCCGCTCGCGTGCTGATCGAGCAGCAGGCGCACGTAGTCCATGTCGAACAGGCCGCATTGCGCCAGCGTAGGCCCCAGCAGCCGCTGTTGCAGGCGCTGGCGCAGCGGGCCGCGCAGCCAGTCCGCCAGCGGCACGGAAAAGCCCATCTTCTGGCGGTACAGCAGGGTGTCGGGCAGCAGCGGGCGCAGGGCTTTTTTCAGCAGGTACTTGCCTTCGCCGCGCCGCAGCTTGAATTGCGGCGGCAGGCCGGACATCCACGCCACCAGTTCATGGTCGAGCAGGGGCGAGCGCACTTCCAGCGCATGCGCCATGCTGGCCCGGTCGACTTTCGTGAGGATGTCGCCGGGCAGGTAGGTTTTCAGGTCCAGGTACTGCACCTGCGACAGCGGATCTTGCGCGGGGCTGGCCAGCGCGTGGCGGCGCAGCACTTCGACGGCACGGTAGCCTTGCAGGCTGCGCCGCAGTTCTGGGCTGAACAAACGCGCGCGCATGGCGTCGCCCAGCAGGCTGACGCCGTGAAAATACGCGTCCGTCGTGTCGCGCGCCAGGCCTTCGAAGGTGGTCTTGGCGCGCAGGAAGCGCGGCGCCCAGTCGGCCTTCGGATATAGCCGCCCCAGGGTGCCGAACAGCGACTGGCGCAGGCCGGCCGGCAGCAAGGGGTCCATCGCCTTGCGCACTTTTTCTTCGCGCGTGTGCAGGCGGTAGCGCCGGTAGCCGGCCAGGCTTTCATCGCCGCCATCGCCCGACAGGGCCACCGTGACGCGCTGGCGCGCCAGCTGGCAGACCCGGTACGTGGGCATGGCGGAACTGTCGGCGAACGGTTCGTCGTACAGGTTGGCCAGCAAGTCGATCAGCTCGAAGTCGTCTTGCTCGACCTGGCGCGCGTGGTGCGCCGTGCCGTAGCGGCGCGCCACCAGGTCGGCGTAGCGCGCCTCGTTCCAGGCCGGGTCGCCGAACGAGATGGAGCAGGTGTTGACGGGCGTGGCGCTGGCCCCGGCCATCAGCGCCACGACGGCGCTCGAATCGACGCCGCCGGAGAGGAATGCCCCGAGCGGCACTTCGGCCACCATGCGGATGCGCACCGCTTCGCGCAGGCGCGCCAGCAGTTCGTCGGCCGCCTGCGCTTCGCTGGCGGGAGGATTCGGCGTAAACGGAATGTCCCAGTACGATTGCGGCGCGGGCAGCGGCTGGCCGGCGCGGATGGACAGGGTATGCCCGGGCGGCAGCTTGCGCGCGTGCTGGAAGATGCTGCGCGGCTCGGGCACGTAGCCGTAGGCGAAATACTCTTCCACGGCCAGCGGATCGAGCACGCGCGGCATGGCCGGATGCGCGAGCAGGGCTTTGAGTTCGGAGCCGAACAGCAGGGTGCCGTCCTGCGCCTCGCCGTAGTACAGGGGTTTGACGCCCAGGCGGTCGCGCGCCAGGAACAGCAGGTGGCGCCGGCGGTCCCACAGGGCGAAGGCGAACATGCCGCGCAGGCGCCGCACGCATTGTTCTCCCCACTGTTCCCAGGCGTGGACGATGACTTCCGTGTCGCTGCTGGTGCGGAAAGTGTGGCCGAACTGACGCAGTTCGGCCATCAGGCTGCGATAGTTATAGATTTCGCCATTGAAGACGATCGCGATGCTGCGGTCGGCGTTGAACAGCGGCTGCTGGCCGCTGGCCAGGTCGATCACGGACAGGCGCCGGTGCGCCAGGCCCAGTCCCGGCTCGCGGTGCAGTCCACCTTCGTCCGGTCCCCGATGCTGCAGGCTGTGGTTCATGCGCGCCAGCAGCAGCACGTCGATGTCGCGCTGGCCCTGCAAATCAAAGATGCCGCTGATGCCGCACATGGGAGGCCTTTCAGGGATAAGTGGACAGGGGAGAGGGCTGGCGCGCGCCCGTCAGGCGGTCGTACACGGCCAGGTAGGCGCCGGCCATGGCGGGCAGGCTGTGCTCGGCCAGCACCTGGCGCCGCCCGCGCGCGCCGTGGCGCGGGCCCAGTTCGGGCATGCTGTAGTAGTCGAGCATGGCGTCGGCCAGCATGTCGGGAGAGCCGGGCGGCACCAGGGTGCCGCTCCAGCCCGACTGCACCAGTTCCGCATTGCCGCCCACCTGCGTGGCGACGATGGGCAGTCCCGTCGCCATCGCTTCGAGGATGGTGTTCGAACTGCCTTCGGCCAGCGAGGGCAGCACGAACAGGTCCATGGCGCGCAGCAGCTGCGCCACGTCGTCGCGCGCGCCGGGCAGCCAGGCCAGATGGGCCAGGCCGGCCTGTCGCAGCAGCTCCAGGCAGGCCTGGCGGCACGGCCCGTCGCCGACGATGAG
>NZ_LT607486.1:282048-328564 GCF_900095235.1 Janthinobacterium sp. UMAB-60
CGGCTGCGCCAGCAACAGCAGGAACGCCCGCACCAGCGAGGCATGGTCCTTGACGGCGGCCATGCGGCCCACGCTGCCGATGACGAAGGCGCCGTTGCACAGGAAGCCGGGCGGCCCGACGGCGGCCGGCGGCCCCAGGCGCGGATGGAATTGCACGCTGTCGACGCCATTGCCGATGTGCGATACCTGCGCGGGCGCCGCGCCGATGACGTCCACCAGCCATTGTCCCAGGTCGGCGCTGACGGCGATGAAGTGCTGCACCAGCGGCAGCATGCATTTGCGCAGCAGCCGGTATTTGCGGCGGGTGCCGTGCAAGTCGCTCATGTCGCGCCCGTGTTCGCCATGCACGCGCAGGCGCACGCCGGCCAGGCAGGCCAGCAGTTGCGCTTCGAGGCAGCCCAGGTTGCGCGTGTGCACGAGTGCCGGGCGCAGCTGTTTCAGCACGCGGTACAGGCGCAGGTAGTGGCGCCAGTCCTTGCCCTCGCGCTTGTCCAGGCTGATGACATCGACACCGGGCGTGGTCAGGCGCTGACGAAACGCGGTGGCGTTCTTCAGGCAGACGATGGCGTGCCGGTAGCGTTCGGGCGGCAGATGGTTGATCAGGTTCACCAGGCCGTTTTCCAGCCCGCCCACGTCGAGCTGGTGGATCACGTGCACGATCAGCGGGGCGCTGTTGGCCTCCCGTGTGCGGCCAGCATCCGTGTCAAGGGCCATGCGGCAGCTCCTGCAGGCGTTGTTCGATGACGGGCAGCGCCGCCTGCAGGAAGGCGTGCAGGCGCGCGCGCGGCGGCGGCGCCAGCTCGTCGTAGGCGGCAAAGACGAGGATGTCGGCGCCATCCTGGCGCCTGCCCAGCAGCTTGGCTTGCGCCAGCAGCAGCTTGACCAGCACGGGGCGGGCCGTGACGATGCCGCCCTGGCGGTAGATGCGCCACACCAACAGGCGTTCGCCACCGTGCCCCAGCACGCTTTCGCGCACGGCCAGGGCGCCGCCGGCCAGGGTGATGTCTTGCACGCGTTGCGCCAGCGCCATCCAGCGCGCGCCGTATGGCGAGGACTGGTGTGTCAGCAGTTCGGCATCGCGCGCCTGGCGCGCATACCAGTGCAGCTGCAGTCCCACCGGTGCACCGTCGCCGAGTGCATACGTGGCGGCAAACCGCGCGGGCGTGCCCGCATACGGCGCCTGCCAGGCGGGTGCCGCATCGTGCAGGCGCCGCCAGGCGGGCGGATCGGGCAAGGCCAGCACAACTGGGGAACCCGGCGGCACGGCGCCGTCGTCGCGGTGACTGGCCAGCGCCGGCCACAGCGCCGCCAGCAGCAGGCAAGCCACGCTGGCGCGCACGACGGCGTGCCGGCTGGCCGCAGCGGCGCTGGCGCCGGGCCGGGCTGATAGGGTGGGCGCCAAGGCGGCGCGCGCCAGCGGCAATTCGCGCCAGCGCGCGGCCAGCCAGAACAGCAGCAATACCACCAAGCCGAAGAACAGCCAGCCATAGATCAGGTGGTCGACGCCCACGGCCAGGCGCATGCCGCTCAGGTGACCCAGCATCACGATCAGGTAGGCGCGCACGCCATTGGCCAGGATGGGCACCAGCAGCGCGGCGGCCATGACGGCCAGGCGCCGCCCCGTGCTGTGGCAGTGCACATGCGCGTACAGGGCGCCCAGGGCCAGCGCGGCGATCAGGTAGCGCAAGCCGCTGCACGCTTCCACCACCGACCAGTTACCGGTCGGTAGCGAAAAATTGTTGCCATCGCGAAACACAGGTACGCCCGTCCATTGCAGCGCCGTCACCGTGAAGGCCGCCGTGAAGTCGATCAGGGGATCGAGGAAGACTTCGCCAAACGGCACGGCCAGGAACAGATACGCGAGGGGAAAGGCCAGCAGGCGCACGGCCGGCCAGCCGAGGATGGCCAGCACGCAGGCGGGCAGCATGGCCGTGGCCGCATATTGTTCCACCACGGACACGTTGGCGGCGTCGGCCAGCAGCCAGGCCAGGCCCAGCGCGCCCAGCAGCAGCAAGCCATGCCACGACGGCTGGGGCGCCAGCGCGGCCAGGCGGGCGCGCTGGCGCCAGGCCAGCCAGCAGCTGATGGGCACGATCAGGAAGCCGTGTGCGAAGGTCTGCGAGCGCGACCACAGTTCCAGCATCGACCAGAAGGTAGCGTGGTACAGCAGCACGACGGCGGCCAGGGCCAGCAGCAGGATCGCCAGCGCTTGCTGCTGGGCCTGCGGATGCGGCAGGACGGCCACGTCCGGCAAGCGGGCGACCTGGTCGAGCTGCAAGCTCATGTGGATGGCTCCCGCACGGGCAGCGTCGGCATGGCGGCAGTGCTGGCTCCGGCGCCGGCCTCGGCCTCGGCCTCGGCAGGCAGACCCAGCATGGCGCCCAGGCTGCGCAGGTTGCGTTCCCAGTCGTATTCCTGCAAGACCAGCTGGCGCGCCGCCGCGCCGATGGCCGCGCCGCTGCCTTCGGACCCGTCGCCCCGGGCGTTGCGCAGCACGCGCGCCGCATGGTGGATGAATTCGGCGTCGTCGCGCGCCAGCAGCAGTTCCAGGCCCGGCTGGGCGGCGATGCCTTCCAGTGCCTGCGGCGTGGCCAGCACGATCTTGCCCATCGCCATCGCTTCGAGCACCTTGTTTTGCACGCCGCGGGCGATGCGCAGGGGCGCCACGGCCAGCGACGCGCCGGCCAGGTAGGGCCGGATGTCGGGCACCTTGCCCGTCACCACCACGCCGGCCACCCTGCCCAGCGCCGTCACGGCGGGCACGGGCGCGCTGCCGACGATATAGAACTGCAGCTGGGGAAACTGGCGCCGCAGCGCGGGCCAGACGTGGCGCACGAACCATTGCACGGCGTCGATGTTCGGCCAGTAATCCATGGCGCCCGTAAATACCAGCGCCTGCACGCCGGGCGGATAGATTGCGCTCTGGGCCGGCATTGGCGTGAAATATGCCGTGTCGACGCCGTTATTGACATACCCCGTCTTGCGCCGCGCCATTGGCGCGCACTGGCGGAACAGGGCCGCTTCGGCGGGCGAGACGAAGCTGGCGGCCGTGAACTGCTGGGCGATATGGCGCTCGTACTGCAGCAGCAGCTGCGCTTCGCGCCGGTACAGCAGCGACAGGGGCCAGGGCTTGCTGTCGCCGTACTGGCGCCATTTGTCGGAATCGACGTCGACGAAATCGATCACGCGGTGCAGGGCGCGGCCCGCGCTGACGTCGATGTATTGCGCCATGGGCCCGGAAAAGGCCAGCGCGTGGCGCACCTTGCCGCTAGACAGCAAGCCATCGACCCATTGCAGCAGCCATGCATCGCGGTAGTACTGCACGCTCATGGCTTGCCGCGACAGCAGCGCCTGCAGGGCGCGCCAGCGGGCCGTGCCGCGCCGCAATTCAATGAAGCGCGTGCTGGCACACAGGGCGGCCACGGTTTTCGCGTGCTGCCAGTCGTCGTCATCGTCGATGAAACAGCCCAGGTGCACGCGGAAATGCCGGCTCAGGTACTGCAGCATGTGCCACGAGCGTATCTTGTCGCCCTTGTTGGGCGGATACGGCAAGCGGTGGGTGAGGAATAATAGTTCGCGCATGGCGTGTCCCCTTGCTTAGCCCAGTTGCCGCACGATGTGCGGCCCCAGCAGGTTGGCCAGCGGCAGCGGCAGACGGCGCCAGGCGCGGATGAACAGCGCGTATTTGGGATTCAGTGGATTGACTTCCGGCAAGGCCTTGGCGCGCACGAGCTGGTAGGCATACGGCAGCGGCTGCGGCGTAAAACCCCAGTTCTTCTTGAAGTCGTATGCCCCGGTCCCCAGCTTGCTGCGGCCGAAATCGAACAGGCGGTAGCCGCGCGCGCTGGCGCGGCGCATCGCTTCCCAGTACATGAAGTCGTTGGCGCCCGTGCTGCGCGCCAGCGGCGTGCCGCCGCCGTAATACGGCAGCACTTCATCGCGGAAATAGAACAGCAGCACGCTGGCCTGCGCCTGCTGGCCGTGGTACACGGTGAGGATCTCGCAGGCGTCAGCAAACACCGCGCGCAGCAGGGCAAAATGGCGGCGCGCGAAGACGGGCGTGCCGAGCCGGTGCACGCTGGCCGCATAGATCGGGTAGAAGCGCTGCAAGTCATAGTCGATGGCGCTGTGCAGGCCGCCGGCCATGGCCTTGCGCACGACGGCGCGCTGCTTGCGGGGAATCGCCAGCAAGTTCTGTTCGGCATCGGGATGCAGGGGACGGCGGAAGGTCGCGTACAGGGGTTTGTGCAGCCAGCCGCCCTGGGCATTGTCCTCTACCTCGCGCCAGCGGTATTCCAGGTGCCCCACGCCGAGGCGCCGCGCCAGCGCCAGCGCCGCTTCGTCGAGGGCCAGTCGCACGGCCGGGCTGCCGCCGGCGATGCCGCCGTACACGCAAAACGGCAGCGAGACGAGGGACGAGCCGAACAAGCGGCTGCGCACATGCGCCAGCGGCAACACGGCGGCGATGCGCCCGTCCTGTTCCGCGTACAGGAAATGGCTGTCATGGTGAAAACCTTGCTGCATGATGGTGTGCCAGCCGGCGCGGTGAAAGAAGGTGGCTTCGGGACAGGTCTCGACAAAGGCATCCCAGCGCGCATGTTCGTGCGCCTGCAGGAATCGCACGGCAATGGCGGCGCTGGACGGCGCCGGATCGGAAGGAAGGCTGGCCTCGTGCATCATGTGCTTTCCAAAAAAATACGGTCCATGCGGTCCCAAACGAAGTCGCCCGTCAGGCGCGCCAGCCGCGCTTCCATGCGCCCCAGGTTCAGGTAGTGGCGAAAGCGCGTCTTCGCGCTCAGGCCCGGCGGGCGCGGCTGGCCGGGATCGAGTTCCCAAGGATGAAAATAGAATATGCCAGCTTGCCCGTCGCGCGAATTGATGCGTCGCAAAAGCCAGCGCGACAGTGCATACGGCATCAATCTGAAGTAACCGCCGCCGCCGGCCGGCAGGTTGCGCCCGCGCAAGCGCACTGTGCTGACAGGCAATTCCAGCATGCCGTGCGGCCCCCGTGGGCGCCAGGCGAAGCGCGGTGCATCGGGCATGCCGTAATGGTCGTGGCGGATCGGATAGATGCTGGAACTGTAGCGGTAGCCCGCTTCCTGCAGCACGTCGAAGGCCCACAGGTTGGACGCGCCGATGGAAAAGCTGGGCGCCCGATAGCCGTGCACGGGCAGCCCCGTCAATTGCTCGAGGATGCTCTTGCTGCGGCGCACGTCGTCGGCGAACTGGGCGGCCGACTGCTCGCTGGCGCGCAGGTGCGCATAGCCGTGGCTGGCCACTTCGTGCCCCGCGTCGGCCACGCGGCGCAGCATGGCCGGATAGCGCTCGGCAATCCAGCCCAATGTAAAAAAAGTGGCGTGGATGCGCCGGCTTTCCAGCAGCAGTAAGATACGTTCGATATTCGCCTCGACCCGGCATTCCAGGCGGGGCCAGTCGGCGCGCGCGATGTGCGGCGCGAAGGCGGACACCTGGAAATAGTCTTCCACGTCGATGGTCAGCGCGTTGCGTAGTATGGCTGGCGGCGTCATGGCGTGCCCGGGCGCGCCGCCAGCCAGGGGGCGATGACGGCGGCGATGCGCTCGGCTGCGTGGCCATCCCACAGGGGCGGAATGCGGCCCCGCTTGCCGCCCGTCTCGAGGATGCCCCGCGCCAGCGCCAGAATGGTGGCCGGCTGCGTGCCGGCCAGGGTATTCGTGCCGGCGCGGACGGTGACGGGGCGCTCCGTATTGTCGCGCAGGGTCAGGCAAGGCACGCCCAGGGCCGTGCTTTCTTCCTGGATGCCGCCGGAATCGGTCAGCACCAGGCGCGCGCCCTGCATCAGGCCCAGCATTTCCAGGTAGCCCAGCGGCGGCAGGCAGACGATGGCCTGCCGCGCCAGCAATGGTTCCAGGCCCGCCAGGCGCAAGCCGGCCAGGGTGCGCGGGTGGATGGGAAACAGCAGCGGCAGCTGGCGTGACAGTTGTCCCAGCGCCTGCAGCAGCGCTGCGAGCTGCGCCGGATCATCGACGTTCGACGGCCGGTGCAAGGTCAACAGGCCATACGCGGGCGGGCAGGCGTGGCCGTGGGCGCGCAGGGTGGTTTCGGGCTTGACTGCGCGCGGCAGTTGCCGCCGCAGGCTGTCGATCATGACGTTGCCCGTGAAATGGATGCGTTCCGGGGCGATGCCTTCGCGCAGCAGGTTGTCGCGCGCGCTTTCTTCGCTGGTCAGCAGCAGATCAGACAATTGATCCGTCAGCACGCGGTTGATTTCCTCGGGCATGCGCCGGTCGCCGCTGCGCAGGCCCGCCTCGACGTGGATCACGGGGATGTCGCGCTTGGCCGCCACCAGTGCGCACGCCAGGGTGGAATTGACGTCGCCCACCACCAGCACGCCATCGGGCGCCAGCGGCGGATGCGCGTCGAGCACGGCGTCGAAGCGGCGCATGATCTCGGCCGTCTGCTGCGCATGGTTGCCGGAACCGACGTCGAGCGATATGTCGGGTGCGCGCAGGTCCAGATCCGTAAACAGCTGGCTATTCATGGCCGCATCGTAGTGTTGGCCGGTATGCAATAAGGTTACGCGCACGGCGGGCGCCTGGCGCGCCAGGGCGGCCAGGATGGGCGCCATCTTCATCAGGTTGGGGCGCGCGGCCACCACGCACAGCAGGTGCGCGGGCGCGGCGGACGGTAGCGAACGATCGGACATGCTGCGGCCTCCTTAGAATTGCATGGTGAGCGTGGCGCTGACGCCGTTTTCGCGGTAATCGCCGCCGTAGTTGCTGGCGTGCCGCGTATGCCGCACGTCGATGCTGGCCGTCATGTTCGGCTGCAGGATGCGGCTGTAGCCGGCCGTCACGGTGATGTTGTTGTCGCGCCGGGGCACGCTCAGCGAGCGCACGCCGGCGTAGCCGGCATTGACATTCACGCTGGTGCGCGCACTGGCTTGCCAGTTCCAGCCGACGTTGGCGCCGACCTGGCGCGTGCGGTCTTCGCTGCCGAACTCCATGCCGGGCAGCAAGGCGCTGTCGATGCCGCTGGCCGTTTGCGCCGTGCGGTCGACGGCCGTGACGCCGACGACCATCGTGCTTTTGGCCGTGGCGCGCGCCATCGTCAGCTTCAGCTGCTTTTCCAGGAAATAACGGTGGCTGAAGTAATTGATGGCGCCCCGTTCCGGCCCCAGGCTGTTGGCGTAGCGCAGGAAGGCATTGATGCGCAAGCGCCTGTCGCGCGCGTTGGGAAAGATGCCGCGCCATAATTGATCGAGCAGCTGGCCCGCATCGAGGTCGCCCAGGCGCGCAAACTGCGTGGGCATGGTGGTGATGTCTTCGCTGTAGCTCAGTTGCCAGTTGGTATGGCGCTGCAGGAAGTTGGCATCGAGGCTGTAGGTGTGGCCAAAAAAGCGCTTGCCCGTGCTGAAGGCCACGCTGGTGCGCGGCGACGGCGTCCACACGCCGCCCAGCGACCAGAAACGGCCTTCCGGCGCCTTGCCGTTGCTCGAGATATAGCCTTCCTTTTCCATGCCGCCGCTGGCCGTGGCCGCCCATTTTCTGCTGAACGGATAGCGCAGGCCCACGCTGCTGCGCTGCATGCGCACGGGCGCCAGCTTGCTGTCCTGCGTGCGGCGCACATCGTGGCTGGCGTTCCAGGACCAGCCCTGGCCGCGCGGTTCGCCGCTGAGCAGCAATTCCATTTCATCGCTGTGCACGGACAGCAGATCGCCGCCGCTGGCTACCGTATTGCGCGTGTAGCGCAGCTCGGCCGTGGCCAGGCCGCGGAAGCGGTGGCGCAGGTAGGGGCTGATGCTGGTGGTGCGCACCGTGCTGGTATTGTCCGTGTCGGGCAGATCATCGATCAATTGCGGGCCGAACGGCGAGATGTTGCGCCGGCTCACGCTGGCGTTGGCATCGATGAAGAACCAGTCCTGCACCACCTCGGCGTCGGCTGCGGCGTGCAAGTCGTGGTTGTCGCTATTGCCGCGCTGCCCCGAGAGGTATTTGTGCCAGCTGTAATCGAGGTTCACGCGCAGGCGCGGGCCCGTGCCGATGAGGGCGATGGCGGGCGCGATTTCCGTGATGAAGTCCGATTGCGCCTGGCCGGGCGGCGTGCGCGTGGCATTGTCCGTATAGCTTTCGCGCAGGCGCAGCGAGGGCTTGACCAGCCAGTCGACAGCAAAGGCCGGCAGGGGCAGCAGCAGGGACAGCAAGGGCAGCAGCGGCAGCGGAACCCGGCGGCTAGTCGTAATAGCCATAGCCGTAGTAGTCGTTGCCGGGGAACGATTTGGTCTTGTTGTAGATCAGATGTATGTGTTCGCACGCTTCGATCTGGCGCAGCGCTTCCTTGACGGCGTGCTGGGTCGTCGTTTCCGCCTCGACCACCATCACCACTTGGCCCATCTGTCCCACCAGCGCGTGCGCTTCGCTGGTAATCAGCAAGGGCGGCGAATCGAAGACGACGACGCGGTCGCCATAGCGGCTGGCGATCTCGGCCAGCAGGCGGCTCATGGCCCGGCTGGCCAGCAATTCCGTCGCGTGCTTGTTGCTGCGCCCGGCGGGCAGGATGCTCAGGTTGGCCACGTTGGTTTTCAGGATCACGTCCCCCATGGCCAGTTGCGGGTCGAGCAGCACGTCCATCAGCCCCGGCTCCGGCGACAGCCCCAGCACTTTCAGCACGGACGGGCGCGCCACGTCGGCATCGACCAGCAGCACCGTGATATCCATTTCCATGGCGATGCTCATGGCCAGGTTGACGGCGCAATACGTCTTGCCTTCGCCGGGCATGGCGCTGGTGACGACGATCAGGTTGCCGTGGCGGATGGCCTCGTCGCCGCTGGCGCGCGCCTGGCGCAGCAGCGGGCGCTTGATGATGCGGAAATCTTCGGCCACCGAACTGCGTCCGCCTTCCTGCGTGAGCATGCCTTGCTCCGCCAGCCAGGCCAGGTTCAGCGGGCGGTACTGGGGGTTGCCGGCCGCCGCCGCGCCATCCGCAACATCTGGACCATAGGGCACGCCGGCCTCGGCCACGCCCAGGATCGTGGGTTCCTGCTTGCCGCTGTCCTTGCTGCTCATCGTCGCTCCCTTGGTGGCTCTAGAATTTCAGCAGCGCGGCCGTCATGACCCCGCCGTACAGCACGAACAGGCTGCCCAGGCAACCGGCAAACGCATAGCGGGCGCGGCGGCGGCGCACCTGCTGCAGCGGCGTCCAGTTCATCGATACCGTGCCCAGCACATTCAAGCCCGTGGCATCGCGCAGTTCGGCGGGGCTGAGGAAGGTGGGGCGCACCTGGCTGATCAGGAGAGCCGTGGCGATGCCGGCCACCAGGGCCGCGCCCAGCGCCGCGGAAAACAGCAGCGGACGGTTCGGGCCGACGGGCGCATATTGCACCGTGGGCGGGTCGATGATCTTGAAGGCCATCATCTCGGTGGTGGAACTGAGTTCGCCCGACAGCTTGGCCGCTTCGCGCCGGCCGATCAGCTTTTCATAGTTTTCCTTGTTGATGACGTAGTCGCGGTTCAGTTGCGCCAGCTGCGATTCCACCTCGGGCACGGCATTGCTTTGCGCCAGCAGGCGCTCATTGCGCGCGCTGTACTCCTGCACGCGGGCACGGATGGCGGCCACCTTGGCATCCGCATCCGTCAGCGCCACCTTCAGCTGCTGCAGCATGGGGCTGTAGTTCTTGCCCGGGTCGCCGGACGCCGTTTTCAGCTTGCTTTCCTCGATCTTGCGCTCTTCCAGCTGGGCGATGAGGCGCTTCGAGGCGATGATGTCGGGATGCAATTCCGTAAATTGCATGCGCAGGCTGTCCAGATTCTTGTTGAGCGTCGCGATGCGCTCGTCGAGTTCGGGATTCGTGATCAATGCCGCGTTCGGCTCCAGATCGAGCACGGGTTCGTCGCCCTCGATCTGGCTCTGGATGGCCTTGCGCGCCTGTTCCGCCTCGACCAGTTCCAGCTTGGCATTGTTCAGGCTATCGGACGACATCAGCAGTTGGCTGCCATAGTCGATGCCCTGGCGCGGCAGCAGCAGGTTGTTGCGGATCTTGAATTCCTTCACCAGGTTTTCCGCCGCGCTCAGCTTGTCCTCGTAATTCTTGATCTGCTCGTCGATGAATTGCACGGCCTTCTGCGAATCGCCCTTTTTTCCCTGGAAACTGCCTTCGACAAAGATGGTCAGCAGGCTTTGCACCACGTCGCGCACCAGCTTCGGGTCGCGCCCGCTGTAGCTGATGGTGTAGATATCGTAGGCGTTGGTGCCGGTGATCTTGATGCGGCTCATCAGCTCATCGAGCCGGGCTTCGTGTTCGCGCACGGTCTTCGAATCGAGGTCGAGGTCGACCATGCGCATGACGCGCTCCACGTTCGGGCGGCTGAGCAGGGTGCGGCTCATGATGGCCACCTGTTGTTCCGTGTTCGGCACGCTGGTCATGCCGGCCAACAGCGGCTTGAGGATGGTTTGCGTATCGACAAACACGCGCGCCGACGTCTGGAAGTCGTCGGGTAGCGTAATGACCTTGATGAAGCCGACTATCGCCACCAGCCACGCCACCAGCAGCGCATGCCAGCGGTACTTCCAGATGCCTTTCAGGCTGGAAAGCAGTTGCTGTATCAATTGCTCCATGTCGCTTCCTTCAGGTGACGGTGTTGCACGGTCGATGGCTGGGCGGCGCGGACAACGGCGTCTTGCAAGAAATGCTTGCCTGTTGAGTAAGCAAAGTATAGGGCGGCTGTGGAGCAAAATTTCCCAAGATGATTGCTTCTTGATACGCCTCAAGGTTCACTTGCCGGGTTTTAATAATCATAGGAAGTTCGCGGCCCAGGCTGGTTCTGCGGGGCCGGCCATGGATGCGCCATCGACTCGAAGAGGCTCCGCATGAATCCGTTTCGCCGTGCATTTGTATGCCACACGCTGCTCCTGGCCTGTACCAGCAGCTTGCTGGGCGGCTGCCGCACCCGCTATCCGCTGGCGCCCGCCGACGACAGCGCCCCCATGCACGACTACCTGATCGGCCCGGGCGACTCCGTCAACATCATCGTCTGGCGCAATCCGGAAGTGTCGCTGACGGTGGCCGTGCGGCCCGATGGCAAGATCACCACGCCGCTGGTGGAGGATTTGACCGCCAGCGGCAAGACCTCGACCCAGCTGGCGCGCGATATCGAGCAAGCCCTGGGCAAGTTTATCCAGCAACCGGTGGTGACGGTCATCGTCACCAATTTCTCGGGCCCGTATGGCGAGCAGATCCGGGTCATCGGCGAGGCGGCCAAGCCGCAGGCGCTGCCGTACCGCCTGGGCATGTCGCTGATGGACGTGCTCATCGCCGTGGGCGGCATCACTGACTTTGCCGCCGGCAACAAGGCCAGCATCATCCGCATGCGCGACGGCAACCAGCAGCAGCTGGGCGTGCGCCTGGACGACCTGCTCAAGAGTGGCGATATTTCCGCGAACGTCATGATGCGGCCGGGCGACGTGCTGCTGATACCGGAGAGCTTTTTTTAGCAGCGGGCTCGGCAATATCAAAACAGCACTTATATTTGTCAATTTGTACTTGCGGGCAAATTTCAGCATGCAATTTTGCTACTGAATAGCATATTTCTTCTGTTTTTTTTGCCTGACGCGGGAACTTCTCTGCTTTTTATCTTGTCACAAGGCATTGGCTTCAGTCCGTCTTGACGGCTGCCGATGAACGTGAGGACAAGATGAGCTTTGAAGATGAACCTATTATTTCCTTCGACACGCCAGGTACTTTCAGTGACCTGGTGGTGGGCGAGGGCCAGATCGACCCGGCGATGGAGCACGAGCTCGACCTGCAGCGCTTTCATATCCGCATGGCCAATTCGCGTGGCCGGCGCGAGGCGGCCAGTTTGCTGATCCGCAAGATGTACGGCTGGCGCGGCTATGCCGTCGATCCCGGCATCGCGCATGCGCTGAATAAAATCACCCTGTTTGCGGAAACGGCGGGCTCCACCGTCGGCACCATGACCCTGTGCCTNCGAGACGGGCTTGCCCGCCGATGAAAACTTCCGCGACAAGCTCGACGTGCTGCGCGAGCAGGGGCGCCGGCTGTGCGAACCGTCGCGCCTGGCCATCGACAAGGGCGTGAGCAAGCGCGTGTTTGCGGCGCTGATTCATATTTCTTATATTTATGCCCACAATATTCACGGCTTTACGGATTACGTCATCGAAGTCAATCCACGCCATGTGGTGTTTTACAAGCGCATGCTGGGTTTCAAGGATTTTGGCGGCGAGCGAGAGTGCACGCGCGTGGGGGCGCCGGCCGTCTTGCTGCGCCTGGACCTCGACTACATGGGGGCCCAGATACGCAAGTACGGCGGCATGATGGAACAGCATGGGGGTGAACGGTCGTTTTACCCCTTTTTTTTTCCGACATGGGATGAGCCAGGGATTACCGACCGGCTCAGACAGGGGCGCAACTGACTCATTTATTTTTCAGCAAGATCGCCTGCATGTGGCTGCCCGGAATCGCGTAGGTGATACCGCTGGGCGCGGTGATGGCCGCCTCTTTCAGGCCCTTGACATACACCATGTTGACGATGCCGTAGACGAGACCGGTCTCGGGATCGAACAGGGGGCTGCCGCTGCTGCCCGGATACGCCGTCGCGTCCAGCTGGAACACCGTGTACGGCGCTTTTTGCAGTTGCGCCAGGCGCCGGGTGTCGAGGCGCTGCGCGGTGGCGCTGGGCCTGACCACCGGCGTCAGCGACGATACGGTGGCGCGGTGCGTGACGTGGTGCAGACCCAGTAAGGTACCCAGCGGAAACCCGGTAAAGGCCATGGCCTGGCCTTCGCGCACCGTGGCCGCGTCGCCCAGCGCCAGGGCCGGCAGCGGTGCGCCAGCCAGGCGCAGCAAGGCCAGGTCGTGTTCCGTGTCCACCGCCTGGATTCTGGCGGGGCGAAATTGCGCCGCCTCGCCCTGGCCCGTGAGTATGCCGATGGATTCGTCCGGACTGGCGTCGAGCAATTTCTGAACCACATGGGCGCAGGTCAGCACGCTCAAGCCGTCGCCCGCCACGAAACCCGTGCCGAGGAAATTCATGGGCGGCGTGCGCGTCGCCTGCAGGCTGCCCACGCCGACGACGGACGGCTTCACGCGCGCAATGACTTGCGCCAGGGCTTGGTCGGCGCGGCAGGGCGCGCCGGCCACAGCCAGGAGCAAACCGGAGAGCAGGACGGCGGAGAATGTCAACGGCGGGGATTTCATGGCGGCAGGCTTTCAAGGGGAGGAGGTAGCGGGGGCTGCAGCAATGCGCACAGCAGCATCAGATAGCACAGCAGGGCGATGCGCGGCACGTCGAGCAGGCTGTCGAACAGGCCGACGACGAGAAAACCCAGCAGGGCGGCGGCGCAGGCCAGCGCGCACTGGTTGCCTGCCGTGGCCTGGCGCAGCAGGCGCAGGCCGGCCAGGGATAACAGGGCCAGCAGGGACAGTGCGCCGCACCAGCCCGTTTCCACCAGCACATGCAGCGCCAGGCTCTTGATATGCCACGGCAAGTGATGGTGGTCGCTGCTGAAAAACCAGTAATTGTTGGCCTGCGTAAAGCGCCCGTTGGCGATCAATTCCTCGCCGCCGGGCGCGCGCAGGCTCAGATTGTCGACGTCGATCACGGACGAGGTGGCCGTGCCGCTGGCCGCCAGTTCCAGCTGCACGGGCGGGCGCAGCAGCCAGGCGCCCGCGCCCAGCCATTTGCTGTCGAACGGCACTTCATAGTGCTGCCAGGCCGGCACGGGACTGCCAGGCGGCGGCGCCCGCAGGCGCAGGGGGACAGGCACGCAAGCTTGTGCGTACAGCAATTGCCGCTGGCACAGGCGCACCAGCAGCACGGGCATGGGGCCGCTTCGGCGCGCGTCCAGCGCCAGGGTGTAGTGCGTGGCCGGCTGCAGCGGCAGGCGTTGCAGCAGCCGCAGCAGTTCGCCATAGCCGGCGCTGTAGCCGGGGCTGGCCAGGCGCACATAGGTGTTGGGGGAATAGCCAGGCTGGCCATCTTCTTGCGCATACGCGATGCTGGCCGGCACTTCGCGCCCCGGATTGTGCCAGTAGTACGTGGCAGGAAAGCTGCCCATGCCCATGCCGAACAGCTGATCGCCCCAGTCGGACGGCTGCATGGCCAGCACTTGCCGCCAATGGCGCAAGCGCCCTTGCATGTCGAAGGCCGTGGTGGCGAAACGTTCGGTGGCGTAATAGCTGGCCGAGACGGGGATGGCCAGCAGCAGCAGGATGCCGGCCGCGCCCGCGATGCTCAGGCTGGCCCGGTCCAGCCGCCATAGCGGCGCGCGCAAGCGTCCATTGCACAGCATCAGCATGGCCAGCGACACGACCAGCCCGGCCGGCGCCAAGGCGGGCGCACCGGCCCAGTGCCAGCCTATCCAGACGAGATTGCATGCCAGCATGGTCCACGCCATCATCGCCAGGACCAGCCTGGCAGGGCCTTTGCCGGCGGCGCCCGGCCACAGGGGGCCGGGCAGCAGCGCGCCCGCCAGCAGCAGGGCGGCCAGCAGGAACAGGAAATACGGTCCTTTCAGCCAGCCGGCAGCCGGCTGGCCGGCCCCTTCCGGCCACCAGCTGGCAAGCAGCCCCTGCAGGCACAGCGCGCACAGCAGGCTGGCCGGCGCCAGGCGCCACGGCAAGGGCCGCGCCGCCAGCACGAAGCTGGCCGCGAGCAGGACGACGGCGGCGAGCAAGCCCCGGTAGCCGGCCAGGCTGAACATGTATACGAGCAGGACGGTGCCCAGGCCGGCCAGCAGGAGCATCAGCAAGGGTTTGCGCATGGGGCGCCGGCCCCTTGGGCGCCGCGCCGCGCCGGGGCCTGTGCGCAAGGTCTGCCACAAAGCCAGCAGCACGGCCAGCAACACGGCCGCCGCCAGGGCCGCGTACAGACCGCGTGAAAAGGTGGTACATGCCGCGTGCAGGGCCAGTGCCAGCAGCAGCAAGGCCAGCGCCGCCTGCCAGCGGCTGCGCGCGCGCGCCAGCCACAGGCCCGCAAATGGCAGGCTCAGCGCCAGATAGCCATCCAGCGCGGCGCCGCCCGTGTGCATGGCGGAAAACGGCGCCGTGATGCGGTAGTCGCTGGACAGGTTCGTCAAACCGGGAAACACGGCCCGCTCCCACAGCGCGAACAGCGATACCATGGCCAGCCCGGCCAGCATGCCCGGCAGCGCGTAGCGGCGCAGGGCGGACGGCTCCCCATCGCGCAGCAGCGGCAGCAGCAGCATGCTCCAGGCCCAGGCCTTGCCCAGTCGCAAGCTGTTGTAGGGGCTCAGGTAATTATCCCAGGCGTACACGTCGAGGGGCGGCAGCGGCAGCACGCCGCGCAGCAGCGCCGCCAGCCAGGCCAGGCTGCACAGCAGCAGGCAGGCGCGCGCGGCGGGAGAAAGCTGCGCCGCGGCGCTCCGGGCCGGTCCGCCCAGGCGCCAATAGCCGCAAGCTACCGTCAGCAACAGCAG
This sequence comes from Janthinobacterium sp. UMAB-60, assembly GCF_900095235.1. Classification (NCBI taxonomy): domain Bacteria; kingdom Pseudomonadati; phylum Pseudomonadota; class Betaproteobacteria; order Burkholderiales; family Oxalobacteraceae; genus Janthinobacterium; species Janthinobacterium sp. UMAB-60. The sequence continues at coordinate 297,481 of NZ_LT607486.1, forward strand.
CACGTCGATTTCTTCGAGGAAGAACCAGCCCGTCCACGGCGCCAGGTCGAGCACGGGCAGCAGGGCGGGCACGCAGAACAGCCAGCAGGCGGGACGCCAGCACAGCAGCAGGAAATAGGCGGGCAGCAGGGCGGCGAACAGCAGGCCGGGCCAGCCGTGGCCCAGCGGATAATGGCGCAGAGCCAGCATGCAGGCCGCGCCCGCCAGCAAGGCCAGCAGCCGTGCTGTCAGGCCGCGCAAGGCCGTGTGCGCCGCCATGGCCTAGAGCTGGGTCAGCAAGGCCTGCGCCTCGGCCCGCTGCGGGAACTCCTTGTTGGCGGCAAGCAGCTGTTCCAGTTGCTTGCGCGCCCCCGGCTTGTCGCCCGATTTCGCCAGCGCCGCAGCCAGGTGGTACTGGATCTCGGGCAACTTCGGCGCCAGGCCGGCCGCCTTGCGCAGCAGGGTGGTCGCGCGTTTGACGTCGCCCTGTTCCAGCACGATCCAGCCCAGGGTGTCGAGCACAATGGGGTTGTCCGGCACCAGCTTGAGCGCCTGCTCGGCCGTCGCCTGCGCGCGCGGATCTTTTTCCTGCTGGTACGCCCAGGCCAGGTCGTTCAGCGCCGCCACATTGGCCGTGTCCTTGGTCGCGATGTACTGCAGCTGTTCGATGGCCGCGCCGTATTGCTTTGCCGCCAGCTTGACGCCGGCCAGGTAGGTGCGCACGCCCAGGTCATCGGGCTTGTCCTTCAGCCAGGCCGCCATGCGCGCATCGGCCTCGCGCATCTGGCCCGCGGCCAGCATGGCGCGGTGCAGCTGCACCTGCATGGGGCCAATATTGCTGAGCTGGATGGCGTGTTGGTACAGCTTGACGGCTTCCTGCGGCAGTTTCTGCGCCATCAGCACGTCGCCTTCGAGCTTGTAGCCGGCCGCCAGCTTCGGCTGGTGTTCCTGCACCTGGCGCGCCACGGCCAGCGCATCGCGCTGGCGATTCAGGCTCAGCAGCATGGCCACTTCGACCACGCGCGCTTCGAGCAGGGTCGGGTCAAGCGCTTGCGCGCGCTTGACGGCTTGCAGCGCATTGTGGCCGTCGCCCAGTGCCAGGTGCAAGCTGGCGATGCGCATCTGCAGCGGTGCCGACGTCGTCTGTATGCTGGCCAGCTTGCTGTAGCTGTCGAGCGCCGCCTGCGTCTGGCCGGCGCCGTATTCGACCTGCGCCCGCAGAGCCAGCGCATCGGCGTCGCCCGGGTGGCCCGACTGCAGGGTACGTGCCAGTTCCAGCGCCTTGTCGGGCGCGCCTGTCCGCAGGTAAAAGTTACTCAGCAGCAGGGCCGGCGCGACGGCGTCGGGATTGTCGCGATGGGCCCGCTCCAGCCAGCGTCGCGCCTCGTCCGTCTTGCCCTGCGAGGCGGCCAGCTTGGCCAGCGCCGCGCACAGGTCGGCATTTTTCGGCGCTTTCGCCAGCGCCCGCTCGAAGCGCTGTTTCGCTTGTTCCGGCTTTTTCCCGGCCAGGTCGAGTTGCGCCAGGTTGTTCAGCGCGGGGAGATAGACAGGGTCCATCCCCAGCGCCTGCTCGAAACTGGCGCGCGCGGCGGGGACGTCGCGCAAGGCCATGTAGACGCCGCCTTTCAGGTTCAGCAGCAGGGGATTCGTGCCTTTCTGCTGCTGTTCCAGCATCTTGACGGTGGCCAGGGCCTTGTCGTTCTGTTTGTTGCGCAGCAAGGTCAGCACCAGCATGGTGCCCACCTGCGGCGTGCTCTTGTCGAGCATGCTGGCGCGTTCCAGTTCGTCGATGGCCCGGCTGTTCTCGCCCATGCCCAGGCGGCTGATGCCCAGCGCCGCATGCAGCCTGGCCGTGTCCGGCGCCAGGGTATTGGCCTTTTCGAAATACGCCGCGGCCTTGTCGTAGCGGCGCGCGCGCAAATGCGCCTCGCCCGCCAGCGACAGCAGTTCCACGTCGTCGGGAAAGGTGGACAGCACGGGCAGCAGCAGGTCGAGGGCGGCATCCGTGTTGCCGCGCATCAGTTCGATCGACGCCATCATCTTGAGTGCGTACAGATGTTGGGGATACACGGCCAGGAAGCGCTGCAGATAACTTTCCGCCAGTTGCGGCGAGCCCAGCTTCAGCTGCACGGCGCCGGCCAGCAGGATGGACGGCATGTGCTCGGGCGCCGCCTTGAGCACCAGTTGCAACGATTGCAGGGCCGCCTTGTTCTTGCCCTGGCGGAAATCGAGCAGCGCCTGGGTCTGCAGCAAGCCCAGGCTGTTGGGTGCCGTCTTGCGCGCCGTGGCCAGCTGGGCCGCCGCTTCCAGGTAGCGGTTTTCCAGCAGATCGAGGTTGGCCAGGTCGATATGCGCCTGGGTATTGTCCGGCTTGTGCTTGAGGATCTGCAGGTAGGCGAGGCGCGCCGCGTCGTTCTTGCCTTGCAGGCGCTGCAGGTCGCCCTGCAGGCGCAAGGCGTCGAGGTTGGCGGGCGCGCTTTTCAACGCCTGGGCCAGCAGCAGCTCGGCCGCCGTCACCTGCTGCTCCAGCGCCGCCAGGCGCGCCAGGCCCAGCAAGGCTTCGACCTGGTCGGGATGGGCTTCGAGCAGGCGCGAGTACAGGGCGCGCGCCTCGTCCCGGCGGCCCAGAGCCAGCAAGGCATCGCCGCGCAGGGCCAGCACGCTGGCGGGCTGCGCCGCATCATCGGCGATCTCGGCCAGTACTTTGTCGAACTGGCCCAGCATCAGCAAGGCCTTGCCCAGCAGCGGCATCACTTGCTGCGCCGACAGGCCCAGCGACTTTGCCTTGCGCAATTCTTTCTCGGCCGATAGCGCTTCGCCCGTATCGATATAGATGCTGCCCAGCAGCAAGCGCGCCGCCGCATTGTCCGGCTCCTTTTGCAGCAGGTTCTTCAACTGGATGATGGCGGCGCGCGCCTCGCCCTTCTGGCGGTACTGCTGCGCGTCGGCCAGCAGCGATGCGCTGCTCTGCGTACCGTGGCACCCCGTCAGCAAGGGCAGCAGCAGGGTGCAGCACAGCGCGGCGGCCGGCAAGCCGGGGAAAGGGCGGGGCAGGGTACGGGCCATGGAAGTCTCCGGTAGCGGCGTGCGTGAAGGATGGGCATGGCCTAGCTTAAAAAGATGGGCGCCGCTCTCCTTGATTGCGCTCAACAAGCCGCCGTTTGTCCGCGCGCCGGCTGGCCGCCGCCCCGTGTTTCTTGTTCCCGCTCAAGAATGGCCGGATCGGCAACCGTAGAATTTCCCGGACGGCGATGCTCAGGCCGCAACCATTGGGAGCACATGCATATGGACAGCAAGGTGGATGGCACTGCGAATAACAAGGCGGGCGTGGTGGCGGTGGTGGGGCTCGGTTATGTCGGCTTGCAGCTGGCCGTGGCGTTCGGCATGCGCCAGCGCACCATCGGCGTTGACTTGTCGGCACGCAAGGTAGAAAGTTACCGCAACCATGTCGACCCCACGGGCGAAGTGAGCACGGAACAGCTGCGCGCGGCGCAGTGGCTGAGCGTGGGCTGCGATCCGGCCGAGTTGCAACTGGCCGATTTCATCGTCGTGGCCGTCCCCACGCCCGTCGACAGCGCGCACAATCCCGATTTCTCCGCCCTGGCCGGCGCCAGCGCGGCCGTCGGCCGCCATATGCGGCGCGGCGCCACCGTCATCTACGAATCCACCGTGTATCCGGGCGCCACCGAGGAAATCTGCATCCCCATCCTCGAGCGGCATTCGGGCTTGCGCTGGAAGGAAGATTTTCATGTGGGGTTTTCGCCCGAGCGCATCAACCCCGGCGACAAGGACCACACCCTGCACAGCATCCGCAAGGTGGTTTCGGGCGACGATGCCGCCACGCTGGACAAGGTGGCCGCCCTGTACGAAGGCGTGGTCGCGGCCGGCGTGCACCGGGCCTCGAGCATCCGCGTGGCCGAAGCGGCCAAGGTCATCGAAAACACGCAGCGCGACCTGAACATCGCGCTGATGAACGAGCTGGCCATCATCTTCGACCGCATCGGCATCGATACCCTGGAAGTGCTGCAGGCGGCGGGCACCAAATGGAATTTCCTGCCGTTCCGGCCCGGCCTGGTGGGCGGCCACTGCATCGGCGTCGACCCGTATTATTTGACGCACAAGGCGGAAATGCTGGGCTACCATCCGCATGTGATCCTGGCCGGGCGCCGCATCAACGACGGCATGGCCAAATTCGTGGCGGAAAAGACCATCAAGGAAATGGTGCGCGCCGGTTTCAAATTGAAAGGGTCGCACGTCAACGTGCTGGGCCTGACCTTCAAAGAAAATTGTCCGGACTTGCGCAACTCGAAAGTGGTCGACATGATCCACGAACTGCAATCATACGGCGTGCAGGTGCATGTGCATGACCCCGTCGCCGATGGCCGCGAAGCGCTGGAAGAGTATGGTTTGAGCCTGGAAAGCTGGGAACAGCTGCCGCGGGCCGAGGCCATCATCAGCGCCGTCTCGCACCAGGCCTTGCTGGCCCGTCCGCTGGCTGACTTCCAGGCCAAGGTGCTGGAAAACGGCTGCTTCATCGACATCAAGTCGCATTTCGACCCCCGCCCGCTGGAAGACGGCGGCCTGCACGTGTGGCGGCTGTGATGGCGGCCGATACCCTCGATCCGGCCGGCGGCGATAGCGCGTATGCCCAGGCCTGCGCGCAGCTGGCGCAAACGCCGCGCCGCTGGCTGGTGACGGGCGTGGCCGGCTTCATCGGCTCGCACCTGCTGGAAACCTTGCTGCGGCTGGGCCAGGAAGTGCGCGGCCTGGACAATTTCATGACGGGCCACCGCCATAATCTGGAGCAAGTACGCGCCAGCGTGGGCGAAGCGGCGTGGCGGCGCTTCACCTTCATCGAAGGCGATATCCGCGACCCGCAGGCGTGCGCGCGCGCATGCGGCGCGCCGGCGCTGGCCGCCGGCAGTGGCGACGGCAAGGCAGATGGGCGCGACGGCGGCGGCTTGGGCGAGCACGGCCGTGCCGATCCGGACGGCTCCGTCGCCGTCGATTTTGTGCTGCACCAGGCGGCGCTCGGTTCCGTCTCGCGTTCGCTGGAAGACCCGCTGCTGTGCCACGCCGTCAATGTCAGCGGCTTCCTGAACATGCTGGCCGCCGCGCGCGACGCGGGCGTGCGGCGCTTCGTGTATGCCGCGTCCAGCGCCACCTATGGCGACCATCCGGCCTTGCCGAAAGTGGAACAGCATATCGGCGCGCCCCTGTCGCCGTATGCCTTGAGTAAATATGTCAATGAACTGTACGCGCAGGTGTACGCGCGCTGCTACGCCATGCAGACGGTGGGGCTGCGCTATTTCAATGTCTTCGGCCCCAGGCAAGACCCGCTGGGCGCCTACGCGGCCGTCATTCCCCGCTGGATCGCCGCCATGCTGGACGGCCAGGCCGTGCACATCCATGGCGACGGCGCCACCAGCCGCGACTTCTGCTTTGTGCACAATGCCGTGCAAGCGAATATCCTCGCCGCCACGCGCGCCGACCCGGCAGCCGTCAACCAGGTCTACAACGTGGCTGTCAACGCCCGCACCAGCCTGACCCAATTGCATGCCACGATGCAGCAGATGTTGCTGGCCGCCCGCCCGCGGCACGTGCCGCTGGCACCCGAATATGGCGAATTTCGCGCCGGCGACGTGCGCCATTCGCAGGCGGACATCACCAAGGCGGCCCGCTTGCTCGGTTATGTGCCCACGCACGACCTGGCGCAAGGCTTGCGGCACACCATCGCCTGGTATGTGGAGCAAACGGGCCTGGCGTGAGTGGGCGGATCAGATACAAATCAGACACACATCAAAATGCGTATCAAATGCGTATCAAATGCGTATTCAGTGCGTATTCAGTGCGTATTCAGTGCACATCAAGTGCACCTCAAGTACGCATCAGCTGCGCATGATGTCCGCATGAGGAGCCTGCCAGGTGCCCGCACTGGCGGCCGGCGTCGATGCTGCGCAATGCCTGCATCGATACCGCACAGGGCTGCGCCAGGTGTGCCGTTTAACGCTGCATGGGCGCCGCTGTCGGTGCTGGCGATGCTGGTGGCTTGGGCGGTTCGGGCACGCCGTCGCTCTTGCTGTGCAGGGCACGGGGCGTGCCGCGGAAATCGGCCGTATGCAGGGTGACGGGGCGGCGCCAGATGCGGGCGATATACGCCAGCACCTGTTCCGCCCGCTCAAGGTCGAGGCCGCGCCCATCGCGCTGGTGATCGTGGCGCAGCACCAGGCTGCCGTCGTCGTTGAGCAGGGTGACGGCGATGCACGGCGCGCCATAGTTGTATTTGGGTGCCAAGATGGCTTCGCGGATGGCCCGCAAGTCGCGGCTGGCCAGGCGCGTTTCGCCGTCGCGGCGGCTTTCATGCACGAACAGGCCCAGGCGGTCAGCCAGTTCCCCGTCCAGATAGTTGCGGATGAAACTGCAGTCATCGTCGTCGCGGCAAATCTGGCGCGCCCGCGCCAGTCCTTCGCGCTCGATGATGTGCTCCCACATGCAAAAGCCCAGGTGATAGGGATTGACGGCCAGCGCCTGCTGGTGCTCGCCCGCGTAAGGGCGCACCACGTCCGAATGCGACTTGATGGCGGCCAGATACAGGGCCGGCGGCAGGAAGTCGGCTTCGCGCAGCAGCCGCGCATGCCAGTACGAGGCCCAGCCTTCGTTCATGATCTGGCAGGCGTACACGGGATAGAAGTAAAACGATTCTTCGCGCACGGCCAAAAATATGTCGCGCTCCCAGTCGGCCAGTTCCGGCCCATGTTGCGCGATAAACCATAATAAATCGTATTCGGCTTGCGGCGGCACGAGCGGGCGCTGCGTCACGCGTGCCCGTGCCGCTTCGCGCGCCGCCAGCGTGGCTGCCTCACCGGGCAAGCGCCGGTAACGCCGGTCAAACGCGTCGTCTGCGTCGGCTTGGTCTGGCGTGCCCGCGACGCCGGCTGGCCCCGATGCCGCGGCATAGGGCGGGCGGTGCAGCTCGGCATGGATGTCCACATGCTGTTCCAGCGCCAGTGCCGCGTCGAGCACGGCTTCCACCTGCTCTTGCCCGTGGCGTTGCAGCGCTATTTCCAGACGCTGCGCCCGCGCCGCGCTTTGTTGCAGGATGTGCTGGCCCGCCATGGCGCCGAAGCGCAGGAACACGGCATTGCGGCTGGCAAAATCGGCGTGACCGAGCACATGCGCCGTGACGAGGGTGTTTTCGGCCACGGAATTGTGTTCCGCCATGTAGGCATGGCAAGGGTCGCCGGGAAACATGACTTCGAAAATGTGCGAATTGCCCATCTTCTGATGGACGAGCTGGTGGATGTAGCGCACGCCAAACGACCAGTGACGCATGCGCACGGGCAAGCCATAGATGGCGATCTCATTCATGAAGTTGTCCGGCACCAGCTCGAACTCGACGGGCGCAAATGCCAGGCCCAGCTCGCGCGCCAGCGCTTCGATGCGCGCAGCGTAGCCGTCCAGACCCATGGCAGCGGCCTGGTCGGCCTGGTCTGGCGCACCGCTTTGGTTCCGGGCGTCAGGCCGCGTCATGACGCTTCCTCCGTGTCAGCCGCCTCGTGCTGGAAAAAGGTGCGGATGGCTTCCCACACATCGTCAGGCTTGCTGAGGATGCTGCTGTGCAAGGGCAAGCCCCGCCGTTCCTGCTCGGCGCACAGGCTGTGCATTTCCGTTTCCAGGCTGCGTGGCACGCCGGGCAAGGTTTCCACATAGCCCATATAGTTGAGCAAGGCGGCCAGTTCGCCCAAGGCCAGGCTGGCGGCCGCCCGGTCTTCGCTGAAATTTTCGCCATCGGAGGCATAGAACAGATAGGCGTTGTAGCGCCCCGGCGCATAATGTTCCTGCAGCAGTTCGCGGCTCAGGCGAAAGGCGGTGGACGCCATGGTGCCGCCCATGCCATTGACCTGGAAGAATTCGGCTTCGGAAAATTCCCAGGCGCGCGTCGTATGGGCGATGAAGCGCGTTTCCACGCGCGCATACCTGCGCCGCAAGCCCTGCAAGGCAAAGAAAAAGAAGGACTTGGCCAATTTGCGCTCGGCTTGCGCCATGCTGGCCGACACGTCTAGCACGAAAAACACGACGGCATTCGTGCTGGGCCGGGGCTGGGCCAGCACCTGGCGGTAACGCAAGTCATCATTGGTGAAGGGCACGGGCTGCGCTTGCAGGGCACGCCGCTTGATCGCTTCCTTGACGGTGCGGCGCCGGTCCAGGCGCGAGCGGGCGCCATGCCGGTCCAGGCCGCTGCGGACCAGCCGCACGTCGTCGATCGCGCCCAGGTGGCGCGGCTTCAGGTGCGGCAACTCGAAGGCGTCCCACAGCCAGTCGAGGATGTCGTCGATGGGAAACTCCAGCAGCAGGCGCACCGTCCCCTCGCCATCGCCGCCTTCGCCTGGCGTTCCGGCACCGCCCGTGGCGGCGGGATGGGCCGCGCGCAGGATATCGCCGGGCTGGCCGTCACCCTGGCCCGCGCCCACGCTGTTGCGCGCGGGCGCCAGGCGGAAACGCGCGTGTTCGAGCAGGCGCATGGGCACTTGCACCGTGCGCTGCTGCGGTCCGCCGATCAGGTCAGGCGTGGCGATCAGCTCGGGCAAGTGCGCCTGCACGGCGTCGCGTACTTTCTGGTTGTGGCGCAGCCAGTCGCGCGCGCCGCGCGAGAACAAGCCGTACCAGGGCCGGGCCAGGGCCGGCGCGGTGGACACTGGCGAAGTCGTGGCGGCCATGGTTATTCCTGCGCCAGCAAGGTGGTCACGTAGTTGAGCGCTTCGCGCGCGCTATGGGCGTCATAGCCGTATTCGTCCACCAGGCGCTGCTCGACGGCGGAGATCCTGGCCCGCACGTCATCGTCGGGGCGCTTGGCCGAACCGACCAGGCGCAGCACGTCGCGCCGCTGCTCGAACAGATATTGCTGGATGGCATCGTGCAATTGCGCGTGGCTACCCAGGCCAAAGGGCTCGCCCCGCTTGAAGGCGCTCATGGCCTTGCGCACCACTTCCTGGCGGAACGACTGCTTGCCCGCGTCGCTGATATGGATTTTTTCTTCCACGGCGCGCAGGAAGCGCTCGTCGGGACGGCGCTCTTCGCTGGTGATGGGGTCGCGGATCTGGCGGTTGTCGAGCATGGCTTCGACTTCATCGAGATATTTGTTCAGCAAGTCCTGCGCTTCTTGCTCGAACGACACGAACAAGGCCTTGTGCACGTCGGCCTTGACCCAGCGGTTATAGAAGTCCTTGCGCGTGAGCACCAGGTAATCGACCCACTGGCGCTTGCGCCGCGGTTCGATGCGCGCATCGCTTTCGATGCCATCCTTCAGGGCCAGCAGCACGTCCATGGTGGAGAGACTGTTGCGCTGGGCGGAAATGATGGCGTGCGACAGGGCATTGATGACGAAACGGGGCGACACGCCCGACAAGCCTTCGTCGGGTGCCTTGTCGCGCTCGCGCAAGCGGCGGATGTCGGCATGCTGCAAGTCGTCGACGTCTTCGTCCGCATACACGCGCAGCTTCTTGATCAGCTCGGCTTCCTTGGCCTCGCCTTCGGGCAGGCGGCTGAGGATGGCGAACACGGCCGCAGCATGCAGCACGTGCGGATCGAGGTGCACGTCGCGGAAGGCGGGCGTGGCCGCCAGGATCAGCTTGCGGTAAATGCGCGCTTCTTCGCGGTAATTGAGTGTGTACGGCACTTGCACGATGACCATGCGGTCGAGCAGTGCCTCGTTTTCACTTTCTTGCAGGAATTTGCGAAACTCGGCCAGATTCGTGTGCGCGAGGATGGTTTCGTCGAGGTAAATCAGGGGAAAGCGCGACACCTTGACATTTTTTTCCTGCGTCAGGGTGAGTAGTAAATACAGGAATTCGCGCTTGACCTTGAGGATTTCGATCATTTCCAGCATGCCGCGGCTGGCCGCATACACGGCGCCGGACCAGGACCAGGCGCGCGGATCGCCTTCGTCGCCGTACTGCGCCACTTTCGACAGGTCGACGGAACCGACCAGGTCGGCCAGGTCGGCCGTGGTGGGGTCGTGCGGCGCATACGTGCCGATGCCGCAGCGGCCCGCCTCGGACAGGTGGATGCGTTCGACGGGCATGCGCAGGAAATCGCCCGCGTACTGTTCTTCCAGGCGGGCGCGGCAATGGGGACACAGTTCGCCATGCAGCTCGGCGTCATAGCTGGCGCGAAAGTCGGCGCGCATGCTGTGCGGCACCAGGTGCAGCGGCGATTCGTGCACGGGACAGCCGGCGATGCCGTACAAGGCGCCTTCGCTGCTATGGCTGTATTCTTCCAGCCCCCGCTTGAGCAGGATCACCAGGGTCGACTTGCCGCCCGATGGCGGGCCCAGCAGCAGAAGCATGCGCCGGCCCACCTCGGAGCCGGCGGCCGCCGCCTTGAAGTAGGCGGCGACCCGGTCGATCGCCTCGTCGATGCCGAACAGCTCGTCGTCGAACAGGCGGCAGCGGAAGCGCCCGCTGTCATCGGTCTGGCCGTTCCAGCGCATCATGTCCCACAGGTACTGGTGCGCGCTGCGCGTCAGCAGGGCCGCGCGGCCGGGCAGGATTTGCTCGATAAACTCGGCAAAACTGCCGCGCCAGGGACTGATGCGGTGTTTTTCCGCCCAAGCCGCCATGCCGTGGACAAAACCGGCATGCTGGCCTGCTTGCTCGCCCGCAGGCGCGTCGTCGTGGCGTGTCATACCAGGGCTCGTCATTGTTTTCCCATTCATACCGTTGCTGCCGTTGCTAGCGTTGCTGCCGTGGCGCAGGCCCGGTTCCAGCCTGTCGATCCAGTATACGGCGGCGCCTCTGCCCGCACGCCTGATCTCGCTCAACCTTGGCGAGGGAACTATTTTTGCCCTCCTTTGGCCCCTTTGGCGCAGCGCAGCCACACGCCTGCACAGTTCAATCCAGATCAATACCGGCCGGCGCGGCCCGTCCACACTGGATATTCAGAGCGACCCACGAGGAGAACATGATGATCGGCAATGAGAACGGTTTCAGCACCCCGCCCGGCAGCAGCGGCAGGGGGCAAAGCGCGGACGATGAAGAGGCCATCGGCCAATTCGCCGCCCCCGGCGCAGACGACAATATGATCGAGAGCGCGTCCGTCGCGGACGTGCCCGACGCCTTGAGCGGCGTCAGCATGGAATTGCTGGAAATCAAGCGCAGCATCGAAGACGGCATGCGCCAGGGCCTGGCTCAGGCGGCCGGCGTGCGCGCCGCCGATGCCTTCAGCGACGGCGGCAATATCCAGGGCGTGTCCATCGGCCTGGGCGAGGGCGCCAGCGACAGCTCGTCCGGCGAACCGGGCTTGCCGGCCCTGACCCTGTACGTGGCCGAACCGACGTCCGTCGATCGCGCCAAGGCCGCCATCGTGGGGGCCATGGGCGTGCGCGCCGTGGCCAGCGACCGGGTGCCCGTGAATATCGTCGTCACGGGCGTGATCGACGCGCAACCGCACCGTTTCCGCTTGCGTCCGGCGCCGGGCGGCGTGTCGGTCGGGCATTTCCGCATCACGGCCGGCACCATCGGCTGCCTGGCCGTGGGGCGCAGCGCGCCGCGCAACAGCCGTTTGATGATTCTTAGCAATAATCATGTGCTGGCCAATTCCAACGGCGGCGTGTTCAACGACTGCATCGTGCAGCCTGGCCCCATCGATGGCGGGCGCTGTCCGCAAGACCAGGTGGCCGTGCTCGAGCGCTTCGTGCCCATCAATTTCGGCGGCGGCGTCAACTTCGTCGATTGCGCCACCGGCTGGGCCTGGCCAGACCGCGTGCGTCCCGAACTGGTCTACCTGAGCGGCGGCGTGCCAGCGTACTTCCGCATCAGCAATGCGCTGGTGGCGCCCGCGCTGGGCATGCTGGTCGGCAAATCCGGGCGCACGACGCAATTGACGCAGGGCCGCATCACGGGCCTGGGCGCCACCATCAACGTCAATTACGGCGGCGGCAGGATCGCGCTGTTCCAGGACCAGATCGCCATCACGGGCGTCAGTGGAGCATTCAGCGCGGGCGGCGATTCCGGCTCGTCCATCTGGACCTGGAACCAGCAGCGCAATCCCGTCGGCCTGCTGTTTGCCGGCGGCGGCAATATCACGTTTGCCAACCAGATGCGCAGGGTGGTGGTGGCGCTCGACATCAATTTGTACACTTGAGCACGGTCACAGAAAACGGCGCGGCGGCGTGATGCTTGCTTGCACTGCGCCACTTTTTGCACGATGATGATAGGGTCAGGTGTGGCTGCCATGCATGGCCTGGCGGGCAAGAGGCGCTGCCGTGCCTCCTTGTTCCACGCGTGCCATGGGCAGCATCAGGAGGATGTGTCATGTCAAACAGTAAATTTGTAACAGCGCCTTATGCCGTCTTCGAGGATGCGGCCATGCCGTATGTGCCGGACGAGGCCAGTGGCCACGCGGTGGCGGGCTTCGCGCATGCCGCGCCGCCGCCCGGCCGGCTGGAAGCGGCAAAGCGGCGCAACGAGCGGGCCCTGATGGCGATCGATGGCGTCGAAGGCGTCAGCCTGGGGCAGACCGCCATCGGCGGCGAAGCCCTCGTCGTGTATTTGCGCGATGCGTCCGTCAAGCGGCGCGTGCCGTCGCAGGTCGATGGCTATCCGGTGGAAACGAGCATCACGGGCCAGATCGATATCCAGCGCTGGTAGGGCGTGGTGGTGTATATGAAAGGCAAGAAAAGCCCGCATGCGGGCCTTCCTTGCCAGGCTTGCACTTACGCTATTTGCTCAGGCGGGCTATCGCTTCGGCCACGCCCGCGCCATACGCGGGGTCGCACAGGGTGCAGTTGCCGATGTGGCGTTGCTTGACTTGCTCCGAGGCACCCGAGATGGCGCGCGCCGTATTGTCGAACAAGGCTTGCTGCTGTGCCTCAGTCATCAGGAGGAACAGGGCGCGCGGCTGCGAATAGTAATCCTCGTCGACCCTGTGGTTCCAGTGGTCGGCCGCGCCCTCGATGCTCAGTGGAGGTTCGCGGAAATCGGGCTGCTCGGCCCATTCCTGCTCGCTGTTCGGTTCATAGCCCAGGGTCCCGCCCTGGTTGCCGTCGACGCGCATCTGGCCGTCGCGGTGATAGCTGTGGAACGGGCACTTCGGCGCGTTGACGGGGATATGGCTGTGGTTGACGCCGAGGCGGTAGCGCTGCGCGTCGCCATACGAAAACAAGCGGCCTTGCAGCATCTTGTCCGGCGAAAAACTGATGCCGGGCACCACGTTGGCCGGGTTGAAGGCCGCCTGTTCCACTTCGGCAAAGTGGTTGTCGGCATTGCGGTTCAGTTCCAGCACGCCCACCTCGATCAGCGGATAGTCGCCGTGCGGCCACACTTTCGACAGGTCGAACGGGTTCAGGTGATACGTGCCTGCCTCTTTTTCCGGCATGATCTGCACGTACAGCGTCCAGCGGGGGAAATCCTTGTTTTCGATGCTGTCGTACAGGTCGCGGTGCGAGCTTTCGCGGTCCTTGCCCACCAGCGCCTCGGCTTCGGCGTCCGTCAGGTTTTCAATCCCTTGCTGGGTTTTAAAGGTGAACTTGACCCAGAAACGCTCGTTTTGCGCATTCAGGAAGCTGAAGGTATGGCTGCCGAAGCCGTGCATGTGGCGGAAGCTGCGCGGCAAGCCCCGGTCGCTCATCACCACCGTCACCTGGTGCAGCGCTTCCGGCAGCGAGGTCCAGAAGTCCCAGTTGCTGTTGGCGCTGCGCAAGCCCGTGCGCGGGTCGCGCTTGATGGCGTGGTTCAGATCGGGGAATTTCAGCGGGTCGCGCATGAAGAACACGGGCGTATTGTTGCCGACCAGGTCCCAGTTGCCTTCTTCCGTGTAGAACTTCAGGGCGAAGCCGCGGATATCGCGTTCCGCGTCCGCCGCGCCCCGTTCGCCGGCCACCGTGGAAAAGCGCGCGAACATCGGTGTTTGCTTGCCCACTGCGCCAAAGATTTTCGCCCGCGTGTAGCGCGTGATGTCGTGCGTGACGGTAAACGTGCCGTGCGCGCCGGAACCCTTGGCATGCATGCGGCGCTCGGGGATGACTTCGCGGTCGAAGTGGGCCAGCTTTTCCAGGAACCATACATCTTGCAGCAGGGCAGGGCCGCGGGGGCCGGCCGTCTGGATGTTCTGGTTGTCGACGACAGGCGCGCCAAAGGCGGTGGTCAGCTTTTTCATTGGACTCTTTCTTTATAGGGAGGTCGACGGACGAGCCAGGGCCTACCCAAACACTGGCTGGGCTGAGCATTGCGACACGCTCACTGAGGCTGGTCCAGAGTAACAAATTTCTAAAAAGCAAATTCAGTGTGCGATTTCGAGGCTGGCGACAGCCCCGCCGCGTCCGGGGATGCAGCGGGTCCATCATAGCCTCTCGGCAATGTCTAGTCCAACACGATTGACCGAGCGCAAAGCGCAACGTGATTTTCTGGCGCGCTGGCGACTTGGCTTAAAACTTGTTCCAGTTATTATGCCGGTGCTCCGTCGCTTCCTTCATCAGGTGGCCCGCGCGCAGGGCGTCGTCGGCCTGCACCGTCATGGCCAGTTCCTGGAGGGCGGGCGGGTACTCATGGTGGGCCGCTTCTTCCAGCAGTGCATGGCCCTTGACCGGGTCGCGCGGCACGCCGCGGCCTTCACGGTAGGCGTTGTACAGCAGGAACATGGCATGTGGATTGCCCAGTTCGCTCGACTTGTCCAGCCAGCGCGCCGCTATGACGGGGTCTTGCGGCACGCCTTCGCCGTTGGCTGCCAGCAGGCCCAGCATCAATGCCGCCTTGGCATGCCCTTGCAGCGCCGCTTGCCGGTACCACAGCCAGGCTTGGGCCGGCGTGGCCGCGCGCCGCATCTGGCCCAGTTCGAAGGCCGCTTCCGTATCGCCGGCGCGGGCCGCCTGTTCGAACAGACTCAGCGCCTCGGCGCGGCGTTCCGGCCGGGCCTGGTAAATCAGCGCCAGTTCGCGCTCGGCGACGGGCATGTCCTTGCCGGCCCAGCTGCGTACCTTGCGCTCGGCCTGCTGGTCGCCCGCCTGGCGCGCGTGCATGGCGACCGCTTCGATTTCGGCCGGCGTAGGCGGCGGCGATGCCTGGCAGGCGGCCAGGACGGCGGCCAGCACGACGGCGGGGAGGGAGAGTGCGTGTTTCATCTGGATCACCTTTCATCAAAACAGGCCGGCACATCGTTTGTGCCGGCCCATGGACCTTATTTGCTCAGGTCGATGCGGTACTTGGCGAAACCGCTGGCGTCGAGCCCGCCTTCAGCCGCCACGTTGGCGATGCCGCTGCCTTGCGCCAGCGCCAGGTGACCGGGTGCCGAGCGCAGGATCACGGGACCGGCCGTGGCCGTCTTGACGAAGCTCCAGCTGCGCGCGCTGCCATTCGCCGCCAGGGTCACCTTGCCGCCCTTGGTGCTCAGCGACGCCAGGTAGTTGCTGACCACGGCCTGGTTCGCATCGGGCGACTTGATGATGGTCTTGCTGCCATCGATGCCCGGCACGGCGCCGCCGCCACCGGCGCGGTAGTCGTTGGTGGCGACGATGAAATCATCGCCATCGGCGACCGCCGCGCCCTTGTACGTGAGGTTGACGATGCGGCTGCCCGGCTTTTTCGTCACGTCGATCTGGTACGTGAGCGCATTGTTTTCCGCATAGAACACGTCGTAGTTATAAATCGTGCCATACGACGGCACCAGGTCTTGCTCGGCAGTACTGGCCGGGTTGATCTGGTTGAATTGCTTGGCCGACGTTTCCAGCCACGCCTTCAAGTCCGCGCCCTTGATTTTCACGGCTTGCAGGTTGTTGTTGCTATATAAATACAAGTCGCCCGGATTGCGCACTTGCAAGCCGATCGGTGCGGTTGGCGAGGCGCCGGACGCCACGTCCGTGAAATCGGACGGCCCGTTGCGGCCCGCCTTGAATGGCGCGCTGCACGAGATGACGGGGATGTTCTTGTAGCTGGACAAGGTGGCATCCGTGCTGGTGGCGATGAAATTCTTCACGTAGTCGAGCTGCGCTTGGTTGACCAGCTGGATGGCGCTGACGTCGCCCACCAGCGCAAAGTACGCCGACATTTCGAAATCCGTGCTGATGCCCAGCGGCTGCCTGGCGTAGGCGATGGTGGCCGCGTGCTCGGTGGCCACCAGCGGTGCGATGGCCGGGTCGGCTTTCACGAGGGTCTTGCCATCCGTGTACTTGAAGCCACGCGATTCCACCGTGGTCTTGGCCGGCTGCACCACCCATTTACCGCCCTGATAGACCATCGTCAGCTTGATGATGCCCAAGCGGCGGCCCCAGCTTTGCGCCATGACGGTCGGCACGCCGTTCACGAAGCCGTTGACGGCGTCGATCTTCGCACTGGCGGGGAAGGCGGCAAACGAGGCGTCCAGCGCGGCCGCGCCTTCTTCCTTGCCTTTCGGGAAGATCAAGTGCGAATGGCCGATCATCAGGGCATCGATGCCCGTGCTGGTCAGGTGATAGCTGCCGTTTTCCATCTTCGGGCTGTAGGTGCTCGCGTCCAGGCCGCCATGCGACAGGGCCACGACGAGGTCGGCGCCCTTGTTGCGCAATTCCGGCACATATTGCTTGGCCGCTTCCTGCACGCCCGTCACGCTGACCTTGCCAGCGAGCACTTTTTGATCCCATTCGAGGATTTGCGGCGGCACAAAGCTCAGCACGCCCACATTGATTTTTACCGTCAGCTTGCTGCCATCGGGCGCCGTGGCGGCGAAATCGCGGGGCAGCACGGTGTAGGGCTGGAAGATGGGCTTGCCGCTGGACACGCCGACGACATTGCTCAGCACGGAAGGGAAGGCGGGCGCGCCGCACGTACCCGTCGGCTTGGCCACGCCGGGAATGCCGAAATCCGTGTTGGTGATCTGGCTCAGGTAAGGCAAGCCATAGTTGAATTCATGGTTGCCCATGCCGCCCGCATCGTATTTCAGCGCGTTCATGGCCTTGTGCACGGCCAGCGTGCCGGAGCAGGGCACGGGCGCGGCCACGGCTTGTAAATCGGCGAGCAGGGTGCCCTGGATGACGTCGCCATCGTCGAGCAACACATTGTTCGGGTTTTCCGTGCGCGCCGCCTGGATCAGGGTGGAGGTGCGCTCCAGGCCCAGGCTGGTGTCTTCCGCCAGCGCGTAATAGTTATAGCTCAGCACGTTCGAGTGGATATCGGTGGTTTCCAGCAAGGCCACCGTGACCGTCGTGCCTTCGGGAATGACTTGCGCCGTGTTTGAACTGCCGTTGCAACCGACGAGACCCGCACTTGCCAGCGCCGCCAGCATGACCCAATTTGTTTTCATTACCGCCCTCGGAAAGATTCAAAGGACGCGACTGTAACGCCGCCATATGACGCGGCGATGACAGCCGTGCAGGGCGCATGGATGCACGCTGCCGCGCGATGGCGCGACTGCCTGTCAATGCGCCGGCAGTTTTTTCAGCACTTCATTGCTGAAGTAAGGCTCGTCTTCTACCCAGAAAATATAGTCCAGGCCCAGGTAATTGCGGGCAAAATCGAGCAAATCTTCCACTGAATTTTTTTTCTTGGTACGGGGATTGATCTGGCGCAGGTTGCCGTCCTGTACGGCCATGCCCTTGACCAAATTCGCAGGGTAGTCTTTGATAAAACCGTAACTCTGGCCCATATGGCTTTTCCGATACGGCATCAGGTCGGGACCGCCCACGCCCATCTGCAGCGTTTGCGCTTGCGCAAACACGCTGCGCATATAGCCCTTGTCGTTCCACGGCAGCCATTCACCGGGCAGAAAGTTTAAATACACCATGGTAGTGGTGTGGGGAAAAGCAGCGGCCAGTACCTGCATGTTTTCCTTGATGGCATCGACATAGTGTTGCGGCTTGAAATCATCGGGGAACGTTGTATTTCCCTTGCTGTCCTCCACGCCAATGTCGATCGAGCTTTCGCTGAAATTGATGCCCTCGATTTTCCCGTCAAATTCCTTGCCCAGCGCCTGGATCAAGCGTTGATAACGCTCGCGTACCGGTACTTCCCACATTTTCGGCGACCAGCCGTATTCATCATCCGTCACCGCTTTATGCGGGTCGCGTTCTGGTGCGGAAAGCATGCTTTGCTTGATGATGCCGCCCTGGTAGCGAGGATCACTGAGTAAATAGGCCGGCACATTATGGCGCGGCGTGAAGGATTTTTCCTGCAGTTGTATCCACAGTTTTTTCCCGATTGAATCGAGATAGGCGATGTCGTGGCGGATCGCCGCAAAATCGTAACGGTCCTGTTCCGGCTCCAGGCTGCGCCATGTGTACACGATTTGCGCGCCGCTGAAGCGGGGATCGCTTAACGCTTTATCCGAGGTGATGTTTTCCCCGTTCAGTTCACGGTGATTAAAGTAAAGATAGTGCTGGATCGGCTTTTTTATGTCTGCCGCAATGGCACTGCCCATCATCAAAACAAGTAAGGCAAGCAGCCTTGTGGAGTTACGTAAGAACATCGATTCCTTGGTGATTGTGAAAATTGAACTGTGGCAAGATGGAGTATCTTCACGCGCCATGCAAGCACAATTGATTAGGCGCGCCAACAATCTAATTTTGTATCAAATCTATATTTTCTGATGAGTTTCTGGCTAATTCAGGATTGTTGCTATTATTTAAAACCCAGAGAACAAGCTTGCCATTTTCAATAATTTCTTTTTTGGAATAGATTCCACTAAAATAATCCTGTAGTTTGTTATTATCTGTCGGTAACGGCAAATTTTTCATGTCTTCAGGGATGTCTTCGAAGTAATACCTTGATTTTTTCAATGCAGGATACTTCTTTAGTAAATAATCATTCACGGTATATAGCTCATAATCTCCCGCGAATAAGTTTTTTGTCAATATTCCTGTAATTGTAATTTCATTGATATGTTTTTTTAAATACTCAAAATTCTCTTTTGTGGTCGAGAAGTCGGATTGTGAAATTGTGTTATTTTCCGACAATTGCCTGATAACAGAAAGCCGGACATGATCGCCATTGATCTCTATTACTTTGAAAATGTAATAATCCGTTTGAATGCTTTGGCTTCCACCATTAACCCCTGTTCTTTTGTTGAAAATAAAACTTCCAATTTTCAATTTATGCTCAGGGCTGTTGATGGTTTGTTTCCATATATGCGGGTTGTAAATCATTTGCTTAAAAGCATATATGGAGGCGAGAGCGAGCAGGCTTATTATCAGTATTTTTTTCATTGGGCCAGGCGAGAATAAAATATTTAAGAGCGGCTTGCTAAGGGCTAATAAAATCGCAGCCAGCCGATGTGATGCTCGCGCGGCCGCGCGGCTGAGAAGCACGGCTGTCTGTCTGCACGAGGGGCAGAACCAGTCTTCATCGCATCATCCAGGGGCTGTCGACAACAGTTCAGCCGCCATGCGCTTACTTCAATGGCATCACCGACGAGCTCGCACTCTAGCACGTCGAGGGCCGGGATCCTGATCCTGCTGGTAGCGCATGGATTCCTCTTTTTCACGGTGGCAGGCAAAGATCGCCACACAAATGCAAGTCAGTTGCATTATAATTCGAAAACGCAATTCGCTTGCAGTAATGCCACCATCGCTAACTCAGCAACTCAGCCAGTCCAAGGAATCCCCATGCCCCAACGCAAACTCCCCGTCACCGTCCTGTCCGGCTTTCTCGGCGCCGGCAAGACCACCTTGCTCAACCACATACTGCGCAACCGCGAAGGCAAGCGCGTGGCCGTCATCGTCAACGACATGAGCGAAGTCAATATCGACGCCTCGCTCGTCAAGGACAGCGCCGAGGCAGCTGGCGCGGCCCTGTCGCGCACGGAAGAAAAACTCGTGGAAATGTCGAACGGCTGCATCTGCTGCACCTTGCGCGACGATTTGCTGCTGGAAGTGCGGCGCCTGGCGGCGGAGGACCGCTTCGATTACTTATTGATCGAATCGACGGGCGTGGGCGAGCCGATGCCCGTGGCCGCCACCTTCGACTTCGAGGACGAGCACGGCGACAGCCTGAATAACGTGGCGCGCATCGACTGCATGGTCACCGTCGTCGACTGCGCCAACCTGCTGGCGGACTTTCATAGCGAAGACAGCCTGGAGCAGCGGGGCGAAACGGCGGGCGAGGGCGACGAGCGCCAACTGGCCAATTTGCTGACGGAACAGATCGAATTTGCCAATGTCATCGTCCTCAACAAGGTCGACATGGTGGGGGCCGATGAGCGCCTGCGCGTGCTGGCCATTTTAAAAGCCTTGAATCCCGGCGCGCGCATCATCGAAACCAACCAGTCCGTCGTACCGCTCGATGCCATTTTAGGGACGAATATGTTCGACCTGGAGCAGGCGGCCGCCATGCCGGGCTGGGCCCAGGAGCTGGCCGGCATCCATACACCGGAGACGGAAACGTATGGCATCAGCAGCTTCGTCTACCGGGCCAGGGAACCGTTCCACGCGCAGCGCCTGCATGACTATATTTCGCAGCCGATTCCCGGCGTGGTGCGCAGCAAGGGATACTTTTGGCTGGCCAGCCGCCCCGAATGGGTAGCCAGCCTGTCCGGCGCTGGCAAGCTGATGAATATCGAACCCGTGGGTCTGTGGTGGGCGTCCGTGCCGAAGGACCGCTGGCCCACGGATGCCGCCTCGCTGGCGGAAGTCAAGGCGGGCTGGAGCGAAACGTATGGCGACCGCTACCAGGAACTCGTCTTCATCGGCCAGGACATGAACCAGGCCGCCATCGAGGCGGACTTGAAAAAATGTCAACTCAACTACACGGAAACGCGCCAGGGCATGGCCGCCTGGCGCCAGCTGCCCGACCCGTTTCCCGAATGGCAGCGCATGGAAGAACTCGAAGACTAACCTTGAACAGGAATACGCCATGACAGAACTGATCCCCGTCACCATCATCACGGGTTTTCTCGGCAGCGGGAAAACCACCTTGCTCAAGCGCATATTGCAGGGCGACCACGGCGTGCGCATCGCCGTGATCGAAAATGAATTCGCCGCCGAAAGCATCGATCATGGCTTGCTGGTGCAGGACAGCGACGAGCAGATCGTGGAAATGAACAATGGCTGCATCTGCTGCAGCGTGCGCGTCGACTTGATCCGCATCCTGGGCGAGCTGCACGCGAAACGCGCGGCGGGGACGATCGCGTTTGACCACGTGATCATCGAAACGACGGGCCTGGCCGCGCCGGGGCCCGTGGCGCAAACCTTTTTTGCGGAACCGTCCGTCAGCGAGTGCTACCTGCTCGACGCGATATTAACCGTGGTCGATGCGCGCCATGCGCAGCAGCAATTGACGGCGCACCGGGAAGCGCAGGAGCAGGTGGGCTTTGCCGACCGCATCCTGCTGTCGAAGACGGACCTGGTCGGCAAGGACGCGCTGGCCGCGCTGCGCCAGCGGCTGGTCGCCATCAATGGCCGCGCCGGCATACAGAAAGTGCGCTTCGGCAATGTGCCGCTGCGCGACATCCTGAACATTCGCGGTTTCAATGTGAACGCCATCGTCGAACTGGAGCCGGATTTCCTGGGGGAACTGGGCCACCGCCATGGCGACGGCGTGCAATCGTTCGTCTACCACCAGTCCCGGCCCCTCGATTTGCTGCAGGTGGAAAACTTTCTTGATGCCGTGGTGCAGCTGTTCGGCAGCCAGCTGATGCGCTACAAGGGCATTTTGTACGTGGCCGACTTGCCATGCCGCGCCGTCTTCCAGGGCGTGCACATGCTGATGGGCTCGGAACTGGGCGCGCCGTGGCGCGACGATGAGCCGCGCGCCAGCAAGATGATCTTCATCGGCCGCGACTTGCCGCAGGAGATGCTGATCCGGGGCCTGGACCGCTGCGCGACTGCTGTGTTGGCGTGAGCGTGGATGCGGGCTTGCCCATTCTCGCCATCCGCGTGCGTGCATGGAGAAGGGGCGTGGGTATAATGGGAAAAAACTCCCGAGTCCTCCCATGCCCGCACCCGATATCGTCATCCGCCTGTTGACGCCAGCCGACACCGCCGCCTTTTGCGCGCTGCGCCTGCGCGCCATCCTTGACTCGCCCAGCGCGTTTTCCTCGTCGCGCGAGGATGAACTGGCGCGCACGCCGGAAGAACACGCGCAGCGCATCGCCGGCGCCCTGCAACGGGGCTTTGGCGCCTTCGATGGCGCGCGCCTGGTCGGCTTTGCCGGCTTGCGGCGCGAGCCGTTGCGCCAGCTGTGGCACAAGGCCTTGCTGTGGGGCGTCTTCGTCGATGCGCCTCAGCGGGGGAAAGGCGTGGCGCGGCGTCTCGTCAACGCCTGCATCGAACAGGCCGAGACGGACCCCGCCATCATGCAAGTGCATTTGAGCGTGAATGCGGAAAACAATGCCGCCTTGGGCCTGTATGAATCCTTGGGTTTTATCGCGTATGGCACGGAACCGCGCTCGATGCGCGTGGGCGACTTGTTTTACGACGAGCATCACCTGGCCTTGCTTCTCAAGTGATACCTTCAGGTGATGTCTTTTTGAAAATTACTTGCAGCGCGGGCACAGGCCCTTGATCAAATAATCGACTTCGCCGCCGCTGAAACCTTCCGGCAAGAGCACGGGCGGCGGCAGCTTGACTTCATTGAAGCAGGTGACGTTGGCGCACTTGGTGCACTGGAAATGCGCGTGTTCGTGCGCCTGGTGGCCGGCGCCCGCGCTGAAGCGCCACACCTGGTCGGTGCCGGCGATGCGGTGCACGAGTTCATTTTCCGTCAGCCATTCCAGCACCCGGTACAGGGTGACGGAATCGATATCGCTGTCCTGCGACAACGCTTGCTGGATTTCATGGTGCGTCAGCGAACGGCTTTGCGCCATTAAAAAGTCGAGCACCTTCACGCGCGTCTTGGTGACGCGGGCGTTGGTGTTGCGGATCAGCGATTCGGCGTGCGGTGTAGAAGATGATGTCAACATGATAAGCCTGCTTGCGGGGGATCGGCTGGCGGCGTCATCGCCGTGCCCGTTGCCACCCTATGGGCCGTATCTTAGCATGCGTGCCGCACCGGATGAAACGCTGTCATGGTTTGAACGTCCAATAGCGGCCGGCGGCCGTATCGATGGGGTCGAGAAAGCGCTGGTCGGCGCGCGCCTGGTTACGTATCAGATAAAACATGTCGGACAGGGCCGAGCGCTTTTCCGCAAAGTACGAGTGCTTCATGAAGCTGGTGTCGACCCCGGTGGCGTCGATGGTTTCCACGCCCGCCACGATCAGCATGCCGGCGCCGCTGTCGCCCGCGCGCGGGTAGCCGTGCACGGCTTTCGAGGCGGCCAGCGCCAGGTCTTGCGACGAGGCATACAAAGTGACGGGGTTGCGCGCGTGGGCCAGTTTCGGCGCGATCTCGTGCTTGAAGATGGCGGCGTCGATATCGGGCGCGGAGAGGATGAGCTCCGTGATCTTTTGCGCCAGCTGCGGCTGCGCGGCCAGCAAGTCGGCCACGGCCCGCGCCAGCCCGCGGCTGCCCATGCTGTGGCCCACCAGATACACTTGCGCCGCTTCCGTGCTGGCGAGAAAGTCGGCCAGAAAGGCCGTGATGTGGGGCGTGCTCCATTCGATATTGTTTTCATCGATGGTGTAGCCGGCCAGGTCGCCATGCGACGGCCAGCTGTAGAACACGGGCGCGCCATCGAAACCGAGGTCGTAGGCCATCTGTCCCGTGCGCCGCGCCGCATCCTCGAAGCTCACGTTGTAGCCGTGCACAAAGACAAACGCGCTCTTGCCGGCCGAGGCGCGGATCTGCGTTTTGAGTGCTGCAAAGAAGTTGTCGCGGTCCTGCACCTCGGCCGACAGCAGCACCACGTGCTTGGCCGGGTCGTCGCGAAATTCCAGGCGCCACAGCGATGGCGATTCCAGCTGGCCCATGCGGTGGTCGCGGGGGATGCTGATGTCGCAGCTGCCATAGCTGAGCGGCCCATTGCCTCCCATGATGTTGCGTTCGCCGCTGAAGCGCTGCGCCGGCGGCTTGCCCACGTCGCGCTGGCGGTCCGTGGCGAAATACACTTTGACCACCGCATAGTTCGACACGACGGCGCTCTTGTCGGCCGGGGCGGGCGCCGTTGCCACTTCAGGCAGCGGTGAAGGCGGGCGCTGCAGCGCATCGAGCAAGCCTTGCGCGGCAAACAGGGTTTCCATGTCGTCCGGCACGTTTACCGTGGACAGGGCGGCCGACAGGGCCAGTTGCAGCTGAGTATTGCCAGGCTCGGCCTCCAGCGCGGCGATGGCGGCCAGGATGGCGGCGGCGCTGTCGAACTTGGCGATGGCCAGCTTGAGCCGTTCATAGTGGCTGGCGACGGCTTCAGGTGCGTGGCCGGGCGCGCCATGTTCGATGGCCGCCACGACGGCGGAAGTGATCAAGTCCATGCGCCACCTGCCTTTCAGGTCAATCTGGATTGAATGTCAACTCATATTGCCATAAAAGCACGCGCAAGGCGATTTGTCCAGCGCCTTGCGCAGCGGTGGCGTCACCGGTCAATGCTGCTTGTCGTCGCTGAACTGCTGCGCCAAGGATTGCAGGGGCGCCACGGTCAGGCCGCCCCGGCTCACGTGCTCGGGGATGGCCACGCGCACGGGCTTGCTGTGCATGTTGGCCGACGACAACACGTTCGTCGTGGTTTCCGGCGCCGCATTCCACACGGGATCGACGATGCCTTCAAACACATGTTTCAATTGTTCGCCCCAGGTGTCGCGGATCATGCGGAAATACTGGTTCTTTTCATCGATGGTGACGAAGCGCGT
Source organism: Janthinobacterium sp. UMAB-60 (assembly GCF_900095235.1). Taxonomy (NCBI): domain Bacteria; kingdom Pseudomonadati; phylum Pseudomonadota; class Betaproteobacteria; order Burkholderiales; family Oxalobacteraceae; genus Janthinobacterium; species Janthinobacterium sp. UMAB-60. The sequence goes on from NZ_LT607486.1 coordinate 322,136, forward strand.
GACGGCCAGGCTGCCCGTCTCGTAGACGAGCAGATCGAGCGGCAAGCCGACGGAAATGTTCGAGCGCAAGGTGGAATCCATGGAGATCAGCGCGCACTTGGCCGCTTCATCGAGGCGCGTATGCGGGTTGATGACCCTGTCGATGATGGGCTTGCCATACTTCGCTTCGCCGATCTGGAAGTACGTGTTTTCATCGTGCGATTCGATGAAATTGCCGGCCGAATACACCTGGAACAATCGGCAGCGCTCGGCGCCTATCTGGCCGCCCAGGATAATGCTGACATTGAAATCGATGCCGCAGTCGGCCAGGGCCTTCGCTTCGCGCAGGTGCACGGTGCGCACGGCGTCACCCACGATGCGCGCCGCGTCGTACATGCTGGCCACGTTCCAGATGCTGCGTCCATCCGCATCCACGTGTTCCGAGACGATCTGGCGGATCGCTTGCGAGATCGACAAGTTGCCGGCCGTCATCAGGACCAGCATGCGGTCGCCCGGGTTCTCGAACACGCTCATCTTGCGGAAGGTGCCCACCTGGTCCACGCCGGCATTGGTGCGGGAGTCGGACAGGAAGACCAGGCCTTCGTTGAGGCGCATGCCTATGCAATAAGTCATCGTCGTAAATCAAGTCAAAAGGGGGAGCATTCTACACCAGCCGGGCCGGGCCACCTGCTGGCAAGGCCCGGCCAGCCTCATTCTTGCCACTACACGGGCACGATCTGCACATCGACTCTTAACGTTTCCGTGCCGCCACCCTGGCGCACGCCGCGCACGGGGGCGGCCGAATCGTAGTCGCGCCCGATGGCCAGGCGGCAATATGCATCCGTCATCAGCCGTGCATGTGTGACGTCGATGCTGACCCAGCCCGCGAAATCCGGGTCTTCCGTCCAAGCATCGACCCAGGCATGGCTGGCCGCATGGCCCGTCGTGCCTGGATCGATGTAGCCGGACACATAGCGGGCCGGGATGCCCCAGGCGTGGCAGCAGGCCAAAAACAGGTGCGCGTGGTCCTGGCACACGCCGCGCCCCAGCGCCAGGGCGTCGCCGGCCGTGGTGGTGACCATGGTGGCGCCGCTTTCATACGCCACCTTGCCGACGATGTGCTCGGCCAGGCGCAGCAGATGGCCCGTGCCGGCCGTGACGCGGCGATCCGGCAGGCTGGCGGCCGCCAGGTCCACAATGGCGGGGTTCGCCTGCGTCAGGGCCGTCGGCATGGTAAACAACAGTGGCGACAGGGTATCGATCAGGTTCAGCCGTCCCTTGTGCGGATAGATGGTGTCCACCACGCCGTGCGCCACCAGGCTCAGCGACTGATGGCTGCCATTGATCGTCAGCATGTGCGACAGATTGCCGTAGGCATCCGTGTAGGCATGGCAGCGCCCCGGCGTGGTGATTTGCCAGGAGAGTGCCCGCTGCTGCGGCTCGATACGCGGCGTCAGGTGCAGCTGCTGTATCGTGTAGGCCAGCGGCGCGCTATAGGCGTAATGGGTTTCGTGGCGGATGGTGAGCTGCATCAGGCCGCCAGGGGAACGAGGAAGTCGCGGCTGACGCGGTTGCCCAGCTCATAGATGTTTTCCAGAAACTCCGTCAGGGTATGGTGCAAACCGGCCTTCATGATGTCGTCGATATGGCCGAATTTCAGCTCCGCATGCAATTTCCCGGCAAAACGCTCCGTATCGGCCGACACATCGTTGCGGATATGTTTCAAATTTTCCACCACGTCATCCATGCAGGCCAGCAGGGAACGCGGCATGTCGCCGCGCAGCATCAGCAATTGCGCCACCCGTTCCGGGGTAATCACGTCGCGGTACACCTTGCGGTAGATTTCGAAGCCGGACACCGAGCGCAGCAGGGCCGCCCAGTAGTAAAAGTCGCGCTGGGTGATGTCTTTCGACGTGTCGCGCGCGCCGTGGAACTTCACGTCGAGGATGCGCGCCGTGTTGTCGGCTCGTTCAAGAAAAGTGCCGAGGCGGATGAAGTGGATCGCTTCGTCCTTGAGCATGGTGCCCAAAGTCACGCCGCGCGACAGGTGCGAGCGGTACTTGACCCATTCGAAGAAGGCGCTGGGGTCCGTTTCCAGCAGATTACTTTTCAAACGTTTCTGCATGTCGAGCCAGGTGGCGTTCTGGATTTCCCACACTTCCGTCGTCAACGTCCCCCGCACGGCGCGGGCGTTTTCACGCGCGCCCGTCAGGCAGGCGAGGATCGAGGACGGGTTGTTCGGGTCGCGCACCATGAAGTCGAGCACGTCGCGCGTGTGGAAGCGGCCATATTTGTGGTCGTACGCGCTTTGCAGCTCGGAAATACCCAGGGTGGCGCGCCAGCCCTGTTCCGCATCGTGCTCGGACTGCGGCAGCATGGACGTTTGCATGTTGACGTCGAGCATGCGCGCCGTGTTTTCCGCCCGCTCCGTGTAGCGGGCCATCCAGAATAAATGATCGGCAGTGCGGCTCAGCATGTTTTTTCTCCTGCAAAAGCGGATGTCTCTTCCAGTACCCAGGTATCCTTGGTGCCGCCCCCTTGCGAGGAGTTGACCACCAGCGAGCCTTCGCCCAGCGCCACGCGGGTCAGGCCACCCGGTACCATGGAAATCGTCTTGCCAGACAGCACGAACGGACGCAAATCGATGTGGCGCGGCGCGATGCCGGCATCCACATACGTGGGACAGGCGGACAGGGCGAGTGTCGGCTGGGCGATGTAGCCGCCCGGATTGGCCAGCAGGCGCTGGCGGAAATCCTCGATCTGCGCGGCGCTCGACGCCAGCCCCACCAGCATGCCGTAGCCGCCCGCGCCATGCACTTCCTTGACGACGAGTTTCGCCAGGTTCGCCAGCACGTAGGACAGGTCGGCGCTCTTGCGGCACTGGTAGGTTGGCACGTTGTTCAATATCGGCTCCTGCGACAGGTAGAATTTGATCATGTCGGGCACGAAAGGGTAGATCGACTTGTCGTCGGCCACGCCCGTGCCGATGGCGTTCGCCAGGGTCACCCTGCCGGCGCGGTACACGGACAGCAGGCCCGGCACGCCCAGCGAGGAATCGGAGCGGAAGGCCAGCGGGTCGAGGAAATCGTCGTCGACCCTGCGATAAATCACGTCGACTCTCTTCGGCCCGCGCGTGGTGCGCATGTAAACAGAGTTGTCGTTGACAAACAGATCCTTGCCCTCGACCAGTTCCACGCCCATTTGCTGGGCCAGGAACGCGTGCTCGAAATAGGCGGAGTTGTACATGCCCGGCGTCATGACGACGACCGTGGGGTCATCGACGCCCATCGGTGCGACGGAGCGCAGGTTGTCGAGCAGCATGTCCGGGTAATGGTCGACGGGGGCGATGCGGTTGCGGGCGAACAATTCCGGGAACAGCCGCATCATCATCTTGCGGTCTTCCAGCATGTAGGACACGCCGGACGGGACCCGCAGATTGTCTTCCAGTACATAAAATTCGCCCTGGCCGGCGCGCACGATGTCGACGCCGGCGATGTGCGCATAAATGTCGGAGGCGACGGCGATGCCCTGCATTTCCGGGCGGTACTGGGCATTCTTGTAGATTTGCTCGGCGGGAATGATGCCCGCCTTGATGATGTTTTGCTCATGATAAATATCATGAATGAACATGTTCAAGGCTCGCACGCGTTGCACCAGGCCCGTCTGCATCTGCGCCCATTCGGCGGCGGGGATGATGCGGGGGATGGTGTCGAACGGAATCAGGCGTTCCGTGCCGGCATCGTCGCCATACACGGCGAACGTGATGCCCACGCGGCGGAAGGTCAGGTCGGCTTCGGCCCGCTTGCGGGCGATGGTCTCGGGCGATTGCTGTGCCAGCCAGTTGTCGAATTCACGATAGTGTTCACGTACCTTGCTGTCCGTCCCCACCTCATCCGCAGTCATTTCATTGAAAAAATTTGCCATGTTGTGATTTCCCTTGAGCCGTGTTTGTGTATAGCTCAGCAGGAAACGTGCCAACAGGGCGGGCGCGAACAGGTGTAAAGATGACCACTTTTGTGGCACCTTCGCACCGCTTTGGTGCGTCAGGTATCACTGTTGGGGGCGCCGGCGGGCGGGACGAAGGGGCGGCAATCGACGGGCACGTCGAAGATGAAGCTGGTGCCCGTTTCCGGCGCGCTGTCGACGGCGATGCTGCCGCCGTGGCTTTCGGCCACGTTTTGCACGAAGGGCAGGCCGATGCCCCAGCCCGGTGCTGCATTGTCGTTCTCGCGGCGCAGGTAGTCGAAGATGCGTTCCGCCTGGGCCGGCGCGATGGCGTGGCCGCCGTTGTGGACGGTGAGGATCAGGCGTTCGTGCACGGCTTCCACGTGCACATTGACGGGCGCGTCGTCGCCGTACTTGAGGGCATTGCTGAGCAGGTTTTCCAGCGCGCGCCGCAGCGAGTTCTCGCACCACCAGCCGGTGACGGATTGCCCGCTGACCTGGCATTTGCCGGGCCGCTGCAGGTTGACCTGGCCGGCCACGGCGTGCACCAGGGGCAGCACGTCGAACTGGCTCAGCGCCAGCGGCAGCTGCTGGCCCCGGTGATAGCTGAGGCTATCGAGCAATTCTTCGATCATGCTGTCGAGCCGTTTGCTGTGCTCGGCAATCTTGTGCGCCAGCAAGACCACCCGTTCCGGGTCCGCTGGCCGCAGCAGCAACTGGGCGCTGGTGCTGATCACGGCCAGCGGGTTGCGCATGTCGTGCGACAGGCCGGCCGCGATGCGGCGCCGGAAGCCTTCGTGCATGCTGGTAAATTCGCGTATCGATTCGCGGATGCCCACGTCGATCGATGCATTGATCACCTGCCAATCCTTGCGGCGCAGGGTGATGCCGGACGCATGCGCGACGGCGGCGAAGCAGTCGCGGAAGATCTGGTATTCCTGGATCACCTGTTCCGGCCCGTAATTGGTCATGCGCGCCCGTTCATTGCCATGCACGGCGGGCACGTTGCTGTTGCTGGCCGCGTTCTCGCGCGGGTGGCCCGGCGTGAGGGCTTCGGCCAGGTTGTCGAAAAAGGCGGGCAAGGTATTGATGAGTATGGGCGTGAGCAACTGGTCGGCGCCGCGCACGCTGGCGCGCACGCGCAGTTCCCACGCGTTGAGGACGGCGTCGCGCATGGCAAAGAGGCGCTGCGCGCGCGCCAGTGGATGGCGCGCGCTGGCCTGGCGACCCGCATGATGATCCGTGGCAATATTCACCTGAACTCCCTGACAGCAATGGCTATGCTCATCATAGTATGCGCCTAATCCGCCGTCAGGAAAATGCCTTATTGACCAGTGTCGGCCTGCCGCAAGGCCGCATACAGGCGGGAAAGCGAGGCTGACCATTCGGCCAGCGAAAAGTTCTGTGGGTCGTCATGACCGTTCGCAAAGCCCGTATCGAGCACGGCGTGGAAGGCGGGGATCAGCCACGTGCCCTTGCGCACGCTGGCGGCGATATACAGCAGGGCCAGCCTGTCGTACTGCGCGGGCGTAAAGCCGGGATCGGGCGCCAGCCCATCGTTGCCCTTGCCGCCGCCGGGCACGGAATGGCGCGGCTGCACCAGTTCCACGTGCAGGAACAGGCCCGTCAGCGACGGCTTGTCCTTTTCCAGCTTGCTGGCGTAGCCGGGCGTGCCAAAGTCGCGCACGGCCAAGGAATCGCCGAGTCGGTTCACGTAGACATGGCCTTTCGGCCCGCCACCGAGCGCCGGATTGCGCAAGCTGAAATCGTTGAAATCCCAGCTGGCGTCGTTGATGTGGTCGGGAATGGATTCCGCCAGGAAATTCGGGTAGCTGGTGTCGTGGATGACGAAATAGCGGGCCATGGGCGCCGCCAGCCGGCCCACGGCGCGCGACAATGGCGCGTCGATTGGGCCGCCCACGTCCGCTTCGCTGATCGATTGCTGCGCCAGCCAGGCGCGCAGGCGGGCCGGGGCGAGGTCCGTGCGCTGGCCGATGCGGGCGTCGAGAAAGTCCGGCAGCGGGGCGCTGTCGCCCAGGCGCGCATACAGTTTCACGGGGCGCAGCAGACACGTGGCTTGCGCCCGCGCATCGCCCTTGAAGCCGCTTTTCCAGGCGGCGTAGGGGCAGGCCGCCTGTTTTTGGGCGGCGACGGGCAGGGACGTGCAGAGCAATAACAGGAGGGCAGGGAGTTTCATGCGGGCATTGTCGCCCAAGCGCAGGCGATTGCACAGGGGCGCACGCGGCGCGGCGCCCCTGCCGGGCATGGAATGACCGTTTAGAAGTCGACCGAGGCGGAGACGACGACGGTGCGCGGCGCGCCCAGCACCAGGTAGCCGGCGCCGGAAGCGCCGCCTGCCGAGGCCCAATAGTTCTTGTCCGTCACATTGTCCAGGCGCGCGCGCAAGGTCACGGCGCGTTCGGCGATGCTGGCCGTATAGCGGGCGCCCAGGTCCAGGCGCGTCCACGACGGCAGCTGTTGCTTGTTGGCCGCATCGAGATACTG
>NZ_LT607487.1:0-73364 GCF_900095235.1 Janthinobacterium sp. UMAB-60
CCAGTAGGGAGCGTCTTCTGCTGGCAGTTCATCAGGAGCGCGGACAAGGCGTGAGGAGGACGCGTGGCGAGCCACGCGACGACGATCAACGCAGTCCCCGCTTCTGAGGGGCGCCAGCAGGGGATGTATTCATCTACTGGGATAGGCTCTTAAGCTGCTCCTGGCCCTCTTGACACCGGACTTCGGTACGATTGACACTGTGTGCAGGCAATATCTTGCTTTTGCGATATATTGTTGCTGCCATGCGCGCTGCCAGGTGTATTTGCCCCCGGGGTGCCGTCATGACGGCCAATCATGCACGCAGGTAATCGCCTGATCCGCGTTTTGATCCGTTTATATACTCGAAAAGATCCTTTCCATGAAAAAAAACATATGTGCCGCCAGCAAGTCGTTTTCAGTGAAGACGCTTTCCGCTTTATTGTTCGGTACGGCTGGCGTTTTTTTTGCCCCGACCATGCTGGGCCTGGCGCCACAGGCGCAGGCCGCCGTGCCGGCCGTGAAACTGCCTGATTTCTCGGACCTGGTCGACGCCGTTGGCCCGGCCGTGGTGAATATCCGCACCACCGAGCGCCTGAAGATGACGGCGCCCGGCGCGGGCGGCCAGGATGAGCAGGAAATGCAGGAATTCCTGCGCCGCTTCTTTGGCGGCGCCATGCCGACGCCGCGCCAGCAGGCGCCGCGCGGCGGCCGCCGCGCCGTGCCGCAGGAGCAGGAAGTGCAGCGCGGTGTCGGTTCCGGCTTCATTATTTCGGCTGATGGCTACGTGCTGAGCAATGCCCACGTGGTCGACGGCGCCGATGAAGTCTATGTGACCCTGACGGACAAGCGCGAATTCAAGGCCAAGGTCATCGGCGCCGATGCGCGCACCGACGTGGCCCTGCTGAAAATCGAGGGCGCCAACCTGCCGCGCCTGACCATCGGCGACTCGAACAAGATCCGCGTGGGCGAGTGGGTGATCGCCATCGGCTCGCCATTCAACCTGGAAAACACGGTGACGGCCGGCATCATTTCCGCCAAATCCCGCGACACGGGAGATTACCTGCCGCTGATCCAGAGCGACGTTGCCGTCAATCCCGGCAATTCGGGCGGTCCCCTGATCAATATGCGCGGCGAAGTGATCGGCATCAATTCGCAGATCGCCACCTTGTCCGGCGCCTACAATGGCATTTCGTTTGCCGTGCCCATCGATGAAGCCATGCGCGTGGGCGAGCAGCTGAAAAAGACGGGTAAAGTGGTGCGCGGCCGTATCGGCGTGCAGATCGGCGAAGTGAGCAAGGATGTGGCGCAATCGCTGGGCTTGCCCAACGCCAAGGGCGCGCAAGTGTCGATGGTGGAAGAGGGCGGCCCTGCCGACAAGGCGGGCATCAAGCCGGGCGACATCATCCTGAAATTCAATGGCGCGCCCATCGAGCGTTCATCCGACCTGCCGCGCCTGGTAGGATCCGCCGCCGTCAACGGCAAGGCCACTGTCACCGTCTGGCGCAAGGGCGCGCAGCAGGATATTCCCGTCACCGTCGTCGAGCTGGAAGCCGAGAAAACGGCCAAGAAGGGTGCCAGGGAGCCGGAAGCGCAAGCCGTCAATGCACTGGGACTGAAGGTCAGCGACGTGCCGGCCGCGAAGAAGCAGGAACTGAAGATCGACGCGGGTGTGCTGGTCGACGACGCGGATGGCGTGGCGGCCCTGGCCGGCCTGCAGCCTGGCGACGTGATCTTGCAATTGAACAACGTTGCCGTGAAAGATGCCAAGCAGTTCAATGCCCTGGTGGCCAAGCTCGATCCGAAGAAGTCGTCGGCCGTGCTGGTGCGTCGTGGCGACGTGGCGCAATTCGTTTCGCTGCGTCCATCGGCGAAGTAACTATGTGATCATCCCGCATTCCGGCCACAGCCGGGATGCGGTATCCTGCCCGCCATGCATTTCACTCTCTATTCCCGCAGTTATTGTCACCTTTGCCAGGACATGCTCGACGCCTTGCTCCTGTTGCAGCCGCCTGACAAACCGTTTACGGTGGACGTGATCGATATCGATGCGGTGCCCGATGCGAGCTTGCTGGCCCGCTTCGATGAGCTGGTGCCGGTGCTGTTCGGCGACCTGGCCCAACCCGAGCTATGCCATTATTTTCTGGACGAGGCCGCCGTGCTGCGCTGCCTGGTGTAGCTTTAATGCCAATATTGACACTGCATTGCAGCATTCCGCTGCCGGAAACAGCTGAAAATGTCGGCTTGCCCGCTGCCGGCCTCTGAAAGACGGGCTTTCCGCTCTGAAATCCGGTAAAATGGGGAGGTCGAAAAAGCTACTGTCCGAGGCAGCAGCTTCTGTCGCTTCAAAAGCGCTCGCCTGGGCATGCAGATGTCCTGCTCGGAGCGCTTTTTTCATCATGAGCGGGGCGCCTGGTTTTGGCCCTGTTTGGCCCGGACATGATCCCCTTGATTCCTGTTAAAGCAGTGTTGTCACTCGCACATATATTAGTTAATGAATAACATACGCAACTTCTCCATCATCGCCCATATTGACCACGGTAAATCGACCCTGGCTGACCGCATCATTCAATTGTGCGGCGGCTTGTCCGACCGCGAGATGGAGGCGCAGGTGCTCGATTCGATGGATCTGGAGCGCGAGCGCGGCATTACCATCAAGGCGCAAACGGCGGCCCTGCACTACAAGGCGCGCAATGGCCAGATCTACAACCTGAACCTGATCGATACGCCGGGCCACGTCGACTTCAGCTATGAAGTGTCGCGCTCGCTGTCGGCGTGCGAAGGCGCACTGCTGGTGGTGGACGCGTCGCAAGGCGTGGAAGCGCAAACGGTCGCCAACTGCTACACGGCGCTGGACCTGGGCGTGGAAGTGGTGCCCGTCCTGAACAAGATCGACTTGCCGAACGCGGACCCGCCGAACGCCATTGCCGAGATCGAAGACGTGATCGGCATCGACGCGGCCGACGCCGTGCATTGCTCGGCCAAGACGGGCTTCGGCGTGCTGGACGTGCTCGAGCAACTGATCGTCAAGGTGCCGCCACCGAAGGGCGACCCCGATGCGCCGCTGCAGGCGCTGATCGTCGATTCCTGGTATGACGCCTATGTGGGCGTGGTGATGCTGGTGCGCGTGGTCAACGGCACCCTGAAACCGAAAGACAAGATTCGCTTGATGGCCACCGATTCGGTGCAGCTGGTGGAAGACATCGGCGTGTTCTCGCCCCGTTCGCAATCCTTGCCGCAATTGTCGGCAGGCCAGGTGGGCTTCATCATCGCCGGCATCAAGGAATTGAAAGCGGCGAAAGTGGGCGATACCGTCACCCTGGTCAGCCGTCCTGCCGCCGCGCCATTGCCGGGCTTCAAGGAAGTGCAGCCGCAAGTGTTCGCCGGTCTGTTCCCTGTGGAAGCGAACCAGTACGACGCGCTGCGCGACTCGCTGGAAAAGCTGAAACTGAATGACGCGGCCCTGATGTACGAGCCGGAAGTGTCGCAGGCGCTGGGCTTCGGCTTCCGCTGCGGCTTCCTGGGCTTGCTGCACATGGAAATCGTGCAGGAACGCCTCGAGCGCGAGTTCGACATGGACCTGATCACCACGGCGCCCACCGTGGTGTATGAAGTGATCCAGCGTGACGGCACCTTGATCAACGTCGACAATCCATCGAAGATGCCCGATCCGTCGCGCATCGAGGAAGTGCGCGAGCCTATCGTCACCGTCAATCTGTACATGCCGCAAGAATACGTGGGCTCCGTGATTACCCTGTGTATCGGCAAGCGCGGCATCCAGATGGACATGAGCTACCACGGCCGCCAGGTCAAGCTGGTCTACGAAATGCCGATGGCCGAGATCGTGCTGGACTTCTTCGACCGCCTGAAATCGACATCGCGCGGCTACGCCTCGATGGATTACGAGTTCAAGGAATACCGCGCCGCCGACGTGGTCAAGGTCGACATGCTGATCAACAGCGAAAAAGTCGATGCGCTGGCCATCATCGTCCACCGTTCGAACAGCCAGTACCGTGGCCGCCAGGTGGCTGCCAAGATGCGCGAACTGATTCCGCGCCAGATGTTCGACGTGGCGATTCAAGCGACCATTGGCGCCAACATCATTTCGCGCGAGAACGTGAAAGCCTTGCGCAAGAACGTCTTGGCCAAGTGCTATGGCGGCGACATCAGCCGCAAGAAAAAATTGCTGGAAAAACAAAAAGCGGGTAAGAAACGCATGAAGCAAGTGGGTTCCGTGGAGATCCCGCAAGAGGCATTCCTGGCAATTTTACAAGTGGATGGTTAATCAATGAACCTGCAAGTGATTTTAGGAAATTTTGCTTTAATCCTGTTCGTGCTGATGGTGTTGACGGGCCTGGTCTGGTGCCTGGATGTGTTTTATCTGTCCAAGCAGCGCCGCAAGGCGGCCGACCGCGCCCTGGCGGAATTCGATGCGCGCCAGTCCAAGCTGGCCGCCGAGGGCATCAAGTCCGATGCGGGCGGCAGCCGCGCGACCATCGAGGCGGCGCTGTTACGCCAGCCGACCTGGGTCGAGTATTCGGGCAGCTTCTTCCCCGTCATCGCCCTCGTGTTCTGCCTGCGTTCGTTCCTCTACGAGCCGTTCAAGATCCCGTCGAGCTCGATGGTGCCGACCTTGCTGGTCGGTGATTTGATCCTGGTCAACAAGTTCACCTATGGCATCCGTTTGCCGATCGTCAACAAGCGCATCATTGAAGTCAATGATCCGCAGCGCGGCGACGTGATGGTGTTCAAGTATCCGAAAGATATGTCGCAAGACTACATCAAGCGCGTGATCGGCGTACCCGGTGATAAAATCACCTATGAAAACAAGCGCTTGACGGTCAACGGCAAGGAAGTGCAGTACACCCCGCTGGACGACTACCTCGACGATGAAAGCACGGTCTACCACAAGCAGCTGGAAGAAAATCTGACGGGCGTGAGCCACCGCATCCTCAACGACGAGCCTGCTCCTACGTTGAACTTGCGCGAAGTGAAGGATTTCCCGCACAAGGATGCGTGCAATTACAACGAAGATGGTTTTACGTGTGTGGTGCCACAAGGCAATTACTTCATGATGGGCGATAACCGCGACAATAGCGCGGACAGCCGCTACTGGGGCTTCGTGCCGAACGAGAACATCGTCGGCAAGGCTTTCCTGGTGTGGATGAACTTCAGCAACCCGAAACGCGTGGGCGGCATCCACTAGGCCGCCCCTATGGCTGCCGCGCCGATTCCCCGCGCGGCGGCCAGCCGAATTACTCAGATGATACAGAAACAACAATGAATCTTCAGCTATTGCAAACCCGTTTAGGCTATACGTTCCAGGATGCTGGCCTGTTGCAGCAAGCCTTGACGCATCGTAGCCACAGCAGTTTGCATAATGAGCGGCTGGAATTCCTCGGCGACTCCATTCTCAACTGCGTGGTCGCTTCCATCCTGTATGAACGCTTCAAGACCATCGACGAGGGCGACCTGTCGCGCTTGCGCGCGAATTTGGTGAAGCAGCAGTCGCTGTATGAAATCGCGCAAAAGCTGGAATTGTCGCAATTCCTGCGCCTCGGTGAAGGCGAGCTCAAATCGGGCGGTTTCCGCCGTCCCTCGATCCTCGCCGATACGCTGGAAGCCTTGCTGGGCGCGATTTTCCTCGATACGGGCTTTGATGCGGCCAGCACGGTGATCCGCGCCTTCTACATTCCCATCCTCGACTCGGTCGATCCGCAAACCCTGGGCAAGGATGCCAAGACCCTGCTGCAGGAGTTTTTGCAAAGCAAGAAAATTTCGCTGCCACAGTACAACGTGGTGGCCACCCATGGCGCCGCCCACAGCCAGGAATTCGAGATCGAATGCCTGGTGCCGAAATTGAATATTCAGGTCTACGGCCGTGGCGGAAGCCGCCGCGCCGGTGAGCAAGCCGCCGCCAAACTGGCGCTGGACGTGGCCGAGCAGGCGCTGTTGAAGTCGCCTGCCGCCAGCCGCAAGCCGAAACCGCGCGCCGCCCAGCTCAAGCTGGCCGGCATTGCCACCATCCAGAGCGACGACGCGCAAGCTCCTGCAGCCCCGGCGATCGCCGCTCACACTAAACAGAATCGACACTAGCATGATAGCCACCAAAATGCCCGACAACTTCCGCTGTGGCTATATCGCCATCGTGGGCCGCCCCAACGTGGGCAAATCGACCCTGATGAACGTGCTGATCGGCGCGAAGGTCAGCATCACTTCGCGCAAGGCGCAAACCACGCGCCACCGCATCACGGGCATCCAGACGGTGCCGGACGCGCAGTTCATCTACGTCGACACGCCCGGTTTCCAGACGCGCCACTCGAACGCGCTGAACAAGACGCTGAACAAGACGGTCACGAACACGCTGATTTCCTCGGACGTGATTTTGTACGTGATCGAGGCGGGCACCTTCGGCCCGGCCGACCAGCAAGTGATGGACCTGCTGCCGAAGGAAGTGCCATGCATCCTCGTCATCAATAAATCCGACCGCGTCAAGGACAAGGCTGTATTGTTGCCGTTCGCGCAAAAAATCGCCGCCATGCGCGACTTCGCCGCCATCGTGCCCGTGTCCGCCAAGCTGCATTTTCAGCTGGAAGGCTTGCAGAACGAGATCAAGCGCTTCTTGCCGGAGAACCAGCCCATCTTTGGCCCGGACGACATCACGGACCGCAGCGAAAAATTCCTCGCCTCGGAAATCGTGCGCGAAAAACTGTTCCGCTTCGTGGGTGACGAACTGCCGTACACGAGCACCGTGCTGATCGAGAAATTCGAGCAGGAAGGCGATCTGCGCCGCGTGTTCGCCGCCATCCTGGTCGAGCGCGATACGCATAAATCCATGGTCATCGGCAACAAGGGCGCGCGCCTGAAGGAAGTCTCCACCCAGGCCCGCCTGGACATGGAAAAGCTGTTCGGCGGCCCCGTGTACCTGGAAATCTGGATCAAGGTCAAGTCGGGCTGGGCCGACAACGAGGCGGGCTTGCGCGCCTACGGCTACGAGTAATCCGCAACCCGGGGGCGACGCTACACGCATGAGCACCACCACGCCAGCGCAGCCTGACTTCGCGCCAGCTTCACTCGCCGTCCCCGCGCCGCCGGCCGCACCTTCCGCGCCGCCTCCAAGGCGCAGCCGTCCGCCCGCGCGCGACGGCCGCATCACGGGCCAGCCAGCCTTCGTGCTGCACAGCTACCCGCATAAAGAAACCAGCCTCATCGTCGACGTGTTTACGCGCGAGTACGGCCGCATCGCGCTCGTCGCCAAGGGCGCCAAGCGGCCCCATTCGCAGTTGCGCGGCGTGCTGCAGACGTTCCAGCCGCTGCAGGCGGGCTGGACGGGCAAATCCGAGCTGCGCATTCTCACCGGTGCCGAATGGGTGGGCGGCATGTTGCCGCTGGAAAAGACCGCCTTGCTGTGCGGCTTCTATCTGAACGAATTGCTGGTCAAACTGCTGGCGCGCGACGACCCGCATCCCGTCCTGTTCGACCACTACGTTGCTACCTTGAATCAACTGGCGCACAATGAGCCGCCGCCCATCGTGCTGCGCAAGTTCGAGCGCGCCTTGCTCAAGGAAACGGGCGTGGCGGCCGACCTGACGCGCTGCACGGGCACGCGCCAGGCCGTCGAGGCGGGGCAGGTGTACGTGGTCGACCCGGAACGGGGGCCGCGCCCGGCACGCGCCAGCGATGCCTGGCCGAAGATCACCGGCAAGACCCTGCTCGACATGGAGCGCGAAGATTATGTTGACGTGGCCACGCAGGCGCAAAGCAAGCTGCTGATGCGCTTTTTGCTGGCCCATCAACTGGGTGGCGCCACCTTGAATACGCGCCAGATACTGATCGATTTAATGCAGCTGTAGCGCTGGATTGTTGCGCGACAGCACTTTACGGATACCATCACTATGAGCTTTTTGCAGCCTTCCGGCCCCGTCATCGACCTGGGCGTCAATATCGACCACGTGGCCACCTTGCGCAATGCGCGCGGCACGGCATACCCGGACCCGCTCCGCGCGGCCCTGCTGGCCGAACAGGCGGGCGCCGACGCCATCACCCTGCATTTGCGCGAAGACCGCCGCCACATCAAGGATGCGGACGTGATCGCCATCGCGCCGCAATTGCTCACGCGCATGAACCTGGAAGCGGCCGTCACACAGGAAATGATTGACTTCGCCTGCCGCATCCGCCCGGCAGATGTGTGCCTGGTGCCGGAAAAACGCACGGAAGTAACCACAGAAGGTGGGCTGGACGTGGTGCGCTACTTCAAGGAAGTGCAGGCTGCCGTCAAGCAATTGCAGGGCGAGGGCATCCGCGTGAGCCTGTTCATCGATGCCGACGAGCAGCAGATCGCCGCCGCTGCCGAGCTCGGTGCGCCCGTGATCGAGCTGCATACGGGCCGCTATGCCGATACGGCAGGCGCCGAGCAATTGGCCGAGCTGGAACGCATCAAGGCGGGCGTGCTGTTCGGCGTGGGGCGCGGCTTGAAGGTCAATGCGGGCCACGGCTTGCATTACACCAACGTGCAGGCGATTGCCGCCATTCCTGACATTACTGAGCTGAACATTGGCCATGCCATCGTCGCGCACGCCGTGTTTGTCGGCTGGGAAAACGCCGTGCGCGAAATGAAGGCCATCATGGTGGCTGCGCGCCTGGGCAACAAAGCATAGGACAAGCCCATGATCTACGGCATCGGCACCGACATCTGCAAGATTCCCCGCATCGAGGCGGCATTGGCGCGTCATGGCGAGCGTTTCGCGCAGAAAATACTGGGGCCGCAGGAGATGGAGAAATTCCGCGCCCGCAGCGCGAAAAACGCCGTGCGCGGCGTGCGTTTCCTGGCCACCCGCTTCGCGGCCAAGGAGGCGTTTTCCAAGGCCATCGGCCTGGGCCTGCGCATGCCGATGACGTGGCCCGCCGCGCAGATGCTGAATCACCCCAGCGGCAAGCCGATGATCGTCTGCAGCGGCGTGCTGGCGGACTTCATGGAGAAAAACCGGCTGAGCGCGCAAGTGACCATCAGCGATGAAGAAGAGTATGCGGTCGCGTTCGTGATCGTGGAGCAAGCAGCGCAAGAATGAGCCAGCAATGACCGAAGCAAGCCCAGAACCGAACTTGGCGGAAACGCCACCCGATCCCCGCGCGCAGGTGCTGGCCACCGTCGCCAAGCTGCCGAATTTGCCCGGCGTGTACCGCTATTTCGACGCCGCCGACAAGGTGTTGTACGTTGGCAAGGCGCGTGACCTGAAAAAGCGCGTGTCCAGCTACTTCCAGAAGAACCTGGCTAGCCCCCGCATCGCCATGATGGTCGAGCGCATCGCGCGCCTGGAAACCACCGTCACGCACAGCGAAGCGGAAGCCCTGATCCTGGAAAACAATCTGATCAAGGCGCTGCAGCCGCGCTACAACATCCTGTTCCGCGATGATAAATCGTATCCGTATCTGAAAATCACGAACGGGGATGCGCCGCGCATGGTGTATTACCGGGGCGCGGTGGACAAGAAAAATCAGTATTTCGGGCCGTTCCCCAGTTCCTGGGCCGTCAAGGAATCGATGCAGATCCTGCAAAAGGTGTTTCTCATCCGCACCTGCGAGGACAGCGTCTACGCCAACCGCACGCGTCCCTGCCTGCTGCACCAGATCGGCCGCTGCAGCGCGCCGTGCGTGGATCTGATCAGCAAGGAAGACTATAAAAACGACGTGGAAAACGCGGCGCGCTTCCTGCGCGGGCGCCAGAGCGAAGTGATGGCGGACCTGGAAAAGAAGATGCACGCGTTTGCCGCCGAGCTGAAATTCGAGCAGGCCGTGGTGGTGCGCAACCAGATCGCCTCGCTGTCGCGCGTGCTGCACCAGCAAAGCATGGAAACGACGGGCGATGCCGACGTGGACATCCTCGCCGTGCTGGTGCAGGGCGGACGCGCCTGCGTCAACCTGGCGATGGTGCGCGGCGGGCGCCACCTGGGCGACCGCGCCTACTTCCCCAGCCAGCTCAGCGATGCGGCGGCGATTGCCGAAGAGCCGATCGAGGTGGAAGTGCTGGCCGCCTTCCTGGCCCAGCATTACACGGAAAAATTCATTCCCGGCACCCTGATCCTGAATATCGAATTCGACCAGCCGGCCCTGATGGTGGCGCTGATGGAGCAGTGCGGCCACCGCATCAACCTGATCTTCCAGCCGCAGGGACAGCGCCGCCAGTGGCTGGAGATGGCGCAAAAGGGCGCCGAGATTTCGCTGGCGCGCTTGTTGTCCGAGCAGGGTTCGCAGCAGTCGCGCACGCGCGCGCTGGCCGAGGCGCTGCGCCTGGAAACGGAAGACCTCGATAGCCTGCGCGTCGAGTGTTTCGACATCAGCCACACGCAGGGCGAAGCGACGCAGGCATCGTGCGTGGTGTTCCACCATCACGCCATGCAGAATGGCGAATACCGGCGCTACAACATCAACGACATCACGCCCGGCGACGATTACGCGGCCATGCGCCAGGTCCTGATGCGCCGCTACGAAAAGGTGGCCAATGGCGATGGCGTGATGCCCGACGTGGTGCTGATCGATGGCGGCAAGGGACAGATCGAAATGGCGCGCCAGGTGTTTGCCGAGCTGGGACTCGATATCAGCTTGATTGTCGGCGTGGCCAAGGGGGAAGGGCGCAAGGTGGGCCTGGAAACCCTGCTGTTCGTCGATGGCCGCGCGGCGCAGGAACTGGGCAAGGAATCGGCGGCGCTGATGCTGATCGCGCAAATCCGCGACGAGGCGCACCGCTTCGCCATTACCGGCATGCGCGCCAAGCGCGCCAAGACGCGCCAGACCTCGCGCCTGGAAGAAATCGAGGGCATCGGCGCCAAGCGCCGCCAGAAACTGCTGTCGCGCTTTGGCGGCTTGCGCGGCGTGGTCGATGCCAGCGTCGAGGATCTGATGTCGGTGGAGGGGATTTCCACGCAGCTCGCGGAAGAAATTTACAAGCAGCTGCATTAATCAAGACAGGCCTGGTCCGGTGCCGTGGCAACCGGACTAGGCTAATACCGTGGGGCCATGTAGACTAGTGGCGCTTCTTCACGCTTTCTTCATGTTCAATTTACCCGTCGGCCGATTGCTTTCTTATGCCTTTTAATATTCCCATTCTTTTGACCTGGCTGCGCGTGGCCCTGATCCCGCTCGTCGTTGGCGTGTTTTACCTGCCGCCGTCGATGCTGCTGCATGGCGACCAGAACCTGGTTGCCACCCTGGTTTTCATTGTTGCCGCCGTGACCGACTGGTTCGATGGTTTTCTCGCGCGACGCTGGAACCAGACCTCGGCCTTTGGCGCCTTCCTCGACCCGGTCGCCGACAAGCTGATGGTGGCGGGCGCCTTGCTGGTGCTGGTGCAGCTGGACCGTGTCAATGCCGTGCTGGCCTTCATCATCATCGGCCGCGAAATCACCATTTCCGCCTTGCGCGAATGGATGGCGCAGATCGGCGCATCGAAATCGGTGGCCGTCAGCTCGATCGGCAAGATCAAGACGGCCGCGCAAATGACGGCCATTCCCTTGTTGCTGTACCACGAAGTGATCTTCGGCGCGGTCGACACGCACGTGTGGGGCGAGCGCCTGTTGTGGATCGCCTGCGTGCTGACGGTATGGTCGATGTTCTATTATTTGCGCCTGGCATGGCCGCTGATCAAGGAAAAGGCCGGCAACTTGCATTGAATTGTTTAGCCCAAACGCAAGAGCTGGGGTCAGACCCAAAGGGTCTGACCCCAAATATTTTGCAAAAGACCAGATATTGCCCGTTGACAGCCCCTGTAAATCCTTTACAATGCTGGCCTGTTGTTGATGACGCGGGAGTAGCTCAGTTGGTAGAGCGCAACCTTGCCAAGGTTGAGGTCGAGAGTTCGAGCCTCTTCTCCCGCTCCAGTGTATGCTGGTTCAGCAGTGCTCGAAGGTAGTAATGGCGCAGTAAAAAGAAGTAGAATGATGTTGCAAAGCGGGAGTAGCTCAGTTGGTAGAGCGCAACCTTGCCAAGGTTGAGGTCGAGAGTTCGAGCCTCTTCTCCCGCTCCAGAATTCTAAGGGGAAGCTAAGCTGGCTTCCTTTTTTTATCCGCCGCAAAGCAGTCATGCGGCGTGATTAAGCGGTAAACAAGCTCCAATGCGGGAGTAGCTCAGTTGGTAGAGCGCAACCTTGCCAAGGTTGAGGTCGAGAGTTCGAGACTCTTCTCCCGCTCCAGTTTTCAAGGTGGGCCGCAAGGCGCATCCAAGCAGTTCCTCTGGCGAGGTAGCAAAGAGGTTATGCAGCGGCCTGCAAAGCCGTTTAGACGGGTTCGATTCCCGTCCTCGCCTCCAGATGAAAAAAAATAGCCCACTTTCGAGTGGGCTATTTTTTTGCCCGCTGTGCATCTTGTATAATGCCAGCAAGCTCAGCCGCGCCGCCTGGCGCCTTGATGAAACTTCCCCCTTTCCGCCATACCGATGTAGTCACTGACGACTTTTCTGTTCCGTTCAAGCTCAGCGCAGCTTTTCTGTGACGCCCGCTGGCATGGCTGCGCCCGATTATTTTCCATCAGGCCGGTATTTCCCCGTTCCGACCCTGGATTTGAATCAATGATCAACGCAACATTTCGGGAAGAGTGGTTCTCGAATATACAAAAAAACGTCCTGGCTGGCCTGACCACCTCATTCGCCCTGGTGCCCGAATGCATCGCCTTCGCCCTGGTGGCGCAACTCAATCCCCTGATGGGCCTGTATGGCGCCTTCATCATTTGCGCATTGACGGCCATCTTTGGCGGGCGCCCCGGCATGATTTCGGGCGCCGCAGGTTCCATGGCCGTCGTCATCGTGGCGCTGGTAGCGCAACATGGCGTGCAATACCTGCTGGCCACCGTGGTGCTCAGCGGCATCATCATGGCGCTGTTCGGCATCTTGCGCCTTGGGAAATTGATCCGCATGGTGCCCTACCCGGTGATGCTGGGCTTTGTGAATGGCCTGGCCATCGTCATCGCCATGGCGCAGCTGGAACACTTTCGCCAGGCCACGCCGCACGGCGAAACCTGGCTGCAAGGCACGCCCTTGCTCGTGATGGGCGCGCTGGTGGCGCTGACCATGGCCATCGTCTACGTGCTGCCGCGCATCACAAAGGCCGTGCCACCCGCGCTGGTGGCCATCCTGGGCGTGGGCCTGCTCAGCCATTTTTTGCACCTGCCCACGCGCACCCTGGGCGACCTCGCGCATATCGCCGGCGGCTTGCCGGCCCTGCATTGGCCCAGCGTGCCGCTGGACATGGCGACCCTGCACATCATTTTCCCGTATGCGGCGCTGATGGCCATGGTGGGCTTGCTGGAAACCTTGCTCACTTTCAATCTCACCGATGAGATAACGCAAACGCGGGGCCAGCCGAACCGCGAATGCATCGCCCTCGGTGCCTCGAATGTCGTGTCGGGCCTGTTTGGCGGCATGGGCGGCTGCGCCATGATCGGGCAGACCATGATCAACCTGAGCTCGGGCGGGCGCTCGCGCCTGTCGGGCGTGACGGCCGGCGTGATGATTTTATTGTTCATCCTGTTCCTCTCGCCGCTGATCGAGCGCATCCCGCTGGCCGCGCTGGTGGGCGTGATGTTCGTGGTGGCGCAGCAGACGTTTGCCTGGGGTTCCTTGCGCGTGCTGGGCAAGGTGCCGTTGCAGGATGCGCTGGTGATCGTCGCCGTGACGGTCATCACGGTGTTCACGGACCTGGCGATGGCCGTGCTGTGCGGCATCGTCATCGCCGCCTTGAATTTTGCCTGGCAACATGCACGCGACATGCGTGCCGACATCGATGACAGCAGTCCTGGCATGCGCGTCTACTTGCCGCACGGCACCCTGTTTTTCGCCTCGGCCACGCACTTCCAGGAGCTGTTCCAGCCGGCGGACGACCCGGCGCGCGTGACTCTCGATTGCCGGCATCTGCACATGGCCGATCACTCGGCCATCGCCGCCATCGAGGCGCTGTATGAGCGCTACGACAAGGCGGGCAAGTACCTGCAGGTGACGCAGTTGTCCGCCCGCAATGAGGCCTTGCTGCAGCGGGCCGGAGTGGATGTGAGCGTGGCGTAAAATAGGGGATTGCTGAATGTCTGTGGAGTGTGAATGCTGTCGTACGAACAAGAACAATTGCTGCAACAAAGCCAGGCGGATTTCGATGCCTACTATGACGCGCTGGGCGCCTCGCTGGTGAACTTTGTCGAGCGCCTGGGCATCCTGCCGGCGCACGAAGTGTTGACGAACGCGGCCGAATACCTGCCGTACATCGATGCGGCCATGCGCACCATCGTCATCCGCGACGAGAGCTGGCAATGGGTGAAAACCATGCTCGGCTACTTTATCGGCGAATACTTCGTGCAAGGCCATGCGGGCTGCTGGTATGTGGAAACGCGGGTGGAATCGCCGCATTTCTGCCGCATCATGGTAGGCGGCTTCGAGCATGGCTTGCCGCTGGATGCCGCCATCGATCCGGAACAATTGGCGCTCGATTTCCTGGCGCAGGCGGTGCCGCGCGAGCTGGCTACCTTGGTCGCGGATGCGCAAGCCCGCCTGAGCTGATTTGCTGTCGAGAAGGATGCTCGATGAAATGGATACCCTGTTTGCGGCTGGCGCGCTGGTGCATGCCAGCCATTGCCATTGTGCTCGTCGGTACGGCCCCCCTGGCTTTTGCGCAGGACGGCGGCCACGCCGCGTTTGATACCGATCACGCATTCGATGCCGGCTCGCGCATCGCGCTCGATGCCGTGACGCCAGCGCAAGTCGACAATCTCGCCGTGCTCGGCAAGGTATGGGGGTTCCTGAAATACCATCACCCCTTGATCACCGCAGGCGGGCGGCAGTGGGACTACGAACTCTTGCGTGTCATGCCCCGCATGCTGGCCGCGCCCGACAGGGCGGCGGGCGACGCCGTGCTGCGGGAATGGATCGCCGGTCTTGGGACACTTGCCGACTGCGACCCTTGTGCCGTCCCGGCGCAGGGCGAGCTGCATCTGCGTCCCGCACTGCAATGGCTGGACGATGCGAGCTTGCTGGGCGCCGGCCTGCGTGCCGATCTGCGGCACATTTATCTGCGCCGGCCGGCGTCGGCCAGCCAGTTTTATCTGCGCTTGCACGAGCAGGTGGGCAATCCCGTCTTTGAGCATGAGATCGCCTACGAGAATATAGCGCTGCCCGATGCCGGCTTTCAGTTGCTGGCCTTGTTTCGCTTCTGGAATATCATCGAATACTGGTCGCCCTACCGCGATATGACAGGCGAAAACTGGGATGACGTCCTGCGCCAGTCGCTGCCGCGTATCGCGCTGGCCAGGGACCGCGCCAGCTATCAGCTGGAAATGATGGCCGTGATCGCGCGCCTGAACGATTCCCACACTAATCTGTGGAGTTCGCTGCACGTGCGTCCGCCTGTGGGACAATGCCGGCTGCCAGTCAAGCTGCGCTTCATCGACAACAGCGCCGTAGTGGTCGGCTACCGCGAAGCCGAAGCCGAAGCGGCGACGCGATTGCAGGCCGGCGACGTCATCGCCAGCGTCGATGGCGTGCCGGTGGCGCAACTGGTCGCCGCCTGGCGGCCCTACTATGCGGCATCGAATGAAGCGGCGCGGCTGCGCGACATAGCTGGCAAGCTGACGGCTGGCGCGTGCGGTGAAACCCGGCTGCAGGTACGCCGCGAGCAGGGGGAGGTGGAGTTGACGGCGCAGCGTGTGCCAGCCGGGCGGCACGCGGAGCAGGACACGCATGACAGGGAAGGGGAAACGTTCCAGCGCCTGGGCGACGATATCGCCTACCTCAAGCTGTCGAGCCTCAAGCGGGCCGACGTGGCGGCGCATATGGCGGCGGCGGCGGCGGGCAGCCGCGGCGGGCAGCCGCGGCCTGATTATCGATATACGCAACTACCCGCGTGAGTTTGTCGTCTTTGACCTGGGGGCCTACCTGGTCGAGCGACCTACGGTGTTTGCCCGCTTTACCAAGGGCGACCTTGGCAACCCCGGCGCCTTCCACTGGACCGGGGCCGAGGTCTTGCGTCCGCAAGCGCCGCACTATGCGGG
The DNA here is from genome assembly GCF_900095235.1 of Janthinobacterium sp. UMAB-60. Taxonomy (NCBI): domain Bacteria; kingdom Pseudomonadati; phylum Pseudomonadota; class Betaproteobacteria; order Burkholderiales; family Oxalobacteraceae; genus Janthinobacterium; species Janthinobacterium sp. UMAB-60. The sequence continues at coordinate 15,996 of NZ_LT607487.1, forward strand.
CAAGGTCATGTTGCTGGTCGATGAAATCAGCCAGAGCCGGGCCGAGTACACGGCCATGGCCTTGCGCGTGGCGCCGCGCGCGAAGGTGATCGGCAGCACCACGGCCGGCGCCGATGGCAATAGCTCGCCGTTTGCGCTGCCGGGGGGCTTGAGCACCCTGATCAGCGGCATCGGCGTGTTTTATCCGGACCGGCGCCCCACGCAGCGCGTGGGCATCATCCCCGATATCGAGGTCAGGCCTACGCTTGCCGGCATACGGGCCGGGCGCGACGAGGTGCTGGAGGCGGCTATTGCCGAGATACGCCGGCAATAGCTGTTCTTGCGGTTGATGCGGACTTAAAACTCTTCCCACTCGCCTTCGGCCGGTGCCGGTGCCTTGTCGCTCTTGCGCGTCACGGGCAGGCGCAGGGCAGGGGCCGAGGCCTTGCGGGCAGGCGCGGCCGGCGCGCTGCGCTGCGCCGCTTTCATGCTGAAACGGTCGGTCGCCGCCGCGTTGGCGTCCAGGCGGAACACGCTGACCACCTGCGCCAGTTCGCTCGCCTGTTCCTGCATCGCTTCGGCTGCGGCCGAGGCTTCTTCCACCAGGGCCGCATTTTGCTGGGTCACCTGGTCCATCTCGGAAATGGCCTGGTTGACTTGCTCGATGCCGGCGCTCTGCTCTTCGCTGGCGTTGCTGATCTCGCTCATGATGGAGGTGACGAAGCCGATGCTTTGCACGATTTCTTCCATCGTCTTGCCGGCCTTGTCGACCAGGTCCGTGCCCACGTCGACCTTTTGCACGGAGTCGTCGATCAAGCCCTTGATTTCTTTCGCCGCCGCTGCCGAGCGCTGCGCCAGGTTGCGCACCTCGGTTGCCACGACGGCGAAGCCGCGACCCTGTTCGCCGGCGCGGGCCGCTTCCACGGCCGCGTTCAGGGCCAGGATATTGGTCTGGAAGGCGATGCCGTCGATGACGGAAATGATGTCGACGATCTTCTTCGACGAGGTATTGATCTCGCCCATGGTGGCGACCACTTCGGCCACCACGGCGCCGCCGCGGCTGGCGATGCCGGCGGCGTCGCCGGCCAGTTTATTGGCCTGGCGCGCGTTGTCGGCATTCTGTTTCACGGTCGAGGTCAATTCTTCCATCGACGAGGCTGTTTCTTCCAGCGAGCTGGCTTGCTGTTCCGTGCGCGACGACAGGTCCTGGTTGCCGGCGGCAATTTCCGCGGACGCTGTGGCGATGGTATCGGTGCCGCTGCGTACCTGGCCGACGATGCCGACCAGGCTGTCGTTCATGGTTTTCAGGGCATGCATCAGCTGGCCCGTTTCATCGCGGCCCTGCACCGTGATGACGCTGCTGAGGTCGCCCGCTGCCACGGTTTCCGCGACTTTCACGGCGGCGCGGATGGGGCCGGTGATCGAACGCGTGATCCACCAAGCGAAACCGATACCCATCAGCACGGCCAGCACGCCCATGGTGATCAGGAAGATGCGGGTGCTGCTGTAGGCCTCGATGATGCTGTTGCCGACGCCGTCGGCCGCCTTGATCTGCATGCCGGCAAAGCGTTTTACTTCGGCCAGGTAAGCCACGGTGATCGGTGCGACTTCCTTCTCGAACACTTCCTTGGCGCCCGCCACGTCGCCGTCGGCCTTCATCTTGAAGGCGCGTGCGCGCGTCGTCACGTAGTCGGTGCGCACCTTGCGCACGACCTTGAACTGCTCGATCACGGCAGGGTTGAGCAGCGAGGCGATGATGTCGTCCTGCAGCTTGCTGGAGCGGTCCGCATCGACTTTCAAGTCTGCCTCGATCTTGGCGCGCACGACAGGATCGGTGATTTCAAACGAGGCCACGCCGCGCACGCTGTTCAATTCAATGATCTTCGACCATTCGGCCACCATGCGCTGGTTCTTGATGCTGGTATTGATGAGGCGGTAGGTCAGGTCGCTGGCCGTTTGCATGCGCACCAGGGCGGTGATGGTCAAGGCGGCAAGCAACAGCAATACGACAGCAAAGCCGACGCCAAGGCGGCTGCCGATGTTCAGGTTTTTCATGTAATTCCTAACAATTTAATAGTCATGATCGCCGCCGCCAGCAGGGGCGGACAGGCGCCGCAAGGCGCAGGGGATCGGGGTCTTCGGGTGCCGCGTGATTGCATTGCGGCACGCCGCGCTGTGCACGGCGTTGGAGGTAAAGCAAGGGGTGTGGCGGCCTGGGATGCCGCTAACCAGCAACCGCAAGTATAGCATTGACGCACGGAAATAGTTTTTTACGGCAATTTTAATTACTTATTGACATTAACTCATTGTTGCTTTTTTACATCAAGTACCCAGTTCATAAGTACTATCACTTACATTTCGCCTTACCTTTCGCCGCGCCGGCTGATAAAATACTAATGATAATCATTCGTATTAAATAATCGACCAGGGAATTGTATGCAGCAACAGCGCAAGCCAGGATGTAAACCGATCACGCTCGCCGTACTGGGCGCCTTGACCTTTGGCGCCACGCCATTGGCGGCCTGGGCACAGGAAAGCTTGCCCGCCGTCACCGTGACGGCGTCGAAGGACAACAATGGCTATGTCGCCGCCACGTCCGCCAGCGGTACCAAGACGGAAATGGCCCTGCGCGACGTGCCGCAGACGATCAACGTGGTGCCGGCCGCCGTCATCCGCGACCAGCACGCCATGTCGATCCAGGACATCATGAAGAACATCCCCGGCGTGGGCTTGTCCACCGGCGATGGCCAGCGCGACCAGGTGTTCATCCGCGGCTTCACGGCCATCGGCGACCAGTTCGTCGACGGCTTCCGCGATGACGCGCTGTATTTCCGCGACCTGTCGAATGTGGAGCGGCTGGAAGTGATCAAGGGCCCGGCCGCCGTGCTGTACGGCCGCGGCTCCTCGGGTGGGCTGGTGAACCGCATCACCAGGAAACCGGGTATCGATATCACGGACGTGGCCCTGAGCCTGACGAATACAAAAGGGCGTCGCGGCGAAGTCGACGTGGGCCGCGTGGGCGAGACGGTGGACTGGCGCGTCACGGGCGCGCGCGAAGTGTCCGACAGCTACCGCGAGCAGCAATTCATCAACCGCACGGCGATCGCGCCATCGGTGGCGATCCGCCTGTCGAGCGCGACGAAACTGCTGCTGCAGGGCGACTACCTGGAAGACCGCCGCCTGACGGACTTCGGCATCCCGTCCTGGCATGGCCGTCCCGTCGCCGTCGATGCGGGCACCTATTATGGCGCCGCCAACGCCCGCGATGCGGACTTCAGCCAGTCGCGCGTGGTCTCCACGTCCGCCACGCTGACGCACAAGTTCAGCGAGTCCTTGTCGTTGCGCAATGCCTTCCGCTATTACGATTACCACCTGGACCGCAACAACACGAATATTTCCGGCAACGTCAACGAGGTCAAAGGCACGATGAACCTCGGTCATGCCAAGCTGAACCGCGACGAGAGCGGCTGGTTCAACCAGACGGAACTGACGCAAAAGCTGGTCACGGGCAGCCTGCGCCACGAAGTGCTGTACGGCGCCGAGTTCGGCAAGCAAAACAAGGATGCCAGCAGCTGGGCCTCGACCGTGGTGGCGACGAATGTGTCGATCTTCAATCCCGTCCTGCCCGTCGTCGATCGCAGCAAACTGGGCGCGCGCAGCGATACCTTCGGTACCTACGACACGGCCGCCGCCTACGTGCAGGATGCCATTGCGTTCAGCGACGAGTGGAAGGCGCTGGCCGGCTTGCGCTACGACCGGTATAAACAGCAGTCGCGCCTGGCCAATGCGGCTGGCGTGACGACGGCAGACCTGTCGCGCACGGATGCGGCCTACAGCCCCCGCGCCGGCCTCGTCTGGCAACCGGGCGCGACGCAGTCGTACTACGCGTCGTGGAGCCGCTCGTTCCAGCCCAGTGGCGAGAATTTCGCCCTGGCCGCGAATAACGCCGACCTGGCGCCGGAAACCACGCGCAACACGGAAGTGGGCGCCAAGTACGACTTGTGGGGCGGCCGCGCCAACGCCACCGTGTCGCTGTTCCGCCTGGAGCGCGACAACATCAAGACCAGCGATCCGATCACGAACCGCATCGTGCCAGTCGGCACGCAGCGCACGGATGGCCTGGAACTGACCTTCAACGCGGATTTGCATGACGGCTGGAAAATGATGGCCGGCTATGCTTGGCTGGACGCCACCATCACCGATTCCATCGCCGTCGACAAGAGCGTGAATGCGCCGGGCACGACGACGGCCAGTTCCGTCGCCATCAAGGGCAAGCGCGCCACCCTGACCGCGCGCAACACGGCCAACTTGTGGCTGACGAAGGACCTGGGCCACGGCTTCACGGTGGGCGGCGGCGCGAATGCCGTCGGCAGCCGTTTCGCCAATCCGGGCAATACGGTGGTCTTGCCCGGCTACGTGACGGCCGACGCCATGGCCGCATACCGCACGGGCCGCTATGAAGTGCAGTTGAACGTCAACAATATCGGCGACACACGCTACATCGTGTCGGGCCACGGTTCCAGCCCGAACCTGAGCTTGCCGGGCGCGCCGCGCAACGTGGCGCTGACCTTGCGCTACAGCCTGTAAATTGGCTTGCAAGTTCGGTCTCGCCCATGAAAAACCCGCTTGCGAGCGGGTTTTTCATGGCGGGAGCTGCGTCGGGCAGGCTGGCATTGTTTAGAGGAACTATTCGGTACCGCTCAAATAATGTTGACTATGTGCAATTTTCTCCGGCGGACTGAGCCTTGATGAGGTTTGAGGGGTAAAATACTGTCATACGGCACAGGCATGGTGCTTATATCTTGGTGATATGACACTACCACGACGCCGTATGACTTTTTATTTACTCACATCATAGAGGCCTGAATATGGTTCAGATGTCCAGGCGCCAGTTCCTTCGGGTAACTGGCGCGACCATTGCTGGTTCCAGCCTCGCCCTGCTCGGTTTCGCACCGGGCCAGGCGATGGCGGAAGTGCGGCAATACAAGCTGTCTCGCACCACCGAGACACGCAATACCTGTCCTTACTGTTCGGTAGGATGTGGCGTCCTGCTGTATGGTCTGGGCGACGGCGCGAAAAATGCCGTCTCCAGCATCATCCACGTGGAAGGCGATGCCGACCATCCGGTGAACCGCGGCACCCTGTGCCCGAAAGGCGCCAGCCTGGTCGACTTCATCCACAGCCCGAACCGCCTGAAAGTGCCCGAATACCGCGCGCCGGGTGGCACGGAATGGCAACCGATCTCCTGGGATGTGGCGCTCGACAAGATCGCGCGCCTGATGAAGGATGACCGCGATGCCAACCTGATCGAAAAGAATGCCGACGGCAAGACCGTCAACCGCTGGCTCTCCACCGGCATGCTGGCCGCGTCCGCCGGCAGCAACGAGGTCGGTTACCTGACCCACAAGACAGTGCGCAGCATGGGAATGCTGACCTTTGATAATCAGGCGCGTGTATGACACGGACCGACGGTGGCAGGTCTTGCCCCGACGTTTGGCCGTGGCGCGATGACGAATCATTGGGTCGATATCAAGAATGCCGATGTGATCCTGGTCATGGGCGGCAATGCAGCAGAAGCACATCCTTGCGGATTCAAATGGGTCACGGAAGCGAAGGCGCATAACAAGGCCAAGCTGATCGTTGTCGATCCGCGTTTTACCCGTACCGCATCCGTGGCGGATTACTACTGCGCCACGCGTACCGGCACGGACATCGTCTTCCTCGGCGCGATCATCAATTATCTGCTGACGAACGACAAGATCCAGCATGAGTACGTGCGCAACTACACGGACATGCCCTTCATCGTGCGCGAAGACTATGCGTTCGAGGATGGCCTGTTCTCGGGTTTCGACAAAGAAAAAGGCAAGTACACCGACAAGGCCACCTGGGATTACGAGATCGGCGACGACGGCTATGCCAAGGTCGACCCGACCCTGGAACACCCGCGCTGCGTCTACCAGATGATGAAGAAGCACTACTCACGTTACACGACCGAGATGGTCGAACGGACGTGCGGCGTGTCGCCCGACAAGTTCCACAAGGTGGCGGAAGCCCTGGCTTCGACCGCCGTGCCGGGACGCGCCGGCACCATCCTGTACGCGCTGGGCTGGACGCACCACTCGACGGGCGCGCAAACCATTCGCACGGGCGCCATGGTGCAGTTGCTGTTGGGTAATATGGGGATCGCGGGCGGCGGCATGAACGCCTTGCGCGGCCACTCGAACATCCAGGGCTTGACCGATCTGGGCCTGATGTCGAACCTGTTGCCAGGTTATATGACCCTGCCGAACGAGGCCGAGCAGGATTTCGATGCGTATATCGCTGCGCGCGCCACCAAGCCGCTGCGGCCGAACCAGCTCAGCTACTGGAGCAATTACCGCAAGTTCCACGTCAGCTTCATGAAGACGTGGTGGGGTGATTTCGCCACGGCCGAGAACAATTACGCCTTCGATTACCTGCCGAAACTCGACAAGCCGTATGACTTGATGCAAGCCATCGAGAACATGCACCAAGGCAAGATGACGGGCTATATCTGCCAGGGCTTCAATGTGCTGGCGTCCGCGCCGAACAAGCAGAAGGTCACGGAAGCGCTGTCGAAGCTGAAGTTCCTTGTCATCATGGACCCGCTGGCCGTGGAAACGGGCGAATTCTGGAAGCCGCACGGGCAATACCATGAAGTCGATCCCACCAAGATCATGACGGAAGTGTTCCGCTTGCCGACCAGCTGCTTCGCCGAAGAACGCGGTTCGCTGGTGAGCTCTTCGCGCGTGCTGCAGTGGCACTGGCAGGCGGCCGAACCGCCGGGCCAGGCGCGCAGCGACCTGGAAATCATGTCGGGCCTGTTCTTGCGCATGCGCAGCATGTACAAGAAAGAGGGCGGCAAGTTCCCCGATCCTATACTCAACCTGACGTGGAATTATGCGCAGCCGGAGAACCCGCAGCCGGAAGAAATCGCCCGCGAATTCAACGGCAAGGCGCTGGCCGACTTGTACGATCCGAAGGACGCGACCAAGCTGCTGGTGAAAAAGGGCGAGCAGCTGGCCTCGTTTGCGCAATTGCGCGACGACGGCACGACGACCAGCGGTTGCTGGATCTTCGCCGGCAGCTGGACACAGGCGGGCAACCAGATGGGACGGCGCGACAATAGCGACCCGACCGGCATCGGCCAGACCCTGGGCTGGGCCTGGGCGTGGCCGGCGAACCGCCGCGTGCTGTACAACCGCGCTTCATGCGACTTGAAGGGCAAGCCTTTCGATCCGACGCGCAAGCTGATCGAGTGGAATGGCACCAATTGGAGCGGGGCCGATATTCCCGACTTCAAGGTCGACGAACCGCCGGAAAACGGCATGGGTCCGTTCATCATGCTGGGCGAGGGCGTGGCGCGCTTCTTTGCGCGCGGCGCCATGGCCGAAGGACCGTTCCCCGAGCATTACGAGCCGTTCGAAAATCCGCTGGGCTACAACCCCATGCATCCGAAAAACCCGCAGGCGACCAGCAATCCGGCCGCGCGCGTGTTCGCCGATGATCGGAAAATGTTCGGCACGCATGAGGAATATCCGCATGTGGCAACCAGCTACCGCCTGACCGAGCATTTCCATTACTGGACCAAGCATGCGCGCCTGAATGCCATCATCCAGCCGCAGCAATTCGTCGAAATCGGCGAAGAACTGGCCAAGAGCATCGGCGTCGTTGCCGGTGGTGAAGTGCGCGTCAGTTCCAAACGGGGGCACATCATCGCCAAGGCCGTGGTCACCAAGCGCATCAAGGCGTTGATGATCGAGGGCAAGCAGGTGCATACCGTGGGCCTGCCGCTGCACTGGGGCTTTACGGGCGTGGCCAAGCCGGGGTATCTGATCAATACCCTGACACCGGGCGTGGGGGATGCGAATTCGCAAACGCCGGAATTCAAGTCCTTCCTGGTGAAGGTGGAAAAAGCATGATGGGAGCTCAATAATGGCACTGCAATCCTTAGATATCCGGCGCCTGTCGGCGACCACGGTGACGCCGCCGCAAGCGCGCAGCCCGGTGACGGGCACCGTGGCCAAGCTGATCGATGTGTCGAAATGCATCGGCTGCAAGGCTTGCCAGACGGCGTGCATGGAATGGAACGACTTGCGCGACGAAGTCGGTGAAAACCATGGCACCTATGACAATCCGACGGACTTGACGCCGCAATCGTGGACGGTGATGCGTTTTGCCGAACACGAAGACAACGACGGCAACCTCGAGTGGCTGATCCGCAAGGATGGCTGCATGCACTGCGAGGACCCGGGCTGTTTGAAAGCCTGTCCGGCGCCGGGCGCCATCGTGCAGTACACGAACGGCATCGTGGATTTCCACCAGGAAAACTGCATCGGCTGCGGCTACTGCGTGGCCGGCTGTCCTTTCGACGTGCCCCGCATTTCGAAAAAGGACGACCGCGCCTACAAGTGCACCTTGTGCTCGGACCGCGTGGCCGTGGGCCAGGAACCGGCCTGCGTGAAAACCTGCCCGACGGGCGCCATTCTCTTCGGCACCAAGGAAGACATGAAGGTGCATGCGGAAGAACGCATCGTCGACCTGAAGTCGCGCGGTTTCGAGAACGCGGGCCTGTACGATCCGCTGGGCGTGGGCGGCACGCACGTGATGTACGTGCTGCACCATGCCGACAAGCCGAAGCTGTATTCGAACTTGCCGGAACGCCCGCGCATCAGCCCGATGGTAGGCTTCTGGAAGGGCTGGTCCAAGCCGCTGGCGGTGGCCGGCATGGCTGCCACGGCACTGGCAGGCTTCTTCCATTACACGCGTGTCGGTCCGAACGAAGTGAGCAAGGACGAAGAGCACGAAGCCTTGGAAGAGGCCAAGCGCATCCGGGAGGAACAGCATGAAGCATAGTGACCTTCACGATGGCAAGCTGCGCGACAAGGATGGCAATCCCTTGATCGAACGCTACAACCCGAACGAGCGCACGAATCACTGGGTGACCGCTATCACCTTCGTCATGCTGGCGCTGTCCGGCCTGGCCATGTTCCATCCTTCGATGGCGTGGCTGGCGAACCTGTTCGGCGGCGGGCAATGGACGCGCATCCTGCATCCGTTTGCCGGCCTGGTGATGTTTGTCTCGTTCGCGATCCTGGTGGTGCGCTTCTGGCACCACAACAAGTTCGAGGACGGCGACAAGCAGTGGCTGAAACAGATGGATGACGTGCTCAACAACCGCGAAGACAAGCTGCCGAAGATCGGCAAATACAATGCCGGCCAGAAGATCCTGTTCTTCGCGCTGCTGGCCAGCATGATCGGCTTGCTGCTGTCGGGCATCGTGATCTGGCGCGCGTATTTCGCGTTCTATTTCCCGATCGACGTGGTGCGCTTTGCCGCCTTGCTGCATGCCGGTTGTGCGTTTGCCATCATCTGCGCCATCATCGTGCACATCTACGCGGCGATCTGGGTCAAGGGCTCGATCGGCGCCATGGTGCGCGGCACCGTCACCTACGGCTGGGCGCGCAAGCACCATCCGAAGTGGTTTGAAGCGGTGATCCGTCATACGGAAAAGTAGGCAGAAGGGTAGGTCGGCTTAGCTTCGCGTAAGCCGACATGCTCCGCCGCCGGCGTTTTTCTCTGCCAGCGACAGCCAGGGCCAGTCCCCCAGGACTGGCCCCTTTCTTTTTATCGATTAAAATACTTTTACAGCACAGCCAACTCCGCTGGCTCTGCCTTGCTTTTTTTGATGGGAAAACTCCATTGGTACAACGCATTCTTCAGCCAGGCGAAATCGAAGGCCTGGACCACAACGCGATTCCGCGCCTGCTGCTGCCGCAGCCTGACAGTCTGTTCAAGGCGCGCGCCTTGCGCTTGCGCGAGCTGGCGCAAGGCAATATCAAGGGCATCCCCGTCGACGCGGGCATGCAGGGTTACCTGGTGCTGATGGCCGCGCTGGCCGACGCGCAGGCCGCCGTGGTGGGAAAACTGGCGCCCGGCGCCGTGCCCGCCGCCGACCCCGACGCGCTGCGCCGTGCGATGCAGCACCGCATGCCCGTGTTGCCCGTGAATGGCGCCCGTCCGCCCGTGTGGCGCGACATCTTTGCCAGCCTGCTCGATGAATTGGCCGCCACGGCGGCCAGCCAGCCGGCATTGTCGGGCGGCCTGACCCAGGTGCTGGCCCAGCTGCGCGCGCTCGACGCGCCAGCGCTGGACGCCTGCGCTGATGCCGTGCTCGATGAAAACGGCGACAACCTCAATCCCATGCACGCGCCGTTCGTCGCCGCCGCGCTGCAGATTTTATGGTCGGTGTCGGCCAGTGAATTGCGCGCCGCGCGCGTGCCGGACCTGGAAACGGGCACCCTGTGCCCCGTCTGCGGTTCGCACCCCGTCGCCAGCGTGATCCGCATCGGTGGCCAGTCGCAGGGTTACCGCTATCTGCACTGCGGCATTTGCGAAAGCGAATGGCATATGGTGCGCGTGAAGTGCTCGACCTGCGAACAGAATGGCAAGATCGCCTACCAGGGCCTGGACGCGGCCGACGCAAAGCCGTTCGACCCCGTGGCGGCGAAGGACGACAAATTGCCCAACAAGGCCAACGATCCGAAAAAGGTGGCGCGCGCGGAAACCTGCGACGATTGCCATACCTATCGAAAAGTCTTCAACCAGGAACACGATTACAACGTCGAACCGCTGGCCGACGACCTGGCCAGCCTGATGCTCGACCTGCTGGTGGGCGAAGCGGGCTACCAGCGCGCCAGCGGCAATCCGCTGCTGTGGCTGGGGAAAAACGACAGCGGCGAGGGCCCGCCAGCATGACGACGGGGCAAACCGTGCGCCTGCCGTCGGTGGACCGCATCCTGGGCGACGCGGCTTGCCTGGCCCTGATAGCGCACTACGGCCGCGTGCAGACCCTGGCCTGCGCGCGCGCCGTGCTGGCCGAACTGCGCACCGCCATGCTGGCGGGCGCCGTGTGCGAAGAGGGCGCATCGAGCGCCGCCATCGTCGCGCACATGGGCGAGCGGCTGCAGGCGCAGTCGCGCCCGCGGCTGCGCGCCGTGTTCAACCTGACGGGCACCGTGTTGCACACGAACCTGGGCCGGGCCTTGCTGCCCGACGCCGCCGTGCAAGCCGTGGTGGAAGCGCTGCAGTGGCCGATGAACCTGGAATTCGACCTGGAAACGGGCAAGCGGGGCGACCGCGACGACCTGGTCGAGGAACTGCTGCGCGAACTGACGGGCGCCGAAGCTGCCACCATCGTCAACAACAACGCGGCCGCCGTGCTGCTGATGTTGAATACCCTGGCGCAGAATAAAGAGGTGATCGTTTCGCGCGGCGAGCTGGTGGAAATCGGCGGCGCCTTCCGCATTCCCGACGTGATGACGCGCGCGGGCGCCGTGCTGCGCGAAGTGGGCAGCACCAACCGCACGCACCTGGCCGATTACGCGAATGGCGTGAATGAAGACACGGCCCTCTTGATGAAGGTCCATTGCAGCAATTACGCCATTACCGGTTTCACCAAAAGCGTGGAACTCGATGAACTCGCGCCGCTGGCGGCAAAACATGGCGTGCCGACGGCCGTGGATCTGGGCAGCGGTACCCTGGTCGACCTGGCGCAGTATGGCTTGCCACATGAAACGACGGTGCGCGAAACCATCGCGGCGGGCGCCGACCTGGTGACCTTCAGCGGCGATAAATTGCTGGGTGGCCCGCAATGCGGCGTCATCGTCGGGCGCGCCGATTTGATCGCGAAGATCAAGCGCAACCCCCTGAAACGCGCGCTGCGGGTCGGCAAGCTGACCCTGGCGGCATTGGCCCCGGTGCTGCAGCTGTACCGCGCGCCGGACTTGCTGGCCGAACGCCTGACCACCTTGCGCCTGCTGACGCGCCCCGCGGCCGCCATGCGCGCGCAGGCGCAAACCCTGCTGCCGCTGCTGCAAGGCGCGCTGGGCGCCGCTTACGTGGTGACGGCCGAAGCGATGAAAAGCCAGATCGGCAGCGGCGCCTTGCCCGTCGACCAGCTGCCCAGTTTTGGCCTGGCCGTCCGCAGCGCGCCCGCTTCGCGCCTGAGCAATCCCCTGGGAACGCTGGAGCAGCGCCTGCGCGCCTTGCCGTGTCCCGTGATCGGCCGCATCGGCCAGGACACTCTGTGGCTGGACCTGCGCTGCCTGGAAGCGGCGCACGAGACGGCCTTCATCGCGCAGCTCGCCGAGTTGTCCGCATGATCGTCGGCACCGCAGGCCATATCGACCATGGCAAGACGACGCTCACGCGCGCGCTGACGGGCGTGCACACGGACCGCCTGAAGGAAGAACAGGCGCGCGGCATTTCGATTGAACTCGGTTATGCCTACCTGCCGCTGGCCGACGGCACGGTGCTGGGCGTGATCGACGTGCCGGGCCATGAAAAATTCATCCGCACCATGGCGTCCGGCGTGACGGGCATCGACTTCGCCCTGGTGGTGGTGGCGGCCGACGACGGCATCATGCCGCAGACGCACGAGCACCTGGCCATTTTGCAGCTGCTGGGCGTGACGCGGGGCGCCGTGGCGCTGACCAAGATCGACCGTGCCGACAGCGCCCGCGTGGCGCAGGTGGAGCTTGAGATCGAGGTGCTACTGCAAGGCACGCCGCTGGCGGGCAGCCCGATCTTCCCCACGGCCGCCAGCCGCGACAACGATCCCGGCGTGGCCGCCTTGCTGGCGCACCTGACGCAGGTGGCGCGCAGCCTGCCGCAGCGCGACGAGCGGCGCCTGTTCCGCCTGGGCGTGGACCGCGTGTTCACCTTGTCGGGACAGGGCACCATCGTCACCGGCACGGCGCTGGCGGGACGCGCGCAGGTTGGTGACATGCTGCAGCTGGCGCCCGGCGGCGCGCAAGCGCGCGTGCGCAGCATCCATGCGCAAAACCGCGCGGCCGAGACGGGCATGGCGGGCCAGCGCCTGGCGCTGAACCTGGCCGGCATCGAGCGCGAGCGTATCGAGCGGGGCAACTGGATCGTCGCGCCCGAGCTGGCGCAGTGTTCCGAGCGCCTCGACGTGGAACTGACCCTGCTGCCCGACGCCGGCCTGCAATTGAAAGCCTGGTCGCCGCTGCACGTGCACCTGGGCGCGGCGCACCAGCTGGCGCGCGCCGTCATGCTCGATGGCGAAACCCTGTCACCGGGGCAGACGGGCAGGGTACAGCTGGTGTTCGAGACGCCCATGCACGGCGTGCCCGGCGACCGCTTCGTCGTGCGCAATGCGCAAGCGACGCAGACGGTGGGCGGCGGCATGGTGCTCGATCCGTTCGGCCCCGCGCGCAAGCGGCGCAGCCCGGCCAGGCTGGCCTGGCTGGACGCGCTGGCCGCCTTTGTGGCGCACGGCGATATCGCTGCCTTGCTGGCGCAAAGCCCGCTGGGCTTGCGCGAGTCGCTGCTGGTGCGCCTGTCGCTGCTGCCGGCGAACGCCATCGCGCTGCCGGCCGACACGCGGCGCATCGCCCTGCGCGGTGGCGACGCCCTGCTGCTGGCGCCGTCGGCGCAGGTGGCGCTGGAACAGCGCGTGCTGGCCGCCCTGGCGGTGTTCCATGCGCGCGCGCCCGACGAGGCGGGGCCGGAACTGTGGCGCCTGAAGCGCATCGTCGATGCGGAGATGGAAGACGCCTTGTGGAGCCACCTGGTTGAAGGCTTGCTGGCGCGCGGCGAGGTGCTGGCGCGCGGCGCCAGCCTGCATCTGCCGACGCACAGCGTGGAATTGACGCCGCAGGAGCAGGCGGTCGCCGAACCCTTGCTGGCAGCGTTGCAGCAGGGGCGCTTCGAGCCGCCGTGGACGCGCGACCTGGCGCGTGACTTCGGCCTGGCCGAGGATGACGCGCGCCGGCTGTTGCGTAAACTTGCCAAGGCAGGGCAGATCAGCCAGGTCGTGCACGACCTGTTCTATCACCAGGCGGCGCTGGCCGAGTTGGCGCAGTTGGTGCGCACTCTGACCGAAAAAGCGGAGCTGGACGAGAATCTGGCGCCCGGTTCCGGCGCCGTCAGCGCTGCCGCCTTTCGCGACGCAAGCGGCCTGGGCCGCAAGCGGGCGATCCAGGTTCTGGAGTTCTTCGACCGCGTCGGTTATACTCGCCGTGTTGGCAATGGGCATCTATTGCGCCCGCAGGCGCTATGGTCCTATACGGCAGCCTTGCCCAACAGCTAAGTATTAGCTCAGGCACCGCGGAAAGCACACTCATCCGGTGATGTGGCCGGGCTTCAAACCCGGTGGAGGGCGTCAGACGTTCTCCCGTAGGTTCGACTCCTACTGTTTTCCGCCAGTGATTCTTCCCTTTCTCCCTGCATGGCGATCGTCCCGGCGTTGACCTGTTGTCACGTTGCAGAAAATAAATGGTGTAATTGATAATATGCGGCGATGCCGGCGCGGGCCGATGGTAACATCGGCGGAAATCCCCTGTAGCAGATGAAAGCAAGCATGAAACAAGCAAGCATGGCACGGCTGCTGGCAGTGGCGCTGCTGATGCCGGCGCTGGCCGTGGCCGCTGGTCTGCGCATCGTCGGCGAGCACTTGCCGCCATCGAGCATGATGGAAGGCAATGTCGTCGTGGGACGTGAAACGACGAAGGTGCGCGACATCATGGCGCGCGCCGGCATCGCCTACAGTATTGAATTGCTGCCGTGGAAGCGCGCGTATGCGCAGGCGCTGCGCGAAGCCGACACCTGCATCTTTTCCACCAGCCGCACGCAAGAGCGCGAAGCACAATTTCGCTGGATCGGTCCCCTCAACGAAGCGGAGTGGATACTGTATGGCCTGGCCGAGCGGCATCTGACGCTGCGTACCCTGGCCGATGCGCGCGGCCTGGTGATCGGCACGGTGCTCGGTGACGCGCGCGACGACTACCTGCGCCAGCACGGCATGAACGTGGCGCCCGTGACGCAGGAGTGGCTCAATCCGCAAAAGCTGCTGCTGGGGCGCATCGACCTGTGGGCCGTGGGCATGGCGGTGGGCAGCAAGCCGTTTGCCGGCAAGGAGTGGGAGGGCAAGGTGGAGCCGTTGCTGACCTTTAATCGCGTGCAGACTTACCTGGCCTGTAACCTCAAGGTACCCGAGGCGCAGGTGGCTGCCATGCAGCGCGCCGCTGCCGCCATGCGTCGCGACGGCAGCATGGCGCGCGAGCATCATCGCTGATTCACTGCGCTGATTCAGCTCTCCAGCCACTGGCGCACGCAGTTGCGTCCTTCGCGCTTGGCCTGGTACAGGGCCTGGTCCGCATGGCTGTAGGCCGTCTCGAACGGCGTGCCGACGCGGTTCCAGCTCAGGCCCACGCTGACGGTGATGGCGCGCGTGATGGGCGCCGCATGGCGCTGGCGGCCGACGCTTTCGCAGATGCGCTGCGCGATTTGCGCCGCCTCGTCGCGCGAAGAGGTGGGCCAGACCACGGAAAACTCTTCACCGCCGACCCGGCCGATGGCCGTCTCCTGTCCCAATAATCCCTTCAGGCAGTCGACCACGGCCTGGATCACGCCGTCGCCGGCCGGGTGGCCGAAATCGTCGTTGACCTGCTTGAACAGGTCGATGTCGAGCACGATCAGGGCCATGTCGCCCTGCGCCAGGCAGCGCGAGGCATGCTCGATCACGGCGCCGCGGTTCAGGGCGCCCGTCAGCGGGTCGTGCGTGGCGCGGTATTCGAGCTGGCCGGCCAGGGTTTGCAATTGCCGGTTCAGCAAATGCATGTCGCGCTCGGCGCGGTCGCTGCGGCCGATCAGCCGGCGCGTCTCGCGCATCAGGCGCTCGTAGTGAACGATCAGTTCACCGAGCACGCGGCGCTGCGCCTCGCCGCTGGCGTGAATGTCGGCGTGCATGCGCCGCGCGGCCGCCAGCGCCGCCGCTTCCACGGTGAACAGGTCGGGTTCTAGGCCGGACTCGGAGATGGCGGCGCGCATGCTCTAGCTGCCTCGCACGGGGTGGTCGCGGAAATCGAGCGCCGTGAAATCCTGCTGCAGCTCCTGGCCGAACTCCAGGATGGTGTCGTCGTCTTCGTCGTGATACCAGTTCAGGCGTACCTGGTTGCCGTCGATGGCGGCCTGGTTCAGGGTGTCGAATAGGGTAAACAGCATCTTCGTGCTGGAGCTGTTGAAGTAGGCCAGCGAGACGTTGACGGTGATGGCGCTCTCGCGGCAGGCGTCCAGGTAGGCGCGCACGGTGGCGATCAGCGGGCCATAGAAGGCGGCCGCGTTTTCCGGATAGGACTCGCCCTTGATCGACAGGGTGTGCTGCTCGAAACGGAAGTCGATTTCGGGCGAACTCGGGGTCGCGGCGATGAACAGTGGTGACGGTAATTGCATATGCTTTCCTGAGTCGGCTCTTTCAAATGATGGCTTTGATGCAGAAGATGGTGTGCCCCGGCTCTTGGGGGTCCTGGACGAATTCGAATTCCAGCGGCTCGCTGGCGTCGCGCGCCATGGTGAGAAAACCCAGGCCCGCGCCCTTGCTGTCGGCCGGCGCTTCCTCGCGCAGGGCCTTCTTGTAGGCGAGGCGGATTTCTTCCATCGTCATCGTGTGCAGCGGCTCCAGGCGGGCGCGGATCTGCGCCACGTTGTCCGTCGAGACGGGGTTGGCGCACAGCAGGAAAAAGCTGTCGCCGCGCGTGCCGATGCAAAACGAGCCGCGCCGCATCTGCTGGTCCAGCTGCGCATCGGGCGTCAGGCTGTCGGCGGAATAGTGCATGATGTTTTGCGACATTTCGATGAACGAGGAAAAGATGCGCCGCCGCGTGGGTCCGGCCGCGCCGGCCGTGTCGAGGCGCGCCTTGATGGTTTCGGAAATGGCGCTCACCACGTGCTGCGAGAAATAGCCCACGTAAAAAAAGATGATGTTGCGCTTGCGCGCCACATCCCAAAACTCGTTGAATTCTTCGTACAGCACGTCCGTGCTCCTGGCTAGCCGGTGACCCGGTTTCTTGTTGATAATGTGGTTCGATGGCGCCAAAACTACAGGCGGAAACAGAAAAAGGTCAGGTCGTCGCGGCGTGGCTGCTTGCCTTGCCAGGCGGCGCTGTCCTGCAGCAGCGCCGCCGCCACGTCGCCGGCGGGAGCGTCGCGCTGCGCCAGCAGTTGCTCGCGCATGCGCCGCTTGCCGTAGGCGATGTCGCGCGCGCCGCCGATCTGGTCGAGCAAGCCGTCGGTCGTGATGAACAGCAGGCTGCCGGCGGGTATGGCGAGCGTCTCGTTGTGCCAGCAGTAGCCGGGCGGCGTGTCGACATAGCCCACGCCCATGCGCGCGCCGTCGATGGCGCGCACGGTCTCTTCGCCCGGCGCCACCACGTACAGCGCCAGTTTCGCCCCCGCGAAACGCAAGCTGGCGCTGGCATCGTCGTAACACAGGAAGGCGCAATCCATGCCGTCGTTCGAACCGGCGTGATGGCCGCTGGCGGCGCCGTCCTGGCCCAGCAAGGTCTTGATGGAGCGGCTGACGGCGCCGATCAGGGCGGCCGGATCGCGCGGTCCCAGTTCGCGCAAGGCCTGGCTCAGGGCCGACGAGGCGATCAGGGTCATGAAGGCGCCCGGCACGCCGTGCCCGGTGCAGTCGGCGATGGCGGCGAACCAGCCGCCCGCGTGGCGCTCGAAGAAGTAAAAATCGCCGCCGACGACGTCGCGCGGCTGCCATTCCAGGTGCGCGTCGGGCAGGGTGGCGCGCAATTCCGCATCGGAGGTGCGCAGCCGGGCGCGCTGGATCACGCTGGCGTAATCGATGCTGTGCATGATTTGCCGGTTCTTTTCCGCCTGCATGGTGGCCACCACGTTCATCAGCTGCAAGCCGAAGCCCACGCCGGCCAGCGCACCAGCTTCCGTGATGATGAAGCCGTCGGCCAGCGCCTTTTCGCCCGCTTCCACGGCGCGGAAGGTGAGATCTTCGATGCTCATGGCGCCATCGACGATCAGCGGTTCCTTGTCCATGAAGGCGATGCAGCTCTTCTTGCCGTACACCTCGTGATAAAAGGGCTTGGACATCTGCGACATGAAGATATTGCGGCTGATCAAGCCGATGGGCTTGTGCTGCTCCGTGACGGGCAGGCTCATCATGTCTCGCCGTTCCGTGAACAGTTCCAGCACGGCGAAATTGCTGGCGTCGGCCTGCACCGATTCCGTGGGAATGCACAGGTCGAACGCCACGGAGGTGCGATAACGGGGAAGATGCAATCGAGAAGCGTTGAACTCCACAGCGGCTACCTTTACATGACGAGCGGACCCTTGTTGTCGCGACGGCAAGGCGACTGACAAACAGGCAATATCATCATGGTAGCCCTGGAATGTGACGGCTTGATTACCAGCTTGTCAAAACCGTATGCAAGATGGCTGCATGGCAATCCGTTGCCGGGCTTACAGGCACCGGGCCAGCGCCTGTGCCTGTTCCAGCCAACGCGCGCGCTGCGCTGCGGTGGAATCGATCATGGGGCCGAAGCTGGCCACCTTGACGGGCTTGACGCCGCAAAATTCCAGCGTCGTCTTGCGCAGCTGGTGGATGCCGGGCATGTGGTAGACCCAGCGGAAATACCAGGGCGGCGTATCCATCGTCACCAGGAGCTGGGCCGTGCGGCCCTTCAGCAGCTGCGCCGGGAAAGCCTTGCCCGGACGATACTTGAAGGCAAAGCCGGGCAGGAAGATGCGATCGACAAAACCTTTCAGCAGGGCCGGCGCGCCGCCCCACCAGATCGGGTAGGCGAACACCAGGTGTTCGGCCCAGCTGATGGCTTCCTGTGCGGCCAGCAAGTCCGGCTCCAGCGGCTGCACCTGGCGGTAGCCTTCATGCAGGTTCTGGTCGAAGTCCAGCTGGCCCAGGCGCAGCTCGCGCACGCTGTGGCCCGCGCTGCGGGCTGTGGCGGCATAGGCCTCGGCCAGGGCGGCGCAAAAACTGTCGCTGGACGGGTGGCCGAGGAGGATTAAAATGCGCTTTGGTGTAATGTTGCTCATGCTGCAGGCTTTCCGTTAAAGAACAGCTTGCATGCTAAAGCCTGCCCCTGGGGGCAGAGTCAAGCGGCCGCTGGAAGGTGCTGGCGCGCCAGGCAGTCGCCGATTTCCGTGTCGATGTCGGCCAATTGCGCGTCGAGCCGGCGCAGGCGGGCGAACTCCTGCTGTATCTGTGCGCGCTTGGCGGCGATGTGCCGCGACAGGGCGGCCCAGTCCGTGTCGTCGCCGGCCAGGATGGGCAACAGTTCGGCCAGACGGAAGCCCAGCGCCTGCGCCTGGCGTATCAGTCTGACTTGCGCCAGATCTTGCTGCGTGTAGACGCGGTAGGCGCCCGAGCGGCGCACGTCGCCCAGCAAGCCCAGCGTTTCATAGTGGCGCAAGGCCTTGGGCGAGGTGCCCGCCAGGCGGGCGATTTCTCCGATGTACATGCTTGTCCCTAGTTGAGCTGCGGCGCACGCAGTGTAGCGCAGGTGGCTTGCCAGGCGCTACCTTGCGCGCTGCCTCAGGAGGCTTTGCGCGGCGGGACTTTCTTCGCCGTGCAGTCGGCGCAGATGCCGTACAGCGACAGCGCGTGCTCGTGCAGCACGAAGCCCCGCTCGGTGGCGATTTCATTCTGGCGCAGTTCGATGCCTTCATCGACGAATTCATCGACCTTGCCGCAACCCGTGCAGACCAGGTGGTCGTGGTGCTGGCCTTCATTCAGTTCGAAGACGGCATGGCCCGATTCGAAATGCCGGCGAAACAAAATGCCCGCTTCGGCAAACTGCATCAGCACGCGGTAGATGGTGGCCAGGCCCACGTCGATCTTTTCAGCCAGCAAGAGTTTGTACACATCGTCCGCACTCAGGTGCTTGATGCCGCCTTCTTGAAACAGCTGCAGAATCCGCAAGCGGGGGATGGTCACTTTCAAGCCCGATTCACGCAGTTCCCTCAATATATCCATGTCTCCCATTCCTTTTTATGATCGCCTGAGCGAGCGCTTAAGCGTGAACCTGCATTATATCGCAAATGATAATCATTACCATTCGCATGTGCGAACTGGAAATATTATGCTGGCTAGCTGGCCTGGCAACCAGTGACATCGGCGCAAGCTCCGATTGCGTTGCACGCATCTTGCGCTGGAATTGCAAAACCAAGGCCGATATCGCTACACTGTGCAGCACGGAATAACAATGGAGCAGGGGCATGGATCGATTCGATGCGATGCGCATCTTTACGCGCATCGTCGAGCTGCGCAGTTTCACGCAAGCGGCGCATGACCTCGGCTATCCGAAGGCGACGGTCACGCATGCGATCAAGCAACTCGAAGCGCGGCTGCGCGTGCGGCTGCTGCAGCGGACCACGCGGCAAGTGACGCCCACGCCCGATGGCGAGGCGTATTACCAGCGCTGCGTGCGCCTGTTGGCGGACCTGGAAGAAACGGAAGCCGTGTTTTCTTCGGCGATGCAGCAGCCGGCCGGCAAGCTGCGCATCGACCTGCACGCGACCCTGGCCATGCATTTCGTCCTGCCCGTGCTGGACCGGTTCTGCGCCCGCTATCCCTTGATCGAACTGGAAATCGGCATGGGCGACCGCCTCGTCGACCTGGTGCGCGAAGGCGTCGACTGCGTGCTGCGCGTGGGTGAACTGAGCGACTCGTCGATGGTGGCGCGCCGGCTGGCGTTGCTGGAGCAGCTGACCTGCGCCAGCCCCGCCTACCTGGCCGCGCACGGCACGCCGCAGAGCCTGGCGCAGCTCGATGGCCACCGCGCCGTGAATTTCTTTTCCGCCCAGACGGGCAAGGTCTGGCCCTTCGATTTCAATGTGGCGGGACAGCGCCACAGCGTGGCCTTGCCGGGTACGGTGTCCGTCAACAATGCCGACGCGTATCACGCCTGCTGCCGCGCGGGCCTGGGCTTGATCCAGGCGCCGCGCTATCACCTGGAGCGGGCGCTGGCCACCGGCGAGCTGGTGGAGGTGCTGCGGGACTGGCGTCCCGACCCGCTGCCCGTGTCCGTGCTGTATCCCCATCAGCGGCAATTGTCGCCGCGTGTGCGCGTGTTTGCCGACTGGCTCGCCAGCCTGTTTGCCGAGGTGGTTTAATTTTGCGATGCCGCATTTTCTTGACCTGGGCAAAGAAAAAAATCCCTCTAGTGATGCCATCTAGCACTATTTGATGTGGATCAAAGTTTTTGTTGCACTGCACTCTTAGACTTCGCAGCGTTACTTAACGACAAAAAGAGGGAACTAGAATGAAGAAGTCCGCAACTGCAGCAGCAATCGTTTTGGCCGCCATCGGCGCATTCGCCGGCAATGCAATGGCGCAGGAAAGCCCATGGCTGGTGCGTGCGCGTGCCGTGCATATCGATCCGGCCAACAAATCCACGCCGCTCTTCGGCGCTGGCGCATCGGACACGATCCATGTCAGCAGCAAGACGATTCCTGAAATCGATATTTCGTATTTCTTTACCCCCAATATCGCTGCCGAGCTGATCCTGACGTATCCGCAAAAGCATGACGTCACCCTGGGTGGCCAAAATATCGGCACGTTCAAGCATTTGCCGCCGACCTTGTCGCTGCAATACCACTTCATGCCGGAAAAACAGTTCAGCCCATACGTGGGTGCAGGCGTGAACTATACGAATATTTCGAGCGTGAAACTGCTGAATGGCGCTGGCCGCCTGGAGCATGACAGCTGGGGCTTCGCGCTGCAAGCTGGCGTCGACTACAAGCTGGACAAAAACTGGTCGCTGAACTTCGACATCAAAAAAGTACAGATCCGCAGCGACGTCTTCGTCGGTTCGGCCAAGGCCAGCGAAGTCAAGATCGATCCTGTCCTGATCGGCGTGGGCGTGGGCTACCGCTTCTAAGCATGGCATGACAGCGCCCGCGCGGCGCGGACAATAAAAAAGGACGGCTTCGCCGTCCTTTTTACGTTTGGTGCACGCCGTTTATTTTTTCAGCGTCTTTTCCAGCGCCAGCTGGTAGTCCGTCTTTTCGTAGCCGGCCAGGTATTTGTTCGTCGCGTCGAGGAAGGCGCGCGAGCGGTAGGCCGCTTCCAGGTCCTTGACCCATGGCTTGGCCTTGTCGGCCGTGCGGATGGCGACCAGGTTGATGTAGCTGTCCGAGATCTTTTCCACGCTAAGGGCCGACGTCAGCTTCATGCCGGCGGCCAGGGCGAAGTTACCGTTCACAAAGGCGTAGTCGGCGTCCGCCAGCGAACGCGGCAGCTGCGCCGCTTCCAGCGGCACCAGTTTGAGCTTCTTCGGGTTGTCCAGCACGTCGCGCTCGGAAGCTCGCAGCGGATCGACGTTCGGTTTCAGCTTGATCCAGCCCATCTTGGCCAGCATCACCAGCGCGCGCGCCTGGTTGGTCGGGTCGTTCGGCATGGTGATGGTGGCGCCGTTCCTGACTTCCGCCAGGGTTTTTTGCTTGCCGCCGTACAGGCCGATCGGCATGGTCGGCACGGTGATCAATGAGCTCAGCGGCAGCCTGTTATCGGTGGCGAACTTCGTCAGATACACGATGTGCTGGAACACGTTGGCGTCCAGCGAGCCTTCGGCCAGCGCGTAGTTCGGCTGCACGTAGTCGTTGAATTCGACGATCCTGACCTTGTAGCCCTGTTTTTCCAGGATGGGCTTGATGCCCAGCTTCAGCTGGTCCGAATACGGGCCGGAGCTGGTGCCGATGACGAGTTCTTTCGGGTCCTTGGCGTGGGCGGCGGTGGCGAATGCCAGGCTGGCGGCGGCCAGGAGCAGATTGCGGCGAAGATGGTTCATGCTTTTCCTTGTACTGAAATACTGAATATGAATTAACGTTTGTCGAGGCGCTTGGCGATGCGCGTGCCGGCGAACTGGATGGTTTGCACCAGCACGATCAGGATGGCCACGGTGACGACCATGATGTCCGTCTCGAAGCGGTAGTAGCCGTAGCGGATGGCCAGGTCGCCGATGCCGCCGCCGCCCACCACGCCGGCCACGGCCGAATACGACAGGAAGCTGATCGACAGCACGGTCAGGGCCAGCACCAGGCCGGAGCGCGCTTCCACCAGCAGCACGCGGAAGATGATCTGCATTTCCGACGCGCCCATGGCGTGCGCCGCCTCGATCACGCCGCGCGGCACTTCGCGCAGGTTCTGTTCCACCAGGCGCGCCAGGTAGGGAATGGCGGCGAACGACAGCGGCACGGCAGCTGCCAGCGGGCCGATCGAGGTGCCCGCGATGATGCGTGTAAACGGCGTCAGGGCGACCAGCAAGATAATGAACGGGAAGCTGCGCACGGTATTCACCAGCCAGCCGAGGATCATCGACAGCGGACGGTTTTCCAGCGACTGGCCTTCCGAGACGAGGAACAGCACAATGCCCAGCGGGCCGCCGATCAGGATGGCGGCGCTCAATCCGATGCCCAGCATCGTCATGGTCTGGCCCAGCGCCACCGAGATTTCCGGCAGCAGGTTGACGACGTTATTGATCGATTCTTCAAACATGTGTTGCATCCTTCCATGCGGTGGCTTCAAACGCCTCGGTGCCGTAATACGCCAGTTCGCGTCCCAGCGCCGTCTTGCGCGGGGTGGCCGTGTCGCTCAAATCGAATTGTTCGGCGATGGCGCCGTTTTCCACGACGGCGACGCGGTTGCAGATGGCGCCCAGCACCGACAGCTCATGGCTGACGATGACGATGGTCACGCCGAGGCGCGCATTGATGTCGCGCAGGGTGTCGAGCAGGGCGCGCGTCGTTTCCGCGTCCAGCGCGGACGTCGGCTCGTCGCACAGCAGCACGTCGGGGTGGCTGGCCAGGGCGCGGGCAATCGCCACGCGCTGCTTCTGCCCGCCCGACAGTTGCGCCGGATAGCTGTGCAGCTTGTCGGACAGGCCGACGAGCGCCAGGCATTCCTCGACGCGGGCGGCGATCTGCTCGCCCTTGGTGGTGCCATGGATTTTCAGGGGGAAGGCGACATTGTCGAAGACGCTGGCGTTTTGCAGCAGGTTGAATTGCTGGAAAATCATGCCGATGTTCTGGCGCGCGTCGCGCAATGCGCTCTTGCCCAGGCGGGTCAGTTCGCGCCCGGCCACGGTAATGGTGCCACTGTCGGGACGCTCAAGCAGGTTAATCAGGCGCAGCAAGGTGGATTTGCCGGCGCCGCTCTTGCCGATCAGGCCGAAAATATCACCGGGATAGACTTCCAGCGTGACCGATTTGACCGCGTGGAATTGTTCGCCCTTGGGCAGCGCGAAGGTCTTGTTGGCGCCATCGATGCGAATCACCGGCGTACGGTGTGGTGTGGTCATGCAGTGTTTCCTTTTTTATTGGACCGTGACAGGCTTGCTTGCAGGGGCCAAATCGCCCGGCCTGCTACGTCGGTTGCGTAGTATACCTCCGATCGTGTTATTACTCCTACGACAGAATCTTGCTTTGAATATGCAAATAATGTCTATGCGCCGGTTTTCAAGTTGAAAAAGCGGAAAAGCGGCGTTCTTGCCGAATTTAATCGCGTCGATGGGCGTGGCAGAGCCGCATCTTGGTGAAAAGTTCGACGTGCCCTGCGGACGCCTCATGGTGTTTTTGTGTGAAGTTCGGCTGACTTGGCGTTTTTTCGACGCAGGCACGGTCGTTTGCTGCCTGCCTTATGGCTCTTCGCGGGCAGATTCTGCTCCGCTGGCGGCAGGCCCTTCGGGACGGCGCAACAGGTAGACGAGGACGGCGATTTCCATGGCGCCCACCATGGCGATGACCCACCATGGCGGATGGCCCAGGCACATGGCGACAAAGCCGATGGCCATGCCCAGGCAAGCCATGGCCTTGCCGCGCCGCGAGACGGCGCGGTGTTCGCGCCACTGGCGCAGCGGCGGGCCGAAGCGCGGATGCTGCAGCAGCCAGTGTTCGAGGCGCGGCGAGGCGCGGCTGAAGCAGGCCAGGGCGAGGATCAGGAAAATCGTCGTCGGCATGACGGGCAGCATGGCGCCGATGATCCCCAGCAGCACCATCAGCGCGCCGGCGGCCGTCCAGGCCCAGCGGCGCAGGCGCGCGCCGTGCGCTTCGCGCAGCGGCATCCGGGCGTGCGGCTCCCGCATCAGGCGAAGGCGCCGGCGGTCAGGCCCTGGCTGCGGAGCGGGGAGGCGGCAGGATGGGCGTTCAAGGTGCGCATATCGTGGCGGGTGTGGCGGGTGGCCGTCATGTTTTTCTGCTCTGGGTTTGGCTCTATTATGGAGGAATCAAGGCGACGCTGCATGCGCGCCAAGGCCGTGATAATAACCACCCTGCAGAATAATAACAAGAATCATTCTCATTTGATGCGTGCTAAGGCGCCGGATAACGCTGGATATTTTTGGCAATGCAGACAATAATCGGCAGCAGAAGGCGCTGTCGTGGACATCATCGTTGTTATTATCGATTTTATCGATGCTAACTAGGTATAATTTGCGTTTTACATCGATCTTCATGCCATGCATAATCTGTTGTAACTGAAGCCAGACAATCAGCCGCATGCGTCGTTCGCCTGCAGCTGCTTGCGGTTTTGACATCCTCCACTTTCTATCAGGAACCTACAATGAAAAAACTGCTCGCTTTTATCGCCGCCGCCGGCTTCTCGCTGTCCGCCGTTGCCGCGCCTGAAGTCTATGTCATCGATGGCAGCCACACTTTCCCCCGTTTCGAGTACACCCACATGGGTTTCTCGACGCAGCAAAGCCGTTTCAACAACACCACCGGCAAGGTCACGCTGGACCGCGCCGCCAAGACGGGCGCCGTTGAAGTGCTGATCGACACCAAGTCCGTCGATACGGGTTCGACCCTGTTCAACTCGCACATCCAGGGCGAAGACTTCCTCGACACGGCCAAGTATCCGGTCGCCACGTACAAATCGACCAGGTTCAATTTCGACGGCGACAAGCTGGCCTCGGTCGATGGCAACCTGACCCTGAAAGGCGTGACCAAGCCAGTGACACTGACCGTCACCTCGTTCAATTGCGCACCGCACCCGATGCTGAAGAAAGACGCCTGCGGCGCCAACGCCACGGCCAAGATCAAGCGCTCGGAATTCAACGCCGGCAAATATGCGCCAGCCGTCAGCGATGATGTGACGTTGACTTTCGCCATCGAAGCGATCAAGCAATAAACTGCTGGGGTCTGGCCCCACATTTTCGCTGCAACGTAAAAATGGCGGCGGACTTCGGTCCGCCGCCATTTTTTTTGGGGTGGCGGTAGGTCGGATTAGTGCGGCAAAGCCGCGCGTAATCCGACATGAGCCGCCAACAATGTGTCGGATTACGCGGCATGCCGCTCATCCGACCTACGCGGGGTGCATCACCTTTACGCCAGGTGATGCACCTCCTGCTGCCCATACACGGGCGTGTTCAACCCTTCCATGCGCGCCTTCAGCTGCAGCGACAGGTACTGCGAATAGTGGCGCGACTGGTGCAGGTTACCGCCGTGGAACCACAAGGCTTGCTGCTGCGTGGGTTTCCACATATTGCGCTGTTCTCCCTCCCACGGGCCCGGGTCCTTCGTCGTGGCGGAACCGAGGCCCCACACCTTGCCCACTTTATTCGCCACCTCGGGCGAGATCAGGTCCGCCGCCCAGCCATTCATGGAGCCGTAGCCGGTGGCGTACACCACCAGGTCGGCCGGCAGCTCCGTGCCGTCGGACAGCACGATGGAGTGGCTTTTCAGTTCCTGCACGCCGACCCCGCTTTTCAGCTTGATCTTGCCGTCGGCGACCAGTTCCGAGGCGCCCACGTCGATGTAGTAGCCGGAGCCGCGGCGCAGGTATTTCATGAACAGGCCCGAATCGTCGTCGCCGAAATCGAGCATGAAACCCCGTTCTTCCAGGCGCTGGTAAAAATCCGCATCGCGCTCGCGGATGGCCTTGAAGACGGGCCTCTGGAAGTCGGCCAGGATTTTATACGGGATCGAGGCGAACGTCAGGTCGGCCTTGTTTGTGGTCATGCCGGCCGCCAGCGCCCGTTCCGAATACAGGTCGCCCAAGGCCAGGTCCATCAAGGAATCGGACTTGACGATGTGCGTCGACGAGCGCTGCACCATGGTCACGTCCACGCCCGCTTCCCACAGGGCGGCGCAGATATCGTGCGCGGAATTGTTCGCGCCGACCACCACCACTTTCTTGCCCGCATAGGCGTCCGGCCCCGGATGCTGCGACGAGTGCTGCTGCTCGCCCTGGAACACGTCCATGCCCTTGAACTTTGGCAGGTTCGCCTTGCCCGACATGCCCGTGGCCAGCACCAGCTGTTTCGGTTTCAGGGTGACGGGCTGGCCGTCGCGCAGCACCTGCACCGTCCACTCGCCCGCAGCCTCGTCGAAGCTGGCCGACTCGCATGACGTCGAACCCCAGTAATTGAGCTCCATCACCTTGGTGTACATTTCCAGCCAGTCGCCGACCTTGTCCTTCGGTGTGAAGACGGGCCAGTTGTCCGGGAAAGGAATATACGGCATGTGGTCGTACCAGACCGGGTCGTGCAGGCACAAGGACTTGTAGCGCTTGCGCCAGCTGTCGCCGGGACGGGCGTTTTTCTCGATGATGATGGTGGGGACGTTGAGCTGGCGCAGCCGCGCGCCCAGCGCGATGCCGCCCTGGCCGCCGCCGATGATGACGCAATAGGGCTGGCGCGCGTAGCCCAGTTCGGCCGCTTCCTGTTCGCGCTGTTCCAGCCAGCTGCTGCGGTCCGTGCGCGCGCCGTGTTCCGCGCCCATGGGCCGCCGGCCGCCCTTGGCTTCCTCAAAACCCTTCAATTCGCTCATGGTGGTGAGCAGGGTCCAGATCTTGCCGTCGCGGATGCGGATGAAGCCCACGCCGCGCGCCACCTTCGTTTCCACCGTGATCCAGCTTTGCAGCACGCCGTCCGTTTCCACCGCATGTTCGCCGTCGGCGATGCGGATGGAAACGGGCTGCACGGCGCCCAGTTGGGCGGCCAGCATGGCGGCGATCTGCCCGCGGCCTTCCAGGGTTTTCAGGTTCCAGGTAAACAGCACCAGGTCGCGCCAGTAGCCGTCCGGTTCGAACAGCTGCGCGGCGCCCGTGCCGTCGCTGGCGCGAAGACAGCCTTCTAGCTGCTCCAGGATGCCGGCCACGGCCTGGTCGTGCGGGTTGATTTCGGTTTGCATCGTGTCTCCTCCAAGTCTGCTGACTTTATGATGGGATGCGGCTGTGTTGCCGCTGATGATGTTGTAACACTGGCGTTCCGGCCCTGCATCTCGCAGCGCAGCATGGCGGCGATTGAGACGAAAATCTCAGCTTGCCGGATGCCTTACTGGCGGTGCGGCGGCACGATGTGCAGCTGCTTGAGGCGCCGGTACAGGGTGGCGCGCGAGACGCCCAGCATGGCCGCCGCCTGCAGCGGGCGCCACTTGGCGGCGTTCATGGCGTTGACGATGCGCGTGCGCTCGGCCAGCTCCGGCGGCGTGCAGGCCAGCACGTCGTGCGCCACGGGGGCGGCGCTCTTGACGCGTGCCCGCGCGCTGGCCTGGCGCAGCGGCGCGCGCACGCGGGCGTGCAGCCAGGTGCTGCCGCCAGCCAGGCGCAGCGACAGCAGATTGTGTCCCGCGCGCGCATCGAACAGCCGCTCGGCGCGCACTTCCAGCACCTCGGTGACGGGGCGCGGCAGGGTGTCGAGACCTCCGATGATGTCGCGCGCGCAGCCGTTGGCGGCGACGATGTCGCCATGTTCATCGATGGCGAGCAGCATCTCCGGCTGCACTTCCACGAAGTGGCGGTTGCGGTGCGCCAGCAGGATGCAGCAATGGCTGTAGGACTTGAGAAAAAAGCCGTCCTCGATCAGCGTGGCGCCCTGGCGCACCAGTTGTTTCACCAGGCGCTGGCTGTCGCGCGCGTCGGGCGAGTTCAATGCCGACGCATCGAGCACGCCGATCAAGTCGCCGTGCGGTGAAAAAATCGGTGCGGCGCTGCACGTCAGGCCCGTGAAGGCGGCGCGGAAATGGTCGCTCTTGTGCACGGTGATGGCTTCCTGGTCGAGCAGCACGGAGGCGATGCCGCAGGTGCCTTCCTCTTCCTCCGACCAGCAAGAACCGGGGTACAGGCCCGCCTTCTTGAAATCCTTGCGCTGGTGCGTGTCGACCACGTAATCGATCGTCACGCCGCGTGCATTGGCCAGGATGACGCAGTAGCCCGCTTCGCGCACCATGGCGTGCAGGCGCGGCAGGCACTGGCCCGTGGAGCGCAGAAAATTTTCCTCGGACTGCTGGATGGCGCGCAGTTCGGCGCCCGTGAGGATGCGCGGCCCCGTGGTGGAGGCGGGGTCGAGCCGGTAGTCGTCCAGCGAGCGCCGGTACGACGACGCCAGCCTGGCCGTATCGGCCCCCGGATTGACGATACGGCCGGCGATCAGGTCGCGCACGCGGTCGATATGGCTGGTCTGGCGGACGTAGGGCATGGCGCTCTCCGGTGTCTCGATATTTTGTATGGTTGTCTGTTTGTAGCATGACGGCGGGGATGGCGCATCCTGCGCTGCAGCATGGCGCGCGCGTGAGACGATCGTCTCAGCCCCTGGTCCCGCACAATAGGATGCTTTACAACAATAAAAAAGAGCATCTCTGATAACATCCGCTCAAATTGACAGTCAGTTAGCGCAAGGGATATCTATGGCAACGCAAGCGATGTTCCCGGTGCGCCACGCACTCGTCCTGGCCCTGCTGGGCTGGAGCGCCGCCTGCGGCGCCGCCGGCCAGCTCGATCCCGATGGCCAGAGCAGCATGGAAAAAGAAGTGGCCCGGCGCGCTGCCGTCGAACCGGCCATCGTCGCCGACTGGCACATGACGCGTTCCGTGGAAGCGGGCGTGCAGGTGGCGGGCGAGAGCAATCTGTTCTGGAAGCTGTCGAATACGCCGGCGCGCAATCCCGATTTCGATTTCAAACCCTACTGGTACGAGTTCTATGTCAAGCCGGCGCTCGGTTTCAAGCGCAACCTGGGCGATGGCACGCAGCTGTATGCGCGCGCGTCCGCCGTCGGCTCGGGCACCTTGCGCCACGATCCGTTCGGCGCGGGCGACACGGGCCGCATCTCGATCGAGGAGTTCGTCGCCGGCATCCGCATGCCGCTCGGCGGCACGCGCGCCATGCTCGACCTGTCGGCCGGCGCGCAGAATTTCACGCTGGGCACCGGCATGCTGATCGCCAATGGCGGCTCGAACGGCTTTGACCGGGGCGCGCTGAAACTGGGGCCGCGCAAGGCGTTCCAGAATTCCGTGGTGGCCAAGATAAGCCAGGACGCGTTCAGCGCCCAGGCGTTTTACCTCGACCCGAATGAAAACCCCGACAACGATAGCGGCACGCGCGTCGTCGGCGTCGATGTCAGCTACGCGCCCGCGAACGACCGCAAGGCCGGCATCGCGTATGGCAAGGTGCCGCGTTCGCATGCCGCGTATCCGCAGGCGGCGCCAGACGGCATCGGCGCGCCGCTGGCCGTGCCCGATGGCCGCAAGGATCTGCAGTTCGTGTATGGCTACGCGCGCGTTCCCGTGCTGCCCACCGTGCTGTCGAAAGGCTGGTTCGGCGTCGACGCGGCGCGCGAGTGGAATACGCGCGAGCCGATGCGGGGCTGGGGCTGGCGCACGGAAGGGGGCTTTTCGCTGCCCGACGTGGCCTGGACACCGAAGTTCACCCTTGGCTACCAGAGTTTTTCCGGCGACGATCCGCACACGGCGCGCAACGAGCGCTTCGACCCGCTGTTCTTCGAAGGCACGCCGGGCGCCTGGGCTTCAGGCAGCAAGGCGACCTGGGTTTTCGTGAATGCCAACGTGAATGCGCTGCAGGCCACCATCGAGCTGCACCCGACGCCGAAAGACACCGTGACCGCCTACCTGGCCCAGGTGCGAGCCAACCAGATGGGCAGCCCGCTGCAGTTCGGCCAGGCCACGCGCCTCGACGTGCCGGGCGACGCGCCCGTGGTGATCGCCGGCGTGCTGCGCCCGATGCTGGCCAACGATGTCTTCGTCAAGTATGTGCGCGTGGTGAACCCGAATACCTATCTGACCCTGGGTTTCAGCGCCTCGTTCGCGCAGTCGGGCGTCAACCAGCTGGTGAATGGGCAGGCCAAAACGTGGACGGGCTGGCTGGCGAACGTCGTGTGGGTCTATTAAGTATTCTGTATTCTGTTTATCAAGGAGAGCATCGCATGAACGATTTTCCCAGCATGAAACGCCTGGCCCTGGCCGCCGCCTGCCTGGCGCTGGCCGCCGGTGCCCACGCGGCAGAGACGACGGCGCCGCTGTCAGCGGCCGCCAGCGATCCGGCTAGCCTGCAATGGATGGTGGGCGCGCCGCCGCCGGCCGATAAAATCATCCGCTTCGACGACGGCAGCTATTTCAATTTCCCGCAGCTGCGCTGGAGCGTGTCGCACTTCCGCCAGTTGATGCCGACGGTGGACGTGGCGCGCGGCTTGAAAGCGCCCGTGCCATTGAAACGCGCGCTGCGCAAGGATATCGACAGCCTGCGTTTCACGCCACTGGGCGCGACGGAAACGATGACCTGGGAGCAGTCGCTGGGCGCCAACTACACGGACGGCATCGTGGTGCTGCACCGGGGCCGCATCGTGTATGAGCGTTACCTTGGCGTGCTGAAGGAAGGCGGCCAGCATGGCGCCATGTCGGTGACGAAGTCGGTCATGGGCACTATCGGCGCGGCCTTGGTGGCCGAAGGCAAGCTCGATCCTGACAAGAAAGTGGCCGAGTATGTGCCGGAACTGGCCAAGTCGGCGTTTGGCGACGCCACCGTGCGCCAGGTGCTCGACATGACCACGGGCCTGAAATTCAGCGAAGATTACGCCGACCCGAAAGCGGAAGTGTGGCAGCACGCGGCGGCCGGCAGCCCGCTGCCCAAGCCGAAGGATTACACGGGGCCGCGCAGCTATTTTGAGTACCTGCAAACGGTGCGGCACGAGGGCCGGCATGGCGAGGCGTTCGGCTACCGCACCGTCAACTCCGACGTGCTGGGCTGGATCATCGCGCGTGTCACGGGGCAGAACGTCAACGACTACCTGTCCGAGCATATCTGGCAAAAGCTGGGCGCCGAGCAGGATGCCTACATGACGGTCGATTCGACGGGTACGCCGTTTGCCGGCGGCGGCCTGAATGCGGGCTTGCGCGACCTGGCGCGCTTCGGCGAAATGCTGCGCAACGATGGCCGCTACAACGGCCAGCAGATACTGCCCAAGGCGGCGGTCGACGATATCCGCCGCGGCGGCGACAAGCAGCTGTTCGCCAAGGGCGGCTACGATTTGCTCAAGGGCTGGAGCTACCGCGACATGTGGTGGGTCACGCATAACGATCATGGCGCCTACATGGCGCGCGGCGTGTACGGCCAGCGCATCTATGTCGATCCGAAGGCGGAAATGGTGATCGTGCGCTTCGCTTCCACGCCGACGGCGGCCAATGCGGCGAACGATCCGACCACCACGCCGGCCTTCGAAGCGCTGGGCAAGCTGCTGCTGGCCAAGCCGAAGTAAGCTGCCAGGCTGGCCTGTGCCAGCCGTGCGGCGGAACGGACGCAACTGCAATATACTGTCCTTTCGTCATTACTTGTTGTATGAGTGATAATTTAGCGCCGCACGCAAGGAGTAGCACCGTGAAAACCAGCCAGCCAGATCAACCGCGCCCGCCGCTCTGGCGGCGCCTGCTATGGCCGGTCGCCCAGCTGGGCTCGGCCTTCAAGCTGACGGGCACGCATCTGCTGCACCACGTGATCGGCGCCAGCCTGATCGCCGCGCTGATGCTGGTGCTGGAAGGTTTTCACGTGCTCGAATGGCTCGATGCGGCCATGCTGCGCGCCAGCGCGGCGCAGGGGCAGCTGCTGGAGCGGGGCAAGGACCCGGGCGCCGCCTATCGGCCCGGCATCATCGAAATCGACCAGCCCGCGTTCGAACAGGTCTTCGACGAACGCGAACCGCTGGAGCGCACGCGCCTGGAACAATTGCTCGCCAGCGCGGCCGCGCGCGGCAGCAAGGTGCTGGCCATCGACCTGGACCTGGCGCCGGCCGTGTATGAGCAGCACAAGGCGGGCGAGCGGCCGCTGGACCGCCTGCTCGACCGGCTGGCCGCCGATGGCCGGCAACTGGTGCTGATCCTGCCCGAACAATCGGACCAAAACGCGAACCTGTCGTGGATACGCGCGCGTTGCGCGGCCGGCATCCACTTCGCCAGCCCGCGGATCCGCGAGCGCATGGGCGCCGTCACGCGCATCGAACTGAAAAGCCCCGTATTGGCGGCCGTGGCCTTCGAGCTGGCGCATGGCGCCGACGAGCAGGAGCAGCAGCAACCGATGCCGGCCGCCTTGTCCGAGCAAAAGCAAGGGCTGGCGCTGGCTGGCCGCGTGTGCCAGCTGGCGCGGCGCACGGGCAGCGAAAAGGAGCTGGCGCGCTGGGCGTTCGAACCCGTCATCCACGGCGACGCGAAGGATGCGGCCGAGCAGAACGCCGTCACGGCGCCGTTTCACCCGGCCGCCGTGGCGCCGCAATTTGTGAACCGCACGCGCACGCGCGTCCAACTGATCGATGGCCAGGCCGGCGTGGCGGCGAATGCACCACGCAAGAACGTCGTGTATATCGGCAGCACCTATGACGTGCGCGACCGCTATACGACGGCCGAAGGCGAACAGGCGGGCCTGCACCTGCACGCGGCCGCCCACACCTCGCTGGGCATCGGCACGGCCGACGTCAACAAATATGCGGTGTTCGTGGCCGACATCGTCATCGGCGTGCTGCTGGGCTGCCTGTTCGGCGGCTTGTGGACGCTGTATGGCCGCGCCGAACTGGCCATCGACAAGCGCATGGAAGACCACGATTTCAGCCGCTTGCACCGCGTGGGTACTTTGTTTGAATTCTATGGCATCCGCCTGATGCTGGTGCTGGTGTGGGCTTCGCCCTTCGTCATCGGCGCGCTGGCCATCTACCTGGCGCGCGGCTTGCTCGAGCAGGGCTGGTGGGTCAATCCCGGCCCCCTGATCGCCGGCATGTTCCTGCACGCGATGTCGCTGCGCGACGAAGCCCACCACCCGCACGAAGAAGTGCCGGGCCTGTCCGTGTGGGCCCAGCTGCGCCGCACGCATCCCGGCATCGTGCTGGTGCAGGCGCCGCTGGCGGTGGTGCTGTTGATCATCGCCGTGATTTAGCGCAAGGCGGCGTGCCGCAATGGCTTGGCTATGGCTGGCCGATAGTTTGCCGCGGTATTGCGGCGCGCGCAGCGAAGGGTAGGTCGGATCAGGCCGCAGGCCGTCATCCGACAACATTGTTGGCGATGCCTGGCGGATTACGCTACGCTAATCCGACCTGCGTGACCCATGGTTTCAGCCGATCAGCTTCAAGCCCTGCGGCAGCGCCTCGCCCAGCATGCGGCGGGTAACAGCTTCGTCCAGTTGCGTCACTTCGCTGACCATGGCCTGCCACAGGGGCGGGGCGCCCACGGCTTTCAGGCGGGCGAGCACAGTGGCGCGCAAGTCGTCGGCGATGTCGCGCGAGCGGTCGCCCGTCATGCGCGCCAGGTGCGCGGCGGCAAACGCCGCCGGTTCCGTCTTTTTCCAGTCCAGCGCCAGCAGCATCGTCAGCCATTCGGCCACGGTGGCGCTGTCGACCACTTCGTGCGCGCTGCCGTGGAAGGGCTGGCGCGCGCCGACCCTGGCCAGCGCCCACAGGGTGTTCGTGTCCGCCGCTTCGCCCTTTTTATCCGCCTTCTGCAGACGCTTGATCAGCCAGGCGCCCACTTCCGCCTTGTAGGCGCCGGGGATGCGCTCGAGCGAGGCGCCCAGGCGCAGCATGTCGTCGTCGCTGCCGTTCACCAGGGTGACGGGGCGGCCGCCGCGCTGGGCCGCATCGGCTTGCAGGTTGAAGGCGAAGTCGTCGAGCAGGCGCAATTGCTGCTGCGTGCTCAAGCCGCCGGCCACGCGGCGCCACAGGGTCCACCATTCGGCGCACACCTGGTTGTCCTTGTGATGCTGGATGCCCATGTCGAACAGGGCCCACAGCTGTTCGATGCGCCACGGGTCGAGCGCATCGCCATAGCCGGGCCGCAAACAGTAGCCGGCCAGGTTCAGCCAGACACGTTCATGTTCGGCGGAGCGGCGCCGGCCACGCGCGCGTTGTAGCAAGGCGTCGAACAGCTGGCGCAGCAGCGGCGTCTCCCAGCTTTCGCGCCCGCCCAGTCCCCGTTCCAGGTGCTGGCGCAGCTGGCGTACTTCCTTGGTTTCGACCTTTTGCGCCTTGCCGCCGAAGATGCGCTCGATTTTTTCGACCGCTTCCTTCACGCGCGGCGAGACGGTGGACGTTTCGGCGTGCATTTCTTCTTCGCCCCGTAACTGGAATTCCAGCAGCCAGCGCTGGCCGGCATCGGCTTCGGCCACGCAGTGTACTTCCAGCGTGCCGACTTCCGTCATGACTGTCGCCAGCTGCACGGTGATTTCGCGTTTGTCGCCGGCATCCTGTTTATCATGCAGCACGCTGGCCAGCGGCGGCAGGCGCAGATACTCGCCCGCGTCCAGGTCGACGATCTCGCCCAGCCTGGGCGGCGCTCCCGCCTCAAAGAGGGAAGTGGCCAGGTGGAAGCGCACGGGTCGGCCCAGGCGCAGCGCGAACAGGCGCTGCGTCAGGCGGATTTCTTCGCCGCTGGCGCTGCCACGGGGCAGGATGCAGATGGCGCGGTTGTCCTTGCCCGCCTCGCCCAGCACGAGAAAATAGCTGCGCGGCGAGCCGCCGCCGATGCGCGGCGCCTGGCCACGCCGCGCCAGCGCGTAGGCGACGGCGCCACGGGCCACGGCCACGTCGGGATTGTCGTTATGCAGGATGGTGAGGGGCTGACCCCTCCAGTGTTCCAGGGTGGCGGCCAGGCGGCGTGCCAGCGCATCGGCGCGGAACACGCCGCCATTCAGCAGCAGCGTATCTGGCAGCTCGCCGTGGTGCTGCTGCAGGAAACTGGCCAGGTGGCGCGTGATGGCCGCGTCCTGCGCATACGGCAGGCCGAATTCGACGATGCCGGCGCGGCCCTTTTTCGCCGTATCGTTTTGCTCAACTTTCGGGAAGAAGCCGTCGACCACCAAGGCCGCCACTTCCTCGCGCGTGACGTCGGCGGAACGGCTGGCGCCTATCAGGCGAGATCCCGCGCCCAGTAAAGTCACGGTGACGCTCTCGGGCGCGTCGCTGGAGAGCAGCAATTCCTTGGCGGCGCGGCAGCGCTCCATCAGCTGCGACAAGCGCGCGGCGGACAGCTTCATGCCGCCCACGACGCCTGCGGCCATGCGCGTTTCCACCAGGTGGGCCAGCGCCAGGTCCATATTGTCGCCGCCGAGGATCAGGTGATTGCCCACGCTGCTGCGCGTGAGCTGCGGTGCGCCATCGTCGTCGAAGGCGACGTCGATCAGGCTGAAATCGGTGGTGCCGCCGCCCACGTCGCACACTAAAATGCGGCGCGTGTCGGCCAGGTCTGCGCGCAAGGTGGCGCGCCGCCGGTGCAGGTAATCATAAAAGGCCGCCTGCGGCTCTTCCACCAGGCGCAAGGTGGGCAAGCCCGCCAGGCGCGCCGCCTCCAGCGTGAGTGCGCGCGCACCCTCGTCGAACGAGGCGGGGATGGTCAGCACCAGTTCCTGCTCTTCGAGCGGAGCCTGCGGGAAGCGGTGATTCCACGCGGCGCGCACGTAGGCGAGGTAGCTGGCGCTGGCCGCCACGGGCGACACCTTGGCCACGTCGGCATCGGCGCCCCACGGCAAAATCGGCGCCTGGCGGTCAACGTTCGCGTGCGACAGCCAGCTCTTCGCGCTGGAAACGAGCCGGCCCGGCACTTGCGCGCCGAGCTGGCGCGCCAGGGTGCCCAGCACCGGTGCTTCCTCACCCGCCGCCTCGACTTGTGGCCATGGCAGCGGCAAGTCGCCCGCCGCCAGCTCGCCGCCGGCGGGGGGGTAGCGCAAGGAGGGCAGCAGGGGGCGTGCGCCCACTTCGCCGGGAGCGACCAGTTGCTCGATGGCGAACAGGTTTATTCCTGCCTGCGCATCGCCAGCCGCCGCATACGCCACCACCGTGTTGGTGGTGCCCAGGTCGATGCCGACCAGGAAGGCCGGCTTGCCCACAGCGCTGCCCATGGCGCTTATTGCGGCGTGCCGCGCACGTCGAATTCCACCTTCCAGCGCTCGGCGCCGTCAGGGGAAACGGCCAGCAGTTCCAGCGTGCCCGCTTCCGTCACGCGCGCGTGCAATTTGACTTGCACGACGTCGCCGGCCGAGCGGCCTTCGGCGGACAGGGTCGCCTGGATTTCGCTCAGCTCCTGCAATTCATCGGGTCCCCAGAAGTCGAGCAAATCGCCGATCTGGTCGTTGCGGCGCGTGGACGAGGCGAAGAAGCGGAAGTGCACGGGTTCGCCCACCACGAGGCCGAATTGTTGGCCCGGCAGTTCCAGTTCGCTGCCTTCTTCCATGCCGAACGGCGCCACGCACAGGGCCTGGATCGGCGGTTCCATGCCGGGGATGGCGGGCATGGCCGATTCGATGGCGACATAAAAGGAACTGGCCGTGCCGCCGCGGATGCGCACGCCATGGCCGCGCCGCACGTAGCTGTAGTAGGCCGCGCCGCGCGCCACGGCCAGGTCCAGGTCGGCCCCGGCCAGCATGCGCGCCGGTTCCGCGCCTTCCAGGTACAGCCAGTCGTTGACGGTCGCCATGATGCGTTGCACCAGCAGGTCGGACTTGAAGACGCCGCCGTTGAACAGTACGGCCGTCGGGTGCAAAAAGCTGGCGCCTTCGGCCTGGCGGCCCGCAAAACCTTCCAGTTCGCTGGTCGCCGCCACTTGCCGGCCCAAAAACGCCGCCAGGTGGCGCGTGATGGCCGCGTCCTGCGCATACGGCAAGCCCAGTTGCGTCAGGCCGGCGCGCGTGCGCACGGCAGGGCGGCTCGACGCTTCCACCTGCGGGAAGAAACCGTCGAGAATGAAGGTGGACACTTCCGCGCGCGTCAGTTCCGTGCGGATGGAGCCGCCGATCAGTTTCGAGCCGCGGCTCGGCACGACGATCGGTGCCACATCGAGGCCGCTGTCGGCCAGCAGGCTTTCCTTGGCGCTGCGGCAGCCGTAAGTGAGCGCGCGCATTTGCCAGGCGTCGAGCTGGGTGCCGTTGGCGGCCAGCTTGCGCGCCACCAGGTGGGCCAGCGCCAGGTCCATATTGTCGCCGCCGAGCAGGATGTGCTCGCCGACTGCCACGCGGTGCGGTTCCAGCACGCCGTCGCGTTCCAGCACGGCGATCAGCGAAAAGTCGCTGGTGCCGCCGCCCACGTCGACGACTAACATGATGTCGCCCGGCTTGACTTCCTTGCGCCAGCGTCCTTCGCTGGTCTGGATCCAGCTGTACAGGGCCGCCTGCGGCTCTTCCAGCAGGGTCAATGCAGTGTAGCCGGCGGCCTGCGCCGCTTCCATCGTCAGCTCGCGCGCGGCCGGGTCGAACGAGGCGGGAATCGTCACCGTGATTTCCTGCTCGGCGAACGGCGCTTGCGGGTGGGCGTTGTCCCAGGCCTGGCGCAAGTGCGTCAGGTAGCGCGTGGCGGCCGTGATCGGCGAGATGCGCGGCACTTCGGCCGGCGCGTCGTTCGGCAAAATCGCCGCGCGGCGGTCCACGCCCGGGTGGCACAGCCAGCTTTTCGCGCTCGATACCAGACGAATCGGCGTGGTGGCGCCGCGGCTGCGGGCCATTTCGCCGACGACGAACGGCGCTTCCGCTTCCTCGGTGACCCAGGGCAGGGCCAGGTCGCCCGCCGCCACTTCATCGGCGTGCGGCAGGTAGACGAAGGACGGCAGCAGTGCAAGATCTTCGACGGTGCCCGGCGCCGACAGCTGCGGCACTTTCAGCACGCCGTGGCTGGATTGCTCGCCGTCGCTCTCGACCAGGTTCACATACGACAGGGCGCTGTGGGTGGTGCCCAGGTCGATGCCGATGGCGTAGCGCGGGCTGTTGTTCGTTGTATCGTTCACAGTTCCACCTCGGCCGGGGCCAGGATGGCGGCGTCGTGCTGCCCGCTCAGTTTCGGCAGGCGCACGCTCGAAGCGCGCCAGCCGCGATGGCTCAGGGTGCCCGTGAATGGCGCCGAACCGACGACGTTGCCCGTCAGGCGTACCTGGGCGCTGTCAAAACCTTCCTGCAGGACGATGCGGCTGCCCTCGGCTTCCTGGCGCACGGCTTCGATGGTGAAGTATTCGCGCATGACCTTGGCGCAGCCTTCATGCACGACGCGGGCGGCCGCGCCGATGTCGGCATCGGCATGGCTGCCCAGGTTTTCCTGGGTAAAATCGATCAATCGCGCTTCGCGCTGCAGCAGCGCCAGCAGTTGCAGCGCGGCGTCCGGCGTCGCTTCTTTTAATATGACAGGAGCGGCGGCCGGCACCGGCACGGGGGCTGGCGCCACGGGGGCGACGGGTGCAGCCTCGGGCAAGGACAGCTTTTCCACGCGGGCCGCATAGGCGGCGTCCGACAGGGTGCTGAAGAAGGCGCCGAAAGCCAGCGGGACTCGGCGCCAGAACGATGGGTGGGACGATGGTGTGCTCATAGGAACTCGTTTCTCTGATCTGTAGGGTGGCGTCGGCGGCGCGCCGGGTGGCGGGGCCGCTTCGCAGGGTAGTGCAGGTGCCGGGCCGACAGGGCCGGCTGCGTTTGCCCGCATGATACCAGCTACCGGGCCGCCGCCAAAGCCGCCGGCCCCGGCGCAGCCAGCCTGACGCATGGATTTTCTTTGTTTCTGCGCAAGGAAACGCTCGATTTCGGCCGGCGTCGACTAGAATCGCGCATTATCTTTTCGCATGCCCTTGATGCCATGTCCACCGACTTTTCCATATATCTGGCCAGCAGCACGTATATCGACAGCGAGCATCCGGCCGTGCGTGCCAAAGCCGCCGCACTGGCTGCCGGCGCGGTGGGCGACGCCGCCATCGCGGCCCGCTGCTTTGCCTTCGTGCGCGACGAGATCGCCCACAGCTGGGATTACCAGCGCAATCCCGTCACCTGCCGCGCTTCCGACGTCTTACAGCATGGCACCGGATACTGTTATGCAAAGAGCCATCTGCTGGCCGCGCTGCTGCGCGCCAACGGCATTCCTGCCGGCCTGTGCTATCAGCGCCTGGCCGTGGGCGAAGTGGGGCCGCCGTTCTGCCTGCACGGCTTGAACGCCGTGTATCTGCAAGCGTTTGGCTGGTACCGCATCGATGCGCGCGGCAACAAGCCTGGCGTCGTGGCTGCCTTCACGCCGCCGCAGGAACAGCTGGCCTTTCCCGTGCTGGCGCCCGACGAGCGCGATTTGCCGGAAATCTGGGCGGAGCCGCTGCCGCAGGTGGTGGCCGCGCTGACGCAATATGCCACGGTGCAGGACGTGGCCGCGCATTTGCCCGATGTTGAGATGTTGCCGGTTCAAAAATAATTCAAAGAAAGAAATCATGAAAAAAGTGTATATCAGCCTGATCGGCCTGTTGCTGCTGGCCGGTTGCGGCGGCAAGGGCGAGAGCGCGGGCCAGTCCAGCGCCGCGCGTCTCGATGG
This sequence comes from Janthinobacterium sp. UMAB-60, assembly GCF_900095235.1. NCBI lineage: Bacteria > Pseudomonadati > Pseudomonadota > Betaproteobacteria > Burkholderiales > Oxalobacteraceae > Janthinobacterium > Janthinobacterium sp. UMAB-60. The sequence goes on from NZ_LT607487.1 coordinate 56,363, forward strand.
CAAGGAAAAAGGCAGCGAGTTCCTTGCCTATGAACACAATGTCAGCGTCGATACGCACGAGGCGCAAGTGCGGCCCCTGTATGAAAAAGTCGTCGCCGCCTGCAAGGCCGACACGGAAAATGGCTGCCTGCTGCTCGATTCCAGCATCGACGGCGGCCGTTACGTGCACGCGCGCATCAGCATGCGCGCCAAGCCGGCCGGCATCAAGAAGCTCGTGGCGCTGGTCGCGGCCGGAGGCGACGTCAGCAGCCAGGGCACCAAGGTGGAAGACCTGGGGCGCCCCGTGCTCGACAGCAAGAAGCGCCTGGACATGCTCAAGCAGTACCAGGCGCAGTTGCAGGACCTGGAAAAGCGCTCGGGCGCGAACGTCGATGCGCTGATCAAGGTGACCAAGGAACTGGCCACCGTGCAAGTGGAACTGGAGCAGGCGACGGCGGCCGATGCGCTGTTGATGCAGCGCATCGACACGGACTTGCTGAACGTGGCCATCAGCGCCGAAGGCAAGCAGTCATTCTGGCGTCCCGTCAAGCGGGCGCTGGGCAATTTCACGGAAAACCTGTCGGAAGGCGTGGCCAACGCCATCACGGCCATGGCGTATATCCTGCCATGGCTGCTCGCGTTCGTGCTGCTGTTCCCGCTGGGACGCAAGGGCTGGCGCCGTTTGCGCGGAGTGCCGCGCAAGAATTAAAGTCTGCCGCGCACCGTTTTACGGCAATTTGAAACCTGGCTGCACAGTCCTTGTGCAGCCAGGTTTTTTTTCGTGCGGCGCGGGCCGCGTGCACCATGGCGGACGCCTGGTGCTGCTGGCATGCATTCTGCTTTAACAACATCGTATGCCCAGTCCGTCCCCCATGAATACATCACAGGAGTCCCCATGTCACGACGCATCATCCTGAAAGCGGCCGCCGCCGGCGCACTGGCTCTGGCCATGTCCACCACCATGCAGGCGGCCCTGGCCGCCGATACCATCAAGGTGGGCATTTTGCACTCCTTGTCGGGCACCATGGCCATCTCCGAAACGTCGCTCAAGGATGTGGCGCTGATGACGATCGCCGAGATCAATGCCAAGGGTGGCGTGCTGGGCAAGAAGCTGGAAGCCGTCGTCGTCGACCCCGCGTCGAACTGGCCGCTGTTCGCGGAAAAAGCGCGACAACTGGTGGCGCAGGATAAAGTCGCCGTGGTATTTGGCTGCTGGACGTCGGTCTCGCGCAAGTCGGTGCTACCCGTGTTCAAGGAACTCAACAGCCTGCTGTTTTACCCGGTGCAGTACGAAGGCGAGGAGCTGGAAAAGAATGTGTTTTATACGGGCGCCGCACCGAACCAGCAGGCGATCCCGGCGGTGGAATACCTGATGAGCACAGATGGCGGCGGCGCCAAGCGCTTCGTGCTGCTGGGCACGGACTATGTGTATCCGCGCACCACCAACAAGATCTTGCGCGCCTTCCTGAAAAGCAAAGGCGTCAAGGATAGCGATATCAGCGAGGTCTACACGCCGTTCGGCCATGCCGACTATCAAACCATCGTCGCCAACATCAAAAAGTTTTCCACGGGCGGCAAGACGGCCGTCATTTCCACCATCAATGGCGATTCGAACGTGCCGTTCTACAAGGAGCTGGGCAATGCGGGCTTGAAAGCCACGGACGTGCCCGTCGTCGCGTTTTCCGTGGGCGAGGAAGAACTGCGCGGCATCGATACCAAGCCGCTGCTGGGGCATCTGGCGGCGTGGAATTATTTCGAATCCGTCAAGAATCCCGTCAACACGGCCTTCATCAAGCAGTGGAAGGCGTACGCGGTGGCGCAAAAGTTGCCGAACGCGGGTTCCGTCGTGACGAACGACCCCATGGAAGCGACCTATGTGGGCATCCACATGTGGGCGCAAGCCGTGGAAAAGGCGAAATCGACGGACACGGACAAGGTGATCGCCGCCATGGCGGGCCAGAGCGTCAAGGCGCCATCGGGCTTCACCCTGACCATGGATGCGACGAACCACCACCTGCACAAGCCCGTGATGATCGGCGAGATCAAGGCCGATGGGCAATTCAATGTCGTGTGGAAAACCAAGGAACCGATCCGCGCCCAGCCGTGGAGCCCGTATATCAAGGGCAATGAGGGCAAGCAGAAGCTGTAGGTGCTGATATTTAACCCAGCAGCAACTGCCGGGGTCGGACCCTCAGGGACTAGGCGTCCCCATCCGACCCCAGTCGTCGCCTTTGGGGGCAGCATACGCCCCCGTGCAGTCATTCTTTGGAACGCACATGCAGCTCCTCCTCAACCTGCTGGTCCTCTCCTGCCTGTTGCTATCCTCGCTGGCGCAGGCCGCCATCCCTCCAGAATTACTCAAGCCGCTGTCCGGCGACGACCCCGATGCCAGAGTTGCGGCCGTCGCCCGGATCGCCGCCCTGGCCACGCCCGAGGCTGCCCGTGTGCTGCACGCCTTGCGGGACGACGCCTTGTATGCCGCGCCCGACGGCAAGGTGTATGTCGTCGACGGCGAGCAAGCCTACGATCCCGCCACGGGCCAGCTGGGTGCCGTGCCGGATGGCATCGACGGCGTGATGGTCAACAACCGCTTGCGCGCGGCCGTGGCGGGCGCCTTGTCGGGCTTGCAGCTGCTGGCACCGCAGCGCGCCGAACGGCTGGCCGCCGCGCAAGCCTTGCAGAAGGCCGTCGATCCCGCGCAGCTTCCCCTGATCCGCACGGCGCTGGCGCGGGAAAGCGATGCTGACATCAAACAGATCTTGCAGGTGCTGATCGCCAGCGCCAACCTGCATGCGCCGGACGCCGCCACGCGCAAGGCTGCCGTGCAGGACTTGGCCGGCAGCAGCGATGCGCGCTTGCTGCCCGTGCTGCAAGCCATGCTGGAAAAGGACGGCGAGCCGGACGAATCCGTGCAGCTGGCCGCCATCGAAACCATGCGCCAGATCAAGGGCAGAGTGGCGCGCATGGAATTGGCCGGCAATGTGTTCTACGGCATCTCTTTGGGCAGCGTGCTGCTGCTGGCCGCGCTGGGCCTGGCCATCACGTTTGGCTTGATGGGCATCATCAACATGGCGCATGGCGAATTGCTGATGATAGGCGCTTACACGACCTATCTGTGCCAGCTGTTTTTCCGCAGCTACTTGCCCGGCATGCAGGAGGCGTATCTGCTGGCAGCGCTGCCGGCCGCCTTTTTTGTTGCCGGCCTGGTGGGCGTGATGCTGGAGCGCACGGTGATTCGCTGGCTGTACGGGCGGCCGCTGGAAACCCTGCTGGCCACCTGGGGCATCAGCCTGATCCTGATGCAAACGGTGCGCACGATCTTCGGCGCGCAAAACGTGGAAGTGGCGAACCCGGCCTGGATGTCGGGCGGCGTCACCGTGCTGGGCGGCCTTGTGCTGCCGTACAACCGGCTGGCCATCATCGGCTTTGCCATCGTCGTCGTGGCGGCCGTGTGGTTGATCCTGAACAAGACACGGCTGGGCCTGTTCGTGCGGGCCGTCACGCAAAACCGCCGCATGGCCGATTGCGTGGGCGTGGCCACGGGCAAGGTCGACATGCTGACCTTCGGCCTCGGTTCCGGCATCGCGGGCCTGGGCGGCGTGGCCCTGTCGCAGCTGGGCAATGTGGGGCCGGACTTGGGCCAAAGCTACATCGTCGACTCCTTCATGGTGGTGGTGCTCGGCGGCGTGGGCCAGCTGGCCGGCACCGTGATCGCCGCGCTGGGCCTGGGCGAAGTCAACAAATTCCTCGAACCGGTGGCGGGCGCCGTGCTGGCGAAGATCGCCATTCTCGTCTTCATCATCATTTTCATCCAGCGCCGGCCGCAGGGCCTGTTTGCCATGAAGGGACGCAGCGTCGAATGACTACCTCCTACCCGATCAAGCAGGGCCTGTTCACGCGGCCCGTCTGGCTGGCGATTACCGCCTGCACGGTGCTGGCGGCGCTCTTGCCGATTTTTAACCTGGCGTTTGCCGAAGGGCATGCGCTGCACGTGTCCGCCTACACGGTGGCGCTGGTGGGCAAGTTCATGTGCTATGCGCTGGCCGCGCTGGCGCTGGACCTCGTCTGGGGCTACACGGGCATCCTGTCGCTGGGCCACGGCGTATTCTTTGCGCTGGGCGCGTATGCGCACGGCATGTATCTGATGCGCGCCATCGGCGACCAGGGCCAGTACCACAGCAGCTTGCCCGACTTCATGGTGTTTCTCGACTGGAAGACTTACCCGTGGTACTGGGCCTTCACGGAACACTTCTGGTATTGCATGGCCCTCGTCGTGCTGGTGCCAGGCGTGCTGGCTTTTGTCTTCGGTTACTTTGCGTTTCGTTCGCGTATCAAGGGTGTGTATTTTTCCATTATCACGCAAGCGATGACGTATGCGTTCATGCTTTTGTTCTTCCGCAATGACACCGGCTTTGGCGGCAACAACGGTTTCACGGATTTCAAGACGATATTGGGCCACAGCATCACGGCACCCGCCACCCGGGCCGTGCTGTTCCTGCTGACGCTCACCTTCCTGCTGGCCGCCTTGATCGGTGCGCGCGCCATTGTCCGCTCGAAACTGGGCCGCGTACTGCAGGGCGTGCGCGACAGCGAGGCGCGCTTGATGTTTCTTGGCTACAACCCGCTGTGGTTCAAGCTGTTCGTCTGGACTTTATCCGCCGTGCTGTGCGGCATCGCTGGCGCCCTGTACGTGCCGCAGGTGGGCATCATCAATCCGTCCGAGATGTCGCCGGCCAACTCCATCGAAATGGTCGTGTGGGTGGCCGTGGGCGGGCGGGGCACCTTGCTCGGCCCCATCCTGGGCGCCTTCACCGTGAACGGCTTGAAAAGCTGGTTCACGGCTGCCTTGCCAGAGCTGTGGCTGTTCGCACTGGGCCTGCTGTTCATCGTCGTCACCCTGTTCATGCAGCAAGGCATGCTGGGCGTGTTGAGCAAGTTCAGACGCAAGCCCGCCGTGGCAGAGGAGGCCGCATGAGTATCCGCATGTTGCCCGGCATGGCCGGCGCCGAAGCTGGCCCCACGTATTCGCGCGTGAAAGGCGAGGGCGTCGATACGACGCACGGCGCCATTTTGTACCTGGAAGACATCAGCGTGTCGTTTGACGGCTTCAAGGCGATTAACAAGCTGAGCCTCGATATTTCCGTGGGCGAGTTGCGCTGCATCATCGGCCCTAACGGGGCGGGCAAGACGACGATGATGGATGTCATCACGGGCAAGACGCGGCCCACGTCCGGCACGGCCTGGTTCGGCCAGACCATGAATCTGGCGACGATGACGGAAGCGCAGATCGCCCATGCGGGCATCGGCCGCAAGTTCCAGCGGCCCACCGTGTTCGAGCAGCACACGGTGTTCGACAACCTGGAACTGGCGATGAAGATGGACAAGCGCGTGGCGCCCACCCTGTTTGCCCGTTTGACGTCCGAGCAGGCAGGCAGGATCGAAGCGATATTGCGCTTGATACGCCTGAACGGCCACGAGGCGCGGCTGGCGGGCTTGCTGTCGCATGGGCAAAAGCAGTGGCTGGAAATCGGCATGCTCTTGATGCAGGAGCCGCAGCTGATCCTGCTGGACGAACCGGTGGCCGGCATGTCGGACGCGGAAACGGCGCGCACGGCGGAATTGCTCAATGAATTGCGCGGCAAGCACTCCATCATGGTGGTCGAACACGACATGGGTTTCGTCACGGAAATTGCCCAGCAAGGCATCGTCACCGTGCTGCACGAAGGGGCCGTGCTGGCGCAGGGCCGCATGGACGAAGTGCAAGCCGACGAGAGAGTCATCGAAGTCTATCTGGGAAGGTAACCATGCTCGAAGTGCAACAGTTAAATCAATACTATGGCTCCTCGCATACCTTGCGTGGCATCAATCTGTCGGCGCGCAAGGGCGAATGCCTGGCCTTGCTGGGTCGCAATGGCGTGGGCAAGACGACCTTGTTGAAATGCCTGATGGGCGTGCTGCCCGTGGCGCAGGGCAAGGTGGTGTTCCAGGGGCGCGACATCACGAAACTGGCGCCGCATGCGCGGGCAAAGCTGGGCATCGCCTATGTGCCGCAGGGACGCGATATCTTTGCGCGCCTGACGGTCGAGGAAAACTTGCTGATGGGCATGGCGGTGAAACGGGGCAGGCTGGCTGCGCGCATCGATCCCCACGTGTATGAACTGTTTCCCGTACTCAAGGAGATGCTGCAGCGGCGTGGCGGCGATTTGTCGGGTGGGCAACAGCAGCAGCTGGCCATCGCCCGCGCGCTGCTGGCCGAACCGCAACTGATCATCTTCGACGAGCCGACGGAAGGTATACAGCCTTCCGTCATCAAGGATATCGGCCGTGTCATTGCCTTGTTGAAACAGCGGGGCGACATGGCCATCGTACTGTGCGAACAGTATTTTGATTTTGCCCGCGCACTGGCCGACGACTTCATCGTGCTGTCGCGCGGCAGCGTGGTGGCCAGCGGCACGGCGGAACAGATGGATGGCGAGGAGGTGAAGCGCCATTTGGCCGTGTAGGCTTACACCAACTGCAGCCAGCCCAGCACGGCGCCGGCCGCCAGCAGCCACAATAAATGGATCTTCGTGCGCCAGATGATCAGGCCGGCCACGATGGACAGGCTCCACAGGGGCCAGTCCGTGCGGAGGTCATGGTTGGCGCCGCCCAAGATCATGCCCGTGGAAATCAGCAGGGCGACGACGATGGGCGCCATGCCTTGCTTGAAGGCGCGCACGGGGCGCAGGTCGCGGTTGCGGTAGCCCCACTGGGCTGCCACATAGGTGAGGGTGGTGCTGGGCAGCATGATGCCCACCATCGTGATGAACACGCCGAGATAGGCGGCCGTGTAGCTGCCCGCATTCATGCCCACGTTCCAGCCCATCAGGGCGACGAACAGCACGTTCGGGCCGGGCGCGGCCTGGGCGATGGCGATCGACTCATTGAATTGCGCCTGGGTCAGCCAGCCGTGCTGCTCGACGAGGAAGCGGTGCATTTCGGAAGTGGTGGAGATGGCGCCGCCGATCGACATCAGCGACAGCATCAGGTAGTGGCCGAACAGGTTCAGCCAGTCGCCCGCGCTCAACACCAGTTGCAGGGGCGGATTCATGCGGACAGCTTTCGATACGTGAGCAGGCAGCCGATGCCGCCCAGTCCCAGCAGGATGTACAGCAGGGGCCAGCGCAGCACGGCCACCATCAGCACGCCCAGCACGGTGATGGACAAGGTCAGCCACAGGGGCAGCGGATGTTTGACCAGCGCGGTCGCCAGTTTCACGCCCGTGGCGGCGATCATGCCAGCCGACACGGCGGCCATGCCGCGCAAGGCGCCCGCCATCTGCGGGTTGTCGCCAAAGCGCGTGTACAGCACGCCCAGCAGCAGCACGATGACGAGGGGCACGGCCAGCATGCCGGCCAGCGCCGCCAGCGCGCCCCGCAAGCCGAAATAGCGCCCGCCCACCATCAGCGACAGGTTGACGACATTCGGTCCTGGCATGATTTGCGCCACGGCCCAGTCTTCCAGGAATTCCTCTTGCGTCAGCCAGCGCTTGCGTTCGACCATTTCGCGCTGGATCACGGCCAGCACGCCGCCGAACCCCTGCAAGGCCAGCCAGGTGAACGAGAAGAACAGGTCGGCCAGCGAGGCCGGTTGCGGGCGGGACGGGGCGGGCGGCAGGGTGGAAAGGGGGGATGAGGGCATGGCTGATTATCGCCGTGGCCGATTGCGCTTGTCCATCGCTTTCGGCTCCAGTTGTGCCTGCAAGAAAAAAACCGTGGCTCATGTTTCCCTGCCATTGACTTCGAGAGTTTATCGGCAATACTTTATCGGCAACACGACCACTGTTCCTGTCAGCGCTGGTGCGGTTCGTACCGCTACGCCGTCTGCACCCCTCCGTTCCCCTTCGCAGGAGTTGTTCATCATGCCTCATTCCACAGAAACGCTGCATATGCCTGTCAAAACCATGCTGCCGCATGCCCGGGTCGATCAAAAGATGTGCGACATCGTCAACCTGGGCATCGCCGTGCAGGCCGCCTTCAGTACCTTGTGTGCGCTGGAATACCTGAAGTCATACAATGTCGCCCCGGAACTGATCGAACGCGTGCTGCTGCATCCGGAGCAGCGCCGCCAGACCGTGCATTGAGTATCCGCACGGCAACTGTGTTGCCGGCAGCGCCAGTCCGGTGTTGTCGGATTGATCATTACGGCTCAGTTATGCACAAATGATGGGTTAACGAAATTGGCGAAATAATTTTCTTGTGAATATGTGTGAATTTCTAAGTAATTGATTTTAATGGGTTTTATTTTTGCTGTTTGATTGAGCAGTTTATTGAAAGCCGCACGGGCTGTGGCTTTGAAGCCTGTCAATAGGCGCTTATCCACAAAGATATCCACAGTCCGTGTGGATATCTGAAAAAGCGCTTAACAATCCGCTACTTAGGAAATAGGCGCCGGTCAGCGCATGCGATCGGCCAGCAAGATGGGCCAGAATGGGGCATGTTGCAAGCCTGTATGCCTATCCAGTGCTTTTGTTTTTATGACTGAAAGTAGCGGCCGATGCTCAGGGCTTGCCACCGGCCGGTGGCGCTGGCGCGTCGCCGCAGTGGGCCAAGGCGGCGGCGAGGTCGGCGACTTGTTGCTGCGCTTCGCGCAAGGTGGCGTAGGTGCGCAGCGAGGCGATCACGGTGGTAAACAGCTTGCGCGTGGTCAGGTCGGTCTTGCACCAGAAATCATTGATGTCGTAGTCGATGATGATGCGGTGTTCCAGTGCCTGGCCAGGCTGGCCCGTGCGCAGGATGATGCGCACGGCACTGTTGTGCAAGTCTTCGCGCACCTGGCGCGCCACTTGCAGCCCGGCATCCTGAGTTTCCATGATGACATCGAGCAGCACCACGGCGATATCTTGTGTGTTGCGCAGCAAGGCGAGCGCCTCGGCGCCCGAATACGCGTGCAAAAAGCTCAGCCTGCGGCCCTGGAAACTGGCCTGGCTGAGGGCGAACTTGGTCACCACGTGCACATCGACATCGTCATCGACAATCAGCACGCGCCATGGCGCCGCGTTGGCGGACTCTGCCGCCGCGTCTGCCCGCCCGAGTGGCTCCTCGACCAGCCAGTCGGGTTCGTCCGCTCCCTTGGCGGCACTGTCGCTATCCATATTCATGCATTTACCCACCGTTGATCGTGCTCACTCACTCCACACTATGCCAGTCTGCGGGGTTTGTCAAAACAATGCGGTTCAGGCAAGTCGGCCTGGAGCAAGATTGCTTATGCACAGCAAAATATATTTTCATGGTGTTCGAGTAACTTTGTTCTGGCGCAAAATCATAATTCTAAGTCATTGATTTCATTGGGGTAAAAAATTGCCTGTGAAATCAGCAAATTGTTGAAAGCCGCATCTGTACTGGTGTTGCGGCTTGTCAAGAGGGGCTTATCAACAACTTTATCCACAGTTGCTGTGGATATCTGAAAAAGCCGTGTAAAAACCGGGGCTTAGCGCCCGTTCGTGCGCAGGGCGGAAGCATTCACGCCGCCAGCCCCAGCCCGCTCAGCTGGGCAAACGCATGCAGGAAGCGCTGCTTGGCTTCGGCCGGACCCATGGCTTCGATTATACCGGGCAAGGGGGCGATGCCGTCAAGGTAGGCCCAGCGCTCGGCCGAGTGCGGCATCAGGTCGCGCTTTTCCGTGGCCAGCGCGATCAGGTCGGCCCGCTTGATGGGCGCGTAATCGGAAAAATCCAGGCCATACGTGGCGGCGATGATGGCGCTGACCTTGTCTTCCAGCACGGCAAATTCCGGCAGCAGCACTTTCAAGGGCTTCACCATGTCGCCCAGGTAGGCTTCCGCCGCGTCGTGCAGCAGGGCGGCCAGGCGCAAATGGGGCGGCACCAGTTCGGCGACGATCAGGCTGTGCTGGGCGACCGAGTAAAACACTTGCGTCTGTCCATTGAAGCGGCACTGATAAGCGAGGCCATGGGCAATGTCTTCAATGACTACCTTGTCGATATGCGGGCGCAAGGGATAAAAACGGTTGCCGGAATAAGTGGAAACATAGTCGGTGGTAATCATTGCCTGTGCTCGGATATGCAAGATGGCTCATCGTACACCCGATGGCCCAGGCTTGCCCCGGCGCGGCGCGCGTGTGGCGAGCTGCTGAGCCTATGCATCTTGGCAAATCCTTTCATTTATTTCATATCATTCATTGTTCTTTCTCAATACACTGTAGCAATCTTGTTTGTCTGAAATTTCACAGGGGCAGGGCAATGACGGCGCAACCTTCGGCAAGACCTTCGTATATCTATCAGGGCGGTTCGGTGATGATGCACTCGCCGCTGCGCCTGAAACAGTCGGAAATGTATGGCTATTTCGTCAGGGGCGACCTGGCGAAACTGCAATCGACCGTGAATACCACCCTGAACCAGGTGGCGGGCAGCAAGATGACCCTGAAAGCGCTGTCGCCGTATGTGATGCTGACGTTTACGCGCGTCAACCATGCGGACTCGGCCAATCCCGTCGACCAGGCCAAGGGCTGGATCACGGAAGTCGACATCGTCACCTGGATCATGGTGGGCGAAATGGATGCGGCGGGCAAGCTCGCGCATATCTATTGGTACCCGTGCCATATTTTCGTCGATGACGCCATGGCCCTGATCAACGGGCGCGAACTGTTCGGCTATCCGAAATATCTGTGCGACTACGCCATTCCCGCCGCCGGCAGCGAGCCGCTGCGCTGCGCCATCGCCGCCAAGGGTTTCCAGCATTTTTCGCCGGAAACGAAACTGGCCTTGCACCCGCTGCTGGAAGTCAATGCCACCGTGCAGACGGGACCGCACAAACCCGTCAACAGTTTCCTCGAACTCATCGAGCAAGCGTTCCATATTTTCCTCTCCATTCCCGATTTCTTCGACATGGACCAGGCCGGCTGGGCCGACATCCTGTCGCTGTTGCGCACCCCCCGCATCGACCAGATATTCCTCAAGCAATTCCCCGACAGCGCGGGCGTGAAAGCCGTGTACCAGGCCCTGGTGGCTGCGCCGGCCGAAATCAACCGCCTGCACAGCGCGCGCCTGCTCGGCTACGAGTATGAATGCACCTTGCACGCGTTCGACAGCTTCCCGCTGGAGCAGACCCTGGGTTTGCGGCTGGGGCCGCAGGCGGCGATCCTGCCGTTCCATGTGAACTTCGACTTCACGGCCATGCCGGGCGAGGAACTGGTCGACAATTCGCGGATCGCGCCGGAAAAGATCGCCATCCTCGGCGGCGGCGTGGCGGCCATGACGGCGGCCTATTACTTGACGAGCCAGCCGGGCTGGCAAAACCGGCATGCCATCACCGTCTACCAGCTGGGCTGGCGCCTGGGCGGCAAGGGCGCCAGCGGGCGCAATGCGCAAGTGGGCCAGCGCATCGAGGAACACGGTCTGCACATCTGGTTCGGCTTTTACGCCAACGCCTTCAAGATGATCAAGGAAGCGTATGCGAGCCTGGAGCGCCCGCCCGGCGCGCCGCTGGCCACCTGGCGCGACGCGTTCAAGCAGCACGATTACGTGGCCCTGTCGGAAGACGTCAAGGGCCAGCGGCGCAACTGGTCCATCGTCTTTCCCACCTTGCCGGGCGAGCCGGGCGAGGGCGGCGAAGACATCACCCTGTGGCAGATGGCCATCGCCATGGTGGGCTGGATCGAGCAGTGGCTGCGCCAGATCCGGCAGGTGGCCGATGCCGACGCGCGCATAGAGCGTGCCAGTGCCAGCGCCAGCGCGTTGCAAGGCGAGGGCGTGTGGCCGGGCTGGCTGCGCCGCCTGGCCGACGAAGTGGTGGGGCAGGCCGATGAACTGGGGCTGGACGTGGGCCTGTCCGTGGGCGCGCTGGCGGCGCTGGTGGCCGACCTTGCGCCGGACTCCTCGCGCCACGACCAGGCCCGCCACCAGCTGCTGGCCAGCACCCTGAACGGCATCCGCGCCTGGCTGCGCCTGCGCTACCGCGCGCTGATCGATGGCGACGACGAACTGCGCCGCCTGTTCACCTGCCTCGACCTGGGCATCACGGTCATGAAGGGCATGTTCGAGGATGGCGTGTTCAAGCACGGCTTTGACGTCATCAACGACATCGATTTCCGCGCCTGGCTGAAAAAACATGGCGGCGACGAGCAGTTCAGCGTCAATTCGGCGCCCGTGCGGGGTTTTTACGACCTGGTGTTCGCCTACGAGGGCGGCGATTTCGCGAAACCGAACATCGAGGCGGGCACCCTGTTGCGGGCGATGGCGCGCATCGGCCTGGCCTACAAGGGCGGCATCATGTTCAAGATGCAGGCCGGCATGGGCGACACGATCTTTACGCCGCTGTACCAGGTGCTCGCCAAGCGGGGCGTGGAATTCAGATTCTTCCAGCGCGTGGAAGAGCTGGTGCCGGGCGCGGGCGACATCGACAGCATCCGCATCACACAGCAGGTGCAATTGAAGGACCCGGCCGCCGGCTACGCGCCGCTGGTGGATGTGAAAGGCCTGGCTTGCTGGCCCAGCGCGCCCGATTACGCGCAGATCGAACCGGCCCAGGCGGCGCTGCTGCAGGCGCAGGAAGTCAACCTGGAATCGTACTGGAGCGACTGGCCGCAGCAGTATCAGCAAGCGTTCGGCCGCCAGCTGCCCGCCACGGTATTGAAGAAGGGCGTCGATTTCGACAAGGTGGTGTTCGGCATTTCCATCGGCTCGCTGCCAGCTTTATGCCCGCAACTGCTGGCGCAAAGCCCGGCCCTGCAGCTGGCGGCCGAGAAGGTAAAAACCGTGGCCACGCAGGCCTATCAGGTGTGGCTGAACAAAAACCTGGCGCAGATGGGCTGGACCACGCAGCCGAAAGGCCAGCAGCCCGTGCTGTCGGCCTTCACGGAGCCGTACGACACGTGGGCGCCGATGGACCAGTTGCTGGCGCACGAAGACTGGCCGGCGGGGCTGGCGCCGAAGAATGTGTCCTATTTTTGCAGCGCCTTCCCCGTCGACAGCTACCCGCCCGTCACCGACACGGGCTTTCCCGCCCGCTGCGCGGCCCAGGCAAAACAGGGCGCGCTGCACCAGCTGGAGCGCGAGATCGGCGCGCTGTGGCCCGAGGCGGGCGCGCCCGGCGCGTTCCCGTGGCAATGGCTGGTCGACGCGAAGGCCGGCACGGGGCCGGCGCGCTTCGATAGCCAGTACTGGCGCGCCAACGTCGATCCATCTGAGCGCTACGTGATGTCGGTGGTGGGCAGCACGCAGTACCGGCTGGCCACCGACCAATCGGGCTTCAGTAACCTGTTCCTCACGGGCGACTGGATCAGGACGGGCCTCAACGCGGGCTGCGTGGAAGCGGCCGTGATGGCCGGCATGCAGACCTCGCGCGCCATGACGGGCTATCCGGCCGTGATCCAGGGCGAAAAGGACTTCTAGCCATGCGACGCCTGATGCTGTTGTGTCTTGTCCTGGTCCACCCGCACGCGGTTGCCGCGCCGGCCGGCGCGCTGCTGCTATGGCCCGGCGCGCCGCCCGGCGGCGCGGCGCCGGGGCCGCAGCGCGCCAGCGCCAGGGGTTCCATCACGCAGGTGGAGCAGCCTTACCTGATCGTGCATCGCCCGGCGCAGCCGAATGGCACGGCCATCGTGCTCGTCAGCGGCGGCGGTTATGCGCATATCGAGGCGGGCAAGGAAAGCGGCCCGGCCGCCAGCTGGCTGCAGGCGCAGGGCGTCACGGCGTTTGAACTCGTGTACCGTCTGCCGCAGGAGGGCGGCGGGGTGGCCGCGCCATTCCAGGATGGCCAGCGGGCCATGCGCGTGATCCGCGCGCGCGCCGCCGAGTGGCGCATCGACCCGGCGCGCATCGGCATGCTGGGCTTTTCCGCAGGCGCGCACCTGGCCGGCATGACGGCCGTGCAGCCCGATGCGGCCCTGTATGCGCCCGTCGATGCGATCGATGGCGTATCGGCGCGGCCCGACTTTGCCGTGCTGCTGTACCCCGTGCTGACCATGCAGCGGCCATTCGACACGACGCATGCGAAGCAGCAGCTGCTGGGAAGTCACCCCACGCAGGCGGCGCGCGACGCGCTGTCGGTGGAACTGCACGTTGATGCGCGCACGCCGCCCATGTTCATCGCTCAGGCGCTGGACGACCCGATTTCACCGCCCGAGAACAGTCTATGGATGGCCGCCGCCCTGCGCCGTGCGGGCGTGCCCGTGGAGCTGCACCAGTTCCAGAGCGGCGGCCATGGCTGGGGCCTGGGCAAGCCGGGCAGCGAGCCGGCCGCCTGGCCGCAACTGCTGCTGGCGTGGCTGCGATCGCATGGCTGGCTGCCTCAGGCTCCCGGCTGAGTTTCCAGGTCGCGCCGCGCCACGTCCAGCGCCGCCTGCAGCTGAGGCAGGAATTGCTCCACGTTATCGAGTTGGCCGTTCGATGCCAGGGCTTCCATCTGGTGGCACAGGCCGTGCAGGGTGGGGCGGCTCAGGTAGCCGGCGCTGCCTTTCAAGGCGTGGAAGGCGGCCGCGGCCGCGCTGGCGTTGCCATCGCGCACGGCGTGGCTGGCCAGGTCCAGGCGCCGCGGCGCTTCCATCAGGAACGCTTGCGCGATGCGCTGCAAGTGCTGCGGCGACAGGCCTGCCAGCGGCAGGATGTGCACGGGCGCCGTCATGGGATCGGCCGGCGCCGGCGTTTCCGTGGTGCTGGCGTCGTCCAGGCCGAACTGGCGCGCCAGGGTGTCGTCCCCCGAGGGCACGGCCGGCGGCAGGGCGTGGCCGCGCGCCAGCAGCAGGTCGATGATGGCGTCGATTTTCTGGAACAGCAGCGCTTCGTCGACGGGCTTGCTGAGGAAGTCGTCCATGCCGCAGGCCAGGTAGCGTTGCCGGTCATGTTCGCTGGCGTTGGCCGTCAGCGCGAGGATGGGGATGTGCGCGTCGGGAATGGGGAATTGCGCGTTGCCGCCGTCGCGGATCAGGCGCGCGGCCTGTTCGCCATCCATCAGCGGCATGCGGCCATCCATCAGCACGCAGTCGTAGGCGCCCGTGCCCAGCGCGCGCAGCGCCTGTTCGCCATTTTCCACGATGGTCACCTCATGGCCCATGCCTTCGAGCAGGGTGCCGATGATGATCTGGTTGGTGCGCACGTCTTCGGCGCACAGGATGCGCAGGCGGCAGGCATGGCGCGCCTGGCGCGTGGGCCGGCGCGCGTCGGCCGCCGGCGCGCTGCCGTCATGCAGTGGCAAGATGAAATGGAAGCGCGAGCCGATGCCGACCCGGCTTTCCACGCCGATGCTGCCTTGCATCAGTTCGACCAGTTCCTTGCAGATGGCCAGGCCCAGTCCCGTGCCGCCGTAGCGGCGCGTGGTGGAATGGTCGGCTTGCTCGAATTTCTGGAACAGGCGCGGCAAGGTGTCCGCGTCGATGCCGGGGCCCGTGTCGCTGATGATGAATTCGATCTCGCTGCGGCCATCGCGGCGCGGCGGCGTGCGGGCGCGCCGCACTTCCAGCAGCACTTCGCCATTGGCCGTGAATTTCAGCGCGTTCCCCAGCAGGTTGATGAGGATTTGCCGCAGGCGCGTGGGATCGGCGCGCACGTAGCGCGGCAGGTCCAGCGCCAGTTCGCGGCGCAGCAGCAGGCTCTTGGCGTCGGCCTGGCCCTGCACGATGCCGGCCGCGTCGCCGATCAGCGCCAGCAGGTCGAAGTCCACCGTTTCCAGGGTCAGCTTGCCCGCGTCGATCTTGGAAAAGTCGAGGATGTCGTTGAGAATGGTCAGCAGCGAGACGCCATTGTGCAGGCCGATGCGCAGGTATTCCTGCGTGCGGCCTTTGACGGACTGGTCGCGCAGGGCGAACTTCAGCATGCCGATCACGCCGGCCAGCGGCGTGCGGATGTCGTGGCTCATGGCGGACAGAAAATCGATGCGGTGGCGGCTGACCACTTCCGCGTGCTCCTTGGCCTTCAGCAGGGCGTCGTTGCTGAGGGTCAGCGCCAGGGTACGCTCCTGCACGCGCTGTTCCAGGTTGTTGCGCAGCAGGCGGATCTGGTCGGCCAGGGCAAAGGCCAGCAGCAAGCCGTCTAAGGTGCCGCCGAGCAGGGTCACCAGCTGGGCGTTGGCCACCATGGCCGGCATCAGGCCCAGGTTGGCCGGCAGGATCAGGACGCCGGGCAGGATCAGGGCGACGAAGGCCAGCACGAAGAAGCGCGCCGGCTGGTAGCCGCGGCACCAGACGACGATGCCGCAGATGAGCGCCAGCAGCATCCAGATGCTGATGGCGATGGTGGCCAGGGTGTGCGCATACGACAGGGCGACGAAGCAGCTGGGCAAGAGCAGCAGGGGCAGCACCAGGTTGACCTTGCTGAGGTGGTACAGCAGGGGCGAATAGTCGCGCAGGCGCAGGAAATGCATGTAGAACAGGGTGCTGAAGACGGGCAGCAGGAAGAACGGCACGTAATGCAGCTGCAGCTGGTGCCAGTCGAACAGGTCGGCAAAGACGTGGAAAGTCATGGCCCAGGCCAGGCCATACGTCAGCACGTACAGCGCGTAATACGCCGAGGCTTTGTCCAGGGTGATGGAAAAGATGAAGAAATTGAACAGGCCCAGCGCCAGCAGGGCGCCGATGGACGCCACCATCAGGAAGTTTTCCTTGGCCACCAGCTTGCGGTAGTCCTGTTGCGTCCTCACGCCGAACTGGGGCGCGCGCGCATAATAAGGACTGGAAAAGCGGATCAGGATGTCATACGTGGCGCCCGGCGCCAGCTGTACGTTCCTGCCGTAGTGCAGCAAATACTCATGCGGGCGCTGGTAGCCCGTCAGCAAGGTCCGCGGCGCCGCGTGCGGTGCGGGGCCATACACGTGCAGGTCGACCAGGTCGATCAGGGTGTCGTTCGGGTCGATGACCCAGGCCGCCACGTTGCTGTCGTTGCGCACCTGCGCATGCAGCCAGTAGGCGCCGCCGAACAGGTCGACTTGTCCGGCCGGGCGCTGGCGCGCCAGCCAGGCGGGCAGGGCGGCCGCATCGGCAGGCGCGGTGTCATTTCCAGCGAGAAACAGTTGCCCGCCGCTGCCCAGGTGCGGAA
>NZ_LT607487.1:73398-149938 GCF_900095235.1 Janthinobacterium sp. UMAB-60
AGGCCCAGCAGGCCGAACAGCAGGCCGAACAGCAGGCCGAACACAAGCGGCCAGCCGCATAGCCCGGCGCTGACGCGGGAGCTGGAAGCGTGGTGGCGGGATGGTGGCGGGTGGGCTGGCATCGATGGATTGGGTGATGGTCGCGCGGGAATTGGCGGCAACGCCGTTTGCTGTAGAGTACCCATTTTAATCGACTCTCGGTGGCACACGGGTATTCATGTCCTGCCGGCATGGCGCCCGCTCCGGTATCATGACGCCTTTTGCCCGCGAGATATTCATGCTCAGTCCCGACCAGTTCCTGGCCTTCCTGGCCGCCGCCGTCTTGATCACCGCCAGTCCCGGCCCCGACAACCTGATGGTGCTGGGCGTGGGCATGTCGCGCGGGCGCCGCCAGGGCATGGTGTTCGGCCTGGGCTGCGCCCTTGGCTGCCTCACGCACACGGTGCTGGCGACCATCGGCGTGTCGGCCCTGCTGGCCGCCTCGCCCACGGCATTTACGGCGCTGAAAGTGGCTGGCGGCCTGTACCTGGTGTGGCTGGGCATCGGTGCCTTGCGCAGCCGTGGCGGCGCCAGAGTCGATGGCGCGGCCGCCTTGCCCGACGAGTCCTTGCTGCGCCTGTTCGGCAAAGGACTGTTTGCCAACAGTATCAATCCGAAAGTCGTGCTGTTTTTTCTGTCGTTCTTGCCGCAGTTTATCGTCGCGGGCCAGGGCAATGCCAGCTGGCAGACGGCGCAGCTGGGCCTGGTCTTTACGGCGCAGGCTTGCGTGCTGTTCGGCCTGCTCGGCTATTTTTCCGGCGCCGTCGGCCTGTGGCTCAACCGCCGCCCGCGCGCCGGGCTGTGGCTGGACCGCGTGGCCGGCACCATCTTCATCGGCCTGGGCTTGCGCCTGATCCTGGCGCGCTGAGTTCTTGCCGGGCGGTAATGCGAAACGCCAGTTCCATCTGGTCCTGCACGGCCATGGCGCCGCCCAGGATGGCGAACGGCACGATGCCGAAGTCGCTCTGTTTTAATAGCAGGCTGCCGCTGGCCTGCAGGCGTCGTCCATCGGCCGCTTGCTCGATGCGCACGGGCAGCCGCACTGTGCGCGTCACGCCATGCACGGTGATGTCGGCCTCAAACACCTGCTGGTCGCCGGTGCGGCGCGCCTCGATGCTGACCCACGGATAACGCTCGGCGTCCAGCACGCGCACCAGCATGTTGTGGCGCGTGCCAGCGATGGCGTCGGCCGACGGCGCCGTCGTCAGCCCGGCCGCCTGGCGCAAGCCCTCTTCATCCACACTCATCTCGTCGAGCCGGAACTGGAATTGCGCGCGTCCCGGCGCGGGCGCCACCACGCCCTGCACGGTGCGGCTGGCGATCACGTGGTCATGTCCCAGGCGGGCCAGCGCGCCGCCGCGCCGCACGGTGATGGTCAGCAGCGATTCCTGCGGGACGATATGCAGCACGCGCATGCCCGTCTGTTGCCACGCGGGCGCGGATGTGGCGGATATGGCGGCAGGGACAGTCGGCGCAGGTGCCTGGGCGGGAGCGGGCGGCAAGGGCGTGCAGGCCGCCAGCACGGCGCAGGCGAGCAGAAACGTGGTGCGGATGGCGGACGACAGGCGGCGGTTCTGGCTGGGCATGGGCAGAGAAGAGGGCAGGGGCGATGGGGCAATAGTACGCGATCGGCGCGGCGGCGCGCGTGCAATGTTAGAGCTACGTCATAAGGCGGTCATATGGCGCTGCTATGATGCTTTTGTTGGCACACAGCATGCGTTGCGCACATCACTACGTTCCGGGAGCGATAGGATGCAGGCATGACTCAACAGCTTAGCCGGTGAGCTCAACCATCGGCACCAGACATGTAAGGTTTGTTTTACAGCAATGATCGCAGGGTGGGGCAGGGGAAATGCAGGGATCGGGCGGGGATTTAATGAAGTCCTAAGCCTGTCTCGACGAAGGACTGGCATAGTGGATACATGGCGCACGGAAACCCCGAGCGCAAGGTTGCCGGACACCTCAATGACCGGCACGATTTCCGCTTTCCTGTTTTTCCCAGTTTATCCCTGCGCTCTGAAACAGCGTTTCAACCGGCTACCGCACTGTGCGAAGCCGGTTTTTTTTGCCTGCGTTTTTATCGGTGTTCATCACCTCCCGGCGCCGCGGCGCCGGGAAATCCAATCAGCCCGCCTGTTTCGCCAGCCACGCATCGACCGCCGGCAGGCGCTCGGCGCGCACCTTGATGCGGTACCTGATGCCGGCCACGGAACTGTCGGCATCGCCGCGCGCGCCGGCCGGCAGGTTGGCTTGCGCATACGCTTCCAGCTTGGCGATCATCTGCGGTTGCGCCGAGCCGGCGGCCAGGCGCGGGAAGTAGCGGCTGCGCGAACTGGCGTCGATGCGCGCATTGACTTGCTCCAGGTGCGCCAGCGCGAAGTCGAAGGCCAGTTCGGGATGCGTGCGCGACACGCGCGAGATCATGGCCGGGCTGTTGGTCACGCCCGGTTCCTCCGTCAGCGCCAGCGCCAATGCGCGCCGCGCCAGGGCGGGATCGTCGCTCGATGCCAGCAGGTCGTACAGCTGGTTCTTCACCAGCGGCGTCTTTTCCTGCTGCGCCCTGGCGTGCAGCTGCTCCCAGGTGGCGGCGTCCGCATGCTGCGCCACCACGCCCAGGATGGTGCGGCGCAGCGGCGCTGGCATGGCGGCAGGGTCTTGCTCGCTGGCCGCATGGCGGCGGCGCGCCTCCGCGATCACGCCCGGTTCACCCATGTCGCCGAGGATGGCGATCAGCTGGCCGCGCAGGGTCGCCACGCTCGATGCTTCGCCCGCGCGCGCTTCCCAGCCCGTCTGCGCCATCATCGGCGTCAGGCGCGCCATGGCGTAGCGGCCGAAGGCCTGCTGGCGCGCGGGGTCGCCGGCGTATTGTTCGTACAGGCTATTGAGCGAGGCGGCTACCTTGCCCAGCACCTGCGGGTCGGCCGACAGCGGCGTGGCTTTGATCAGTTCCAGGAAGCCGGCCGGGTCTTGCAAGCCCGCCATGCCCAGCGACTGGCTGTCCGCCAGCAAGCCCAGCTGATCGATCGGCGCCAGACGCGCGAAACTGCGCGCCAGCGCGCGCGTGCCGGTGGGCGCGTACAGGGTGCGGTAGTAGCCGCTCTGGCCCGCGTTCACCAGCAGGGCGCCGCAGCCGGGCACGTTCAATGTCGCCTTGCCGTTCCTGACCAGCACGCGGGCCAGCTTGCCGTTGCCGACGGTCGAAGCGATCACCGGCACTTTCCACGACAGCGGCTTTTTGTCCGGCTGGTCCTTGGAAAATTCCGTCTGCGTCAGGGTCACGCGCGTATTGCCCTTTCTGCACACGGCCTCGCCCACCGTGATCATCGGCACGCCCGGCTGCAGGGTGAAATCATGGGCGATGGCGCTGACGGGCTTGCCGGCGGCCGCATCGACTTCGCGCCACAGGTCGTCCGACACCGTATTGCCATACGCATGCTTGCGCATGTAGCTGCGCACGGCCGTGCGCCAGGTGTCGGCGCCGACATACGCTTCGAGCATGCGGATCACCGCTTCGCCCTTCTGGTAGGTGATGCCGTCGAAGGCCTGGCTGGCTTGCTCCACGGTGGCGATGCGCTGCACCACCGGATGCGTGGTGCGCAGCGCGTCCTGGCTCATGGCCGATTCGCGCCCGCCCACGTTGGACAGGGCCGTGTTCCATTCCGGGTGCAGACGCTCCGTGGTGCGGCTTTCCATCCACGACGCAAACCCCTCGTTGAGCCACAGGTCGTCCCACCAGCGCATGGTGACCAGGTCGCCGAACCACTGGTGCGCCATTTCATGCGACAGCGTGGTGTAGATGTTTTCCTTGTCCGACTGGGTCGAGATGGCCGGGTCGAGCAGCAGGCCGTATTCGAAGGTGAAGACGGCGCCCCAGTTTTCCATGGCGCCGAAGAACTGGCTGCGGCCCGGCGCGGCGATGTTGTCGAGCTTGGGCAGCGGGTAGCGCACACCGAAGTAATCGTTGTACTCGCGCAGCAGGGCGCTTGACTCGTCGAGCGCGAAGCGGCTTTGCGCCAGCGCGCCCTTTTTCGTGATGACGCCCACTTCCGTGCCGTCGGCCATCTTTGTCGCCCGTTCGAAGTCGCCCAGGCCGAAGAACAGCAGATACGTCGACATGCGCGGCGTGGTGGCGAAGTACACGTGCTTCTTGCCATAGCCCATCTCCTCGCTGCGGGCAATCGGCATGTTGCTGACGGCCATCTGGCTGCTCGGCACGACCACACTGAGATCGAAGGTGGCCTTGTAGTCCGGTTCATCCCACGATGGCAGCATGCTGCGCGCATCGGAATTTTCGAACTGCGTGTACAGCGCGCGCTGGCGGCCTTGCGGCGTGTCGTAGTCGAGCGAGAACAGGCCCGTGGCCTGCGTGCCGATCTTGCCGGTGTAATCGATGCGCAACAGGTACTCGCCCTTGGCCACGGGTTCGGCGAAATGCACGGTGGCCGTCTGCTTGTCCGCATCGAACTCGATCTTGCGCGTCACCTGCTTGCTGCCGCCCTTGCCTTCGATGGCGGCGGCGGCAAATGCCAGGTTCAAGGCATTGAAGGTGATGCTGGCCGTCGGCGTGTCGACGGCCACCTTGATGGCGGCTTCGCCCTTGAAGGTGGAAGCGGCGGCGTCCGGCGTGATCGACACGATATAGTGCAAGGGCGTGACGCCGCGCGGCAACTGCGTGGTGGTGCCGGGCGCATGGCTGGCCGAGACGTATCGGGCGGCGGGAGCGGCGTTGCCCGCATGGGCTGCGGTGATGGAAGCCAATGCCAGGACGGCGGCGGCCAGTTGGCTGCGCCGGAAGCGCGAAGTCGGTGTGCGATGCATGGTATGCCCTTGGTGCATGGATAAAACGCCCGCCAGCCGGATAGGCTGCGGGCGTTGATGACGGTTGGGGGACATCGCTGGAACTGGTGGCCAGCGTTCCCGTACAGCAATCTAAGGCGAAACGGGGGCAAAGTCAACGCGCCGGGGGCGCCGCACCATGCCGGTGCGCTGGTATGATGGACGCCTGACCGTACTGCCACAGGCCAGTCCCGCAGCGGATTGGCCGCCACCATAACGAGACGAGACCCACGCACATGAAACTGACTATCAGCCCCCGCACGCCCAATCCGCGCCGCGTCACCATGTTCATCGCCGAGAAAGGCATCACCGGCATCGAGGAAGTGGCGCTCGACCTGATGGCGGGCCAGCACCGCGATCCCGCCTTCCTGGCGAAAAACCCGCTGGGCCGCGTGCCCGTGCTGGAACTGGACGACGGGCGCGTGCTGACCGAGACGCGCGCCATTTGCACCTACCTGGAAGGCTTGCAGCCGCAGCCGAACCTGATGGGCGAAGGCTTCGAGGAGCGCGCCTTCATTGAAATGGCCGACCGCCGCGTGGAACTGCACCTGTTCAGCGCCGCCGCCAACTGGGTGCGCCATGGCCATCCGGCCCTGGTGGCGCTGGAAAACCCGCAGTTTCCCGATTTCGCCACGGCGCAGGCGGGCAAGCTGCGCGAGACGGCGCAATGGCTGGACCAGGTGCTGGCCGGCCAGCCCTACATCGCCGGCGAGCGGTTTACGATTGCCGACATCACGGCCTTCTGCGCGCTGGAATTTGCGCGCGGCCTGATGAAATACCGTCCAGGCGCGGAAGGGTTGTCCAACCTGCAGGCTTACCGCGACCGCATCGCCGAGCGGCCCAGCGCGCAGGCGAAGTAGACCATGCGTGCGGGCCGCTTCAATATGTTGTCGGCTTACGCCCGTTGGGCTAAGCCGACCTACGCCGACCGACAGCCCGGTAGCCGGGTAGGTCGGATTAGCGCGTGAGCGCGTAATCCGACACCACCACATTACTTCAGCTGCTCCAGCAGGAAGGTGTAGGTCAGCGCCCACATCAGCGCCTGCTGGTCGTTGTTGGCGGCGCCCGCATGGCCGCCTTCCGTGTTTTCCCAGTACAGCACGTCGTGGCCTTGCTCTTCCATCTTCGCCACCATCTTGCGCGCATGGCCGGGGTGGACCCGGTCGTCGCGCGTCGAGGTGGTAAACAACACGCGCGGATACTTCTTGTCCTTGAAGACGTTCTGGTACGGCGAGTACTTGCTGATGTAAGCCCATTGTTCCGCCACGTCCGGGTCGCCGTACTCTCCCATCCACGAAGCGCCCGCCAGCAGCTTGTTATAGCGGCGCATGTCGAGCAGCGGCACCTGGCTGACGACGGCATTGAACAGGTCGGGCCGCTGCACCAGCACGGCGCCCGTCAGCAGGCCGCCATTGCTGCCGCCCATGATGCCCAGGTGACGCGGACTGGTGACTTTGCGCTTGATCAAATCCTGCGCCACGGAGATGAAATCGTCATACGCGCGCTGGCGGTTTTCCTTCAATGCCGCCTGGTGCCAGCGGGGGCCGAATTCGCCGCCGCCGCGGATATTGGCCAGCACATACACGCCGCCCTTTTCCAGCCACGCCACGCCCGTGGTGCCGCTGTAGCTTGGTTTCAGCGACACTTCGAAGCCGCCGTAGCCATACAGCACCGTGGGGTTGCTGCCATCGAACTTCGTCTTCTTGTTCATGATGGCGAAGTAGGGCACCTTGGTACCGTCCTTCGACGTCGATTCGAACTGCTCCACCTTGTACGGCGTCGCGTCGTAGTAGGCGGGCAGCGACTTGATTTTCGTGCGCTTGTCACTTTGCGCCGTGGCCAGGTACAGGGTGGTCGGGTTGAGGAAGTCCGTCACCGTCAGGAAGTACTGGTCCGAGTCGACCGGATCGAGCGCGCTGACGGCCAGGGTGCCCAGCTTCGGCGCATCGACGCTGCGGCGCTGCCACTTGCCGTTCACGTGGCGCAGTTCGGTCAGGCGGTTCTTGACCTTGTCCAGAGTGGTGACGAGGATGGCTGACCTGGTCGGCGTGACATTGTCCAGCGAAGACGTGGCCGTGGGCGCGTACAGCACTTCCAGCTCCTGCTTGCCCTGCATGAAGCCCTTGAAGTCGGTCGCCAGCAATGAGCCTTGCAGGTAGGTCTTGCCATTCACTTTCCAGTCCGAACGCAGGGTGATGATCAATTGATCGCGCACGGTGAAGGCCGTGGCGTCGTCCGGCTTCGGCACTTTCTTCAAGTCGGCGCCGTCGCGCAGGAACATTTCGCCGCTGTAGAAATCGATTTGCCGCTCGATGAACTGGTGTTCGTGGCCGGGCGTGAAGTCCTTGTAGGCGCCGGCGCTCAGGTCGTCGGCCTTGGCTTCATACAGCGTGTGCGCCTGCGCCAGCGGCGTGCCGCGCTGCCACTCTTTGATGATGCGCGGGTAGCCGGAGCTGGTCATCGTGCCGGGTCCGAAATCGGTGGAGACGAACAGGGTATCGGCGTCGATCCAGCTGGCGCTGCCCTTCGCTTCGGGCAGGGTGAAGCCGCCGTCGACAAAGGCGCGCTTGGCCACGTCGTATTCGCGCACCACCTTGGCATCGCCGCCGCCGCGCGACAGGGAAATGAGGCAGCGTTCGCCCTTCGGATACAGACACGAGGCGCCGCCCCAGACCCAGTTTTCATGCTCGCCGGCGGCCAGCTGGTCGAGGTCGATCACGGTTTCCCACGCGGGTTCGGCCAGCTGGTACTGCGCCAGCGTGGTGCGGCGCCAGATGCCGCGCACATGCTGGGCGTCACGCCAGAAATTGTAGTAAAACTCGCCTTCCTTGCTGACGTAGGGAATGCGTTCCTTCGAGTTGAGGATGGTTTTCAGGCGCGCCTGCAGGGCCGGGAAGCCGGGCCGGGCTTCCAGCTCTTTGGTGGTGACGGCATTGTGCTGCTTGACCCAGGCCAGCGGCTTGTCGCCGAGGACTTCTTCCAGCCACAAATGGGGATCGGTGTTGGCGGCGGCAGGGGCGGGGGCTTGTGCGTGGGCGATGCCCGCTGCGGCCAGACCGAGCAGCATGCTGCCGGCGAGAGTGCGATATGACGACATGTAAGGTTCCTGGTTGGTTCGGTGGAGGCCGCGTTGCAAGCAAAACGGCGCAGCCATGGTGCCATGGATTGCTGTGAGGAACCAGTGTCTATGGACGGCTACCTGAAAAAATAGTTACTTTTCCAATATTGTTTGCTGGAAAAGAGCGGGGCCGTAGAATCTGCGGCACCTGGTGTACTCGTCCGTGCCGTTGCCGTACGCTGATCCGCGGCGTTCACGGCAGCTGATTGACCCATACAGGCGCCGACCAGACGATATTGCCGTCGTCCTGCGTCAGGCGCGCGTAATAGAAGTGGGGGCCGGGCGCGGGCGTGAGGGTGGTCTCGGCCTGGTCCGATATGGGGGTGACGGAGCCGTTGCCGCCCGGCACGCCGTGGAAGATGGCGACGGCCGCTGCCTGCCGTCCCGCGCTGTTGCTGAAACTGGTAGATAGTTGCAAAGGCCCGTGGTTGTCGAAGCGTTCGCCCATCAGCTTGCCATTCGCCGTAAACAGCAGCTGCGCGTGCTTGTCCATGGTGGCAAAGACGCGGCGCGCGCGTAGCGCGTCGAACAGTTGCTCGCGCGATAGCGGCGTATTCGCATCGGCGATCACCAGCACAGCCGTGCGGTTGCCGTAGGCGGCGCCCCAGTTGGCGCAGTGGTTATCCTGGTTGCTGCTGAAGGCCACGTGGTAGCCGGCCGTCAGGGCCCGGTTGCAGGCCGCCTCGTAATTGCTGCGCCGCGTTTCCGTTTCCTCGTCGTTGGTGGAAAAGGCGGACGTGTTCATCACTTCGCACAGCACCATGGCCGCGTCGCCATCTTGTGTGTAGCCCAGCGGCTGGCCGTTGACGAGAAACTGGCCCGCATAAGCAGGATGGTTGAACTGGCCGATCCAGCCCCGTTCGCGCATCAGCGCATACAGGGCGGCGTAGTCGCTTTTCGGCGTTTCCACCTCGGCCAGCAATTCTCCGCCAGCATTCCTTTCCCAGCCCAGCAACTGCTCGCTGTTGACAATGTTCAGGTGGCCGCCCTTGTTGATGACGCCCCACTCCATGCCGTACAGGGCCAGGAAGCCCGGGTGGGCAGCCGTATAGGCGGCCGCTTCGGCCAGTCCCGTGTGGTACAGGGCCTTGGCTTCTGCCGGCACGGCGGCGGTGTTGGTGCCGTCCGAGCCGTCATACATATGGTTGTGCTCGGACGTCAGCAGGGCGTCCAGGCCGTGGTCCTGCGCATACTTATAGGCATCGATGGGGCCGAAGGGCGCCGTTTGCGGCTCCTGCGCGCCATGGCAGGCATCAAGCGCCGCGCCGCCGTCGCTGTGGCGCGTCTGGCTGTGCAGGTTGGCGTAGACGATGCGGTAGTCGGGTGCGCCATCCAGGCGGAGCAAGCCTGCATGGAACGCGGGCACCTGCGGCAGCGCGGCGCCGGCCCGGTTGACGGCGATGGGCCACACTTGTTCCACGGCGGCTTCGCGGGGCGTGCCCTGGTCCGCCACGGCCAGCAGGCGCAGCTGGTACAAGCCGTCCGGCGCCAGCATGCGCCGTTCGCGCGCATCGGCGTCGGCGCGGCCATCCCAGGGCAAGGTGATGTTACGGCCGCCGGCACCCACCTGTTCCGTGCCCGACCAGCGCCGCAGCATGGCCCCTTGCGGGCCGGGACCGGACAAGGTCAGTGTCCAGCGCACGGCATGGGGGCGCCCTGCGTCCGGATAACTGAGGCGCACAATAAATGTACGTGACTGCGAGCTGCGCGCCTGCGTGACCCGCTCGCCGCGCGCCACGTGGAAAGGCGCGACCACGGTCGCGTCCAGTTCGCTGTGCTCGCGAGGCTCTGGCGAACCATCTTGCGCTGCAGCACTATTGCTCCAGCCGATCAACAGCGCCCCCACGCAGGCGCAGGCCAGCGTCCGCGCCACGCGTGGCGGCACTTGCCGCAGTTGCCCGAGCATGCCGGCCTCCGCTTTCCTAATTTGATGGCAGTTAGACAATCCTTGCCATGTTCGAGTTCCGCGACGCACCAAGAAGAGGCGTGCCTGCACCGCCATTGGCCATGATCTGGCGCAAAGTCCGTGCGGATAGGGGCGCTTGCCCTTGCCGGGCTTGGCACGGCGCTTGCTACACAAGAGATACGGATCAACGGCGATCCCCTGAATAAACGCACAACGGTCCAACGACGGACCACCTGGACAACGGCGTCCGCTCTGGCTGATTTTTTTCATCGGCGGGGGCGGGCGCCGTTTTTGTTTGCATTTTTGTTATTTTCGGGATACTTCGGGAAACCATCATGGCCAGCCAAAAAGCAACAAGCATCGCGCTCTTCTCCCTCGCCACGCCGCCCATGCGCGCATTCCACCTGACGTGGATGGCATTTTTCGTATGTTTCTTCGCCTGGTTCGCCTGCGCGCCGCTGATGCCTGTCATCAAGGGCGAGTTTGGCCTTTCCCTGGCGCAAGTGGCGAATATCAATATCGCCGCCGTCGCCATCACCATCCTCGTGCGCCTGATCGTGGGGCCCTTGTGCGACCGCTACGGCCCGCGCAAGACGTACACGGGCTTGCTGCTGCTGGGCGCCATTCCCGTGCTGGGCGTGGCCGCTTCGCAAAGCTATGAAAGCTTTCTGTTCTTCCGCCTGGGCATCGGCGCCGTCGGCGCCAGCTTTGTCATCACGCAATATCACACCTCCGTGATGTTCGCGCCCCGCGTGGTGGGCACGGCGAATGCGGCGGCCGCCGGCTGGGGCAATGCGGGCGGCGGCGCGGCGCAGGCGCTGATGCCGCTGCTGCTCGGTGCCGTGCTGATGCTGGGCGTGTCCGAATCGCTGGGCTGGCGCATCGCCCTGCTGGTGCCGGGCGTGCTGATGCTGGTGATGGCCGTGCTGTACTGGCGCTATACGCAGGATTGCCCGGAAGGAGATTACTCGGACTTGCGCAAGGCCGGCATTGCCATCGAGGGAAAAAAGGGTGGCTGGGACAGCTTCAAGGCCGCCAGCTCCAACTACCGCGTGTGGCTGCTGTTCGTCACCTACGGCGCCTGCTTCGGCATCGAAATCTTCATCCACAACATCGCCGCCGTGTATTACGTCGACCATTTCGGCCTGTCCTTGAAATCGGCTGGCCTGGCCGCCGGCAGCTTCGGCTTGCTGGCCCTGTTTGCCCGCGCCCTCGGTGGCTGGCTGTCCGACAAACTGGCCCTGCGCGGCAACCTGAACAGCCGCGTGACCCTGCTGTTCATGCTGATGATCGGCGAGGGCGTGGGCTTGCTGTGGTTTGCCAAGGTCGACAGCGTCACCTGGGCCGTCATCGCCATGCTGGTCTTCGGCCTGTTCACCCACATGGCGTGCGGCGCCACCTACGCGCTGGTGCCCTTCATCGACAGCCGCGCGCTCGGTGGCGTGGCCGGCATCATCGGCGCGGGCGGCAACGTGGGCGCCGTGGCCGCCGGCTTCCTGATGAAGGGCACGGGCGACATCCGCCAGACCTTGATCATCTTGAGCGCGCTGGTGGTGGTCTCGGCCCTGTGCGCCATCGCCGCCCGTTTTACGGGGCTGGCGGCCGAACCGACCATGGCTGCGGCCTGAGGAGAGCAGAATGAACCACCCCGTGAAGATCGTCGTCCTCGGCCATGGCATGGTCGGGCACAAATTCCTCGAACGCCTGGCCCTGGAAAACGCGCCGCACTTGTCCGTGACGGTCTTGTGCGAAGAGCCGCGCCCCGCCTACGATCGCGTGCACCTGTCCGAATTTTTCAACGGCAAATCGGCCGAGGATCTCTCCCTGGTGGCGCCCGGCTTCTTCGACAAGGGCAACGTCGTCCTGAAACTGAATGCGCGGGCCGTGTCCATCGACCGCGCGGCGAAGACCGTCACGGCCAGCACGGGCGAAGTGCTGGCCTATGACAAACTGGTGTTCGCCACCGGCTCGACGCCGTTCGTGCCGCCGCTGCCGGGCAAAGAGCGCGATGGCTGCTTCGTCTACCGCACCATCGAAGACCTGGAAGCCATGCTGGCCTGGGGCGCCAAGTCCACCACGGGCGTGGTGATCGGCGGCGGGCTGCTGGGACTCGAATGCGCGAAGGCCTTGCGCGATTTGCAGCTCGACACCCACGTGGTGGAATTCGCGCCGCGCCTGATGGCGGTGCAGGTCGATGAGGGCGGCGCGCGCGTCCTGCGCCGCAAGATCGAGGAACTGGGCGTGACCGTGCACACGCAAAAGAACACCTTGGCCATCGTCGACGGTGTAGCAGCCACGCACCGCATGCAGTTCGCCGACGGCAGCCACCTGGAAGCGGACATGATCGTCTTCTCGGCCGGCATCCGCCCGCGCGACGAACTGGCGCGCGCCTGCGGCCTGGACGTGGGACCGCGGGGCGGCATCGCCATCGACGACCGCTGCGTCACCTCCGACCCCGACATTTATGCCATCGGCGAATGCGCGCTGTGGGGCGGCTTGATCTTTGGCCTGGTGGCACCCGGCTACGAGATGGCGCGCATCGCCGCGCGCCACCTGCTGCAGGAGGAGGGCGAAACGTCGTTCAAGGGCGCCGACATGAGCACCAAGCTCAAACTGATGGGCGTGGACGTGGCCAGTCTGGGCGACCCGCACGGCAATGCGCCGGGCAGCCGCTCCTACCAGTTCATGGACGAGCGCAAGCAGATCTACAAGAAGATCGTCGTCTCCGATTGCGGCAAGTATTTGCTGGGCGGCGTGATGGTGGGCGACGCCAGCGAATACGGCACGCTCTTGCAGATGATGCTCAATAAAATCGAGCTGCCCGAGTTCCCCGAGTTCCTGATCCTGCCGCAGGCGGACGGCCAGCAAAAGGTGGGCCTGGGCGTCGATGCCTTGCCCGAGTCGGCGCAAATCTGCTCGTGCAACGACGTCTCGAAAGGCGCGCTGTGCGCCGCCGTGGCCGAGGGCGCGACGACGATAGGCGCGCTCAAAAGCTGCACCAAGGCGGGCACCGCCTGCGGCGGCTGCGTGCCGCTGGTGACGCAGATCATGAAGGCGGAAATGCAGAAGCAGGGCCTGATGGTGAACAACCACGTGTGCGAGCACTTTGCGTACTCGCGCCAGGAGCTGCACCATCTGGTACGTGTCGGTAAAATCCGCAGCTTCGCAGAACTGCTGGCGGCGCATGGCCAGGGCCTGGGTTGCGATGTGTGCAAGCCCGTGGCGGCGAATATCCTCGCCTCGTGCTGGAACGATTTCGTGCTGTCGCCCGTGCACGCCAGCCTGCAGGACAGTAACGATTATTTTCTCGGCAATATCCAGAAGGATGGCACGTACTCGGTGGTGCCGCGCATGCCGGGCGGCGAAGTGACGGCCGACGGTTTGATCGCCGTCGGTACGGTGGCGAAAAAATACGGGCTATATACGAAGATCACGGGCGGCCAGCGGGTCGACCTGTTCGGCGCCCGCGTCGACCAGTTGCCGGCCATCTGGGAAGAGCTGATCGCGGCCGGCTTCGAATCGGGCCACGCCTACGGCAAGTCGCTGCGCACGGTCAAATCGTGCGTCGGCTCCACCTGGTGCCGCTACGGCGTGGCCGACAGCGTGGGCTTTGCGATCGAGCTGGAAAACCGCTACAAGGGCTTGCGCACGCCGCACAAGATCAAGTTCGGCGTCTCCGGCTGCACGCGCGAATGCGCCGAGGCGCAGGGCAAGGACATCGGCCTGATCGCCACGGAAAAGGGCTGGAATTTGTACGTGTGCGGCAATGGCGGCATGAAGCCGCGCCATGCGGAACTGATCGCATCGGACCTTGATGAAGCCACCCTGGTGCGCTACGTCGACCGCTTCCTGATGTTTTATGTGCGCACGGCCGACCGCCTGCAGCGCACCAGCGTGTGGCGCGACAACCTGGAAGGCGGGCTCGATTACCTCAAGCGCGTCATCATCGACGACAGCCTGGGCCTGGGCGCCGAGCTGGAGGCGGACATGCAGCACGTGGTCGACACCTATGCCTGCGAGTGGAAAGCGGCCGTCACCGACCCCGCCGTGCGCCAGCGCTTCCGCCACTTCGTCAACAGCGAGAAAAACGATGAAAACGTGGTGTTCGTGGAAGAGCGGGGCCAGATCCGGCCCGCCACGCCGATTGAACGCCGCAGCAGCGTGATCCCCATCCTTGCCGTGGAGGCTTGAGCCATGAATGCGATGAATGAACTGTCCGGCGCCAGCGCCGACAACTGGGTAGCCATCTGCCCCTTGACCGACATCGTGCCCGACACGGGCGTGTGCGCGTTGCTGCAGGGGCGCCACGTGGCCGTGTTCCGCGTCGGCGATGCCGCGCCGCGCGTGTACGCCATCGACAATGTCGACCCGAACGCGGGTGCTTCCGTGCTCTCGCGGGGGCTGGTGGGCAGCATCGGCGAGCGCGTCGTGGTGGCGTCGCCGATTTACAAGCAGCATTTCGACCTGGCCAGCGGCGAGTGCATCGAGGCGCCCGAGCATTCGGTCGCCGTCTGGCCGACACGCGTGCTTGACGGCCTGGTCTGGGTGGCCATATGAACACCGCCGCACGGCCGTCTTTAGTCGTGGTCGGCAATGGCATGGCCGGCATGCGCACGGTCGAGGAGTTGCTGAAACTGGCACCCGACCTGTACGACATCACCGTCTTCGGCGCCGAACCGCACGGCAATTACAACCGCATTTTGCTGTCGCCCGTGCTGGCCGGCGAAAAGACGGTGGACGACATCATGCTGCACACGCGCCACTGGTATGCGCAAAACGGCATCACCTTGCACGCGGGTGACCCCGTGGTGCGCATCGCCCGCCAGGCGCGAAAGGTGGTGGCGCGGTCCGGCATCGAGGTGCGCTATGACCGCTTGCTGCTGGCAACGGGTTCGACGCCGTTCATCGTGCCCGTGCCGGGCCACGCGCTGCCCGGCGTGATCGGTTTTCGCGATATCGCCGACGTCGACACCATGCTGCAGGCGGCGCGCACGCACCGCCACGCGGTCGTCATCGGCGGCGGCTTGCTCGGGCTGGAAGCGGCCAACGGCCTGCAGCGCCAGGGCATGGATGTGACGGTGGTGCACATGAGCGGCGCCCTGATGAACCAGCAGCTGGACGCACCCGCATCGATGCTGCTGAAAACGGCGCTGGAAGCGCGCGGCCTGCGGTTTTTGATGCAGGCGCAAACGGCGGAAATCCTCGGCACCGACCGGGTGCAGGGCGTGCGCTTTGCCGACGGTACGTCGATCCCCGCCGACCTGGTGGTGATGACGGCCGGCGTGCGCCCGAACATCGCGCTGGCGCAAGCGGCCGGCTTGCACTGTGAACGGGCCATCGTCGTCGACGATTGCCTGCAAAGCTACGATCCGCGCGTGTATGCGGTGGGCGAATGCGTGCAGCACCGGCGCGCCACCTTCGGCCTGGTGGCGCCCATCTGGGAGCAGGCGCGCGTGTGCGGCGCCCACCTGGCCGGCGCCGGCCACCGGCGCTACGTGCAGCAGGCCAGCGCCACCAAACTGAAAGTGACGGGCATCGACCTGTATTCGGCTGGCGACATCCTCGGCGGCGAGGGCAGCGAAGACCTGGTGCTGCGCGATCCGCGCCGCGGTGTCTACAAGCGCCTGGTGGTGCAGGGCAGCCGCCTGGTGGGCGCCGTACTGTATGGCGAGGTGCAGGACGGTCCCTGGTATTTCGACCTGATCCAGCAGCGCCGCGACATCAGCGCGCTGCGCTCCCATTTATTGTTTGGCCAGGCCCTGTGCGGCCAGGCCGCCTGATAGGAAATCCCATGACAAGCCGCACGCCCGTAAAAACCACTTGCCCGTACTGCGGCGTCGGCTGCGGCGTGGAAGCGACACGCCTGCCCGATGGCGCCATCCGCATCGCCGGAGACGCCGCGCACCCGGCCAACCTGGGGCGCCTGTGCGTGAAAGGCTCGGCGCTGGGCGACACGCTGGGCGCCGAGAAGCGCCTGCTGCAGCCGCAAGTGCGCGTCGACGGCGTCTTGCAGCCGGCTTCCTGGGATGCAGCGCTGGACCGGGTGGCCGGCGGCTTGCGCGCCATCATCGATGAACACGGGCCCGACGCCGTCGCCCTGTACGTGTCGGGCCAGCTGCTGACGGAAGATTATTACGTGGCCAACAAGTTCATGAAAGGCTATGTGGGCAGCGCGAATATCGACACCAATTCGCGCCTGTGCATGTCGTCGGCTGTGGCGGGACACAAGCGCGCGTTCGGTGAAGACATCGTGCCGGGCTGCTATGAAGACCTGGAGCTGGCCGACATGGTGGTGCTGGTGGGGTCGAACACGGCCTGGTGCCATCCGATCCTGTTCCAGCGCATCGCCCGCATCAAGGAAAGCCGGCCGGAGATGAAACTGGTGGTGATCGACCCGCGCCGCACGGCCACCTGCGAGCTGGCCGATCTGCATTTGCCCGTGAAGCCGGGCACCGACGTGTGGCTGTTCAACGGCTTGCTGTGCTACCTGGCGCAGGAAGGCGTGATCGACGATGCGTTCGTCACGCGCCACAGCTCGGGACTGGATGCGGCGCTGGCGGCCGCGCATATGGATTGCGGCGACCCCTTGCAGGTGGCGCGCATCTGCAAGGTCGACCCGCACGCCCTGCTGGCGTTTTACCAGGCGTTTGCCGCCACGCGCAAGGTCGTCACGGCCTTTTCGCAGGGCGTGAACCAGTCGTCGAGCGGCACGGACAAGGTCAACAGCATCATCAACTGCCACCTGGCGACGGGGCGCATCGGCCAGCCCGGCATGGGGCCGTTTTCGCTGACGGGCCAGCCGAACGCCATGGGCGGGCGCGAAGTGGGCGGCCTGGCCAACATGCTGGCGGCGCACCTGGAACTGGATAATCCGCTGCACCGCGACACGGTGCAAACCTTCTGGGACTCGCCGCGCATGGCGAACAAGCCGGGCCTGAAAGCGGTGGAACTGTTCCACGCGATCGAAGCTGGCAAGGTCAAGGCCGTGTGGATCATTGCCACCAATCCGCTGGTGAGCATGCCGGACGCCGACCAGGTGCGCCGCGCGCTGGCCAAGTGCGAACTGGTGGTGGTGTCGGACATCAGCGCCGAATCGGACACGAACGCGCATGCCGACGTGCTGCTGCCCGCGCTGGGCTGGGGCGAGAAGGATGGCACGGTGACCAATTCGGAACGGCGCATCTCGCGCCAGCGCGCCTTCCTGCCGGTGCCCGGCGAGGCGCGCGCCGACTGGCAGGTGCTGTGCGAGGTGGCCACGCGCATGGGCTATGCCGGCTTCGATTTCACCTCGCCGCAAACGATTTTTGCCGAACACGCGCGCCTGTCCACCTTCCGCAACGGGGCGGAAACGGCGCGCCTGTTCAACCTGGCGGGCCTGGACAAGCTGGATGCGGCGCAATACGACGCGCTGGCGCCGCTGCAGTGGCCGCAGGGCAGGGCGCGCCTGTTCGGCGACGGCCGCTTCGCCCATGCGGACGGGCGCGCGCGCTTCGTGCCCACGCCGCCGCGCGCGCCGCGCAATGCTCCCGACGCAGAGTATCCGCTGATCCTGAACACGGGCCGGGTGCGCGACCAGTGGCATACGATGACGCGCACGGGCAAGGCGGCGAAATTGTCCGGTCACGTCGCCGAAGCGTTCATCGACCTCCATCCGCAGGATGCGCTGCTGTACAGCGTGCGCGAAGGCGAGCTGGCGCGCATTTCCAGCGCCTGGGGCGCGATGGTGGCGCGCGTCGTGCATGGCGGCGGCATCGCGCGCGGCCAGGTCTTCGTGCCGATTCACTGGAGCGACGCGAATGCCTCCGACGCGCGCGTGGGCGCCGTCGTCAACCCGGTCGTCGATCCCGTCTCGGGAGAACCCGAATTCAAGCACACCCCTGTGCGCATCGAGCAGTTCCGCGTGCACTGGCATGCGTTTGTGCTGAGCCGCACACCCTTGAACCTGGACGGCGTGGCGCACTGGACGCGCATCCAGGGCGAGCAATTCCTGCGCTATGAACTGGCGGGCCGCCAGCGCATCGGGGACCTGGGCGGCTGGGCGCGCGCGCTGCTGGGCGTCACGGACGACAAGGCCGACTGGCTCGATTACGCGGACGCCAGCGCCGGCGTGTACCGCGCCGTGCATCTGGATGAAGGGCGCATCGCGCAATGCGTGTACGTCTCGCCGCGTCCCGACCTGCCGTCGCGCAGCTGGCTGGCGGGCCTGTTTGCGCACGCGCAAATGGATGCGGCGGACCGCGCCGGCGTGCTGCTGGGCCAGCCCATCGGCAAGGGCGTCGACGCCGGTCCCACCGTGTGCTCGTGCTTTGGCGTGGGACGCAACACCATCTGCGCCGCCATCGTGGAGCAGAAGCTGACGACGACGGCGCAGGTGGCGGCCTGCGTCAAGGCGGGTGGCAATTGCGGCTCCTGCGTGCCCGAGATACGACAGTTGCTGCTTGAGGCGCGCAGCGCGGCCTGATAATCTGTCCTTTCCGGCACGGCTTTGTTATATTGCCAGCTCTATAACAGAGAGGCAGTGTGATGACAGCAGCACAACACCCCACGGTCTGGCTGACGGGCTTGAGCGGCGCCGGCAAGACCAGCATCGCGCTGGCGCTGGCGCAAGCGCTGAAGGCGCAGGGCCGCGCCGTGGCGCTGCTCGACGGCGACCAGCTGCGCCATGGCCTGAACCGCGACCTGGGTTTTACGCCGCAAGACCGGCATGAAAACATCCGCCGCACGGCCGAAGTGGCGCGCCTGATGAACGGGGCGGGCTTGACCGTCATCGCCGCCTTCATTTCGCCGTACCGCGCCGACCGCGCCATGGCCGCCGACATCATCGGCGCGGCGTATTTCATCGAAGTCCATGTCAGCACGCCGCTGGCCGTGTGCGAGGCGCGCGATCCGAAAGGCCTGTATGCGCAGGCGCGCGCGGGGCAGATCGGGCAATTCACGGGCGTTTCCGCGCCTTACGAGGCGCCGCTGGCGGCCGCGCTGACCCTGGACGCGGGCACTCTGGCGCTGGACGAGTCGGTCGAGCGCATCTGCCGGCACCTGCGGCAGCGGCCATGACGACCTGGCGCAAACGCTTGCGCCGCCGCTTGCCCGCCAGCCTGAAGGCGCGCATGAGCGTGGTCGTCTTCCTGCTCGTGCTGGCGGCCGTCGCCTCGCTGGCGCTGGCCACCCTGAGCGTGGCCGAGCGCGGCATGCGCGACGTGACGGGACGCCAGCAGTATGTATCGCTGGCCAGCGCCGCCGTTTTCATCGATGAAGAACTCGATGCCAGGCGCAATGTGCTGCGCGCCATCGCCGACAGCCTGGCGGCCGGCGGCGCGCACGATGGCGCCGGCCTGCAGCGCTTCCTGGCCGCGCAAACGGTGCTGGGCAAGGAGTTTTATACGGCCGGCGTGGTGGCCGCCGATGGCTCCCTGCTGGCCAGCGTGGGCCCCTTCAAGCCGCAGGCGGGGATGAACCTGACAGGCCGCCCGTATTTCGACCAGACGCTGGCGACCCGGCGTTCGGTGATTTCCGCGCCGCTTAACGGCAGCATTTCCGGCATGCCCATCGTGGTGGTGACGCAGCCCGTGTTCGACGCGCAGGGCGCCGTGCGTTATGTGCTGGCGGCCAGCGTGAACCTGCGCCAGCCCGATTTCCTGGGGCGCCTGGGCGCGCTCAAGCCGGGCACGGGTGGCTATCTGTACATCATGACCAGCGAAGGCGTCATCGTCGAGCATCCCGACAAGTCGCGCATCATGCAGCATATCGACGCGCATGGTCCCGTCAGCGAACCGACGCGGCGCGCCATGCAGGGCTTCGAGGGCTGGCTGACGGGCACCACCACGCAAGGCGTCGATGCCTTGTTCGCCTACCACCGCATCGCCTCGACGGGCTGGATACTGGCGTCCGTGTATCCCATGAGCGACGCGTTCGCGCCGCTGCACGCCATTCGCAGCAAGATCCTGCTGGCCGCCGTGCTGCTGGCGGCGCTGGCGGGGCTGGCCGGCTGGCGCGTGGTGCTGCGCCTGCTGCAGCCTTTGGAGCGCTTGCGCCGCCAGGTGCACCAGATCCGCCGCCAGCGCCTGGGCATCGAGGCGCTGCAGATCGAGCGGCGCGACGAAATCGGCGACTTGAGCCGCGATTTTTACTCGCTGGTGGCCGAGCGCGAAATCGCCGAGGCGCAGACGCGCGACAGCGAACGGCGCCTGAAACTGCTGACGGACCATGTCCCCGTGGTGATCGTCTACATCGACCGCGAGCACCGCTACCAGTTCATCAACGCGACGTTTGAAAAATGGTTCGGCCGGTCGCGCAAGGAAAGCATGATGCAGTCGATACGCGAGGTGCTGGGCGAAGAAGCGTATCAATTGCGCGAAGCCTACTTGCAGCGCGCCTTTTCGGGCGAGGAGGTCGAATATGAATTCACCATCGACGGCGAGGGGGAGGCGGGCCGGCGTGCCTTTCAGACCAGCTATGTGCCCGATGTGGGCGAGAGCGGCGCGGTAGAAGGCGTGTATGGCCTGATCCACGAAATCACCAAGACCAAGGCGGTGCATACGGCGCTGCAGTTTGCCGCCGCCACCGACACCCTGACGGGCATCGCCAACCGCCGCCGCTTCGACGAACAGCTGGCGCAAAGCATGCAGCGCACCCGCGTGGCGCGCGCGCCGATGGCGCTGGCCTATCTCGATATCGACCGTTTCAAGGCCATCAACGACAGCCTGGGGCACAAGGCGGGCGACGAGGTGCTGAAGGAATTCGCCGCGCGGCTGGTGCGCAGCGTGCGCGCCAGCGACCTGGTGGCGCGCCTGGCCGGCGATGAATTCGTGATCATTCTCGAAGGCGTGAACAGCGCGGCAGAAGTGCGCCAGATCGGCGCGAAGATCATCGAGGCCATCCGCCAGCCGTTTGAGCTGGCCAGCGGCCCGCTGCCGGTGACGACCAGCGTCGGCATCGCCATCTTCCGCGAAGGCGCGCTGACGCCGGCGCAATTGCTGGACCTGGCGGACCAGGCCCTGTATGCCGCCAAGGGGCAGGGCCGCGATGGCGTGGCGCTGCTGGAGGCGGCGCCGTAGGTATTACAGAGTGGCAGTCCAGTGGTCGAGCTGCTGCGTGGTGGCCGTGACGCCGCCGCAGACGATGACGAGCACATTGCGGTAGGGCGCCAGTTCCGGCACCTTGCCATAGACGGCAGCCAGCGCCGCGCCGCAGGCCGGCTCCACCACCAGGCGCTGGTCGCCAATGAAGCGCTGGCAGGCATCGACGGCGGCCTTGTCCGACACTACCACGCTGTGCAGCAGGCGCGTCTGGCTGATGGCGTAGGCTTGCGCGCACACCTGGCGCGCGGCCAGCGAAGTGGCGATGCTGCTCACGGCGGGCAGGGCCACGTGGTCGCGCGCGGCCACGGCGGCGGCCAGCGAGGCCGCGCCTTCGGTTTCCACAGCCACCAGGGCCACGTCGTCCCAGCCGTTGCGCTGCAAGCCTTCGGCCACGCCGGCCAGCAGGCCGCCGCCGCCCACCGACAGCACCACCGCGTCCGGTTTCAGGCCAGCGCTGGCCACTTCATCGATCATGCCCGCGTGGCCCTGCCACAGCAGCGGGTCGTCGAACGGATGCAAAAAGGCGTCTTGCGGCGTGAGCATGGATTGCGCCAGCGCATTCGCTTCTTGCCAGGCGGCGCCGTGCACGATGACTTCGGCGCCTTCCTGGGCGATCAGGGCCCTGGCCCGCGCGCTGGTCGTTTCCGGCACCACGACGATGACGGGAATGCCCAGCTGGCGTCCCGCATAGGCGACGGCGATGCCGGCATTGCCGCCGGAAGAAGAGATGAAACGGCTGGCGCCGCGCCGCGCGTATTCTTCGCAGGCGAGGCCGATGCCGCGGATCTTGAAGGAGCCGGGCGGCTGCAAGGCTTCGAGCTTGAGCCAGATGGCGCGTTCGCTGTGCAGGCTCAGGGCGCGCGAGTTGAGCAGAGGGGTTTCGATGTGCAGGGCCATGCGTGTTCCTGGTAAACGGTCAGGCCAGCATCATAGCCGAAGCGCCCGTGCCACCATGCCACCGTTGCCGCAAGCGGCCTTAATTCAGGGGCGCGCTCTTGAGCTGATGCGTGCGCGCCACTTCCTTCATTGCCTCGAGCAGGTCGTCGCGCAGCTGGCGTGGCAGCTTGCCGAAGAATTCCTCGTCATTCTGGTCGGCCATCTCGGCCAGCACGGGCACCAGCGCTTCGCCTTCCGTGGTCAGTTCGATCGAATGCTGGCGGCGGTCGGCCAGCAGGATGGACTTGCTGACCATGCCCTTGCTTTCCAGGCGGTCGATCAGCTTCGACACGGCGCCCTTGCTCATGCCGGACACTTGCGCCAGCACCGTGGGCGAGGTGCAGCCCAGGCGGAACATTTCGCGCAGCACCACCCATTCGGACACCGTCACGCCATTGGCTTCCGCTTTTTTCTGGAAGCTGTGGGAAACGTGGTTGGAGACGAAACGCAGCCAGTAGCCGAGATGGGCTTCCAGCTCGCTGACGGGAACGCGATTGGGATGGGCGGTTTGCGGCATGCCGGCCGTTTCAAAATTATGGCTCATTTCTTTTCCTTCACTGGGCGGCGTTGTCGGCATGGTTAGGGCCTTGGCGCTTGCTGTCGAGTGGTTTGTTGGGGAATAATCATCGTGCTTGAGGTAGTTTTAACACTGTTTTCACAGGAAATCACTGAGCGGCAAAGAGTTTTTCCTCATTTCCTTGCTCTGGATAGATAAAAAGCAATATCAAGCGGGTAATCGTATTGCCGGAGAGGAAGATTAAAAAAATAACTCATGTTGCATCAATGGTAACAGCTTTTTTGCCGAATTGATAAATATTTCATCTGCAATCGATGTCGAATGACAGCGGCTTGTTACTGCTGCCATTCAGCTGAACCGTTCCACCAGAAAATCGACGAAACTGCGCAACTTGGGCGAGCGGTAGCGGTCCGGCAAGTAGACCACGCTTAACGGCCGGCTGGGCAATGCATGCGTGGGAAACAGCTGGACCAGGCGGCCCGCCAGCACGTCCGTTTCCAGCAGAACGGCCGCTTGCAGCACGATGCCCATGCCATGCAATGCGGCAACGCGCAGCGCCTGGCCGTGGTTGACTTGCAGGCGACCCGAGACGGGCACGCTGCAGACGTCGTCCTGCTGGCCCGTCAGGCGCCAGTGCGCCAGGGCGGCGGGCGAAAAGGACAGGCATTCGTGCTGGCTCAGGTCGGCCGGCTGGCGCGGCGTTCCCTTGCGCGCCAGGTACTCGGGCGAGGCGCAGATCATCAGCCGGTAGGGCGCCAGCGGCCTGGCGATCAGCGACGAATCGGGCAGTTGGCCGATACGGATGGCAGCCTCGAAGCCTTCCTCGGCCAGGTCGACCACGCGGTCGCTCAGGACCACATCGATGCTCACCTCGGGATAGCGCTCCAGGTAGTCGGCCATGGCGGGCATCAGCGCTTCCGCGCCGAAGGTGAGGGGCGCCGTGATGCGCAGCTTGCCGGCGGGCGCCAGTTGCAGGTTTTGTGCCTGGACATCGGTTTCTGCCACCAGCCTGAGGATTTCCTTGCAGCGCGCATAGTAATCCTCGCCGAAGGCGGTCAGGTGCTGGCGCCGGGTGGTGCGCTGGAGCAATTGCATGCCCAGGCGTTTTTCCAGCGTCCGCAGGTGGTTGCCGGCCATCGTCGCGGAGATCCCGCAGGCGGCTGCGGCAGCGCTCAGGCTGCCTTTTTCCACGGCCAATACGTACACCTTCATGCTGTCGAGTAAATCCATTGGCAATCCTCGGTGTTAAATCATTGAATCAAACCATAGTTTATCTATTAATGATTTTAAATGACACTGCTGTTTGTTCCGCCAGCGCGCGGCCACCCTGACACATTGCCCGAGAACAGACCATGCAAGCCATACAACTGACCGCTCCTTCCCTCACCGCGTTTCGCCCGACCGAGCTGCCCGAGCCGCAGGCCGGCCGGGGCGAGGTGCTGCTGCGCCTGCGCGCCGCCACGCTGAACTTCCTCGATGTGGCCATTGCGACGGGCAACTTTGCCGGCGCGGCCTTTCCGCTGATCCCCGTCGCCGACGGCGCGGGCGAAGTGGCGGCGCTGGGCGACGGCGTCAGCGGCCTGGCCGTGGGCGACCGCGTCATCCCCCATTTCATGCCGCAATGGCAGGGCGGCGCCATCACGCCGCACAATGTCGGCGCGATGCGCGGCGTCACCTTGCCGGGCTCGCTGGCCGAGTACGTGGCCGTCCCCGCCGCCAGCCTGGTCGCCTTGCCGGCTCACCTCGATTTCGTCCAGGGCGCGGCGCTGCCCATCGCGGCGACGACGGCCTGGAATGCCGTGCGTTCCGCGCCAGTGCGCCCCGGATCCGTGGTGTTGTTGTTGGGAACGGGCGGCGTCAGCCTGTTTGCCTTGCAGTTCGCCAAGGCGTCGGGCGCCACGGTGATCCTGGCGTCGTCCAGCGATGAAAAACTGGAACGTGCGCGCCAGCTGGGCGCCGATTACCTGATCAACTACCGGGCCACGCCCGCCTGGGACGCCGAAGTGCTGAAACTGACCGGCGGGCGGGGCGCCGACCTGGTGGTCGAGACGGTGGGTGGCGCCACCATCGTGCGTTCGCTCAACGCGGCGGCGGTGGGCGGCACGGTCTTCACGGTGGGCTTTGTCGGCGGCACGGCCGCCAGCATCGACTTGCTACCCGTCATCGTCAAGGCCTTGCGCATCGTCGGCAACAACACCGGTTGCGTGGCCGACCTGGCGCAGGCGGTGCAAGCCATCGCCGCGCATGGCATCGTGCCCGTCATCGACCGCGTGTTCAGCCTCGACGACACGGCCGAAGCGTATGCGCAACTGGCTGCCGGCGGTCGCCACTTCGGCAAGCTTGCCATCGTGCACTGAGCCGGGGAGGCCAGGTCTTGCCCGGTGATGGTGCCTGTCACGGCCCGTGGGAGAGTCGCCGTCAGGTGGCCACGTGCACTTTCACGTTGGCATCGCGCAAGACCTGGGCAAAGCGGGCCGGCGGCGGCGCATCCGTAAACAAGATATCGATTTGCGCCAGATCGGCCAGGCGCACCAGCGCCTTGCGGCCGAATTTATGCTGGTCAGCCACCAGCCACACTTCGCGCGACTGCTCGATGATGGCTTGCGCCACCTTCACTTCGCGCGCATCGAAGTCGCGCAGGCTGCCGTCTTCGTCGATGCTGGAAATGCCGATGATGCCGATGTCGACCTTGAACTGGCGGATGAAGTCGATGGTGGCTTCGCCCACGATGCCACGGTCGCGTCCGCGCACCACGCCGCCGGCCACGATGACTTCGCAGGCGGCGTTGTCGGCCAGGATGGCGGCCACGTTCAGGTTGTTCGTCACCACGTGCAAGCCCGTGTGCTGTCCCAGCGCGCGCGCCACTTCTTCGGTGGTGGTGCCGATATTGATCAGGAGCGAACAGCCATGCGGCACTTGCGCCGCCACGGCGGCGGCGATGCGCCGCTTGGCGTCGCTGTTGAAGACCTGGCGCTGGCTGTAATCGATGTTTTCCACGGACGAGGGCAAGCCCACGCCGCCGTGATAGCGGGCCAGCAGGCGCGCTTCTTCCATCTGCTTGACGTCGCGCCGCACGGTTTGCGGCGTGACGTCGAGTTGCTGGGCCAACTCCTCGACCGACATGGTGACTTTCTGGCGCACCACTTCAAGCAAGCGGCGCTGGCGGGGATTCAAATTCATGGGCGTGTCTCTTTAAAATTGCATAAGCGAACAAAATCGAACAAATGTGGGTGAAAACATGTTGCTATGAGTTCGATTTATGACGTAATCTTATCCATATTGCATTCGTATGACATCCGTATTGATCTTAACCACAGTCGCCGGGTGTGCCTAGTCTTTCTTGGTCGCTTGTCCTTGATAACGATGGAGTCCCGATGGCCTCAATGCAGCAGGGAATCGACGCAGTGCCGCAGCCGGCGATGGCATGCGACGTACTGGTGGTGGGCGGCGGCATCAACGGCGCCGGCATCGCGCGCGACGCGGCGGGCCGGGGCTTGTCCGTGGTGCTGTGCGAAAAAGACGACCTCGCCGCGCACACCTCGTCCGCGTCCACCAAGCTGATACACGGCGGCCTGCGCTACCTCGAATACTATGAGTTCGGCCTCGTGCGCAAGGCGCTGATCGAGCGCGAAGTGCTGCTGCGCTCGGCGCCGCACATCATGTGGCCCTTGCGTTTCGTCATGCCGCACGCCAAGGGCCAGCGCCCGGCCTGGCTGATACGCGCCGGCCTGTTCCTCTACGACATGCTGGCGAAGCGCGAAATCCTGCCCGCCTCGCGCGGCATCGACCTGACGCGCCACGCGGCGGGAGAGCCGTTACAACCCCGGTTCAAGCGCGGCTTCGTGTATTCCGACGGCTGGGTCGACGATGCGCGCCTGGTGGTGCTGAACGCCATCGACGCGTCGGACAAGGGCGCGACCATCCTGACGCAGACGCGCTGCATGGCCTTGCGGCGCGACGGCGCGGGTGCGGACGCTTCCTGGCTGGCCACCTTGCGGCAAGGCGACGGGCGCGAACTGGCCGTGTGCGCGCGCAGCGTCGTCAATGCGGCAGGGCCGTGGACGGCCGAGTTCCTGCAACAGGCGGCGCCCGGCGGACAGGGCCGGCATTTGCGTTTGATCAAAGGCAGCCATATCGTCGTCAAGCGCTTGTTTGAGCATGATCATGCCTACATCTTCCAGCATCCCGATGGACGCATCGTGTTTGCCATTCCGTATGAGCATGATTTCACCCTGATCGGCACCACCGACCTCGACTACCACGGTGACAGCGGCAAGGTGGAAATCGATGACGTGGAAATCCGTTACTTGTGCGAGCTTTCCAGTTACTATTTCAGCAAGCCAGTCAATCCTGCCGACGTGGTCTGGATGTATGCGGGCGTGCGCCCGCTGGTGGAAGACGCGGCGGCCGACGCCAAGGCCGTCACGCGCGATTACCGCTTCGAGCTGGACCGGGAAGGCGCGCCGCTGCTGAGTATCTTCGGCGGCAAGATCACCACGTTTCGCAAGCTGGCCGAGGAAGCGCTGGATTTGCTGGCGCCCTTGCTGGGCAATACGCGGCCAGCCTGGACGGCCAACGCCTGCCTGCCCGGCGGCGACGTGTTCGGCAGCACGCCGCAGAACCGCTCCGTGCGCGAGTTCGGCCAGTTCGTGCAGGGCTTGCAGCGCGACTATGCGTGGCTGCCGGCGCCGCTGGTGGCGCGCTATGCGCGCGCCTACGGCACGCGCATCCACGTGCTGCTGGCCGGGCGGACAGACGTGGCGGCCATGGGCGAGGCAATCGCCGCCGGCCTGTACGCCGCCGAAGTCGATTATGTTCGGCGCCATGAATGGGCCGTCAGCGCGGCCGACATCCTGTGGCGGCGCTCCAAGCTGGGCCTGCACCTGCCGCGCGAGACGGCATCCCGGCTTGATTTCTGGCTGTCGCAGCACCCGTTGTTGTCGTAAGCGGAATACGTAGGCGACCGCGCCCCGCAGAGGGTGCGGCGAAGAACAGGAAACCATCACTGGGGAGACGCGCGTGCAACTGGTACTGGACAGGATCAGCAGGAAGCAGGGGGCGGACGATTATTTATATCCGATGTCGCTGGCGCTGGTGCCGGGCGCCATCAACGTCTTGCTGGGCACCACGCGTGCCGGCAAGACGACCCTGATGCGCGTGATGGCGGGCCTGGACAAGCCCAGCGGGGGCACCGTCACGGCCGATGGCGTCGACGTGACGGGCGTGCCCGTCAGCCGCCGCAACCTGGCCATGGTGTACCAGCAATTCATCAACTATCCGGCTTTTACCGTCTACGACAATATCGCCTCGCCCTTGCGCTTGCGCAAGGTGCCCGAGGAGCAGATCCGTACCAAGGTGCTGGCGCTGGCCGAGCGCCTGCATATCACGCCGTATTTGCAGCGCACGCCGGGCGAACTGTCGGGCGGCCAGCAGCAGCGCACGGCGCTGGGGCGCGCGCTGATCAAGGATGCCTCGCTGCTGCTGCTCGACGAGCCCTTGGTGAACCTCGACTACAAACTGCGCGAGGAATT
The DNA here is from genome assembly GCF_900095235.1 of Janthinobacterium sp. UMAB-60. Taxonomy (NCBI): domain Bacteria; kingdom Pseudomonadati; phylum Pseudomonadota; class Betaproteobacteria; order Burkholderiales; family Oxalobacteraceae; genus Janthinobacterium; species Janthinobacterium sp. UMAB-60. Next base: position 101,360 of record NZ_LT607487.1, read on the forward strand.
GCGCCGCGAATTGACGGAACTGTTTTCCAGCGGCAGCACGACGGTCGTGTACGCCACCACGGAACCGCTGGAAGCGCTGCAGCTGGGCGGCCACGTGGCCGTGCTGCACGAGGGACGCCTGCTGCAGCAGGGGCCGACCCTGGACGTCTTCAACGCGCCCAATTCCATCGATGTGGCGCGCACCTTCAGCGACCCACCGATCAATCTGATCCCCGCGCGCGTCGATGCGCAGGGCGTGGCGCGGGCGGCGGACGGCCTGGCGATTCATCTGAGCGGCGAGCAGCGTGCCCGCCTGGGCGACAGCACGGACGTGATCCTCGGCGTGCGCGCGCACAGCCTGCATCTGTCTCCCCAGTCCGAGGGCGACATGGCCATCGCAGCGACGGTGGACCTGGCCGAAATCAGCGGCTCGGAAACCTATGTGCATGCGCGCCGCGGCGAACTGGCCCTGGTGGCGCAAATCGGCGGCGTGCACAACCTGGAGATCGGCAGCGCCTGCACCGTGTATTGCCAGCCGCATGCCTTGCTGATCTTCGCCGACGATGGCGGCCTGCTGTTCGCTCCTGTGCAAGGAGGGATGTGACATGGCGCGCATCGAACTGCTCGACCTGGCCCACGCCTACAAACCGAACCCGACGGCCCCCGCCGACTATGCGCTGCGGCCCATGAGCATGGCGTGGCATGACGGCGGCGCGTATGCCTTGCTGGGGCCGTCCGGCTGCGGCAAGACGACCTTGCTCAATATCATCTCCGGCCTGGTGAAACCGTCGCATGGCAAGGTGCTGTTCGACGGCAAGGACGTGACGCAGCTGCCCACGGAAGCACGCAATATCGCGCAAGTGTTCCAGTTCCCCGTCATCTACGACACCATGACCGTGCACGACAACCTGGCGTTTCCGCTGCGCAATCGCGGCTGGAAAGAGAGCGAGGTGAAAAAGCGCGTGCAGCAGGTGGCGCAGATGCTGGAACTGACGGGCGACCTGAAGCTGCGCGCCAGCGGCTTGTCCGTGGACGCCAAGCAAAAGATTTCGCTGGGACGGGGGCTCGTGCGCCCGGACGTGGCGGCCGTGCTGTTCGATGAACCGCTGACGGTGATCGACCCGCATTTGAAATGGCTGCTGCGCAGAAAACTCAAGGAAATTCATCACGAACTGAAGTTATCGTTGATCTACGTCACGCACGACCAGGTGGAAGCCTTGACCTTTGCTGACCAGGTGGTCGTCATGACGCAGGGCGAAGTGGTGCAGACGGGCAGCGCGCAAGCGCTGTTCGAGGAACCCGAGCACACGTTTGTCGGCTATTTCATCGGTAATCCGGGCATGAACTTGCTCGATTGCACTCTGGACGATGGCGGGGCGAGGGTGGCGGGCCAGCCGCTGGCCGTGTCCGCCGCCGCCCGCGCGGCCCTGGCTGGCGCGCAAGGGAAAATCACGCTGGGCGTGCGGCCGGAATTCGTCGAATGCCTGCCGGCGGGCGCGGGTGGCGAACATTGCCTGGACGCCACGGTGACTGCCGTGCGCAACATGGGCACGCATTATCTGGCGGAATTCCAGCTGGGTGGCGCCACGGTGGCGGCCAAGCTGCGCGCCATCGACGCCGTCGCGGGGAATGCCGTGCGGCTGCGCTTTCCACCGCAACGCACCTTGTTCTATGTCAACGATAAGCGGGTGGCCTGATGATACATAACGGTAAAACCGATAACAACCGCCGCGCCTGGCTATTGATCTTGCCCGTGCTGCTGTGCGTGGCCTTTTCCGCCATCCTGCCCCTGATGACCGTGGTGAACTATTCCGTGCAAGATATCCTGAGTCCCACGCAAAAGGTATTCGTCGGCACCGAATGGTTCCGCATGGTCATGCTCGACGGCGACTTGCACAGCGCCTTGCTGCGCCAGCTGCTGTTTTCCGGCTCCGTGCTGGCGATCCAGATTCCGCTGGGTATTTTGATTGCCCTGTGCATGCCGGCCGATGGCTGGAAGGCGTCGCTGGCGCTGGTGCTGATCGCGCTGCCCTTGCTGATACCCTGGAACGTGGTGGGCACCATCTGGCAAATCTTTGGCCGCGGCGACATCGGCCTGATGGGCTACACCCTGAACCAATTGGGTTTTGATTACAATTACAACGGCAACTCGCTCGACGCGTGGCTGACGGTGATGGTGATGGATATCTGGCACTGGACGCCGCTGGTGGTGCTGCTGTGCTATGCGGGCTTGCGCGCCATTCCCGACGCGTATTACCAGGCGGCGCGCATCGACGGCGCCTCGCGCCTGGCCGTGTTCCGCTACATCCAGCTGCCGAAACTGCGCAATGTGCTGATGATCGCCGTCTTGCTGCGCTTCATGGACAGTTTCATGATCTACACGGAACCGTTCGTGCTGACAGGTGGCGGTCCCGGCAATGCCACTACCTTTTTGTCGCAATACCTGACGCAAAAGGCCGTGGGCCAGTTCGACCTGGGGCCGGCCTCGGCGTTCTCCCTGATCTATTTCCTCATCATCCTGCTGTTCTGCTTTGTGCTGTACACGTGGATGCAGCGCGTCGGCACGGGAGACCAGAAATGATGCACAAGAAAATCAGTGCCACCATCCTGATCGTCTTCCTGCTGGGCTCATTGTTGCCCATCTACTGGATGCTCAATATGTCGCTCAAGACCAACGAGGAAATCGTCGGCGTGCTGAGCCTGTGGCCCCAGCAATTGACGTTCGCCAATTACAAGACCATCTTTACGGACCCATCGTGGTACAGCGGCTACCTCAATTCCATGATCTACGTGGCGCTGAACATGGTGATGTCGGTCACGGTGGCCTTGCCGGCCGCGTATGCCTTTTCCCGCTACAACTTTGTCGGAGATAAACATTTATTCTTCTGGCTCTTGACCAACCGCATGACGCCGCCCGCCGTTTTCCTTGTACCGTTCTTCCAGCTGTATTCGACGGTGGGCCTGATGGATACGCATCTGGCCGTGGCGCTGGCGCACATGGTCTTCAACGTGCCGCTGGCCGTGTGGATTTTGGAAGGTTTCATGTCCGGCGTGCCGAAGGAAATCGACGAGACGGCGTATATCGACGGCTACAGCTTTCCCCGCTTCTTCCTCCGCATCTTCTTGCCGATGATCAAGTCGGGCGTGGGCGTGACGGCCTTCTTCTGTTTCATGTTCAGCTGGGTGGAATTGCTGCTGGCGCGCACCTTGACGTCCGTCAACGCCAAGCCCATCGCCGCCACCATGACGCGCACGGTGTCGGCGGCCGGCATGGACTGGGGCGTGCTGGCGGCGGCGGGCGTGCTGACCATCGTGCCCGGCGCGCTGGTGATCTGGTTCGTGCGGCATTACATCGCCAAGGGTTTCGCGATGGGGAGGGTCTGACATGGAAAACAATACCGATAGCACAGCGAGCCTGTTCGGCTGGATGGCGTGGACGCCGGAAGTGGCCATTTTTTTCATTTGCATCGGCTTGATGCTCGCTGGCATGACGGTGTGGCAAATCCGCTCGCCCAGCATAGCGCGCAAGGGCTTCCTGCCTATGCCCACCACGCGCGGCGACCGCCTGTTCATCGGCTTGCTCACGGCGGCGTATGTCAACCTGGCCTGGGCGGGGTTCACGGAAATGCAGCAGGCGATCGGGGCAGCGATCAGTTTTGTTTTACTGCTAATTGTAATGCGTTGGGGATGACCGGCTTGCCGGTGTTGATGGAGGCCGTGCCGCCAGCAGGCGGCCGGTAAAAACGATAAGGAGATTCACGATGAAATTGAAGTTCACGGTCTTCGCGGCGGTGGCCATGCTCGTGTCGAATGCGGCCCTGGCCGACGCCAAACAGGCGCAAACCTGGATCGACAAGGAATTCCAGCCATCGAGCCTGAGCAAGCAGCAGCAACTGGCTGAAATGAAATGGTTCATCGATGCGGCGGCCAAGCTGAAAGCCAAGGGCATCAAGGAAATTTCCGTGGTCTCGGAAACCATCGACACCCACGTCTACGAATCGAAGACCCTGGCCAAGGCGTTCGAGGAAATCACGGGCATCAAGGTGCGCCACGACATCATCCAGGAAGGCGACGTGGTGGAAAAGCTGCAAACCTCCATGCAGTCCGGCAAGAGCATCTATGACGGCTGGATTTCCGATTCCGACCTGATCGGCACCCATTACCGCTATGGCGCCGTGGAACCGCTGTCCGACTACATGGCCGCCAAGGGCAAGGAATTCACCAATCCCGGTCTCGATTTAAAAGATTTCATCGGCATCAGCTTTACCACGGCGCCTGATGGCAAGGTGTACCAGCTGCCCGACCAGCAATTCGCCAACCTGTACTGGTTCCGCGCCGACTGGTTCGCGCGCAAGGATTTGCAAGCCAAGTTCAAGGCCAAGTATGGCTACGAGCTGGGCGTGCCGCAAAACTGGTCCGCGTATGAAGATATCGCCGATTTCTTCACGAATGACGTGAAGGAACTGGATGGCAAGAAAGTCTATGGCCACATGGATTACGGCAAGAAAGATCCATCGCTGGGCTGGCGCTTCACCGATGCCTGGCTGTCGATGGCCGGCGCGGCCGACAAGGGCATCCCGAATGGCTTGCCCGTCGACGAGTGGGGTATCAAGGTGGCAGCCGACAAGTGCACGCCCGTGGGCGCGTCCGTTTCACGCGGCGGCGCCACCAATTCCCCGGCGGCCGTGTATGCGCTGACGAAATACATCGACTGGATGAAGAAGTACGCGCCGCCGCAGGCGAACGGCATGAATTTCTCGGAAGCGGGCCCGGTGCCGGCGCAGGGAGAAATCGCCCAGCAAATCTTCTGGTACACGGCATTTACGGCCGGCATGACGAAGCCGGGCTTGCCAGTGGTCAACAAGGACGGCACGCCGAAATGGCGCATGGCGCCGTCGCCGCACGGCCCGTACTGGAAAGAGGGCATGCAGAACGGCTACCAGGACGTGGGTTCCTGGTTCCTGTTCAAGTCCACGCCGGACGACCGCAAGGCCGCCGCCTGGCTGTACGCGCAATTCGTCACCTCGAAAACCGTGTCGCTGAAGAAATCCATCGTCGGCCTGACCTTCATCCGCGATTCCGACATCCGCCACGATTATTTCACGAAGCACGCGAACGAATACGGCGGCTTGATCGAGTTCTACCGCAGCCCAGCCCGCGTGGCGTGGACGCCGACGGGCAACAACGTGCCCGACTATCCGAAGCTGGCGCAGCTGTGGTGGAAGAACGTGGCCACGGCCATCACGGCGGAAAAAACGCCGCAAGCCGCCATGGATAACCTGGCCGAGGAAATGGACCAGGTCATGGCGCGCCTGCAGCGGGCCGGCATGAAGGCGTGCGCGCCCAAGCTCAATGCCAAGGGCGATCCGAATCAGTACTTGTCGGACCAGCATGCTCCATGGAAAAAGCTGGCGAATGAAAAGCCGAAGGGTGAAACGATTGCCTACGATAAATTATTGCAGGCTTGGAAAGAAGGCAAGGTAAGGTAAACTGCTTGCGCTGTCCTGAGGGCACGGAGTGCATCCGTTCCGTGCCCGTTTTTACCCGTTTTTGTATTACCAGACAATGAACAAATACATACTTGCTGTAGACCAGGGCACCACCAGTTCGCGCGCCATCCTGTTCGACCATGCGGGCCGGCCGCACGCCAGCGCGCAGCGCGAATTTCGCCAGATTTTCCCCCAGCCGGGCTGGGTCGAGCATGACGCGAACGAAATCTGGGCTTCGCAAGAGGGCGTGCTGCAGCAGGTGCTGCGCGACAGCGGTGTTTCGGTTTCGGACGTGGCCGCCATCGGCGTGACCAACCAGCGCGAAACGACGGTGCTGTGGGACCGCGCCACGGGCGAGCCCGTCGCCAACGCCATCGTCTGGCAAGACCGGAGAAATGCCGCCTATTGCGAGCAACTGGTCGAGCAGGGCAAGGCGGACCTCATCCAGCAAAAGACGGGTCTCGTGCTGGACGCCTATTTTTCCGCCACCAAGTTGAAATGGCTGCTCGACAACGTGCCCGGTGCCCGCGCGCGCGCCGAGCGGGGCGAGCTGGCCTTCGGCACCATCGACAGCTGGCTGATCTACAAGATGAGCGGCGCCCACTTGACGGACACGAGCAACGCGGCGCGCACCATGCTGTTCAATATCCACACCCTGCAGTGGGACACGGATCTGCTGGCGCTGCTGGACATTCCCGCTTCCCTGTTGCCCGACGTCGTGCCATCGAGCGGCGTGGCCGCGCACACGCGCGTGGACTTGCTGGGCGTGTCCGTGCCGATCGCCGGCATCGCGGGCGACCAGCAGGCGGCCACCTTTGGCCAGGTGTGTCTGAAGCCGGGCATGGCGAAAAATACCTACGGCACGGGCTGCTTCATGCTGATGAACGTGGGCAAGCGCCCCTTGCCATCGAAAAACCGGCTGTTGACGACGGTGGGCTGGAGCCTGGGTGCGGATGCCAAGCAAACCGATTATTTGCTCGAAGGCAGCGCCTTCATCGCGGGCGCGGCCGTGCAGTGGATGCGCGATGGGCTGGGCATCATCCGCGACTCGTCCGAAGTGGAAGCGCTGGCCACCAGTGTGCCCGATTCGGGCGGCCTGGTCTTCGTGCCCGCGTTCGCCGGCCTCGGCGCGCCGTATTGGGACCCGTATGCGCGCGGCACCCTGATCGGCATCACGCGCGGCACGGGCAAGGCGCACATCGCGCGCGCGGCATTGGAAGGCGTGGCCTACCAGAACGTGGACGTGTTGTCCGCCATGCAGGATGACGCGGGCATCGCGCTATCCGAATTGCGCGTCGACGGCGGCGCGGCGCGCAACGACATGCTGATGCAGTTCCAGGCCGATATTCTGAACGTGCCCGTGGTGCGCCCCGTGGTGACGGAAACGACGGCCCTGGGCGCCGCCTACCTGGCGGGCCTGGCCGTGGGTTTCTGGGCATCGCAGGAAGAAATCGCCGCCCAGTGGCAGGTGGGACGCCGTTTCGAACCGGCCATGGCGGCCGACGAACGCCTGACGCGGCTGCATAAATGGCAGCGCGCGGTGGAGCGCTCGCGCGACTGGAGCGAATGACTAACGGGCATTTTTCCTTTCGCCGAGTTAATCATCGCGTGCAGCGTCTGTCAGCATTGCAATAATCTGATCGAAGTCCTGTTTTGATCCAATGCTGCGCCGATAGTGTGTTGCCATCATATTCCGGAAGCCTGGCAAGTCAATCAGGATTTTTTTTGCCAATTCCAACGGTGTCTGGTGAAAAGAGTTTTCCTTTGCTACGAGGTGTGCTTGATGTTCGATCAAAAGGAATACGATGTCGGCATATCCCATGTGCACGGCCGTATGGAGCGCGGTGTTTCCCTCTTCGTAAGTGCCCTTGGACGTGTCCGCCTGATGTGTCAATAGCATGGAAACACAGTGTTTTGACCGGGCAGTAGCCGCAGCATGCAAGGCGGTGCGGCCCAGGTAGTCTTGGGCATTGATATCGGCACCAGCAGTCAGGAACAGCAGAATCAGTTGCGCATCACTTGCATCGGCCGCCATCATCAAGGGCGTCTGTCCTTTGAAGTCTGCCATGTTAACCTGTTTGGGCCATGCTTCAGCCAACAGATGAATGGCATAATGCCAATGGGCCACGAACTTTTCCACCTTGCTTACTTCGCCTTGCAGGTCGGAAGAGACCGCGGCACGCAGTATGGGCAGCTTTCTTGCAAATTTATCCTGCATCTTCAGCCACGCCATGAGCACGGTGTTGCTGCGCACCTCACGGATAGTGCCTTGTCTGAGCGTTTTGGCATTGCGTTTCATCCACTGCTTCAAGGCATCCCATTTGCCTTCGATGATGATAGGCAGAGCTTCCTGGATGAATGTTTGGGCCTGTTCTTTTGCTAATGGCTGAGCGCTCTCTATGCACGGGTAGGGTTTGTAGAGTTCGTCCCAGAAGTAGTCGGAAACACATATGGCGGTGTCTTCCAGTGATGTCACCTGGTGCTGAAACATGCCATAGGCGAGCATATTGCGATGGTATTTTTCATGATTGTTAGGAATCAAGCCCAGATTGGCAACTTCGATGGCAAACGCATCCTTGGCGATTTCACCGCGCAGAGTGCCAAAATTTCCGTCGTCGCAGGCGTCGAGGGCGGCCCGCATCAGCTTTGCCGCGTCGTCGAACGCATTTTGCGCCAGCAGGTGTTTGGCGCGGTACTGCAGCAAGGGCGCTTTCCATGTCGCATGGCCAGCGCTGGCTTCGGCTTCTGCAAGGAGCGCTTCCACCCTGTGCTGGACATCGTTTGACCTGTTCGTGTGGCGGCAATTCAAAAGCTCGGCCAGTTCCAGGATGCTGGCGCCCACCATTTCGGCAGGCGTTGCAGCCAATTCCCGCAACCGTTGAATCGCCAGCAGCCTGGTTTTCAAGGGTAAGGAAGTCGATTTTGCAACATGGCTGACGACGGCATAGCAGGCTTCACCCTGGAGCGTCCGCCAAGGTGAGGCGGTACGGACTCGCTCCAGCAAGGACTGTAATCGGATGTTTTCTTCATGTTCTTCCTTCAATCGCCGGCATTTGCTTGCGATAAGGGTTGTGGCAGTGTGCATGTCGAGCGCTACGAGGTCTTCCAGAGCATCGCCTTCAGCGAGTTTCGCGAACCGGCGCGTCAGCAGGTCGGCCACGGGGAGATGCCCCCCGTTTTTAATGGAAGGCAAGATCGACAGAAAGATATCCGCCTTGTCCCAGGGGGGCAGCCGCGACTCGAACAGGATGTCTTCCTCATCCTGGGTGTCGGAGTTTTTCCAGGCATCAACGGTCAGGTTGTAGATGGTGCCGAAGATGCCCGCCAATTGCAGCAGCTTGTTTTGAGACGGGTCTGTACAAGTTGCCTGTACGCCCGGACAGAGGAACTTCAGCAATCTGATGTATCCATCCTGCACCATGCGGGCGACCCGCAATCGTTGCCGGATCATGGCCATGCCTGGTTTTGCATAACGTGTCAACAGTGCCTGTACGAAAACCAGCTTCTCGTCGTCGCTGGCGGATTCATCCATGATAGCTTCAAGCCGCCCGGGCTGCGTCATCGGAATCTGATCGCGAAGGTCGTTCGCAGATAAATTCCTGGATTGAACGAAGGCGAGGGCAGCTTCAAATTTGACTTGCTCAGCAAGGTCTTCTGCAAGTTCAAATACGCCTTTGAACACCAGGTTGGCGTCGTCAGAGAAGTATTCATTGATCGACGTGACGCGCGGGATAGATGCGTTTTTCCAGTTGTATAAGTTCCTGACGATGGAGTCCCTGTCGGTATTTCCGTCATCAGGCGATTCTGTCCCGACGCCTGCCTTGCCGATGGAGCAGTCCAGCAGGTCGATGAGCCAGTCAACAACGTGCGGCACAGGCAGCTCCATTGTCCCCGTGGTGACATTGACGTGAGGCAAGAACCAGAATGCTCCGCCCGGCATTCCTTTGTCGAACGCGCCGTCGAGATTCCAGAACGCGATTCTGCGAGCCAGGTTTGGAACATAGCAGTATCCTAGAAGATGCCATACCACCTGACGCTGGTCTGCATTCGCTGTCGATGTGTTGAGTTCAACAGCCTTGTGGTCTCCCTCCCATTCTCTCATTCCCCGGACCGCATCACGGCAAGCTGCCGCATCCATATCCAGGCTATTAAAGATGGCGCTGCATATGTCAGCCGCCATCTCCTGATGGTTTTTGTTACGCATGCCGAGATTGGCGAATTTGTCCTTGGCCTTGCTTGAATAGGGAATTAAATCAAGGCTTTGATGGATTTCAAGTAACAGCGCGTCAAAGGTAGGAATGGTTGCCATTGTTTTTTCGCTTTCATTGGTTTGATTGCAACAATGTTCCCACGTCGCTTGTGCCGGTGTCACGGAAACTTCTCGTCCCCTCCCCATCTCCATGGATATTTGCGGAAAATGTCAAATATTGAGGGGGAGGGGCCGGGGTTTTTCGTAGCCTTTTAGTAATTTCTTGGGCAAAGTGAGGGCCTATCAAACAACCGGAGTGTGCCGTGAGCCTTACCCCCACCATGTGTGTACGCGAACTCGTCGTCAATTGGCATGTTACCGAAGTGTGTAATTATGGCTGCCGCTATTGCTATGCAAAGTGGGACGATGGCGGATCGACGCAGGAATTGATACACGATGGTGCCGCTATCAAAGCATTGGTCGAGGAGGTCGGGCGTTTTTTTAAACCTGGCAATTCGGGCAATCCGCTGTGGCCGAGTATGCATTGGGAATCGTTGCGGCTGAACCTGGCTGGTGGGGAACCGCTGCTGTATGCCGAGAAGTCGCTCGACGTCATCCTGCATGCCCGGCGATGGGGTCTTGAGACCTCCGTTATCACTAATGGCAGTCGTCTGACGCCTTCCTTGATGCAGGCGCTGGCGCCCCATCTTACGATACTGGGGCTGAGCCTGGACTCCTCGGAATATAAGACCAATTTGGGTATCGGACGAGTTGATCGCCAGTTGCGCATGCTGTCGATGCCTGCGTTGGTTGACATGATTGCTTTGGGCCGGCAGATCAATCCCCGGCTTCGGCTCAAGATCAATACTGTCGTCAACGCATTGAACTGGCAAGAAGACATGGGCAACTTGATTGCCAGTCTGGCGCCGGAGAAATGGAAAATCTTGCGCATGCTGCCCAAAATTACGGATGATCTGGCCTTGTCTGACGCCCAGTTTGACACCTTCGTCCGGCGCCATGCCCACCTTGACCATGGCGTCCGCGTGGAGGATAACGCCGACATGACCGAGTCCTACTTGATGATTGATCCATATGGCCGTTTCTTCCAGAACAAACCTGGGGAAAAAGGCTATCGATATAGCGACTCCATTCTCGACGTCGGTGCCGCCCGGGCATTTTCCCAGATCAATGTGTCGACAAGGAAGTTCTGCTCCCGCTACGCAGGCGAGTTGGGGGAGCTGCAGGCATGAAATGGCGGCCCGCCTGTCCTTTTGCCGTACTTACTCTGGCGCAGGTTTGATGAACACCCTGGTTGGCCATGCCAGCCACCATTGGCGCCCGTTTGGGGTAGGCAGGCCTTCATCTCAAGAATGCGTAGTGTCTATTTATGGCCGTGCGAAATACACGGCGTACCCCACCGTTTCGCGCGGCACGGAATACAGGTCGCGCAGCTCGAAGTAGGGCGCGTGCACCTGGCCGCTGACGGTGATGCCGGCCCGCTCCAAAGCCAACCGGAAGCGGAGCACATGAAAATATTGCGTGGCCACCATGGCTGACTTCCAGCCGTGCGCGCGCATCAATGCCGCCGCATTGCGGGCCGTGGCGTCCGTGGTCCAGCCTTGATTATCCTCAATGATGGCGCTGGCCGGCACGCCGCGCTTGACCAGATAGCGGGCCATCGATGCGGCCTCGTCGAAGCCTTCCTTGCCCGTGGCTCCGCTGACGAGGATGCGCGGCGCCAGTCCAGCCTGGAATTGCGTCAGCGCCGCATCGAGCCGCGCCTGCAGCCGGGGGCTGGGCGTGCCGTCGGGCAGGATCGTATTGCCGGGCACGACGATCACGTCGGCGGGCGCCAGCTTGTCGTGCAGGCCCGCCAGCACCAGGGCGGCGGTGGCCAGCAGAAAAACACCCGCAGTCGTCAAGCCCAGCACAGTTATTTTTCGCATCGTTCATCATCGAGTAGGGAATGGATGCATGATACCCGTCCATTCCTGCCCGCGTCAGTTCGCCTGCGCTTGTCGCGCGCGCTGGTTCGACAGATAGATATTGTCCTTTTCCAACGGCTTGCCATCGCGCACGGCGTCGAGCCACGCTTGCGTGCTGGCGACGGCGGCGAAATTCGAGTGGAACACGGTACTGAAGACGCGGTGGATTTCCTCGGCGCTGGCCATGCCGCCCGCATTCGCGTAGGGCAGGGTGCCGCTGGCGTCCTGCAGGAATTCGACTTGCAAGCCGTCGTGCGCGGCGTGGTAGATGGTGGCCGCGTCGCAGTTGTGCGTCATGTAGCCGGTCACCGTCAGGGTGTCGATGCTGTGGTTTTCCAGCCAGGCGCGCAAGTCCGTGCCCGCAAACGCGCTGCCCATGCTTTTGTTGATGCGGTGGTCGGCGGCAAACGCGGCCACTTGCGGATGCAACTGCCAGCCGTCGCTGCCCCTGGCGAAGATGGGGGAAGCTTCCGGCGCATCGTGCTGGACGACGATCACGGGCACGCCGGCGGCGCGGGCGGCGGCCATGGCGGTGACGATGTTCGGCAGGGAAATTTCGACGGACGGATATTCGATGGGCATGTCGCCCGTGAAGTATTCATTTTGTACATCAATGACGAGCAGGGCGCGGCGTGGTGCGGTAGTGTTGGACATGCGTGACTCCTGAATGGTTGAAAGAGGAAGGGCTTCCCCGATGCAGCCATTTTCAAGCCGCGCGGCACAAACAAAAAGTGGCCCGAAGGCCTATCTACGATAAAATCGGGCCATGCCTACTTTTCTTACTTCTTCCCCCTTGAGCGTGGCCGTGATCGCCTTCGACGGCATGACGCCATTTCACTTGTCCGTGCCTTGCCTCGTGTTTGGCGCCCAGACGGACGAGGCCGACCTGCCGCCTTTCCACGTGCGCGTCTGTGCGGCCGATCCCGCGCCCTTGCGCACGGCGGCCAGCTTTTCCATCACGCCCGAGTGCGGACTGGAAGGGCTGGAGGGCGCCGATATCGTCATCATGCCGGCCTGGCACGACGATTGCCGCGATGCCGCGCCGTCCCTGGTCGCGGCGCTGCAGGCGGCCAGCGGGCGCGGCGCGCGCATGGTGGGCCTGTGCCTGGGCGCGTTTCCCCTGGCGCAGGCGGGCTTGTTGGATGGCAAGCGCGCCGCCACGCACTGGGGCATGGCCGAGCGCCTCGCGGCCCGCTATCCGAAGGTCAGGGTGGACCGGGAAGTGCTGTACGTGGACGATGGCGCCGTGCTGACGTCGGCCGGCGTGGCGGCCGGTCTCGATTGCTGCCTGTACCTGCTGCGCCAGCTGGCCGGCGCCGAGGTGGCCAACCGCGTGGCGCGCCGGCTGCTGGTGGCGCCGCACCGCCAGGGCGGACAGGCGCAATTCATCGAGCGCCCGCTGCCCGTGTCCGGCAGCGAAGGGCGCTTTGCCGAGGTGCTGGCTGGCGTGACGGCCAGGCTGGACCAGGCACACAGCATCGACGCGCTGGCCGAACAGGCCGCCATGAGCCGGCGCAATTTTACGCGCCACTTCCGCCAGGCCATGGGCACGTCGTTCAAGCAATGGCTGCTGAACCAGCGTCTTGCGCATGCGCAAGGCATGCTGGAAAAAAGCGCGGCCTCGATCGATGTCGTGGCGCAAGAGGCCGGTTTCGGCACGGCCCTGTCGCTGCGCCAGCATTTCCGCGCCAGCTTGCAGACGTCGCCGTCGGCGTACCGCAAGCTGTTCCGCGAGAAACAGGCGTGCGTGGAGCGCTGAGATCAACGCGCATGGCTTGTGACGCCAGCCAGTTCCTCTGGTTCCCATACGCGGTAGCTGGTTTTTCCTTCCGGTGAATCGAGTGTAATCATCGTCTGCGCTTGCCCGCCGAACTGGCTGAAGCTGGTTTTTGTCGCCGCGTAGGCGGGTACCAGGGTGACGAGATTACGCACCAGCAAGCCAAAGTGCCGTGTCGCATGCTCGATGACGACAATGCGCGCCGTTGGCGCACCCTGGGGGCCGAGCGCGATCAATGGCAGCGTGCGTCCTTGCCAGGTAAAGCTGCCAGACGGCGCGGCCGGGTCGTCGGGCGAGGGGGCTTGCATGTCGGCAGGCAGGGACACGATGGTGACGATGGCGGCCATCGGCAATGCCAGTTCTTCGCCCGCATCGCAGACGATGTAGGCATCGCTGCTGCGCCTGTCTTGCGCCAGCGCCTGCACTTGCGCGCGCGTTTCCCGCGATGTTTGTGGACATAGCGCCAGCAAGGCCGCGTCATCGAGCAGCAGTTGTGGCGGGCCGGATTCCGCCGTGATGGTGGCGGCCACCAGTGGGTGGCTGCAAGGCCCGTCCGTCCCGTGCAGGAGCTGGCTGCAATCGATGTCGCGCACGGCCAGCGTCTTGTCGATGCGTAGCCCCAGGCAGAGGCCGTCGCGTTCCAGCACGGCCAGCAAGGGCGGCGGCGTTGGCGGTACCGGCAAGGCACCGCTGAAAACGGCGCCATTGAGGACATACACCTGGCGACCGCGCCAGCCGGCTACCCCGGCCAATGGTCCATTCCAGCCGAATGCCGTGTCCATTGGCGGGCAGGGCAGGACTTCGGCCACCAGCGTCGAGGGCAGTGCCAGCACGCGTCCTGCCAGTTCGAACAGGGCCAGCGATATGGCAGGGCCGGTGCGGGCCAGGTCGGGCGGCGCATCGCCCCCTGCTTGCATACCCGCCGTACGGGTCCAGGCTTGTGCCCGCAGCATCAGGCGCTGCGGCTCCAGCAAGTTCAGCAGTTCATCATCGCCAGTGGGGCGCGCGACGTAACGGAAGAAGTGGTCAGGTTCGTCGTCGTGGTATACCTGCTCAATGTGCTCAGGATGAATCTTCTGTGCGCTGGAGACGGCATCGACGGCGAGCCCGGCCAGGAGGCCGTCCGTCACCAGCAACAGCACGTAAGCGCAGGGCGTATCGGCCGCCATGTGGAGCCAGGGGCGCAAGTCGATCAGGGGAATCAGCTGGCCCTGATGCGAGAAAACGCCGGCCAGGGCACCTGTCGCGCCTGGCACGGGAAGCACGCCGGCGGGACGCGCCAGCGCCTGGCGTACACAGGAAGATGCAATGCCCACCTGCAGCGAGCCTATCCTTACCCGCACGTAATCCTGTGCCGGCGCTACCGGGGCCGCCATGCTCAGTGCTCCGCGGCGGTGGTCGCTTGCAGCTCGGTCAGCAGTTGCGCCACGTGCCTGCTGGAGTCGACTTGGGCCGCCGTGGCCTGGTCGATCTGGCCGATCGATTGTGTCGTGTTATGGACGGAATCACGGATCTGTTCGAACGATTGACGCACCTGTTCCGACAGGGTGCCGCTTTGATCGACGCGGCTGATGGTGCTATCGATCAGGCGCGCGATGTTACGGGCCGCGTCGCCGGATTTCTCGGCCAGTTTGCGTACTTCATCTGCCACGATGGCGAAACCGCGGCCATGTTCCCCGGCGCGGGCCGCCTCGACGGCGGCATTGAAGGCCAGCAGGTTGGTCTGGATCGCGATATCGCTGATCGTGCTGACGATTTCATGTACGTCCTGCGACGATTTCTGGATCTCCAGGATGGAATCGATGGATTGGCCCAGCAGTACGCGCCCCTGCCGGGCATGCTGTTCCGTTTGCTGTGCGATGGTGTTCGCATGCGCGGCGCCCTGGCCGATGCTGTCGATGGCGCCGGCGAGCTCCTGCATGACATCGCCGATGCCGGCGACGCGACTGCTGACGGTCTGTTCGCGCTCGACTTGCTGCGTGATGTCCATGGCGAATTTGACGACCTTGAAGGCACGGCCGTTGGTGTCGAGAATCGGATTGTAGGTGGCCTGCAGCCAGATGGCGGCGCCATGCTTGGCAAGCCGGTGAAAACGGGCGCTCTTGAATTTGCCTTCGCCGAGATCGGCCCAGAAGTTACGGTAAGCCTCGCTCTGCACCAGCATGTCATCGCAAAACATGCTGTGGTGCTGTCCCTGTACTTCTTCCAGCGTGTAGCCGACTGCCCGCAGGAAATTGCTGTTGGCCGTCAGGATGATGCCCCGCATGTCGAATTCGATCACCGCTTGCGAGCGGGCGATGGCCTCGATCTTGCCGGCCGTCTCGGAGCTGAGGCGCTTGGCGGCGGTAATGTCGGTGGCAAACTTGATCACTTTGAGCGGCCGGCCATCGATATCCAGGATGGGGTTGTAGGACGCCTGTATCCAGACTTCGCGGCCCAGTTTGTCAATCCTGCGGAACTCGCCGGACTGGAATTGACCGCGTTCCAGGCCTTCCCATAATTGCCGGTAGCTGCTGGCCTGCACATCTTCCGCAGTGCAGAACATGCGGTGGTGCTGGCCGAGCAGTTCCTGTTCCTGGTAGCCGAAGGTGCGCAGAAAGTTGTCGTTGGCGCGCAACACGCGGCCCTGCAGATCAAATTCAATCACGGCCTGGACCCGCTCAATGGCCTCGATCTTGCCCGAAAAATCCAGGCGCGAGCGCATATTGGCCGTGATGTCGTCGATGAGCACGATGACGTGGTCGGCTTGTCCACCATCGTGCGATAGCGGGACATAGCGCGCCTGTATCCAGAGTTCCCGTCCTTGCCTGTCCACGCGCTGAAAATCGCCGCACTGTGACTGGCCCTCGGCCAGCAGGCGCCAGAATTCCCGCTCCTCCTGCTGCCGGTCGCGCGTGACCGTGCATAGCAACTGGTGGGGCTGGCCCAGCAGTTCGTCGCGCTGATAGCCGAACAGATCGAGCGCGATCTGGTTGGCGTTGCTCACGCGGCCGTGCAAATCGAATTGCAACAGGCCTTGCATCTTGCCCAGCGCGGCCGCCAGGCCAACACCCTCCATGCCTTGCTTTGCCTGCTCAGCTTCCATCATCGGGTAGTTCATTGCGATCTCCATGTTCTCAGGCCGGCGCGCGCCGGCACAACGGTGCGTGACTGTTTGCGTCACGTGGCAGTCAGGCTTGCCTCGGCATCCGAAAAAACAAATAAATTAAATATACCTAATTAAACAAATATTCAACAAATTAGTCAAATAGTATTTGAGATTTTTTCTCGGCAGGATGCCGAGTTTTCCTGTTCTCACACCTATGAACGCCGGATGGACGGCTGGCTGGATATGTTTCTTTATGGATACAAGTGCGGCTGGCCGTATTGAAGAAACAAATATGACAAATATGCCAAATAATGTGGCGCTGATGTCGTCAGCCAGGGGGGGGGGCTTAATCCCTGCCGGGCGAGCATGGCGCTGCCGGGGCGCGGCTGCCGTGCGGGAGCCGCGCACTGACGGCGATCTGCTGCGCGATGAAGGCGGCCGGCTCGAAGCCATAGCGTTGCTGGAACGAGATGGTTTCCGCGCTCATCAGTTCGGCATACGTCTGCATCAGGGTCGAGGCGCGAAGGTAGTTGCCCTGCTCCACATAGGTGGCGATGGCGCCCAGCAGCACGGGATAATCGGCATTTTCCTTGCTGCCGCCAAAGTTGAACGATAATTGCCCGCAGGCGCGCCAGATGGGGTCGAGTTCCCCGTCCGGCACCGGCTGCGTGCGCAGCCATTGCAAGGCCTTGAATGGCGGGCCGCCAAACGACGGTGGTGAAATGATGGCATCGATGGCCACCTTGACGGCTTCCCCGATTCTGCCCGCGCGCACGTACTGGCCATGCAGCAGCACCAGCGCGTCCGTATATTCGGGCACGATGGCCAGCGCCGCTTCCAGCAGCGCGATGGCCGCGTCCGGGTTGCGCTGCGCGATCTGTTCCTTGGCTTCCAGATAGGCGGCGCGCGGCGACGCGGGGTCGTCGGCCAGCGATGGCGTGCCGACATACTCGTCCTCCGCTGCCGCGTAGGCTTGCAAAAACGCGGCCAGGCTGGAAAAGTGCGGCTGGAGGCGCCACTCGTCGTGCCACGTTTCGACGACGATCGGTTCGTACGCTTCGCGCCCGATGGGCCAGTACAGGCCGAACGTGTCGCCATTGCCCAGTGCGCCTTCAAAGAAGGGGGTGAAGCCGAGCGGTGGATACGCAGTCGTGTGTTGCCAGTCTGGTTCGACCGAGATGTGGGCGAGGCTTGCGGGTAGTTGCATGGAAGTTGCAGAGGATAAAACGCCAGTGTAGAGCAAGAGCGCTTCCACCGGCGTTCCCCATCGCGGCACATGAGCAGGGGCAAGACCCTTCAGTCGCGTTCCGGCACCGGCACGTTGAAGCCGTTCAAGGTGGTCGAGACCAGCGCGTACAGGCCCACCAGGTAAATCAGCTCGTTGGTGCCGTGCTGGCCAAAGGTGGCCAGCGCCAGCCGGTACACTGGCTCCGGCAGCGTGCCGGCGCGGCTGAGCGCGTAGGCCAGGTCGTAGGCGATGCTCTCGTGCTTGTCGAGGTCGCCGGGCTTGACGTCGGCCACCAGCGTGGCCAGGCGCTCGGCCGACATGCCTTCGCGCTCCGCGACGGCGATGTGGGCGTAGATTTCATAGGCGGCGTTGTAGCGCGCGCCAACCACCAGGATGGCAATCTGGCGCACGTTGTCGGGCAACGTGGCGTTGGCCGTCATGGCCAGGGTCAGGTCCCAGATGGCCTTGCCGATGGCCGGTTCGTGCAGCCACGGATTCCATGGCCCCATCAGGGCGCCGTCTTCGCGCACGGCGATGAAGTCGTTGAAATTGCTGGTGATGCCTTTGCGCATATCGTCATACAGCGGCTTCTGTTCGGGCGTCAGGTCTTTCGGAGCAATCAGGGGCAGGCGCATGGGAACTCCTTGCTGGGTAGGTGAGCGGTGGGCGGCGGTAGCCAGCAGCCAGTATAGCCAGCCAGCGTGGCAGGCGGCGCCCGTTCGCTGTGCGCCTACTTGCGCGGCTCGTGGATGCGGAATTTCTTGACGACACCCGCCTGATCGAACATGACGGCCACTTCGCGCGTGCCTTTTTCGCCCAGCAGGGGGAGCAGCCGCGTCACCCTGGGCGCTTGCAGCTGGTTCTTGTAGACCCAGACTTCATAGCCGGGATCGAAGCTGACGACGGTGGCGTTGCCCAGGGCCGCGTCGAGGTCGAGGCGAGTGGTCTTGCCGACCTTGATGTTCTGATAGATGGCGCCATTGTCGGGCGCGCGGTTGACCTTGTATTCACTGGCGGTGCACATGGCCACGGCCAGGCCCGCGAGGCAGGAAGCTGCCAGTTTTATCAATGTGTTCATAGGGACTCCCAGTGTGCATCACTGCTTCCGATCTCAGAGGGGACGGGCGTGATGTCATGTCGGGAGTGTGCGTGGGTCGCCACGAATGTGCTACAAGATTATACAAAGGCGCACAAGATGATGCCTTTGGTGTCGCCTGGTGCTACCTTTAGCGGCTCTGCAGCACGTCGGTCGAGAGCGCCAGGGTTTCCTTGATTTCTTCCATCACCACATAGCTTTTCGATTGCGCGGCGCCCGGCAGCTGCAGCAGCATGTCGCCCAGCAGTTTGCGGTACTCGGCCATTTCATGGATGCGCGCCTTGATCAGGTAATCGAAGTCGCCCGATACCAGATGGCATTCCTGCACCTCGGGAATCTGCAGCACTTCGCGGCGGAATTGCTCGAAGGCGGACGCCGACTTTTGATTGAGAGTAATCTCTACAAAGACGAGCAGCTTGGCGCCCAGCGCGGCCGGGTTCACCTTGGCGTGGTAGCCCGTGATGACGCCGTCGCGCTCCATGCGCTTGACCCGCTCGATGCAGGGCGTGATCGACAGGCCCACCTGTTCGCCCAGGTCTTTCATCGAGATGCGGCCATCCTGCTGCAGGATGCGCAGAATGTGGCGGTCCAGCTTGTCGAGGCCACGTGCCGATTCTTTAAGGATTCTCATGATTTATTGCTGAATATCTCGATTTATACGTGAACAAATACTGGCTCTTTCCCAATATGATAGCGGTTAATCTGGCAATAGCCTAAAAAATATAATGAGGAAACTATGCGTATCGTGATTCTGGGTAGCGGCGTCATCGGCGTCACCAGTGCTTACTATCTGGCCAAGGCAGGACATGAGGTGACCGTCATCGACCGCCAGCCGGGCCCGGCACTGGAAACCAGCTTCGCGAATGCGGGGCAAATCTCGCCCGGCTACGCCTCGCCATGGGCCGCGCCCGGCATTCCCCTGAAAGCCGTGAAGTGGATGATGCAGCGCCACGCGCCGCTGGCCATCTCGCTTGACGGCAGCGCCGCCCAGCTCAAATGGATGTGGCAGATGTTGCGTAATTGCACACCGGAAGCGTATGCGGTGAACAAGGAACGCATGGTGCGCCTGGCTGAGTACAGCCGCGACTGCTTCAAGGTGCTGCGCGCCGAGGCCGGCATCACGTATGAAGGCCGCCAGCAAGGCACGATGCAATTGTTCCGCACTGAAAAACAATACAACGACGCCGCCAAGGATATCGAAGTGCTCAAGGATGCGGGCGTGCCGTACGAAGTGCTGCAGCGCAACGAGCTGTCGCGCGCCGAGCCGGCCCTGGAAGCGGTCAAGGGCAAGCTGTTCGGCGGCTTGCGCCTGCCCAACGATGAAACGGGCGATTGCCAGCTGTTTACCACGCGCCTGTCGGAAATGGCCGAGGCGCTGGGTGTGAAGTTCCGCTATGGCGTGTCCATCGATGCCTTGCTGACGCAGGGCGATGAAATCGCTGGCGTGCAATGCGGCGCGGAAGTCGTCAAGGCCGATTCCTATGTGGTGGCCCTCGGTTCCTACTCGACGGGCTTCATGAAGCCATTGCTCGACATTCCCGTGTATCCATTGAAGGGCTATTCGATCACCGTGCCTATCGTCAATGCGGCCAAGGCGCCCGTGTCGACCATCCTCGATGAAACATACAAGATCGCCGTGACGCGTTTCGACGACCGCATCCGCGTGGGCGGCATGGCGGAAATCGCCGGCTACAACCTGAACCTGAACCCGCGCCGCCGCGAAACCCTGGAAATGGTCGTCAACGACCTGTTCCCCGGCGGCGGCAACACGGCGGAAGCCACGTTCTGGACGGGGCTGCGCCCGATGACGCCGGACGGCACGCCGATCGTCGGCCGCACGCCGCTGCGCAACCTGTTCCTGAACACGGGCCACGGCACCCTGGGCTGGACCATGTCCTGCGGCTCGGCGCAATTGCTGGCCGACCTGATGTCGTCGAAACAGCCGGCGATTCTGGCCGACGACCTGTCCGTCAGCCGCTACAGCGGCGCGCAGCGCGGCGGCAAACTGCAATACGCGGGAGCCTGAGATGGCGGCCAGCATGCCTGCCAAGGAACGTAGCGGCGCCATCCTGACGGTGGACCTCGATGCCGTGCGCGCCAACTACCGCTTGCTGCGCGACAAGGCGCACCCGGCCGCCTGTTCCGCCGTCGTCAAATCCGACGCGTACGGCCTGGGCGCCGCGCAAGTGGGCGCGGCCCTGTATGAAGAGGGTTGCCGCCATTTCTTCGTCGCCCACCTGGAAGAGGGCATCAGCCTGCGCCCGCACGTGGCGCCGGACGCGGCCATCTTCGTGCTGCATGGCCCGCCCGTCGATACGGAAGGCGAATTCACGGCCCATGGCCTGACGCCCGTGCTCAACAGCGAGCCGCAGGTGGCGGGCTGGCGCGCGCACGCCAAGGCATTGGGGAAAACCCTGGACGCCATCGTGCAGGTGGATACTGGCATGTCGCGCATGGGCCTGTCGCCGCAGGAAATCGACGCCTGGCTGCTGGATGCGCACTTTCTCGACGGCATCAAGGTGCGCTACATCATGAGCCACCTGGCGTGCGCCGACGAGCGCGCCAACCCGATGAATGGCGAGCAGCTGGCCCGTTTCATCGCCATCCGCGCCCGTTTGCCGCAGTACCGCGCCAGCCTGGCCAATTCCTCGGGTATTTTCCTGTCGCCCGATTTTCACTTCGATCTGGTGCGTCCTGGTGCGGCCCTGTACGGCATCGGGCCGCAGGGCGGCGAGCCGAATCCGCTGCGCTCCGTGGTCCGGCTGCAAGGCAAGGTCATGCAGACGCGTACGATCGCCGCCGGCGACCATGTGGGCTACAGCCGCCGCTACACGGCCAGCGAGCCGCGCCAGGTGGCGACGATTTCCGTCGGCTATGCCGATGGCTGGCTGCGCAGCATGAGCAACCAGGGCCTGGCCATCGTCGATGGCGTGAAAGTGCCGCAGATCGGCGCCATCTCGATGGATTCGATTACGCTGGACGTCAGCGCCATCGCACAGGAGCGCGTCGCGCCGGGTAGCCTGGTCGACCTGATCTGCGCCGAACACCCGGTCGACGCCGTGGCGGCCATGGCCAATACCATCGGCTACGAGGTATTGACGAACCTGGGCGGGCGTTACTACCGCGAGTACCGAGGCCTGGCACGTTAGCGCACCTGCCAAAACGCCCATGGCGTTGTTGCCTTGCCTTGCCGTACATTCGTACTGTCTTCGGCAAGGCGCCTAGCCCTGAGCATTTTTTCAGGTGCGCTGGTTTCGCACGCTAAGCAGCGCGAAAGCGATGATTGTGTGGCAAGATAGCCCTGACGTGCATCGCACCTCAGGGCTTTTTCTTAACCATCATCGGGGATTTTCATGAGCCAATATCAAGTCGCAATCATCGTCGGCAGCCTGCGCAAGGATTCCTTCAACCGCAAGCTGGCCGACGCCATCGTCAAGCTGGCGCCGCCCGAGTTTTCCTTCAAGCACATCGACATCGGTGACTTGCCGCTGTACAACCAGGATGACGATGGCGCGCAGGCGGAGCAGGTGCTGCGCCTCAAATCGGACATTTCCACATCGCAAGCCTTGCTCTTTCTCACTCCCGAATACAACCGCTCGATCCCCGGCGTGCTGAAAAACGCCCTCGATCACGGCTCGCGTCCGTATGGCCAGAGCGTGTGGGGCGGCAAGCCGGGCGCCGTGCTGGGCGTGTCCGTCGGTGCCACGGGCACGGCCCTGGCGCAGCAGCATTTGCGCAATGTGCTCGCTTACCTGGACGTGCCACTGCTGGGCCAGCCAGAGATGTTTATCCAGGCCAAGGATGGCCTGTTCGACGAGCATGGCGGCATCGGTCCGGCCAGCCTCGGTTTCTTCCAGGGCTGGATGCAGCGCTACGCGGACTGGGTACGCAAGCACGCCGTGCATGCCTGAATGGCCCAGGCTTGTCGGACGGGGACAACTGGGGCAATAAACCGTTGTTCATGGCACTTTGTTGCTGTATGGACATGTATAATGGGCTTTTTTTTCAGGCGCAATCCTACGCTGCCCCGTCTCTTCCATGCCGCTTCAACCTGTGGCGCAACCTCTGTTGCGCATCAATCTGCGCCGTCTGATCGTGCTGGTGGCGTTTGCCAGCGCCGTGCTCTCCCTGGGTAACAGCTTTTATGCCACGTATCAGGTGCAGCGCCAGTTGCTGATCGATACGACCCTGGAGGCGAACTACGCGTATGCGCTGAAGCTGGCCAGCAGCACGGAAAACTTCCTGCTGGCGGCGCGCCAGCAGCTGGCCTACAGCGCCGGCCAGCTGCCCCGGCATTTTGCCGACCCGGCCGCCCTCAAGATGGAAGCTGAACGCTTGCGCGGGCAGACCAACAGCTTCAATTCCGTCCTGATCGTCGATGCGCAGGGCAAGGTGCTGGGCGTGTCGCCCGAGACGCTGGCCCTGCAGAACAGCCAGCTGGTCTCGGAAGGGGCGCGCCTGGCGCTGCGCGAACGCCGCCCGCTGATCACCCGGCCGTATATGTCGTCGGTGGGCAACCTGGTGGTCTTCATTTCCCATCCCGTGTTCGATCACGGCGGACGCTATCTGGGCTATGTGGGCGGGTCGATTTACCTGAAGCAGAAAAACATCCTGTTCACCTTGCTGGGACAGCATTACTACCGCGATGGCTCGTATCTCTATGTGGTCGACCAGAGCCGGCGCCTGCTGTACCATCCCGATCCTTCGCGGGTCGGCGAAGTGGCCGGCAAGAATACCGTGATCGACGCCATCCTGCGCCAGGAAAGCGGCAGCGGGAGCACCGTCAACAGCCGGGGCACGGACATGCTGGCCGGCTATGCCGTGCTGCCGTCAACGGGCTGGGGCATCGTGGCCCAGCGGCCCACGGCCGCCACTTTGGCGCCGCTGAACCAGCTGATGCTCAACACCCTGTGGTATTCCTTGCCCATTGCCTTGCTCAGCC
Source organism: Janthinobacterium sp. UMAB-60 (assembly GCF_900095235.1). NCBI lineage: Bacteria > Pseudomonadati > Pseudomonadota > Betaproteobacteria > Burkholderiales > Oxalobacteraceae > Janthinobacterium > Janthinobacterium sp. UMAB-60. The sequence goes on from NZ_LT607487.1 coordinate 125,133, forward strand.
TGCCGTTCATCTGGTGGCTGGCGCGCCTCATTTCACGGCCCCTGGTGCAGCTGGCCGAAAGCGCCAGCCGCATGGACGCGCCCGGCATGTCCGAGCGCATCGGCGGCATCCGCGCCTGGTATCTGGAAGCGGCGCAGATCAAGCGCGCCTTGCTGGTGGGAATGTCCTTGCTGCAAAAAAAGATCGGCAAGCTGAAATTCGACGTGCAGACGGACCCGCTGACGGGCCTGTCGAACCGGCGCGGCATGGCGGCGGCGCTGGACGCCTGGCAGGCGCAGGCGCGGCCGTTTTCCGTCATCGCCATCGACATCGACCATTTCAAGCAAGTCAACGACCAGTGGGGCCATGCGGTGGGCGATGAAGTCATCCTGCACCTGGCGCAACTGATGCGCGCCTGCTCGCGCGATGCCGACGTGCTGTGCCGCAATGGCGGCGATGAATTCATCATGCTGCTGCCCGAGGCCGACCTCGACGTGGCGCTGCAGGTGGCCGAGCGCCTGCGCGCCAGGGTGGCCGCCGCCAAGATCCCCGGCGCCGGTCCCGTCACGGTGTCGCTGGGCGTCGTGTCATCGGAACAGGGGGCGGGCAAGGTGCTCGGTGCGGACGCCGTGCTGCTGGCGGCCGACGCGGCCCTGTACGTGGCCAAGGAAAATGGACGCAACCGCGTGGGCCTCGCCGAGCCTGTCTGAGGCGTTTTTGCGCCGGATCAGATTGACCTTGTCATTCGGTAAACGTCAAACTGATCCTATGTTTTCTCCGATTTCTGAGTCTGTTATGTTTTGCCCGTAAAGCCTAGAGTGGAGGCCTGGGTAAAACAGACGTCACACGTCGGGAAGGCAACACATGTTAGGGCTCACTGCATTGGAACTGGCGCGCGTCCAGTTCGGCTTCACCATCTCGTTCCACATCATTTTTCCTGCCATCACCATCGGCCTGGCCAGTTACCTGACGGTGCTGGAGGCGGCGTGGCTGCGCACGCAGGATGGCGTGTACCGCGACCTGTACCACTTCTGGTCGAAGATTTTCGCCGTCAATTTCGGCATGGGCGTCGTTTCCGGCCTCGTCATGGCTTACCAGTTCGGCACCAACTGGAGTTTCTTTTCCGATTACGCGGGCAGCATCACGGGCCCGCTGCTGGCCTATGAAGTGCTGACGGCCTTCTTCCTGGAAGCGGGCTTCCTCGGCGTGATGCTGTTCGGCTGGCACCGCGTGGGGCCAGGCTTGCACATGTTCGCCACGGCCATGGTGGCGCTGGGCACCTTGATTTCCGCCACCTGGATCATCGCCTCGAACAGCTGGATGCAGACGCCGCAGGGCCATGCCATCATCGACGGGAGGATCGTGCCCGTGGACTGGCTGGCCGTCATCTTCAACCCATCGTTCCCGTATCGGCTGCTGCACATGAGCGTGGCCGCCTTCCTCGCCACGGCCTTGCTGGTGGTGGCGTCGGCCGCCTGGCATTTGCTGCGCGGTAATGACAATGCGGCCATCCGCAAGATGATGACGATGGGCTTGTCGATGCTGCTGATCGTCGCGCCCATCCAGGCCGTGATCGGCGACCTGCACGGCTTGAACACGCTGGAGCACCAGCCGGCGAAGATCGCCGCCATGGAAGGCCACTGGGAAAACACCGGCAGCGAGGGCACGCCGCTGATCCTGTTCGGCTGGCCCGACATGGCGCGCGAGGAAACTCTGTACAAGGTGGAAATCCCGCGCCTGGGTGGCCTGATCCTCGCGCACGACTGGAATGGCACGATCCCCGCGCTGAAGGATTTCGCGCCGCGCGACCGGCCCCCTTCCTCCGTCGTGTTCTGGTCGTTTCGCCTGATGGCGGGCTTGGGCATGCTGATGATCGCGCTGGGACTCTGGAGTGCGTGGCTGCGTTGGCGCGGCACGCTGTGGCGCTCGCGCCTCTTCCTGCGCTGCGCCCTGTGGATGGGGCCCAGCGGGCTGGTGGCCATGCTGGCCGGCTGGTACACGACGGAGATCGGCCGTCAGCCGTGGACCGTGTACGGCTTGCTGCGCACGCAAGACGCCGTCTCGGCGCACGGCGCCACGCAACTGGGCATCACCCTGGTGTTCTTCGTCATCATCTATTTTGCCGTCTTCGGCACGGGCATCGGCTACCTGCTGCGTTTGATCCGCGTGGGGCCGCAGCCGCATGAGGGCGAGCGCGTCGAGCACGGCGGACCGGGCCAGGAGCGCACACCCGCGCGGCCACTGTCTGCGGCACAAGGAGGACATTCGCATGGGCATTGATCTGCCACTACTGTGGGCCATTATTATCCTGTTCAGCATCATGATGTATGTGGTGATGGATGGCTTCGACCTGGGCATCGGCATCCTGTACCCGTTTTTCCGGGAGAAGAGCGAGCGCGACGTGATGATGAATACGGTCGCGCCCGTCTGGGATGGCAATGAAACCTGGCTGGTGCTGGGCGGCGCCGGCATGCTGGCGGCCTTTCCGCTCGCGTATTCCGTGGTGCTGAGCGCCTGCTACCTGCCGCTCAGCTTCATGCTGATGGGCCTGATCTTCCGCGGCGTGGCCTTCGAGTTCCGCTTCAAGGCGCGCGAGCATGAGCGCCATGTGTGGGACAAGGCGTTTATCGGCGGCTCGGTGGCGGCCGCCTTTTTCCAGGGCGTGACCCTGGGCGCCTACATCCAGGGCATGCCGGTGGTGAATCGCAGCTATGCGGGCGGCGCGCTGGACTGGCTCACGCCGTTCTCGCTGTTCACGGGTGTGGGGCTGGTGGTGGCGTATGCCTTGCTGGGCAGCACCTGGCTGATCATGAAGACGGACGGCGGCCTGCAGGCGCGCGCGGGACGCATCACGCGCACGCTCGTGTGGCTGCTGCTGGGCGTGATCGCCATCATCAGCGCCTGGACGCCCCTGGTCGATCCGGCCATCGCCGCGCGCTGGTTTGCGCTGCCGCAACTGTTCTGCTTCCTGCCCGTGCCGCTGCTGGTGGCGGGCGTGGGCTGGCTGTTGCTGCGCTCCCTGCGGCGCGGGCGGCAGACGGCGCCTTTCCTGTGCACCCTGGCCCTGGTCTTCTTCGGCTACACGGGCCTGGGCATCAGCGTGTGGCCCAACATCATCCCGCCGTCGGTATCGATCTGGGAGGCGTCGTCGCCGCCGCAAAGCCAGGGTTTTACCCTGGTGGGGGCGCTGTTCATCATCCCCATCATCCTGATGTATACGGTGTGGTCATATTATGTGTTTCGTGGCAAAGTCCACCCGGAAGATGGGTATCACTGATGAAACAATTTGAACAGGGACAACAATCATGGCGGAAACGACTGGCATGGCTGGCCGGCATCTGGCTGGCCAGCGTGACCACCCTGGGCCTGGCCGCGTGGGCGATGCGCCTGCTGATGCGGGCGGCGGGGATGGGCAGCTGATGGTGCAGGTATCGGGCATCCGCTGCGAGGTCGGTGGCCAACGGCACCCGCTGGCCTTCCTCGGCTGCCGCGAACTCAACTACGGCCAGCACAGCGCGCTGCCGCTGCACCCGTTCCGCCTGAGCGTGCCGGAAGCGGCGCTGGCGGGCCTGCTCGACGAACCGTTCAACAGTTTTATCCAGACTTGCCGCGAAGACGACTTGCAGGACGAGGAAAGCGACTTGCCCGAACTCAAGGAAGCGGGCTACCCCGACATCACGGCCATGCTGGCGGGGCGCCGGCCGCTGCTGGCCGACATGTTGGTCGACTTCATGATCGGCGACCTGCTGGCCGCCATCGGGCGCGCCAGCGGCTACCTGCCACCGCGCGCGCGCCATTGGGGCGACGTCGAGGCGGCCGATGGCCGCGCGTATTTCACCATCAATGAAGTGCGGAAAGTGACTTTTGCCGATGGCCAGGCCCTGTTCGAAGGGCAGGGATATTATGGCGCGTACGTCATCTGGCTGACGCACGGCTACGTGCGCAAATAGGGGCTTGACCTTCCTCATGTGGGAAGGTTTATAGTTGTGCCATGAACCGCGCCTTTTTCCGCTCACTCGCCCGCTCGCTGCTCTGGCTGCTGGCCGTCTCGCTGCCCTTGCAGGGCTTTGCGTCGGCCATGCGCAGCTGCTGCGTGGACGAGCTGGCGGCAGCGGTCACCGTTGTGGCAGCGCAGGCGCCCCAGTGCCATGACATGGCCGACATGCAAATGGCGGTGACCATGACCATGGACGATGGCGGCGCCACCCAGCATGGCCACGATTGCAGCAATCATGGCGCATGTACCGTGGGCGCCACGGCGCCGCCCGGCATGCCCGCCTTGCACGCCTTGACCCTGCGCGCGCCGCCTCCGGCGCTGGCGCCCGACTCCCTGTTCGCCGGGCATATCCCGCCTGGTCCCGAACGTCCCCCGAGAAGCACGCACTCCGCCTGACCGCCCGTTGAACCTGGCGGTGCGGCCGTCGCACGTCCTTGCACGTTGCAGCGGCCGCGCCAGCGTTCCAGTCGCGCACCTGCCGCGCTATCCCCTGTCAATCAAGGAATACCATGAAACACCTGTTCAGCTTCGTGCTGGCTGTACTGCCGCTGGCCGCCGCAGCGCAGTCCCCGTCCGCCCCGCAAGAGGCGCAAGCATCCGTGCCGGCCACCACCTATCGCTCCGCCTTCGCCGGCTACCGTCCCGCCGCCGAGGAAGACGCCACGCCCGACCAGGCCTGGCGCGCCGTCAACGACAAAGTCGGCAAGGCCGGCGGCCACATGGGCATGATGAAGATGGAAGGCCACAAGATGGAGGGCCATACCATGCCGATGAAGAAGCCCGGTCCCAAGCCCGATGCCAAACCGGCCGCCCAGCCGTCCCCGCAACACCAGCATGAAGGACATTGAAATGGCCCGTTTCACAAAATCAACTTGCCTCACGCCGCTGGCGCTGGCGGCCGTCCTGCTGCTCAGTGGCTGCGCCAGTTTCAGCGAGGATGGCGGCATGCGGACGGTGTCCACGCTGGCCGACGTGCGCACGGGCGCCCCTGCGGCATTGACGGACCAGGGCGGCGAGGAAAAACTGGCCTCTTTGCTGGCCCAGCCCCTGGACGCCGACAGCGCCGTGCGCATCGCCCTGATGAACAACCACGGCATGAAAGTGGCGCTGGCCGAACTGGGCGCGTCCGAGGCGGACCTGGTGCAGGCGGGGCGCTTGCGCAATCCCGGCCTGTCGTTCGGCCGCTCGCACGGCAGCCATGGCAATGAAATCGACCGCGGCGTCAGCTTCGACCTGGCGGGACTGCTCACCATGCCGCTGCGCGTCAACATCGAGCGGGGCCGTTTCGAGCAAGCCAAGCTGCAGGCCGCCAGCAGTGCCGTGCAACTGGCGCTTGAGACGCGCCGCGCGTATTTCAATGCGGTTGCCGCCGTGCAGACGGAACAGTTCATGCAGCGGGCGCTGCTGTCGGCCGAGGCGGGCGCCGAACTGGCCACGCGCTTGCGGCAGGCGGGCAACTGGAGCCGCCTCGACCAGGCGCGCCAGCAAGTGTTTTACGCGGACGCCGTCGGCGACCTGGCCCGCGCGCGGCACCAGGCATTGGTGACGCGTGAGCACCTGACGCGCTTGCTGGGCCTGTGGGGCAAGCAGGCCAGCTTTACTTTACCGTCGCGTCTGCCCGACTTGCCGGCCCAGGCGGTGGAAGCGGGCAATATCGAGGCGCAGGCGATGGAGCAGCGCCTCGACGTGCAAAGAGCGAAACTCGACGCGCATGCCACGGCCGACGCGCTGGGCCTGTCCAGGGTGACGGGTTTTATTAACGTGCTCGACGTGGGCTATACCAACAAGAGCAGCGAGGCGCCGCGTGAAAACGGCTATGAAGTATCGCTGGAATTGCCGCTGTTCGACTGGGGCGCGGCGCGCAACGCCAGGGCGCAAGCGCTGTACGAGCAGTCGCTGCAGCGCACGGCGGGCACGGTGGTGCGGGCCCGCTCGGAAGTGCGCGAGGCGTATTCCAGCTACCGCACGGCCTACGACCTGGCGCGCCACTACCGCGATGAAGTCGTGCCGCTGCGCAAGACGATTTCGCATGAAGTATTGCTGCGTTACAACGGCATGCTGGCCAGCGTGTTCGAGCTGCTGGCCGACGCGCGCGAGCAAGTCGCCAGCGTGAACCGCGCCATCGAGACCCAGCGCGATTTCTGGATCGCCCAAACTGAATTGCAATCGGCCATCAATGGCAGTGGCCCAGGCGTGGCAACTGCGGCAAAGGAATAATGATGATTACACGTAGAAACTTTTTCATGAATGCGGGCGCCGTCGCCCTGAGTGCCGCCGCGGTGAGCCGCGTGGGGGCGGCGTCGTTGCCGGAAGCCGTCAGCATGGCCGGTGCGGAAACGAAAGCGCCGCCACCGCCGCCGAACGGCCGGCCGTATAACCCCGTCGTCACCCTGAATGGCTGGTCCTTGCCCTGGCGCATGAACAACAACGTCAAGGAATTCCACCTGGTGGCCGAACCCGTCGTGCGCGAACTGGCGCCCGGCATGCAAGCGAACCTGTGGGGCTACAACGGCCAGTCGCCCGGTCCCACCATCGAAGTGGTGGAGGGTGACAAGGTGCGCATCTTTGTCACGAATAAATTGCCGGAACACACGAGCGTGCACTGGCATGGCCAGCGTTTGCCCAACGGCATGGATGGCGTCACGGGCCTGACCCAGCCAGGTATTCCTCCCGGCAAGACCTTCGTGTACGAGTTTGTTGCCAGGCGCCCCGGCACCTTCATGTACCACCCGCATGCCGATGAAATGACGCAGATGGCCATGGGCATGATGGGGTTCTGGGTGACGCACCCGAAAGACCCGCATTTCATGAAGGTGGACCGCGATTTCGTCTTCCTGCTCAGCAACTATGACATCGATCCCGGCAGCTACACGCCGAAGATCATGACCATGACGGATTTTAACCTGTTCACTTTCAACAGCCGCGTCTTCCCCGGCATCGACCCGATGGTCGTGCGCCAGGGCGACAAGGTGCGCGTGCGCGTGGGCAACCTGACCATGACGAATCACCCGATTCACATGCATGGCCATGAATTCGAGGTGACGGGCACGGATGGCGGCTGGACGCGCCCCGAATCGCGCTGGCCCGAAGTGACGACCGATATCGCCGTGGGGCAGATGCGCGCCGTGGAATTCACGGCCACGGACCTCGGCGACTGGGCTTTCCACTGCCACAAGTCGCACCATACGATGAATGCCATGGGGCATGACGTGCCCACCATGATCGGCGTCGACCACCAGGGCGTGGCGGCGAAGATCAATCAGCTCGTGCCCGGCTACATGGTGATGGGCGAGCGGGGCATGGCCGACATGGGCGAGATGCAGATGCCGATCCCCGACAACACCTTGCCGATGATGGCCGGCGACGGTCCGTTCGGCGCCATCGGCATGGGCGGCATGTTTACCACGGTGAAGGTGCGCAAGGAGCAGAAACCGGGCGATTACCGCGATCCGGGCTGGTACAAGCACCCGGCCGGCAGCGTGGCGTATGAATGGACGGGCGCCTTGCCGGAAGCGGTGCGCCGCGCCGGCCCGCCGGCGCCGGCGGCCAAGGGAGGGGTCGAGATGACGGTGCGCAAGCCGCTCAGGCACGATCATTAATGTCTCAATAATATTATTATTTTTAAATTAATATTAAGGGCTTGCCTAGCACGGCAAGCCCTGGTGCTTGTTGTTATAAATCAAGCTATTATCGTTTAGTGACAATGCGCGTATTTCTACCCCGCTATTTTCTCTATATTCAAGACATTCAGCTGCTTCTTCGAGCACTGGTGGCCGGACTATGGGGGAATCATGTTGAGTCAGATGACGGTGGGCACGCGCCTGATCGCGGCGTTTTTTTGTGTCGCACTGATGGGGGCCATCGTGGCCGGCATCGGCATCTTCAACATGGGCAAGATCGACACCATGGCGGGGCAGATGTACAACAGCGAATTGCTGGGCCTGTCGCATATCAAGGAAGCCAACATCGCCCTGATCAAGGTGGGCCGTGCCCGTAGTAATTTCTTGCTGGCTACCACGGCCGAGGAGCGCGCCACGCGCCAGGCCGACATCGCCAAATTCCTCGAATTAAATAAAAGCTACCTGGCCAAGGCCCAGCCGCTGTTCGTCACGTCGGCCGCCAAGGAACTGTTTGCCCGTTTTGCCGCCGTCGAAGTGGACTATATCGCCACCATGCAGCAGGCGCTGGCGCTGGCCGCGGCCGAGCCGCTGGCCCAGCGCAGCGCGCAACTGGTCGAGTTGCTCAACAAGACGCGCCAGCATGCGGACGAACTCGACGGCATGCTCGATAAATTGTCGCTGCAAAAAGAAGAGCGCGCCAAGGCGGCTGCCATGCAGGCATCGGGCGTGTATCAGGCCAGCCGCAGCTTCATGATCGCGCTGGTGCTGGGCAGCATGGTGGCCGGCCTGGCGCTGGGCGCGCTGATCACGCGCGGACTGACGCGCCAGCTCGGTGGCGAACCGGCGTATGCCGTCAAGATCGCGGGCGCCATCGCCGAGGGCGACCTGACCGTCGATATCCGCACGGCCAGCCATGACAACGCCAGCCTGTTGTTCGCCATGAAAGCCATGCGCGACAAGCTGGTGGGCATCGTCAGCCAGGTGCGTTCGGGCACGGACACCATCCATACGGCCTCGAGCGAAATCGCCCAGGGCAACCTCGACCTGTCGTCGCGTACGGAAGAACAGGCCAGTTCGCTGGAAGAAACGGCATCCTCGATGGAGCAGCTGACGTCGGCCGTGCGGCAGAATGCGGATAACGCGCGCCAGGCCAATGCGCTGGCCGGCGCCGCTTCCGATGTGGCCGGCAAGGGCGGCGCCGTGGTGGGGCGGGTGGTGCAGACGATGGAATCGATCAATGCCTCCTCGCGCAAGATCGTCGACATCATCAGCGTCATCGACAGCATCGCCTTCCAGACCAACATCCTCGCTTTGAACGCGGCCGTGGAAGCGGCCAGGGCGGGCGAGGAGGGGCGCGGTTTCGCCGTCGTGGCGTCCGAAGTGCGCAACCTGGCGCAGCGCTCGGCCAGTGCCGCCAAGGAAATCAAGACCCTGATCGGCGACTCCGTCGAGCAGGTGGAAATCGGCTCCAGGCTCGTGCATGACGCGGGCAAGACGATGGATGAAGTCGTCACCAGCGTGCGTCAGGTGGCCGACATCATGCAGGAAATCACGGCCGCCAGCGCCGAACAGAGCGCCGGCATCGAGCAAGTCAACGAGGCCGTCTTGCAAATGGACCAGGTGACGCAGCAGAACGCGGCCCTGGTGGAAGAGGCGGCGGCGGCGGCCGAATCGCTGCAAGACCAGGCTCAGATCCTGACGGAACTGGTGGGCGTGTTCCGCCTGCATGCCCAGGCGCAACAGCTGACCGTGGCGCCGGCCAGCAACGTCACGCCGCTGCGCCGGCCGGCGCCCGCCGCCAGGCAGGGCGTGCGGCGCCTGGCCTGAACGCGGCAGGATCGGCGCAACACGCGCACCTGGGCTTGGTGGTAGGCTGTCGCCATTGCGCATTTGCCACTTCCGGGTCTTCCATGTCCTCTCTCCGCTTGCCGTTGCTGTGTTTCTCCCTGCTGTCCCTGGCGCCATTGGCGCAGGCGCAGGAGGGCGATCCCGTCCTGCCTTACCGGCCTTCCGTGGCCAGTCCCGCCCAGCTGCCCGTGCCGGGCCAGCTGGAATTCGAGGCCGGCGGCTTGCTGTCCAAAACGGACGATACGCGCCGCGCCAGCCTGCCATACACGTTCAAACTGGCGTTCACGCCCGAATGGGGCGTGCTGCTCGCAGGCGAGGGATTCGTGCGCGCGCGCGATGACACGGGCCGGCGCGAGACGGGCGTGGGCGACACGACCGTCGTGCTCAAGCGCGCCTTTTTGCTCGACAGCGCCACGGCGCTGGGCCTGGAGCTGGGCTGGAAGTTGCCGACGGCCAAGGACAGCATCGGCAGCGGCAAGAGCGACGTGTCGCTGAACGGCATTTTCAGCCGTGACCTGGGCGCCGTGCACATGGACGCCAACCTGAACGCCACGCGCCTGGGCGCCTCCGACCCCGGCACGGGCCGGGTGCAAACGGGCTGGGCAACCTCCTTTTCCACGCCCGTCAGCGCGCGCTGGGGCGCCACGGCGGAAGTGTCGGGCACGCGTTTGCGCGGCGCGCCGGCCACGGCGCAGCTCTTGCTGGCCGCCACCTACAGTCCCACGCCACGGCTGGCCATCGACATCGGCATGGCGCGCGGCTTGACGGCGGCGTCGCCGGACTGGTCGCTGTTCAGCGGCTTGGTAGTGCCTTTGGGCAAGCTGTGGTGAGATTGCGAGGGCATTCCTTATGTGTCCTTGCGAACAAACAGTGGCGTGCACAAGGTCTACAATTGCCGCATAACTGATAAAAGGAGTGTCCTCATGAAAACCCTCATTCTCGCCGCCGTCCTGCTGTCGGCAGGTACCGCCGCCGTTGCCCAAGTTTCCGTCACCATCGGCCAGCCCGGCTTTTACGGACGCATCGACATAGGTGACTATCCCGCGCCGCAATTGATCTACGCGCAGCCCGTCATCGTGCAGCGCCCGCAATACTATTCGGCCCGCCCCATCTATTTGCGCGTGCCGCCCGGCCATGCGAAAAACTGGTCCAAGCACTGCCGCAAGTATAATGCCTGTAACCAAGAGGTCTATTTCGTCCAGGATAGTTGGTATAACAACCAATATGCGCCCCGTTACCGCCAGCAGCATGGCGACCATGGCCGTCCCGATTATGGCGACCGCGGCCGTCATGACGACAAGCATGACAAGCACTATGACAAGCATGACGACAAGCGCGACAAGCATGATGACAAGCCGGGCCGAGGCAATGGCAATGGTCACGGCAATGGCAACGGCAACGGGCACAGGGATTAACACGCAGGAGGATCTTTGCACAGTAAAATCGTAATCGTAGGGGGAGGAGCAGGCGGCCTGGAGCTGGCCTGCAAACTCAGCCGCAAGCTCGGCCCCGGCCAGGTCATCCTGGTCGACAGCCGGCTGTACCATATCTGGAAGCCGTCGCTGCATGAAGTGGCGGCCGGCACCCTGGATATTCACCAGGAAGGCCTGTCGTACCAGATGCTGGCGCATGACAATGGTTTTACCTATGTCTATGGCCCCCTGATCGCGCTCGATGCGGCCACGAACAGCCTCACCGTGGGCGCCATCGCCACCGACAAGGATGAACAGCTCTTGCCGCAGCGCACTGTCAGCTACGACCAGCTGGTGCTGGCTGTGGGCAGCACCTCGAATTACTTCGGCGTGCCCGGCGCCAAGGAAAACACGATTTCCCTGAATGCCACGGAAGACGCCGAACGTTTCCGTCTGACCCTGCTGAAACTGCTGGCCATGGCCGAGCAGCGCCAGGGCGACGCGGGCCATCCCGGCGTCGATATCGTCATCATCGGCGGCGGCGCCACGGGCGTGGAGCTGGCGGCCGAATTGCGCGAAGCGAGCGGCGTGTATGCGGCGTATGGTTTCCAGAATCTCAACGCCATCAAGGATGTGCGCATCACCCTGCTCGAAGGGGCGCCGCGCATCCTGGCGCCGCTGCCCGAGCGCGTCTCCATCGCCGCCTCGAAACTGCTGCATCAACATGGCATCAGCGTGGTGACCGATACGCGCGTCACCACGATCGAAGCGGACAAGGTGACGGTGGCCAGCGGCACCAGCTATGCGGCCGACATCTGCGTGTGGGCCGCCGGTATCCGCGCGCCGGAATTCCTGTCGACCCTGGGCTTGCCGACCAACCGCGCCGGCCAGCTGGAAGTGACGGGCATGCTCAATGTGCAGGGTCATGCGAATATCTTCGCGCTCGGCGATTGCGCCGCCTGCATGGGGCCGGACGGCAAGCTGGTGCCGCCACGCGCCCAGGCCGCCCACCAGCAAGCCGATTACCTGCTGAAAACTTTCCTGCTGCAAGCCAAGGGCAAGCCGCCGCAAAGCAAACCGTACGAGTACCTCGACTACGGTTCGCTCGTGTCGTTCGGCCGCACCACCTCGGTGGGCACCCTGATGGGTTCGCTGAAGGGCCTGAGCTGGTTCGTCGAAGGCTTTGTCGCGCGCATGATGTATGTCAGCCTGCACCTGATGCACCACAACGCCGTGCTGGGCAGCGTGCGCACGGCCGTCATGGCCATGGGCCGCTTCCTGATCAAGCGCAGCACGCCGCAGGTGAAGCTGCATTAATTAAGTTGATGTCAGCGCAGAAAGGGGCCTTGCGGCCCCTTTTTATTTGCTGCGCGTAATCGGCGCCGCTTCGCAGCGGCCCCGCGTCATGGGGAAATCGATGGTGGTGAGCTTGCCCTTCAAGCTGCCGGTGATGCTGGCGTGCAAGATGCGCTCGCTGTCGTGGCGGTAGATGATACGGCTCGGAAAGTCATTGTCCAGGTTGGCGAAGATGAATTCATTCGGCTTGTCCTGGCGCAGCAGGTTGAAGATCACGGGCGGCTGGCCCGACGGCTGCACTATGTAGGCCAGTTGCCCCGGTTCCGTCAGGCGGATCTGCACGAATTCGAAGGCCGTCGTCTTGCCGCCCTTGACGGTGCGGCTGGTGCCGAGCAGGGTGCCGCCGGCGGCCGTGCTCCATTGTTCCCCGGAGCCGGGTTCGGCGCCGTCGACGTTCCAGCAGCCGGCCAGCCAGGCCAGCTTGTCCACGGTTTCCGGCGGCGGCACGGTGTTGTTGGCGGCCTGGACGGCGCTCGTGGCCAGCAACGCTGCCAGCAGGGTGGGGATCAGTCGTGGCATGCGGTCTCCTGTCGTCGTATCGTTCAGCGGGGCAGGGCGCCCGGCGGTGTCCTGGCACTATGCGGCCTGGCAAGGACTATTCTTTCGGGCTAATGCGCGGCAAGACGACGGTCAGGGCCGTGCCGCCTTGCGGATTGGCCGTCAGGCTCAGGCTGCCGCCGAGGTAATGCACGCGCTCGCGCACGGCGCGCAGGCCGTGCTTGTTCATTTCGACGGGTTCACTGGCCGGCAGCCCCACGCCGTTATCCTTGACGGTCATCATCAGTGCTTCGTCGTTGTCGTCGATGATGATGTCCACCTCTGTGGCGTTGGCGTGCGTGGCGATGTTGCCGAGCGCTTCTTCCAGCGTGCGCAACAGGGCCACGCCCACGTTGCGGGGGCAAATCAATTCATCGTCGGGCAGGCTGCAGCGCACGGTGATCTTGTGCTGGTCGGCAAATTGCGCGGCCAGTTCGCCCAGCGCGACATTGACGCCGAGAAACTCCAGCTTGTCGTTCCACAGTTTCATCTGCATTTGCCGGTTGGTTTCGATCACATTCAGCAGCAATTGCTTCATGGTCGCCGCACGGTCGAGCAAGGCCGCTTCCTGCGGCATTTTTTGCGTCAGCAGCGACAAGTGCATGGTCAGCGCCGTCAGCGAGGAGCCGAGGCTGTCGTGCAGCTGGCGCGACAGGGCGCGCCGTTCATTGTCCCAGCTGGTGTTGACATGACCGAGCAACTCGCTGAGATCGGCGGCGCGTTCCGCATCGGCCTGGGCCGCTTCCTTGTTCGGATCTGTTTGTGCGGACATAGCGCCCCGTGAATGGTGAAAGGTGGACCAAATTCAAGTGGTGGATGATACATGAGGATTTCATCGCAGGGCGCATGGATGGAAAATTTCTGTCTTTTCGGCAATTTTAATCTCCTCCCATCATTTTTATATCATAGGCAAGATTATCGTTGGCGCCAGGGGGCACCGTTCCCGCGTTGCGTACGGCTGCGCACATACCGGGGCGCCGCGCGCTGCCATAGTGGGGGCATGCATTCTCCCCATGCAACATAGCCGCTCCGCGGCGCAGGGCGCAGCACCGGCCCGTTTACCGAAACGAAAGGACATGCCATGAATATCGAAACCATCGTCGACAAGGAATACCTCGACAAAAGCTTCCGCGACATCGTCAACGCCCCCATCAGCGCCCTGCGCGGCGTCAGCGCCAAGGATGCCAAGGCCTTGCAGCAGGCGTTCGGCGTGACCACCGTGCGCGAACTGTCCAACCTCAATTTCGTCAAATGGGCCAGCGCGCTGGCCATCCTGGCCGATGAAGAGGGCATGAGCGGCGAAGAGCGGGCCAAGGAAGAGTTGCTCGACGATGCCGTCGAAATGACGTTCCCCGCCAGCGACCCGATCTCCGTCGATGCGGGCATCACGCGCATCGAAGTGGCGCCGGACACCGTCGATGCGCAAACGGACCACCAGCATGCGGGCCAGCATGAAGTGACGGCTGGCAAGAAGTAAAGTGTCTCTGCAATAAAAAAACCGGCTGGACATGATGTCCAGCCGGTTTTTTTATGTGCCGCGCGGAAAGTACGTTCAGGCGATTGAGGGGATGCTGCTCTTTTGCATGTTGACCTGCGACGCGATCACTTCGTGGGGCGAGCAGCAAAAGCGGTTCTTGCCGGCGCGCTTGGCTTCATACAGGGCCGTGTCGGCCGCGCCCAGCAGGGATTCGACGGTGCTGGCGTCGTCCGGGTAGATGGCGATGCCGATGCTGGTCGACAGGCGCAAGGTCAGGTCGTTGATGAAATACGGTTCGGAAATGACTTCGATCAGCTTGGCGGCCGGTTCGCGCGCATCGCCCTTGCCGGCCAGGTTGCCCAGCACGATGACGAATTCGTCGCCGCCGATGCGCGCCACCGTGTCTTCCTTGCGCGATGCGCCCACCAGGCGGGCCGCCACCATTTTCAGGATGTCATCGCCATAGCCGTGGCCGTAACTGTCGTTGATGGCCTTGAAGCCATCCAGGTCCAGGTACAGGATGGCCGACTTGCCGCGGCTGCGGGCCGATTGCTGCAGCGTGTGTTCGATGCGGTCTTCCAGCAGGCGCCGGTTCGGCAAGCCCGTCAGCGGGTCGTGCAGCGCCAGTTCCTGCTGCTGCTTGCTGTATTGCGCCAGTTCCTTGTACAGCAGGCGCACTTCCAGCATGTTGTGGATGCGCTTGTGCACTTCCATCAGGTCGAACGGTTTGCTGATGAAGTCGCGCGCCCCCGCTTCCAGGGCGGCGATCTTGAAACTCGGCTGCGCCGTCAGGGCCAGCACGGGCAGGTAGCCGCCGTGCTCGATTTCCTTCAAGCCTTTCATGACCTGGAAGCCATTCAATTCCGGCATTTGCAGGTCCAGCAAGATCAGGTCGTAGCAATGCTCCCGGTGCAGGGGGCAGACCTGGGCCGGACGCATGGTGGCCGTGACATTGGTATAGCCCGCATCGCGCAGGATTTCCAGCATCAGGTCGACATTGTCGGGTGAATCGTCGACGACCAAAATTTTGGCTTTCAAAATCTCATCTTGGCTGGGCATGTAGGGTCTCGGTTAATACGGTCTATGTAACGCTGGCTTCTACCGCTGATGATCGGCTGACGGCGGTGGGAAAGATAGTAGCGCCTTGCAACAAGATACGGCGCACAACAGCGCTTGAACTCGCTTCTGCCACTGATGGCAACCAAGGCTGCCTGTCTCCTGCCTGCCGTGCAGGGAGTGCTTCTGCATTTCAGTGTAGCAAATTTCAGCTTAGTTGCTTGTAGGACAGTGCCGCGTCTGAAAGTAGGAAGGCCAACCCACGAAAATAGTCATTTTATTCTGCAGTGTGTATTTCTTTGCATTATCTTTTCAAGAGTGGGGCCGTGACGGGTGTCGCGGCCAGTTGCGCCACGGTCGTCAGCAGCTCTGCCGGGTCCAGCGGTTTCGAGACCCAGGCCTGGAAGCCGCTGGCCAGCGCCCGCTGGCGATCCTGCGGTTGCGCGAATGCCGTCAGCGCCAGCGCGGGCAGGCGGGCGGCGTCAGGGGAAGCGTGCGCGCGGATTTGCGCCAGCAGGTCGAAACCGTCGGCATCGGGCATGCCGATGTCGCTGACCAGCACATGCGGGCGCACCTGCTCCAGCAGTTGCAGCGCCTGTGCCACGCTGGCGGCGCCATGCACTTCGGCGTGGTGGTCGCGCAGGATGCGTTCCGTCAGTTCGCGCGCATCGGCTTCGTCATCGACCAGCAGCACCCTGACGCCGCGCAAGTCGGGGCTGGCGGACGGGGCGCCGCCCGCCTGGCGCGCGGCGGCGGGCGCGCCCAGCGGCAGGCGCACGGTAAAGCTGGCGCCCTGCATGTCGCCGGCGCTGCTGGCCGTGACCGTGCCGCCATGCTGTTCCACCAGGTGCTTGACGATCGCCAGTCCCAGCCCCAGGCCGCCGTGCCGGCGCGTGGTGGAGGCGTCGGCCTGGCGGAAGCGGTCGAAGACGTGGGGCAGGAAGTCTTTCTTGATGCCCACGCCGTTGTCGGCCACCGTGATGGCCAGGCGGCTCGCCTCGCGGCGCACGCCGATATCGACCCGTCCCCCTTGCGGCGTGAACTTCAGGGCATTCGACAGCAGGTTCCAGATCACTTGCTGGATACGGCCGGGGTCGCCCATGATGCTGCCCGCATCGCTGGCGATGCTGCTGTGGATGGCGATGTGCTTGGCGTCGGCCGCCGGGCGCAGGGTTTCGATGGCCGAGGCAATGACGCTGGCGGGCGCGAGGGGCTGCAGGTCGAGCAACACCTTGTCGGAGGTGATGCGGCTCATGTCGAGCAAGTCCTCGATCAGTTGCGCCTGTGCGCGCGCATTGCGTTCGATGCTTTGCAGGCCGCGGTGCAGGTCGGCCTGGTCGCGCGTGCCGCGCCGCAGCACCTGGGCCCAGCCCAGGATGGCCGACAGCGGCGTGCGCAGTTCATGCGACAGGGTGGCGAGAAAATCGTCTTTCAGCTGGTTCGTGCGCTCGGCTTCGGCGCGCGCCTCGCGTTCGCTGTCGAGCAGCACCTTGCGCTCTTCGGCGGCGCGCGTGGCGGCCGCGTACAGGCGCGTATTGTCGAGCGCGACGGCGGCCTGCGCGGCGATGGCCGAGACGATGCGTTCGCTGCGCGCGCTGAACATGCCCGCCTGCGGATGGCCGAGCAGCAAGCGCCCCAGCAACAGGCCCGAGCGCGAACTGACGGGCAGGCTCAGGCAGCTGCGCAACGGCGGCGCGCCATCGGCGCTGGCGTCGGGCGCGGCCAGCAGGTCGTTCTCGCGCATGGCCGGTCCCTGGCGCAGTTCCGCGGCGACGGTGTCGGCCTGGCGCAGGCTGAGGCCGTTGACGGCGCGCGCCGCAGGCAGGGCCTCGCCCGCCTCGTCATAATAAAAGGCGCCGAAGCGCGCGCCGCTGATGCGCGTGGCCGCATCGACGGTTTCCTGCAGCAGGGCCGGCAAGTCCAGGGTGCTGGCCAGGGCCGCGCCTGTGTTGTTGAGCAATTCCAGCACGCGTGTCTCGTCGCGCAAGGCTTCCTGCGCGCGCTTGACCTGGTCGACGTCGGTGCTCGTGCCAAACCAGCGCAGCAGTTGGCCGCCCCGGTCGCGCACGGGATTGGCGCGCGTCAGGAACCAGCGGTACTGGCCGTCCGCGCCGCGGATGGGGAACTCCATTTCGAACGGCGTGCCATCGCGCAAGGCGGTCTTCCAGGCTTGCAACATGGGCGGCAGGTAGCGCGCGTCATAGGCGATGCTCCAGCCGTCGCCCGCCATCTGTTCGGCGCTGGTGCCCGTGTAGTCGTGCCAGCGCTGGTTGTACCAGGCGATGGTGCCGTCGAAGCTGGCGATCCAGGCCAGTTGCGGGATGGAGTTGGCCAGCGCGCGCAAGTCTTCTTCGCTGTGGCGCAAGCTTTCCTCGGCCGCCTTGCGCTGGCTGATGTCCTGGATATACGTGGTCAAGCCTTCGCTGGACGGGAAGATGCGCACTTCCAGCCAGCGCCCCGGCGGCGGATACAGCAGCTCGAAACTGCAGCTGTGCTGCTGCGCCATGCTGTGCCGGTACTGCACTTCCAGTTCCGTGCCCTGCAAGTGGGGGCAGGCTTGCCACAGGCTGCTGCCCGCCAGCTCGCCGCCGGGCGCACGCTGCGGTGCGAGCATGTCGGCGCCGCGCGTATTGATGTAGCGGATGGTCCAGTCGTGGTCGAGCAGGCAAAAGCCGTCGGTAATACCCTCCAGCAAGTTGGCCAGGCGCTCGTCGGATAGGCTCAGCGGCGCTGATGGGGGTAGCAGATCTTGCTTGCGGTCATGCTTAGCCATCGGAAATCCTGCAACGGTGAGTCTGCCGCGCGGGCTGTTGCCCCGCCGGGCCGCCGTCGCTAAGCTCAGTTAAATGGGTCATGATGGAATTGCCTGCCGTCATGCATGAGAGGAGACACAAGCGCCCCTGTCTGACTGGTATTGTAGCCCCAAGCGGCGCGGCGCCACCGCACGCTTGCGTGCCGCCTGCAGATAGCACTGGACAGGCGGGAAGGCAGTCCCTATAATCCCGCTTCTTTCGAGACAGCAACTTCTCGATGCGCTGGATGCCACTGTGAAAGCAGCTGTGTCCATCGATGAAAGGCGTAGGCTTTTCGGCAGTGAAAAGGTGGCTGATGGTGCGGGGCGGTATTCTGCAAAAATCAGCTAAGCGATTGAAAAATCGAACTTTTCAAAGCGAAATGAATACGCTATAATGTTTGCCTGCGCGGCTGTAGCTCAGCTGGATAGAGTACTTGGCTACGAACCAAGGGGTCGTGGGTTCAATTCCTGCCAGCCGCACCAGTATTGCCAAAACGGAGTTCGCTTCGTTTTGATGAAAGTTTCAAGCTTCGCGCCGTCCGGCGAAGTGTGTCAGAGTTTGCGGCTGTAGCTCAGCTGGATAGAGTACTTGGCTACGAACCAAGGGGTCGTGGGTTCAATTCCTGCCAGCCGCACCAGTATCAGCAGTAAAGAAAAAACCCGGAAAGCATGCTTTCCGGGTTTTTTTTCGTTCGGCCATACTGTCGCTTGAAACACGCCGCCAGCAGCGCGGCGTGTTTCAGTCTGCCAAAGGGGCGTCAATTCGGATACGGCTGGCCCGACGACGCCTGGTTGCCCAGGACGATGGTGGTCAGCCACAGTCCGCCACTCGTCACGGGACCCGTGAACTTGAACAGCGAGGCACCCGTCTGCGCCGGGTCCGCCACATTCGATGCCAGGGAATTTAGCCCCGAGGTCGTGAAGGTGCACGAGGTTTCTTGTCCAACTGCATTTTGTTCCGCGTTCAGCACCGGCGTGGCGCCATTGAACAGGGACAGGCCGCAATTATCCATTTTGGAACCGTAGGTGGCGGACTGCGTGTAGTTGAAGGTCACCACGCCGTCGAGCAGGGTAGAGGCGGGGAGGGACGACAGTTTCGCCGGCGTGATGCCGGTGAGCGTGGCGAACAGGCTGGCCTGGTTGGCCCTGGCAAAGGCTTTCGACAGGGGCACGGCATTGATCTGGAACGGGAAGGCGCTGACGGGGCCATTCGGCGTTTTCAGGGTCCAGACATACACCTTGCCAGGCGCGACTTTCGTCTCGTCGATGCAAGCCGTGCCGGCGCCCAGGCCCGGCGTATTGGCGGGCAGGCCGGCCAGGTCCTGGCAGCTTTGAATGGCTTCCGCGTTATGGTAGAAAGTACTGGCGGCGCCATTGCTGTCGGCCACCCGCATGTGCGTGTAGCCGGTCGCCGGCAGGATCAGCTGCAATTTGCTGCCGGCCGTGCCCGGTATCTGGAAGTCGCCGAACGTCGTCAGGCCCGGTCCCCGCACATCGATCTTGTTGATGGCCGGATTTTCCTGCAGCACGGTGTCGAGCTCGACGTGCGCGGCCCATTCGCGCGCAAAGCTGGCCGTGCCCGCAGTATCGACGCTGCGCTGGATGCGCGCATTCATGTGCATGTCCAGGTGGCCGCTGCCGGCCAGTTTCCAGCCGCCGGCGCAGGCGCTGGTGTCGCTGGTCTTGAGCAGTTTCCAGTTGAGCATGCCCGCGTCGCCGCCGATGCGCAACTGCACCCATGCGCTGCTCGGCTTGCCTGCGGTGAAGGCGATGGCCGTCGCCCCGGCGCCCAGGCGATTGCCGATGAAGTCGGCAACACGCGTCGTCGATGTGCTGGACGAGGAAGTCAGCGTGGCAATTTCATCCGTGCTCAAGGGCTGCATGCTGACGCTGGCCAAGCCCAGTGCCTCGATCGTCAGCCCCGCATGGGCGGCCTGGTCCGGGCTGGTCAGGGCGGCCAGGATTTCCGCCTTGCCCACCGCCGCCCCCATGCTGAACGAACTGTCGATGAACGGCGACACTGCCGCCGTCGACGGCACGACGAAGCCCGTCTTCGGATACAGCGCGCTGAGCGAGGCCATGCAGGCGCGGATTTCCGGCAAGACACTGGCTGCGGCCGTCGCCTTGACCAGGTCGGCGTCCGATGGCGGCGTCGCCGCCGGTATCGTCGACGCGCCGCCGGCGGCGGCGGGCAAGGTCACGCTGCCCAGCGCGCTGTTGGTGGCGATCAGGGTGACCGTCGCCATGGCGCCTTGCGCTTCCGCGGGCGCGACGAGGATCTGGTCCAGTACGGCGTCCATGCCCGTGCCGTTGGCAACAAAGGCGCCCGTCAACGGATTGGTATTGCCGGTATTGATCGGTTTGATCATGGCGACGACGGCGGCCACGGCCGCATCGAGCCGTTGCTGGGTCGCCGCCGTGGCCAGCGCCGTGGTGCAGGCGGCCGAGACCGTATTGGCGACGGGGGCACAGACGGCGGCCAGGGCCGTGCCGCCGGGCTGGCCCGACGCCGTGGAGACGATCAGGTCGGTCAGCGGCGTGATGTTGACGGTTTGCCCCGCCGCGGTGGCGATGGAGTTGAGCGTCACTTGCTTGCCGCCGGACGTGCCGGTGATGCTGAGGAAAAACGGCGCCGTCATGCCGGCCACGTCGACCGTAAAGGCGCCACCGGCGCCGGTGTTGACCGCCACCGACACTTTGCCCTTGCTATCGATGGCCACGACGCTGCCCGCGACGGGCGCGCCGACGGCGGCCGTACCGCTGACCGTCGTTGCCGGTGCCGGTACGACGGGAGGAATGGGCGGCGCCGGGTCGGCGGGGGTGCTGCCGCCGCCGCCACAGGCGGCAAGAAGGAAGGTGGTGGCGCAGGCGGCAGCCAGCGGCAATAATTGGTGCAAATTCTTTTTCATGACATCCCCTTGGTATTTTTTTTGGAATTACTGCCAGTAAACATTCTCAAAATTTTCCATGAATTGCAATTGATTTTTCATGGATGCATTGATAATGACTAAGAAGAAATAAACCTGTCGGTTTTGCGCCGCAGTCAGAAAATAAATGTGATGAAAGATGCAAGTGAACGGGGTGGGTCGGCCGCTGAAAAACAGGGGAGGCCGTCAATTGTGAAATAGTGCCGCCACGCCCTTTGCCATTCCACAAAGCCCTGCTATAATCTTGTCTTAGGCGGCTGTAGCTCAGCTGGATAGAGTACTTGGCTACGAACCAAGGGGTCGTGGGTTCAATTCCTGCCAGCCGCACCAGAATATCGGGGGTCAGATTATAAAATCTGATCCCCTTTTTCGTTTCCGAATGGATTTATGTTGCGCCCGTGGCGCCGTGCCGGTATTGCCGGCGAAACGCGCGCGGCGTGACGTGCCTGGCGGCGCGGAACTGACGGTTGAAATGCGCGAGGTTGCGGTAGCCCGCCTCTTGCGCGATGACGGCGATGGCGAGATTGCTCTCGATCAGCTGTTGGCAGGCGCGGCCGATGCGCAGCCGCGCCAGGTACTCGCCCGGCGTGCAATGCGCGTGGCGCTTGAAACAGCGGTGAAACGCGCCCAGCGACAGGGCCGCCTTCTGCGCCAGGGTTTCCAGTGCGATCTCTTCCCGGAAATGCGCGTGCATGAAATCAAACACGCTGGCCATGCGCTTGTGCTGCCCATCGGGCAGCGGCGCCTGCGCCATCGAGGCCAGCGGCCGCGCGCCCGTATCGCCGGCCAGATCCAGCAGCACGTCGAGCAGCAGCGGCAAGCGCTGCGGCACGGGCAGGGCGTTCAGTTGCAGCAGTTGATTTGCGCTGCGCGCGCTCGTGTCCGCTGAAAAATGCAGGGCGGGACCGGCGCGGGCCGCCAGTTGCCGCAAGCCGTGCAACTCGGGAAAACAGGCCGCCAGCTGTTCCACCCATTCCAGCGAAAACCATACGACGACGGCCAGCATCGGCTGCGTGCCGTCGATGCGCTCGCTGGCTGACCACGTGTGCGGCAAATTCGGTCCCAGCAGCACCAGGTCGCCCGGCTCGAAGTCGCCCAGGTGGTCGCCGATGTAGCGTTGCCCCCGGGCATTGACGGTGAGGGTCAGTTCGAACTGCGGGTGGTAATGCCAGATGAAGGGAATGGTGTCGAGTTCGCGCCACAGCAAGCCCCAGGAGTGGCCCGTCGGTATCGTGACTTGTTCGAATAAAGGCGTCATTGTGACGTTTGTAGCGTAGGAATGGTCAGGATAGTATCAGTATTGGCCACCTGGCGCGCATTTTACGGCGCCGTGCCATCGCACAATCTGTCTCACACCAACACAGGAGACAGCGATGCAAGACAAATATCAATACGGCGAAGACCGTCCCGGCAACCCGTCCGTGGCCTATACGGAACAGGCCCAGTTGCGCGACATCGAGAAACAGCTGCCCCTGCGCGTGCTGTCCGACAGCGATTTTTTACACTGGCAAACCTACGGCTACGTCATCGTCAGGGATGCCGTGTCGCCCGAACAGGTGCGGCGCACAACAGATTTCCTGTGGGAGTTCCAGGGACTGGACCAGCATGATCCCGCCACCTGGAACCGGGACCAGTTGCGCGACCATGCGATGAAGGAACTCAACGGCTCCGGCATGGTCGAGGCCTATCACCACCAGACCCTGTGGGACAATCGCCAGACCCAACGGGTCTATGACGCCTTCGTCGACATCTGGGACCGTCAGGATTTGTGGGTGACCATCGACCGCGCCAACCTGAACACGCCGAACCATGGCAAGCGCAAGTTTGGCGGTTTCATCCACTGGGATGCGGACACCACGCTCGACCCGCTGCCCGTCAACGTGCAGGGCGTGCTGGCCCTGTCCGACACCTCGCCCGAGAGCGGCGGTTTTCAATGCTATCCGGAACTGTTCAACAATTTGCTGGCGTGGCGCAAGACCGTGCCGGCGGATCGCAACCCGTGGCAGCCGGACCTGGCGACGGTGCCGTATCCGATGCAATTCATCGCCATGAAGAAGGGAGAACTGTTGATCTTCAACAGCCTGCTGGCGCACGGCATCCGCCCGAACACGTCCACGGACCAGGTGCGCCTGGCGCAATATATTTCCTTCACGCCCGCCCAGCAAGACAACCAGGCCTTGCGCGACTGGCGGGTGCAAAGCTGGCGCGAGCGCAGCGCGCCACAAGGCTACGCGTTTCCCGGCGACCCCGAGGAAAAGGAAAAGCTGTGCTATCGGCAGGCGCTTTTGACTGCGCTGGGCGAGCGGATCCTCGGCGCGCGCGACTGGTAAGCCACGTTCTGTCCGCCGGACTTGCCTGCCGGATAGACAATTGCGGGCAAATGCACGATCATGGGTCGACTTGCCATCGACCGAGGAAACGCATGAGTATCATCACCTGCATCGAAGACTTGCGCGTGCTGGCCCAGAAACGGGTGCCGCGCATGTTTTACGACTACGCCGATTCCGGTTCCTGGACGGAATCGACGTACCGCGCCAACAACAGCGATTTCGCCAAGATCAAGTTCCGCCAGCGCGTGGCCGTCAACCTGGAAAACCGCAGCCTGGCTTCGACCATGGTGGGGCAGCACGTGTCGATGCCGGTGGCCCTGTCGCCCACGGGCTTGACGGGCATGCAGCATGCCGATGGCGAAATCCTCGCGGCCCAGGCCGCTGAAAAATTCG
Source organism: Janthinobacterium sp. UMAB-60 (assembly GCF_900095235.1). Lineage (NCBI taxonomy): Bacteria > Pseudomonadati > Pseudomonadota > Betaproteobacteria > Burkholderiales > Oxalobacteraceae > Janthinobacterium > Janthinobacterium sp. UMAB-60. Next base: position 148,859 of record NZ_LT607487.1, read on the forward strand.
GCGTGCCGTTCACCCTGTCGACCATGAGCATCTGCTCGATCGAGGACGTGGCGGCGAACACGACGAAACCGTTCTGGTTCCAGCTGTACGTGATGAAAGACCGCGAATTCATCAACCGCCTGATCGACCGCGCCAAGGCGGCCAAGTGCGGCGCGCTCGTATTGACGCTGGACTTGCAGGTGCTGGGACAGCGCCACAAGGACTTGCGCAACGGCCTGTCCGCGCCGCCCAAGCTGACCATACCGAACATCCTCAACATGGCCACCAAGCCGCGCTGGGTGGCGGGCATGCTGGGCACGAAGCGGCGCGGCTTCGGCAACATCGTCGGCCACGCCACGTCCGTGTCGGACATGTCGTCGCTGTCGGCCTGGACGCAGCAGCAGTTCGACCTGAGCCTGTCGTGGGCCGACGTGGAATGGATCAAGCAGCGCTGGGGTGGCAAACTCATCATCAAGGGCATCATGGACCCGGAAGACGCGCGCCTGGCCGTCAACAGCGGCGCCGACGCGCTGATCGTCTCGAACCACGGTGGGCGCCAGCTCGACGGCGCGCAATCGTCGATCGAAGCCTTGCCTGCCATCGTCGACGCCGTCGGCAGCCAGATCGAAGTGCACATGGACGGCGGCATCCGCTCGGGCCAGGACGTGATCAAGGCCGTGGCGCTGGGCGCCAAGGGCGTCTACATCGGCCGCCCGTTTTTATACGGCCTGGGCGCCATGGGCGGCCCGGGCGTGAGCAAATGCCTGGACATCATCCGCAATGAGCTCGACCTGACGATGGCGTTTTGCGGCTTGCGCGACTTGCAACAGGTGGATAAAAAAATCCTGCTGCCGGGCACGTTTTAAGCTGCCACGCACACGACATCAAAGCCTTCGGCCGCTGAAGGCGGCACGAAGTGGCGAGTAATCTCATCAAATTGCGCGTCGCTGGTGGAAAACGGGTGCAGCCCGCTGGCATTGCGCTGGCGCAAGCGCGCCTTGCATTCTTCATCCGTCACGTCGAGGTAGTGCAGCATGTGCGGCGCGCCCGCCTGCTGGAACAGCTCGCGCATCCAGGCGCGGCTGGCGGGCGTATTCGCGG
>NZ_LT607487.1:149990-193706 GCF_900095235.1 Janthinobacterium sp. UMAB-60
TAGTCGGCCAGGCTGGCGATCTGGCCCGGATACAGCTGCGCCAGCAGACTGTCTTCGCTGATGCGCACGGTTTGCGGCGCGCTGGCCAGCCGGGTGGTCAACGTGGATTTTCCGGACGCAATCTTGCCGCACACGAGGTGCAGGGTGGGGGTAACGGGGGTGCTGGAAGTGGTTTGCATGGTCGCTCGCTCAGGTGAGTAAAACAAAGCCTGCGAGACGTCTTGATTGTTTGTTGCGTATCCAAGCCGCCTTGCAGGCGGCTTGGTCAATGTCATTCCTGTCCAGCCACCATGTGTGAAATGGCGGCAATAATCGATGGCAGGGGCGGGAATGACGATGGCATGGCGCAACGATGCCATGCGATGGATGGCGTTGTCAATGCTTGGTCTTTACTCGAACAATTGCCGGTACTGCGCATACGGTTCCATGCCCATGCTGGCGCGGCGCTGCTCCAGGCGCTGCGGATCGTCGATGGGGAAGGGGACCGTCTTGCCGGTGCTATCCGTGCGGAACTGGCTGCCGTACAGCTGCGGCTGATTATCGTTACACAGGTCGCGGTCGATCGCCAGTGCCAGCTTCGATGGCGTGATCTCCCCCCGTGCCGCTGCTGCGCGCATCAGCGGCAGACTGCTTTTCAGAAAAAGTTCCGAGCCATGTTGGGCGATCAGCCAGGCGCTGCCCGCTGCCTTGTAGCCGACCATCGTTTGCGTGGGCCAGCCCTTGCTGGCGATGATTTGCCGCAAGCGTTGCTCGCGTGCCTTATCCGTGGCCAGCATGCGCTGGAGTGTGGCCAGGTCCGGCCCCGTTGGCGGGAATCCCGCGCGCAGGGCCTGGTCTTCCTGTTCCATGGTCCGCAATTCGCTTGCCAGCGTCGCTTCGGGCACTGCCGCCGGATACAGCAGGAAGTCCAGCGCGCCCGCCGTGGCCGCGCTGAAGATGAGCTTGGGTTCCGCTTCCCAACCGGGCGATTGCAGGAGCAGTGCCAGTGTGGCGCCTTCCGGTACGTCAATGCGGTAGCGGCCATTCTCGACCGTGCCATGTATCCGCGGCTCGCCGTGCATGCGCTCGGCAACGATGGTGATGGCTGGCGGCAACGGTGGGCCGTTGCTGCGGATGGCGCCGCTCAGTTCGAAGGCGCCCGCATGGGCGCTCCAGCACAGCAGGATGGCGAAGGTCAGGCGTGGCATCGGAGTCCGTTCAGGCATGGGGGAGGTCGAGCAAGGTCCAGGTTTCACGGAACGTGGCCGCATCGAGCGGCCGCGCATGCGGGTCGTCGGGCTGGAACAGGCCGCCGATCAGCATATCCTGGATGGCGCCCGTGAAGCCGCCATACGCGGCGCGGCCCCACTGGCGGCGCGTGTGGGCGAAGACGACGGCACCTTGCTGCGCGGCCAGTTGCGCCAGCGCTTGCCGCAAGGTGGCGTCCGCTTCCGGGCCCATGTCCGTGGCGATGGCGCACACCAGGCGCTGGCCGAATTGCAGGGGCTTGCCTGCCAGTCCCAGCAGCGATTCGTTGGCCAGCGCGAGGAACAGGTCGGGCGCCTGGTCGTCTTTTTCGCAGACGGTCCAGGTGGGCGCCCACGCTTCCAGGGTCATGAAGCGCGCTTGCGTCGTGGCCGCCGTGTGCGTCCACTTCGCGTGCGATTTTTCATCCCAGCCCAGGCGGCCAAAGGGAATCGGCTTGCCCTTGGGGTTGTATTGATGGCTGCGCACGCCGGCCTTGCCCCGCGCTTGCGCCATCAGGCCATCGAGGCTGGCGGCAAACGGCGTCCATTGCGCCGCCTGCCACAGCGGCGCGGCATCGGGCGCGGCCAGCAGCAGGAACACTTCGTACTCACGTGAAAAAAACGCCATGCACCTTCCTTATCGTTGCAGTTCAGATATGGCCGCCCGCTGGCTGGGGCGCAGCAGGTAGACGCCATACAGGCACAGGGGCAGCACGGCCAGCACGGCGATAGTCGGCAGGATCGATGCGCCGTCTTCGGCCGGGTTGGGCAAGGTGGCCGTCACCAGCGCGTAATCCCACAGTCCATGCACGAGGACCATCGGCCATACCGAGCGGGTGCGCAGGCGGATGGCCGCATAGCCGACGCCTTGCAGGGTGGCGGCGACGGCTTGCCACACGGCGCCGCTGACGTCGCCCGTGGCCAGGACGTTGGCCAAGTGGGCCAGGCCGAACAGCGCCGATGACATCAAAACGGCGGGCCAGACGGCGTAGCGGTCCAGCATGCCCTGCAGCAAGATGGCGCGGAACATCAGTTCTTCCGAGATGGCCACCAGCGCCGCATTGCACGCCACGATCAGCAGCACGCGTGGCTGCGGCCAGCCGCCCGCCCAGGCCAGCAGCAACATCAGCAAGGCATACAGCAGCGGTGGCCAGACCAGCCACGTGCTTTTCCATGGCTGCGGCGCGCACAGGCCCGCTTCGCGGGGCCGGCTTGACGCCAGCAGCAGCGCCAGTGCGAACACGGCGGCCAGCGCCCACGACAGGCCGATACGGCCGGTGACGGCTGCGCCCGGCAAGGCGTAGCCGGCCGCTTCCAGCCAGCGGCCGCCCATGCTCAGGGCCAGCCAGATGGCCAGTGCGCCGATGGCGAGCGGCATGGTGAGGTGGATTCTGGGGATGGACATGGTCGGCTTCGGTGTGTGCTGCATCGTTTACTGCGTGCATGAGCGGATCATGAAGTTGCATCTATGATATGGATCAACATTGCCATAGTACATTAAAAGCCGCGCTGCAAAGTTGCCACATCATTACAATTGCATGGAATAATAAGCATTGCTGTCTCAACCTTCGATTGGAGTTGTATGGCCTACACGAAAATCCTCACCACTGAACGCCTGATCCTGCGCAAGCCGCAGCCATCCGATGAAGCGGCCCAATTCGCCATGCATGCCGACCCCGAAGTGATGCGCTATTTCAGCGAGCCGCCGTGGACCGATGCCAGCCGTGCCACGCGCCAGATTGCCGAGGACAGCGCCGCTTTCGAGAAAGAGGAATTCTTCCGCTTCGCCGTCGAGCTGAAAGCGACGGGCGAATACCTGGGCAGCTGCAGCCTGTTTTCCGAGCACCGCCAGAACCGCCGCGCCGAAATCGGCTACGCGCTGGGCCGTCCGTACTGGGGCCGTGGCTATATGCACGAAGCCCTGTCGGCGCTGCTCGAATTCGCCTTCGTCGAGCGCGACCTGAACCGCCTGGAAGCCGACATCGACCCGCATAACGCCGGTTCGGCCAGCGCCCTGGAGCGCCAGGGTTTCAACAAGGAAGGCTTCCTGCCCGAACGCTGGATCGTGGGGGGCCACGTCAGCGATTCGGCCCTGTACGGCTTGCTGCGGCGCGAGTGGGAAGCGCGGCGCAAGGGCGCCGCGTGAGCCACTGCGGGAAGCCGCGATTGCCGCGCATCGATCATCCCCTGGTGACCCTGCGCCGCCTGGAACGCAGCGACGTGCCCGCCTGGTATGCCTACCTGGCCGACCCTGTCGTCGTCGAGCACACGAGCTGGGACTTGCGCAGCATCGACGACCTGCAGGCCAATTTCGATGACTATGCATCGGCCCAGCCGTCTTCGCCCATCCGTCTGGCCGTCGTGCTGCGCGACGGCGGCCAGCTGGTGGGCACCATCGGCTTGAATACCATTTCCCCGCAGCACCGCACGGCGGAAATCGCCTACGATCTGGCGCCCGCCGTCTGGGGCCAGGGCGTGGCCACGGCCATCGTGAACGCTGTCGTGGACTGGGGTTTCCAGCGTCTGGGCTTGCTGCGCATCCAGGCGACCGTGCTGGAGAGCAATGCACGTTCGATCCGCGTGCTCGAACGCTGCGCTTTCGAGCGGGAAGGTTATTTGCGCTGCTACCGGCAGATTCGCGGAAAATCCGGCAACTTCTGGCTGTATGCGCGCATTGCCGGCGTTCCATGAACAAGCTTCCCTTGAGCATCCTGCTGGTGGAAGACCACCTGGCCATCGCGCGCCAGGTGCTCGACTTCCTCGACGGCTTGGGCTGGCAGACGGACCATGCGGGCACGGGCGCGCTGGCGCTGCAATTGGCCACGCGCAACAATTATGACGTGGTGCTGCTGGACCTGAACCTGCCCGACATCGATGGCTTGCAAGTGTGCCGCGCCATCAAGGTGGGCGCGCCCAGCAATGTGCCGATTTTGATGCTGACGGCACGCGACGCCTATGAAGACAAGGCGCGCGGCTTTCGCGATGGCGCCGATGACTATTTGACCAAGCCCTTCGACTTGCGCGAACTGGCCTTGCGCTGCGAAGCGCTGGCGCGCCGCCACCAGTTGCACGTGCACCAGGAAATGCGCGTGGGGCCCTTCACCTTGCAGACGCGCGCAGGACGCGCCCTGCTTGGCGATGCGGCGCTGCCGCTGACGCAGACGGGCTTTAAAATCTTGCTGCTGCTGTGCCGCGAACATCCGCACGCCGTATCGCGCTCGGCCTTGCTGCAGCAGCTGTGGGGCAGCCAGCCGCCCGACAGCGACGCGCTCAAATCGCACATCTACGCGCTGCGCAAGCAGCTGGAGCTGGCCGGTGCGGCGGGCGCGCTGGTGACCATCCCGCAGCTGGGCTACCGTCTTGCCTTCGACTCTGCGGCGTCTCCGTGAGCAAGTCGATCCGCCGCCAGCTGTTCGCCGCCCTGGCCGGCTTCACCGTCCTGCTGTGCCTGTGCTACACGGGCCTGGCGCTGGTGATCGCCTATGTGACGGAAGACATGCTGGTGCAGCGCCTGCTGGAGCGCGAAGCGGCGGCCGTCAGCATGCGCTGGCAGCAGCACGGCAAGCTGACGCCGTCCGGCAGCGACCTCGTCACAGTTTATGGCAGCTACCTGGCATTGCCTCAAGCGGTGCGTGAGAAGATGCCGGCATCGGCCCCGCGCGGGGAGGTGTTTACGACGACGGGCCAGCATTATCACGTGCTGGCGCTGGACCACGTTGCCGCTGGCCAGCCGCAGCGCGTGTATCTGCTGGCTGACGTGGCAGCCGTGCTGGTGGTGTCGCGCCTGGCGCAGGAAGTGGGCGGTGTCGTCGCTGGCATGGCGCTGGCGCTGATCGCCCTGGCCCTGCTGTTGGCCTACTGGCTGGCGCGGCGTCTGGTGCAGCCCTTGCAGAGACTGGCCCAGGAAGCGCGCCAGCTGGCGCCCGGCAGCGCCGTGCATTTCAGCGCGCGCGATCGCCCCGACGAGATCGGTTTCCTGGCGCGCCGCCTGGAAACCACGTTTTCTGAACTGCAGCAGGCCTTGCAGCGCGAACAGGCCTTCGCGCGCGACGTCAGCCACGAACTGCGCACGCCACTGACCCTGATGCGCAATACGCTGGCGCTGGCCGGTGCGCAGCCTTTGGGCGGGCAGGCGCAGGCGCAGCTGCAGCAATCGACGGACGACATGCGCGCCACCATCGAGGTGTTGTTCGCGCTGGCACGGGCCGAGCAGCTGCCCGGCGAGGTGGTGGAGTTGCGCGGCTGCATAGAGCAATGCCTGCTGCGCCTGCTGGACGACCATCCCTGGGATGCCAGCCTGCTGACCCTGGAGCTGCCCGAGCGGCTGGAGGTGCTCGGCAACGGACAGCTGACGATGTTGCTCATCAATAATTGCCTGGCCAATGCCCTGTTCCATGGCGGCCCGGCCTGCCGCATCAGTATTACGTTTGCGCAAGGCTGCCTGAGCATCGGCAATACGCTGCCGGCGGGGCGGCCACGGCGCGTCCAGGGCTTTGCGCATGGACAGAACCTGCTGCTGCGCCTGGCACAAGCCATGCGCTGGGACATTGCTTTCCATCCCGGCGAGAGGGAGTACCGTGTCGCCATCATGGTGGTGCAATAAAGGCGCCGGATTTCACCGCGATTTCACCGGCGCTTGCGTAAGCTGCAAGCTCTTGATCAACGGAGAAAGCCGCATGAAATTGTTTATCAGCCTGCTGGTGCTGGCCTGCACTTGCATTCCTGCGCTGGCGCAAGTGACCAGCCTCGTTCACAAAGACGAAAAACGCCGCTACATCGTCTATACGCCCGCCGCTTATCAACGCCAGCCGCAGCAAGCGTTTCCCGTCGTCTTCAATTTCCATGGCGGCGGCATGAGCATGGCGGAACAGATGCTGTACACCCAGATGAACAAGGCGGCCGAGCGGCACCAGTTCATCGTTGTGTATCCGCAAGGTATCAAGCAGGACTGGAACGTGGGCTTTGGCATGGATTACCTGGCCGGTACGGATGACGTCGGTTTTACGCAAGCGATGCTAAGCAAGCTCAAACAGGATTACCGCATCGATGACAAACGCGTGTATGCGACGGGCCTGTCGCGCGGCGGCTTCTTTGCCTTGCGACTGGCGGCCGAGCTGCCGCAGCAATTCGCGGCCGTCGCTTCCGTGGGCGCGCCGATGCCCGTGCCCGTCATCGCCCACCACGCCGTACCTTCGCCGGTGGGCATGCTGTTGATACAGGGCACGGCTGACCAGGTGGTCTTGTATGGGGGCAAGGATGGCGGCTATCTATCCGCCGAGGACACGTTTGCCTACTGGCGCAAGCAAAACCGCCTCGAAGGCGCCGCGCCACCGGCGCGCATGCTAGCCACCGTGCCAGGTGACGATACGCAAGTGACGCATGTGGAGCAGGGCAATGGCGCGCAGCAGGTGGCCTTGCTCACCGTCAAGGACGGCGGCCACACGTGGCCCGGCGCCGACGCCTTCAATGTTGGCCTACCCATCGGCAAGACCACGCGCGCCATCGATGCGAACGAGGTGATGTGGGAATTTTTCAGCCGCCATCGCCGTTGACGCCATGCCAGAATGGCGGCGCATGGCGTAACCCAACAGGAAAGGCAGGCACAGTGGGATTATCAACAGCAGGTATCGCGGCCATGGCCGAGGCAATCTTCGCCAAGTCCGGCGCGGCCGTGGCAGAGGTGTATTCGGAGGCGGAACGGGAAACGCTGCATTTTCATTCGCCCGCCGAGCTGTGCGCGTATGCGGCCAGGCTGGAGGCCGCAGGGGCCAGCGAGGTGCTGCTGGCCGTGCATTACCCGGACATGGGCGGGCATTTTGCCCCGACCCGCATCGCGCTCGACCCGGCCCAGTGCGGCGGCCTCACGTATCGTTATGTGTGCGAAGGCTGGGGCGTCATCCGCGTCTACCTGCGCCTCTCCAGCGGCAAGGGCCCGGACTCGAACGTGGGCGCCAATTCGCAGACGCGCGCGGAAAAATGGCAAGCCCATTACCCGGCATTCGGTTCGCCCGATGCCTGGGACTGGGACGCCGTGGGCCGCCACGAACGCAGGCTGATCCGCGTGCTGAAGAAGGTCGCCGCGCAAGAAGGCCAGTCATGAAGGACGTGATGCAGATCCACCCCGCCACCATCTTTTGCCGCTCGCTGGCGCAGCTGTCCGCCATGCTCGACAAGACCGGCACGGCGCCGCAACTGCTGGCGGCGCGTTTGCACCCGGACATGCTGCCGTTCGCCCAGCAAGTGCGCGCGGCCGTGAGCTTTTTCCTGCGCGGCTGCTGCCCGCTGGCAGGGCTGGAGGTGGCCGATTTCAGCGCCGCCGCCACCCTGCAGGAGCAGATCGCGCAGACCATGCGCTACCTCCAGGCGATTCCCGTAGAGCGCTTTGACGGACCGCCTGACCGCCTCTGCCGCGACCGCGCCGGTTTCGCCGACATCGCCTTGCCGGCCGGTGAGTATATGAATCTGTACATCCTGCCGAATTTCTATTTTCACTTCAGCATGGCGTATGCGATCGCCCGCAGCGCTGGCGCGGCCATCGGCAAGGGCGATTTCGACGGCTATCACGCTTACGCGCCGGGTTTCAGCTTTGAGCGTCCCGCCGCGCCATAGTGCTTACAAGCCCGCGTCTTTCCATGAGGACAAACCGAGCCGCTTCAGCAGCCGGCCCGACAGTCCGCAGCTCCAGCAACTGATCTGGATTTGCCGGTGGCTTGCCGGCCCCTGCGCATGCCAGGCTTGCTCGGCGTAAGCGAGCAGCGCATCGCTGAGCGGGGAATGGTCGGCTGTCGCCGGCAGGCGCGACATCAGTTCGAACACGCCGTGGGTCGTCTCCCTGATCTGCAGCAAACCGGCCAGCAGAGCGCGCAGTACGGCGCCGTCGATGTTGGTACTTGCTTGCGTGAAACGCTGCTGCCAGCACAGGCTGCGCGTCTGCCACAGGGCCAGCAGCGCGGGCACATCGGCGGTGCGCAGCTGCCCGATCAGCTCGTCCGCCTCCTGAAACAGGTCGAGGCGGTCGTATTCATCGTCGTCCAGTCCCAGCAATTCATCGAGTTCGTGCCAGACGCTCATGCCACCACGTTCACGGGAGCACCGCGTTCGAACGCTTCCACGTTGCCGATCAGGATGTCTGCCAGCTTTTGCATGGCCTCGCCACTGGCCCAGGCCGTGTGCGGGGTGAGGATGAAGTTGGGCAGGCGCAAATTTAAAAGCGGGTTGTCGGGCGGCGGCGGCTCCTTTGATAACACGTCGAAACCGGCGCCGGCGATCACGCCGTTCGTCAATGCCTGGGCCAGCGCCGCTTCGTCGACCAGGCCGCCCCGCGCCGTGTTGATCAAGAGCGAAGTCGGCTGCATGCGCGCCAGTTCTTTTGCTCCGATGATGTTGCGCGTCTTGTCCGTCAGGGGCAGGTGCAGGCTCAGTACGTCGGAAGTGGCCAGCAATTCGTCGAAGCTCACCTGCGTCACGCCGTCGTCCTCGATGGGCGAGCGGTTGTGCACGATGACGTGCATGCCGAAGGCGCGCCCCAGCTGGGCCACGGACTTGCCCAGCGCGCCGTAACCGAGCAAACCCAGGCGGCTGCCGGCCAGGTCGCGGATCGGGTGGCCGAACAGGCAGAAGCGCTCCGATGCCTGCCACAGGCCTGCTTCCACGTCGGCCCGGTAGGCGACCAGCTGGCGGCGTAGGGCCAGCATCAGGGCCAGCGTATGCTCGGGCACGGTGGCGCGCGCATAGTCGCGGATATTTGCGACGACGATGCCCCGTTCGCGGCAGGCGGGCAAGTCGAGGATATCCGTGCCGGTGGCGGCCACGGCGATCATTTTCAGGTCCGGCAACTGGTCCAGCTCGGCCGCGCGCAGCGGCACCTTGTTCGTGATGGCGATGCTGGCGCCTTGCAGGCGGGACACCGTCTGTTCGCTGCCCTTGGTGTGCGGATACTCTTCCCAGCTGTGCCCGAACGCGGGCGGACGCACATTGGCGATCAGGCTGTCGCGGTCGAGAAAGACGATGCGGTGGGACGATGTGCTTGCTGCAGTCATGGCTGGGCCTCGGTCTGGGCGGCACGCGCGGGAAGATTGCTCTTGCCCTTCAGTTGCGTGGCCGGGTGGTTGGTAAACATGTCGGCGACCCATTCGACAAACACGCGCACCTTGGCGGACAGATGGCGGTTGGGCGGATAGATCACGTGGATGGGCAGCGGGTCGGATTCCCATTCATCGAGCAATTCCACCATTTTGCCCTGTTCCATCAGGGGCGCAAGCATGAAATGCGTCATTTGCACGATGCCCAGGCCCGCCAGGCCGGCCGCCGCGTAGGCGTTCGAGTCGTTCAGGGCGATATGGCTGGGCATGGACATCTGGATGCGTTCGCCGGCGCGCGTGAAATCCCAGTCAAACGTTTTACCCGTCTTGGAGGAGAAGAAATTCACGCCCCGGTGCTGCGCCAGGTCGTTCGGATGCAGCGGCGTGCCATAGCGTGCCAGATAGCCGGGCGCGGCGCAGGTGATGAAATGCAGCACGCCGACCCGGCGCGCGATCAGGTTCAGGTCGCCCAATTCTCCGCCGCGCACGGCGCAGTCGACGCCTTCCTCGATCAGGTCGACGGGCCGGTCGCTGCAACCGAGTTCCAGCGAGATGTCGGGGTAGCGGGCAAAGAAGTCGGGCAGGGCGGGGATGATCAGTTCGCTGGCCAGGGCCGTGGGCGCATCCACGCGCAGCCGTCCGCTGGGGCTCAAGCGCGTGCGCGACAGCGACTCCTCCGCTTCGCGCACGTCGGACAGGATGCGCACGCAGCGTTCGTAATACGCGGCGCCGTCGGAGGTGATGCTGACGTGGCGCGTGGTGCGGTTGAGCAACTTGACCGACAGGCTCGCTTCCAGCGCCTGGATCAAGGTCGATACGGTGGCTTTCGGCAACTGCATGTTTTCCGCCGCGCGCGTAAAGCCGCCCGCATCGACGACTTGGATGAAAACTTCCATGGCTTGCAGCTTGTTCACTTGATTCCTTATCATGTTATGCGCGATTGTTCGTAATTTTGAACAATCAATTCGTCATTGCACTCTTTATCAGATTGTAGATCAAGTCTATAGTTGTTGTACTGCAGCATAAGTGATGCCGCAGGAAGTACAACAGGAGAAAAATCATGGGTCATCGGAATGGAATCTTTGCAGTGTTCGCTCTCGCTATGAGCTCGCTCGCTCTGGCCGCGATGGTATCGACGGATGCATACTCGTTGGCGGCGCAAAGCGAAGCCAGTGCGTATAGCGCCCTGACCCATGAAGTGGGCGGTGTCGCCCTGTTGTGCCTGAACGACACCGTGCTCGATGTTGCCGTGCAGCCGATGGTGGCGCAATGAGCGTTGCCGACACCACGGCCGAGCTGGCACCTGGCCAGGCGCTGAAGATACGCGACATCGAGGTGCAGGGCGCGCAGGATGCGCTCGCCGCGCGCGTCTACACGGCCGGTGTGCCGGGCGCCAGGCAATCGAGCCTGATCGTCTTCTTCCACGGTGGCGGCTTCGTCGCCGGCGACTTGGAGGACGCGGACGACTTCCTGCGCTGCCTCGTGCTGAGCAACCCGGACCACGTGGTGCTGGCCGCGAACTATACCTTGGCGAAGGTGCGGCCATTCCCCGCCGCCGTGGAAGACGCGCATGCCGTGTTGCTGTGGGCAAAAAAGAACAAGTCCAAGCTGGGCTGGACGGGCAAGCAGATGGTGGTGTCGGGCATCGAAGCGGGCGCCAACCTGGCCGCCGTGTGCGCGATGATGTCGCGCGACCGGGGCGGACCGCCCCTCGCGGGCCAGGTGCTGATCATGCCCATGCTCGACCCCGGCCTGTCGACCTGCTCGATGCGCAGCTTGCCCACATGCCCCGACCTGGCGGAAGTAGCCGACCAGTGCGCCGCCGCCTACCGCGGCTACCTGCCGAATGCCGCTGACCGTACCCATCCTTACGCGTCGCCATTGCAGTCGAGCCGCCTGAAGAACCTGCCGCCAGCCTTGATCTTGTCCAGCGAAGATGACCCATTGCGCGACGAGGCTGAACAATACGGCAGCAAACTGATCGCCTGCGGCATCAAGACCACCGTGCGGCGCATGGCCGCCGCGCCGCTGCAAGACGCTGGCGCGCGTAATGAGTGCGCGTGCAAGGTGCAGGTATTGAGTGAAATAGCCAGCTTTGTCGCCGGACTGGGGCAAGAGCCCGAGTCATGAGGCCGCCATCTGCGGTACCGCAAAAAAACTTACACTAACTAGTTTACTTTTTGAGTTTCGGTTGCTACACTACGCAGTGTAGTTCCCATCTTGTCTGCGTTGTGCGCTCGCACAGCCGGCTTCGTCGTCCCCGTCCGCTTTTACGCTGCTGGCGGCCTGTTTACCTTTGATCGAGCGCCGTCGGGCGCCATGGCACCACCATTCACTTTTTCAGTTGGGTTGCTTCCTGCCGCTCATACCATTAGAAATTTTCATAAAACAGGGAAATAAAATGAAAAACGTTCAACAATTTTCCACTCTGCTGAAGCCCCTGGCTGCCTCGCTCGCGCTGGCAGGACTGGTGGCCGTGAGCCTGGCCGGCTGCGATTCGGCCAACAGCAAGGTGCCCGACGCGCCAGCGGCCGGCGGCCCACCCGTCTCGGCCGCCGCCGTGGTGGAAAAACAGATCACGGAAACGCAGGAATTCTCGGGTCGCCTGGAAGCGATCGAGCGCGTGGAAATCCGCTCGAGAGTCGGCGGCTTCATCACCGCCGTCAATTTCAAGCCGGGCAGCGAAGTGAAAAAGGGCGAGGTGTTGTTCGTCATCGATCCACGCCCGTTCCAGGCCGAAGTGTCGCGCGCCGAAGGCACTGCCGCCTCGGCCCGCGCCAAGGCCGAACTGGCCAAGCTGGAACTGTCGCGCGCTGAAAAGCTGCTGGCCGAAAAAGCCATCGCCCAGCGTGAATTCGACGAAAAGGCCTCGGGCCTGAAAGAGCTGGACGCGAACGCCCGCTCGGCGCAAGCCGCGTATGAAGCGGCCAGGCTGAACCTGTCGTACACGCAGGTACAGGCACCGATCAGCGGCCGTGTCAGCAAGGCCGAAATTACCGTCGGCAACCTGATCGACGCTTCCGCCATCCTCACTTCGGTGGTGTCGACGGACCGCATCTACGCCAGCTTCGACGGCGATGAAGATACGTATCTGCGTGTGGCCGGCACGGCGCAAAAGGGCACGCCCGTCACCGTCAAGGTGGGCCTGGCCAACGAAACGGGCTTCCCGCACGAAGGCAAGCTGGAATTCGTCGACAACCAGCTCGACCCGGCCACGGGCAGCGTGCGCATGCGCGCCACCTTCGCCAACGCAGAGCGCCAGCTGGTGCCCGGCCTGTTCGCGCGCATCCAGCTTGACGGCGGCAACGGCCCGCACGCGCAAAGCACGGCGCTGTTGATCAGCGACCGCGCCGTCGGCACGGACCAGAGCCGCAAATACGTCTACGTGGTAGGCGCTGACAACAAGGCCGAATACCGCGCCGTCAAGCTGGGCCCGAACTCGGACGGCTTGCGCGTGGTGCGCGAAGGCTTGAAAGCGGGCGAAAAGATCGTCGTCAACGGCTTGCAGCGCGTGCGCCCCGGCGCGCCCGTGACGCCGCAGATGGTGGCCATGGATTTCGACCCGACCGCGCCCGTCGCCCCAGCCAAACCTGAAGTAAAAGACGCCAAGATCGCCGCCAAGGCAGCATCGACTTCCAAGGAATAAACATGAACTTTTCCCGCTTTTTCATCGACAAGCCGATTTTCGCGGCGGTGCTGTCGATCGTCATATTCGTGGCCGGGCTGCTGTCGATATTCGGCCTGCCCATCTCCGAATATCCCGACGTCGTGCCGCCATCGGTGGTGGTGCGCGCGCAATATCCGGGCGCCAACCCGAAAGTGATCGCCGAAACCGTCGCCGCGCCGCTCGAAGAGCAGATCAACGGCGTCGAGAACATGCTCTACATGTCCTCGCAAAACACATCCGATGGTTCGATGATGCTGACCGTGACCTTCAAGATCGGCACCAACGTCGAGCAGGCCGAGACGCAGGTGCAGAACCGCGTGCAGCGCGCCTTGCCGCGCCTGCCCGAGGAAGTGCGCCAGATCGGCGTGACGACCGTCAAGTCCTCGCCGAATCTGACCATGGTGGTGCACCTGGTCTCGCCGAACAAGCGCTATGACGATATGTACCTGCGCAATTACGCGGTGCTGAACGTCAAGGATCAACTGGCCCGTTTGCCCGGCATGGGCGACATTCAGATCTTCGGCGCCGGCGACTATGCCATGCGCATCTGGCTCGACCCGCAAAAAGTGGCGGCGCGCGGCATGACGGCCAATGACGTCGTCGACGCGATTCGCGAGCAGAACGTGCAGGTGGCCGCCGGCGTGATCGGCGCCTCGCCAGCGAAGAACTCGGACTTCCAGCTGACCGTCAATACCCAGGGCCGTCTGCAGACGCCCGAGGAATTCGGCGCCATCATCGTGCGCACCAATGCCGACGGCGCCATCACGCACCTGAAAGACGTGGCGCGCGTGGAAATGGGCGCCAACAGCTACTCGCTGCGTTCACTGCTGAACAATAATCCGGCCGTCGGCATGGGTATTTTCGAGGCACCGAATGCCAACGCGCTGCAATTGTCGTCCGACGTGCGTTCCAAGATGGAGGAGCTGAAAAAAGACTTCCCGCAAGGCGTGGAATACCGCATCGAGTACGACCCGACGCAGTTCGTGCGCTCGTCCATCGAAGCCGTGATCCATACCCTGCTCGAAGCGATCGCCCTGGTGGTGCTGGTGGTGATCATCTTCCTGCAAACCTGGCGCGCCTCGATCATTCCGCTCTTGGCCGTTCCCGTGTCGATCGTCGGTACCTTTGCCGTGATGCTGGGCTTTGGCTTCTCGATCAACACCCTGTCGCTGTTCGGTCTCGTGCTGGCCATCGGTATCGTCGTCGATGACGCCATCGTGGTGGTGGAAAACGTCGAGCGCAACATCGAGGAAGGCCTGTCGCCGCGCGACGCCACCATCCAGGCCATGAAAGAGGTCAGCGGTCCCATCGTCGCCATCGCCCTGGTGCTGTGCGCCGTGTTTGTGCCGATCGCCTTCGTGCCAGGTTTGTCGGGCGAGTTCTACCGCCAGTTCGCGCTGACGATCGCCATTTCGACCGTGATTTCCGCTTTCAGCTCGCTGACCCTGGCGCCAGCCCTGTCGGCCGCGCTGTTGAAACCGCACGATGCGCCGAAAGACGCGCTGACGCGCGGCATGGACATGCTCTTCGGCCGCTTCTTCGCCTGGTTCAACCGCTTCTTCGGCCGCGCTTCGCACCGCTATGAAGCGGGCGTGAAGGGCGTGTTGGGCCGCAAGAGCGCCTCGCTGGGCGTGTATGCGCTGCTGGTCGTCGCCGCCATCTTCACCTTCAAGTCCGTGCCTGCCGGCTTCGTGCCAGCGCAGGACAAGCAATACCTGGTGGGTTTTGCGCAATTGCCTGACGCCGCCTCGCTGGACCGCACGGAAGATGTCGTGCGCCGCATGTCCGACGTCATCAAGTCGGTGCCCGGCGTCGAATCGACCATTGCCTTCCCCGGCCTGTCGATCAACGACTTCACCAATGCGCCGAACGCCGGCATCGTGTTCGCCACCCTGAAGCCGTTCGACGAACGCACCAGCAAGGAATTGTCGGGCGGCGCCATCGCGGCCGAGATCAACAAGCGCCTGGGCGGCATCCAGGACGCTTTCATCATGGTCTTCCCGCCACCGCCGGTCAACGGCCTCGGTACCATCGGCGGCTTCAAGATGATGATCGAGGACCGTGGCAACCTCGGTTACGACGCGCTGTACAACGCCACCCAGGCGCTGGCCGCCAAGGCCTACCAGACGCCGGAACTGGCGGGTGTGTTCTCGGGCTACCAGATCAACGTGCCGCAGCTGTTCGCCGACGTCGACCGCGTGAAGGCCAAGCAGATGGGCGTGCCGCTGGCGACCATCTACCAGACCTTGCAGATCAACCTCGGTTCGCTGTACGTGAATGACTTCAACCAGTTTGGCCGCACCTACCAGGTGCGCGTGCAAGCCGATGCGGTGTTCCGTTCGCATGCGCAGGATATCGCGCAGCTGAAGGTGCGTAGCAACAAAGGCGAAATGATTCCGCTGTCGTCGCTGATGCGCGTCAAGGACAGCTATGGTCCCGACCGCGTGCAGCGCTACAACGCGTATGCCGCAGCCGACTTCAACGGCGGCGCCGCCCCTGGCGTGTCGAGCGGCCAGGCGCAAGCCGCGCTGGAGCGCATCGCCAAGGAAGTGCTGCCGCAAGGGATTTCGTATGAATGGACGGAGCTGACTTACCAGGACATCTTGTCCGGCAATACGATGATCTATGTCTTCCCGCTGTGCGTGCTGCTGGTGTTCCTGGTGCTGGCCGCCCAGTACGAAAGCTGGACCCTGCCGTTGGCCGTGATCCTGATCGTGCCGATGTCGATCCTCTGCGCCTTGCTTGGCGTGAAACTCACCGGCGGCGACAACAACGTGTTTACCCAGATCGCGCTGTTCGTGCTGGTGGGGCTGGCGTCAAAAAATGCCATCCTGATCGTGGAATTTGCCCGCGAACTGGAAGAGCATGGCCGCACCGTCGTGCAAGCGGCGCTGGAAGCGTGCCGTCTGCGTCTGCGTCCGATCCTGATGACGTCGATCGCCTTCATCATGGGCGTGGTGCCCCTGGTGTTCTCGCACGGCGCCGGCTCCGAAATGCGCCATGCGATGGGCGTGGCGGTGTTCGCCGGCATGCTGGGCGTGACCTTCTTCGGCCTGTTCCTGACGCCCGTGTTCTACGTCCTGCTGCGCACCCTGGCGCAGCGTTTTGAGAAAAAACCAGCCGTCGCTGTCGCCAAGCCAAGCGCTGCGCCAGCGCTGGACCTGGAAGGAGATATATATTGAAAACCAATGCAATCATCCGGCGCGCGGCGCCCGTCTTGAGCGCCATGGCCGCCGCAGTCCTGCTGGCCGCCTGCGCGGCGCCCGAGTTCAAGCAGCCGCAGATCGACACGCCCACGGCGTTCAAGGAAGCGCCAGCGCCCGCCGTGCAGACGGCGGCCGACGGCACGCGCTGGAAGCAGGGCGTGCCCGCCGAGCGCCAGGCGCGCGGCGAATGGTGGCTGGCCTTCAATGATCCGGCCCTGACCAGCCTGATCAACGAAGCCACGCAGGCGAATGCCAACCTGGCGGTGGCCGCCGCCCGCGTCAAGCAGGCGAGGGCGATTGCCGGCATCGCCGAAGCGGACCGCATCCCGCAAGTGGGCGTGAACGTGGGCGGCCAGCGCAACCGCGCTTCGGCCGTGTCGCTCGGCTTGCCGAACGGCGCGCCGGTGGCGGCCACCAACGTCTACCAGGCCAGCCTGACGGCCAGCTACGAAGTCGATCTGTTCGGCAGGGTGGCGGCTAACGTCAGCGCCTCGCGCAGCGATGCGCTGGCCGTGGAAGCGACGTACCGTTCCGTGCTGTTGTCGCTGCAGGCCGACGTGGCGCAAACCTACTTCCAGCTGCGCGCTACGGATGCCGAGCTGGCGACCCTGGAACAGACGGTGCGCCTGCGCGAGGAGAGCGTGCATGTGAACCAGCGCCGCTACGACCTGGGCGACATCGGCGAATTCGACCTGTCGCGTGCCCGCACGGAGCTGTCGACCGTGCGCGCCGAAGCCATCGGCCTGCAGCGCCAGCGCGCCACCGGCGAGCATGCGCTGGCCGTCCTGCTGGGCAAACCTGCCGCCAGCTTCACGGCGAGCGTCAACCCGCTGCAGGACAGCGGCTTCCTGCCCGTGATCCCGGCCGGCATGCCGTCGTCCCTGCTGGAGCGCCGTCCCGACATCGCGTCGGCGCAGCGCACCATGGAAGCGTCGAATGCGCGCATCGGCGTGGCGAAATCGGCCATGTTCCCCGCCTTGAGCCTGAACGCTTCCGGCGGCGGCGCGTCCGATACCTTCTCGGACATCTTCAAGTGGAGCAGCCGCTCCTGGCTGCTGGGCGCCCTGATGTCGATGCCGATCATCGACGGCGGCCGCAATAAAGCTGCCGTGAGCCGCAGCGAAGCGCAGCTGGAAGAGTCGGTGGCGACGTATCGCCAGAGCGTGCTGGTGGCCTTCGCCGAGGTGGAAGACAACCTGGCCGGCCTGCGCATCCTGTCGGGCCAGACGCAGCAGATCGACGAAGCCGTCGTCTCGGCGCGCCGTTCGGCCGACCTGGCGCAAAAGCTGTACGACGCGGGCCGTTCCAGCTACCTCGATCTGCTCGACGCGCAGCGCAACCTGGCTGCCATCGAGCGCAACGCCGTGCAACTGCGTGGCAACCGCGCCGTCACCACGGTGGCGCTGATCCGCGCCCTGGGCGGCGGTTGGGGCGAGACGGAGCCGCAGGTCGCGGCCAACTAGTTTCCCGGCACCGCG
The DNA here is from genome assembly GCF_900095235.1 of Janthinobacterium sp. UMAB-60. NCBI lineage: Bacteria > Pseudomonadati > Pseudomonadota > Betaproteobacteria > Burkholderiales > Oxalobacteraceae > Janthinobacterium > Janthinobacterium sp. UMAB-60. Next base: position 167,649 of record NZ_LT607487.1, read on the forward strand.
GGCTGGAGTGTCCGGCCCGCGGCAAGGGATGCCTATCAGGAACGGCGTCGTGCGCTTGCACGGCGCCGTTTTTTTATAGCTTGCGTAGACAATCAGTTGAATCCGTTTGCGGACAGGCCGCGTAAGTACTCCTGCAATCACGCAAACGCAGTCATCCAGGAGATATCATCATGCGCACCTTCATCCCCGCAGCATTGTTCCTCACTTCCATGCTGGCCGCCAGCACCTCTTTTTCCGCCGACATGACGACCATGGTGGGTGGCCAGAGCATGTATCCGTCCAAGGACATCGTCGATAACGCCGTCAATTCGGCCGACCACACGACCCTGGTCGCCGCCGTCAAGGCAGCCGGTCTGGTCGATACCCTGAAAGGCAAGGGGCCGTTTACCGTGTTCGCGCCGACGAATGCGGCGTTTGGCAAACTGCCGGCCGGCACCATCGAGACCTTGGTCAAGCCGGAAAGCAAGGCGACGCTGACGAAAATCCTCACCTACCACGTGGTTCCCGGCAAATACGACTTCAAGGCGCTGGCCAGGGAAATCAAGATGCATGATGGTAAAGCCACTTTGCCCACGGCCAGCGGGGGCAAGCTGATGTTCGCCATGAATGGCATGCACAATATCGTGGTGATGGACGAGGGCGGCAACAGCGCCAACATCAGCACCTATGATGTGTATCAGTCGAATGGCGTGATCAATGTGATCGACACGGTGCTGATGCCGAAATAAAGACACGAAAAAGCGGGCGAAAAAAAAGACAGGGAAAACCCTGTCTTTTTGGCTTGCGCGGCCTTGATTACTTGGCTGGCGCTGCTGCCGGTGCGGAAGCTGCTGCTGCGGCCGGAGCTGCTGGCGTTGCCGGTGCGGCTTTCTTTGCCTTGTGATGCTTGGCTTTCTTGTGCGTGGCCGGCTTGACGGCGGCTGCCGGCGCTTCGGCCTTGACGACAGGGGCGACGACAGGAATCGGTGCCACTGGTGCGACTGGCGCGACGGCTGGCGTCTGGGCGAAAGCGGCGGTGGCGAACAGGCTGGCGATCAGGGTGGCGATAACTTTTTTCATTTTAATATCCTTGGTATGTGTGGTCAGTAACGTGTGTCGGAATTACTTGGCTGGAGCCGCTTCGGCGGTGGCCGATGCCAGCTTTTCGTCAGCCTTGGCCTTGGTTTTCTTGGCTTTGTGGTGGGCCTTGGCCTTGGTGGTGGCCGCTTCCGCTTTGGCGCTGGCGACGTCCGTTTTCGCGGCGACGACTGCTTTCGCTTCTTTCGCGTCCGCTTTGACGACCGTTTGCGCTTCCTTGGCGTCCGCTTTCACGACGGCCTTGGTGTGGGCCGCTTCCACTTTGGCGGGAACCGAGGCTGCTGCGGTAGCATGTGCTGCCGGAGCTGCAGGCGTTTGGGCGAAGGCTGCAGTTGCGAACAGGCCGGCGATCAGGGTAGCGATAACTTTTTTCATGGTGCAGTCCTCAGTGGTGGTTTGTCTGGTAAGTCTGTTGGTGCCGGGATGATTCCCGTGTCACTGAGCTTAAAACGCGCCCCGGGACGCTTGCGTTGACGGTCATTACAAACGCTTACATCTGCGTTGCATCCGCCTTCAGGATAGCTTTGAGGATGTCTTCCGAACGGCGCTGCCCATGCGCCTTGCCGTAGGCGCTCGATGCGATGCTGACGATCATGCGGCGCGCCGGTATCACATAGATCTTGTTGCCGCCATTGCCCGAGGCGAAATGCACGGCAATCTGCTGTCCGTCGATGTCCTGCGTCTTCGCATACCAGAAATAACCGTAGCTGTCGGCGTAGCGGTCGACGGCGCCGATGGCCACGCGCGGCGCCAGCGCGGCTTGCAGCCAGGCGGCGTCGATCACTCTTCGCCCTTCAAACACGCCGTCGTCGAGCACCATCTGGCCGATTTTCGCCGTATCGCGTGCGCGCAGCGACAGATTGCCCTGTCCTTTCGGGTGGTGTGCCACGTCGCAGCCCCAGCTCCAGCGCGTGATGCCCAGTGGAGCGAACAGCGCCTTGGCGGCGAAATCTTCGAGGTCGGCGCCGCTGGCGTTTTCCACCACGCGTCCGGCAATGTACGAACCCAACGAGTTGTAGCGGTAGATGCCGCCCGGCGCCGTGGCCGCCGGCACGCCGCGCACGAAGGCGGCGGGGTCGGACGCGGCATCGAGCTTGTCTTCATTGCCGGGCGACTGCTCGTCTTCGTCGAAGGCGGCCAGGCCCGAGCGCATGGTCAGCAAGTCGTCGAGGACGACCTTGCCGGCGGGGCTGCCAGCGATTTCGGGCCAGTAGTCGCCCACGGTTTTTGTTGTCGCCAGTTGTCCCCGCGCCACGGCGGCACCGACCAGCAGCGCGGTGATGCTCTTGCCGGCCGAACGGATGTCGTGCAGGGTCTCGGCTGTCTCGCCGTTGTAATAGCGTTCGGCCACGATGGCGCCATCGCGCAGCACAACGACGGCGCGCAAGTCGCCATGGCTGTCGTGGTCCTGGGCTTGCAGGACTTGTTCCAGGGTTGTGGGGGTGTCTTGTGCATTGGCGGCGCAGGGCAGGCACAGGGCGGCAATCAATAGCAAGGGCAGGTGGCGCATGGGCTGGGCTTCGTGGCAATAGTCGGAGTGCCAGTGTCCCTCATCTGCGCCGCTTTGTCGCGCACAAGCTGGCCTGTTCGATGAAGTTTGCATGAAGGCGCAGTGCAAGAGGCAACATGCAAAAAGGACAGCCGAAGCTGTCCCTGGTATTGCAGGCGAATTGGCCACGTTAGCGCAGACCCGGCGGACGCGCTCCCATGACTGTGTTCGCGATTACTTCGCTGGTGCTGGCGTTGCCGGAACGGTTTCTGCCGCTTTCGCTGCATCCGCTTTCACTTTGGCCTTGCTGGCCTTGTGATGGGCCTTGGCCTTGGTGGCTTTGGCATCGGCCTTGGCGCTGGCGACATCGGCTTTCGCATCGGCGACGACCACCGCTTCCTTGGCATCGGCTTTCACGACAGCCTTGGTTTCCTTGGCTTCCGCCTTGACCACGGCTTTCGTGTGGGCCGCTTCCGCCTTGGCCGGAGCCGGGGCTGCAGGGGTTTGGGCGAAGGCTGCGGTAGCGAACAGGCTGGCGACGAGGGTGGCGATAACTTTTTTCATTGTATTTTCCTGGCAAGTGGTAAGTGATGGTGTGTCGAGGATTACTTGGCTGCTGCTGGTGCCGCTTCAACGGTGGCCGAAGCCAGTTTTGCATCGGCCTTGGCCTTGGTGTGCTTGGCCTTGTGGTGGGCCTTGGCTTTCGTGCTGGCCGCTTCCGTTTTGGCGCTGGCCACTTCCGTTTTCGCTGCGACGACGGCTTTCGCTTCTTTCGCATCGGCTTTCACGACGGCTTGCGCTTCCTTGGCGTCCGCTTTCACGACGGCCTTGGTGTGGGCCGCTTCCACTTTGGCAGGAACCGAGGCTGCTGGCGCTGCAGGCGTTTGGGCAAAGGCAGCGGTAGCGAACAGGCCGGCGATCAGGGTAACAATTGCTTTTTTCATGGTGCAGTCCTCGGTGGTGGTTTGTCTGGTATGTCTGTTGGTGCCGGGATGATTCCCGTGTCACTGAGCATAAAACGCGCCCCGGAAGCTTACCGTTGACCTTGTTTACACTTTCTTACAATCAGGTGTTTTAGCAGGTGTTCTTGCATGATGCAGTAATGAAAACGAAAAAAGACAGCCGAAGCTGTCTTTTCTTGTGGCGCGGAAAACGCGCGGAAGCGATTATTTGGCTGCTGCCGCGGTCGCTTCAGTTTTGGCTTCGTCAGCCTTGGCCTTGGCTTTTTTCGCTTTGTGATGGGCTTTGGCCTTGGTGGCTTTCGCGTCAGCCTTGGCGCTGGCGACATCGGCTTTGGCGTCTGCAGCGACGACGGCTTCTTTCGCATCGGCTTTCACGACGGCCTTGGTTTCTTTTGCTTCTGCTTTGGCCACTTCCTTGGTGTGCTTGGCTTCGGCCTTGGCCGGCGCTGCTGGTGCTGGGGTTTGAGCAAAGGCTGCGGTAGCGAACAAGCCGGCGATCAGAGTAGCGATTACTTTTTTCATGGTGCAGTTCCTCGAGAAGTGGGTTGTAGTTCAGGAGATGCATTTCCCCTGTCACTGAGCCAAAAACGCGCCGTGCGGCAATTGCGTTGACACGCCATTACAAATACTTACACTTGCCGCGTAAGCACCTTGCCGCACGGCCTGCGCGCGTCGACGCACTCTGTTAGCTGGCGTACCGCGCGCCAGCCCCTGGCGGCCTAGACTCGATGCCATCCTCACCGCATGGGTCCGCCATGAAAGCCGCCTTGAAAACCGCTTTGAAAACCTATCAGGCCAAGCGCAATTTCGCCGTCACGCCCGAGCCGGCAGGCGGCGGCGAGGACGCGGGCGAGGTGCTCACCTTCGTCATCCAGAAGCATTGGGCCAGTCGTTTACACTATGATTTTCGCCTGGAACTCGATGGCACGCTGAAAAGCTGGGCCGTGCCGAAAGGCCCCAGCTACGACCCGCGCGACAAGCGCATGGCCGTACAGGTGGAAGACCATCCCCTGGCCTACGCCAGTTTTGAAGGCACGATCCCGGAAAAACAGTATGGCGCGGGCAAGGTCATCATCTGGGATAAAGGAACGTGGCAGCCGCAGCCAGCCACGCCCGATGCGCGCGCCGCGCTGGCGGCCGGCGAACTGAAATTCACTGTGCGTGGCCACAAGATGCAGGGCAACTGGGTGCTGGTGCGCATGCAGGGCAAGGAGGAAAAGAAACCGGCCTGGCTGCTGATCAAGGAAAAAGACGCGTTTGCCCGGCCGGCCGCCGAATTTTCCGTCGTCGACGAGTTCCCCGGCAGCGTCAAGCACAAGGCCTTGTCCGCGCGCAAGTTGGCTGCCGCGCCGCCGAATGCCGCTTTGCCCGCCACCCTGGCGCCCCAGCTGGCCACCCTGGTCGATACGCCGCCGCCAGCCGCGCAAGACTGGATTTTCGAGGCGAAATTCGACGGCTACCGCCTGCTCGCGCGTTGCGATGGCGATCAGGTCGCCCTGATCACGCGCAATGGCAATGACTGGACGGCCAAATTGCCGCCGCTGCGGCAGGCGCTGGAACAGATGGGCTTGCCGCCAGGCTGGTATGACGGTGAAATCGTCGTCAACGATGCCGGCGGCCACCCTGACTTCGGTGCCTTGCAGCGCGCGTTCGATGCGGACAGCACCAGCGCGATCGTGTATTACCTGTTCGACGTGCCGTATTTCGACGGCCATGATCTACGGGGCCAGCCCGTCGAGGCGCGCAGGGCTCTGCTGCAGGGGCTGCTGGAACAATTGCCCGCCTCGCCGCTGGTGCGTTTCAGCGGCGCGCTCGACGCCGAACCCCGGCAACTGCTGGCCCACGCTTGCCGCCTGGGGCTGGAAGGGGTGATCGGCAAGCGGCGCGGCTCGCCCTACGTCACGCGGCGCTCCGGCGACTGGATCAAGCTCAAATGCGGGCTGCGCCAGGAATTCGTCATCGGCGGCTATACGGCGCCGCAGGGCGCGCGCGAGGGGATCGGGTCGTTGCTGCTGGGCGTGCACGATGAGCAGGGCAAGCTGCGCTACGCGGGCAATGTGGGCAGCGGCTTTGACGATGCGGTCCTGCGCGACTTGCGGCGCCGCCTCGATGCGCTGGCCGTTGATGCCAGCCCGTTCGCAGGCAAGGCGGGCGGCGTGCGCCAGCCCATCTGGGTCCAGCCGCAACTGGTGGCCGAGGTCGGTTTTGCGCAATGGACCCGTGGCGGCGCCGTGCGCCATGCCGTGTTTCACGGCTTGCGCGATGATAAAAAACCGGCCGCCATCGTGCGCGAGCGGGCACAGCGGATCGACAGGGAGAAGACGATGCAAAATCAAGCCACGCCGGACGGCGTCTTGCCGGCCAGTTTCAAGGTCAGCCATGCGGACCGGGTGATCGACCAGGACAGCGGCGCGCGCAAGATCGACCTGGTGCGCTATTACGCGCTGGTGGGCAAGCTGATGCTCGTGCATTTGCGGGGCCGGCCCGTGTCGCTGGTGCGCGCGCCGGCCGGCGTGGGCGGCGAGCTGTTTTTCCAGAAACACGCCGATACGTCGACCATGCCCGGTGTCAAACAGCTCGATCCCGGCCTCGATCCCGAGCATGCCGCCATGCTGGAAGTGGCCAGCGTACAGGGCTTGTTGTCGGCGGCGCAGTGGAATGTGGTGGAGTTTCACACGCAAAACGCGCTGGCCAGCGCCTACGACACGCCGAACCGCCTGGTGTTCGACCTGGACCCGGGCAAGGGTGTGGCCTGGCCCGCGATCCGCGAAGCGGCCGTGCTCTTGCGCGCCTTCCTGACGGAGCTGGGGTTGCCCGCCTGGCTGAAAAGCAGCGGCGGCAAGGGCTTGCACGTGGTCGTGCCAATCCGCCCGAAATACGACTGGGACACGGTCAAGGCGTTTTCGCAAGCCATCGTGGCGCACATGGCGCAGCAGATACCGGCGCGTTTTGTCGTCAAGAGCGGTCCTGCCAACCGCGTCGGCAAGATATTCATCGATTATTTGCGCAACGGACGCGGCGCCACCACCGTGTGCGCGTGGTCGGCCCGCACGCGCTCCGGGCTGGGCATTTCCGTGCCGCTGGCCTGGGAAGAACTCGACAAGCTGAAGGCGGGGGATCAATGGACGGTGAGCAACGTCCACAGCCGCCTCGACGTGGGCAATGCGCCCTGGGCTGGCTATGCGCGCAGCGCCAGGGGCCTTGATGCGGCGATGAAAAAACTGGCTTTTACGCCTCCGGCTTGAACGGCAGGGCGGCGCGCACCAGTTGCAGGGCGTCGTCGATGGCAGTATTGAGCTGGGGAATCTCGACGGGTTTGGTCAGGTAGCGGAAAAAGCCCGCAGCCAGGCCGTGGTGGATGTCGCCCTTCATGGCATTGGCCGTCAGCGCGATGACGGGGATGTGCGCCGTGCGCGGATCGTTGCGCAGGATGCGCTGCGCCTGGTTGCCATTCATGCCGGGCAGGTTGATATCCATCAAGATCACATCGGGGCGGCGCTCCAGCGCCAGCGCGATGCCATGGCGCGCGTCGGTGGCCGAGATCATGCGTAGATGGGGCAGGAAGCTGATGATGTCTTCCACCAGGCGCAGGCTGGCCGGATTGTCTTCCACGTACAGCAGCAGGGCCTGGCCGCCGGCATCGTCGGCGGCGTCGCCAGCAGGTTCGGCCAGCCCCTCCGTGTCCAGCGGTATCCTGGCGGGCGGCGCGGCCATGGTGTCGAGTTCGATCCAGAAGACGCTGCCCACGCCGACGCAACTGTGCACGCCCATGGCACCGCCCATCAGTTCGATCAGGCGCTTGGTGACGACCAGGCCGATGCCCGTGCCTTCCTCGCTGCCCGCCTCCTGGCCGAGGCGGTTAAACGGCTGGAACAGTTCCGCCATCTGCGTGTCGTCCAGGCCCTTGCCCGTGTCGCGGATGGCGATGCGCACGCGCTGCGCAGCGGGTTGCGAGATTTCCAGCGCCACCTTGCCGGCCGGGCGGTTGTACTTGATGGCGTTCGACAGCAGGTTCAGCAGCACTTGCTTGAGGCGCGTATGGTCGGCCCTGACGGTCAGCGGCCCGCAGACCGAAAAGACCATTTCGAGCTGGCGCTGCTGCGCCTGTTCTTCCACCATCACGCGCACTTCCTCGATCAGCGCGGGCAGCGCCACCGCCTCGATCGACAGGCTCAGGCTGCCTGACTCGATCTTCGCCAGGTCGAGGATTTCATTGATCAGGGTGAGCAGGTGGCGGCCCGAGGTGACGATGTTTTGCACGAAGGTGCGCTTTTGCAGCACGGTCGCGGGCAGCGCTTCGTTGGCCAGCAGCTGGGCAAAGCCGAGGATGGCATTGAGCGGCGTGCGCAATTCGTGCGACATGCTGGTGAGAAAGCGGTCCTTTGCCTGGCTGGCCCGCTCCAGTTCGATTTTCTGTTCATTGAGCGTGTGTTCGATGCGCTTGCGTTCCGTGATGTCGCGGATGGCTGACGAAACCAGCACGCCTTCGTCCGTCTCCAGCGGCGACAGGCTGATTTCGACGGGAAACTCGGTGCCGTCGCGGCGCAAGCCGTACAGTTCCAGGCCCGCACCCATGGAGCGGGCGCGTGGCGCTTTGGAAAAGGCTTGCCGGTGGTGCGGATGATCATGCGCGTAGCGGGCCGGGATCAGCACTTCCACATTGCGTCCCAGCAGCTCCGCGCGCGAATAGCCGAACAGGCGTTCCGTTTGCGAGTTGACGAGCACGATCTCGCCATCACCATTGACGATGACGATGGCGTCCGGCGCCGATTCGAGCAGGCCGCGGAACTTTTGCTCGGCCCGGCGCCGGTCGCTGACGTCGCGGATGGCGCTGATGACGAAGGTGCCGATCTCCGTCTGGATGGGCGAGAGGCTGATTTCGACGGGGAACTCGACGTTGTCCTTGCGCAAACCCAGCAATTCCAGGTCGGCGCCCATGGTGCGCGTGCGGGGCTGGTCGAAATAGCGCGCGCGGTGTCCCACGTGCGCGTGGCGCAGGCGTTGCGGCAACAGGGTATCGATTTGCCTGCCGCTCAATTCTCCTTCCGCATAGCCGAACAGGCGCTGCGCCTGCTGGTTGGCCAGCACGATGGCGCCCGTGGCGTTGACCATGATGACGCTGTCCGGCGTCGATTCGAACAGCACCCGGTAGCGCACGTCGACAAACTGGGCGTCGCGCGCCGCTTTCAGCAAGGTCGTGTCCTTCATGGTGGAAATCAGGTAGCAGGGGGCATCCGGCGTGGCGCGTGCGGACTGGCAGGCCACATCGACGTAGATGAGTTCGCCATCCTTGCGCCGCCGCATCGATTCGCGGTCATAGCTGCCATGCAGCGCCAGTTTCTCGTCGATCAGCGGGGCTGCTTCGGCCTGTCCCGGCAGCGAGATCAGTTCCCACAGCGGGTGGCCCAGCGCCTCATCGCTGGCATAGCCGAAGATGCGCTGCGCGCCGATCGTCCAGCGCACGACGACATGGTCTTCATTCGTGATGACAACGCCGCCAGGGGCGCCGCTGAGGATAAGCTGATCTAACTCGGCATCCATTGTTTTCCCGCACGCATGACAGGGCTTGCCGGACGGCAGGCTGTGTGCATACGCTAGCGAGAAGCTTGATCAAAGTCAATGCATTTATATTATTGAAGAGTATCCGGGGCGGGCTACGAGCATCAGGCCGTCTTGCGCCTGGCGGGCGGTGGTTTGCGGGAGGCGGACGAGGCCGCGCGCGCCTTCTTGCCCAGGCTTTGCTGCAGCAGGGCGACCAGGTCGATCACGTTGCTGCCGTGCTCTTCTTGCGGTTCCGGCGCGGGCGCGGTGATGGTCTTGGTCTGTTTCGCCTTGATTTTTTTCTTGACCAGCGCCAGCACGTCTTCGCGGTAGCTGTCGTGGTATTGCCCCGGTTCCCACGCTTCGCTCATGCCTTCCACCAGCGACAGGGCCATCTTGAGTTCCTTGTCGGTAATGCCCGCCGCCTTCAGGGTACTGCCGGGCAAGTCCAGGTCCTCCGTGGGGCGCAGCTCATCGGGGTAGCGCAGGGTGTTGAGCACGATGGCGTCGCCGACGCAGACGAGCGCGCACAAATGCTGCTTGGTGCGCATGACTACGCTGGCGATAGCCACTTTATTGGCCTTGCGCAAGGTTTCGCGCAGCAGCGCATAGACTTTCTCGCCGCCCTTGGCGGGCAGCAAATAATACGGGTGCGCATAAAAGGTCAGCGGCACTTCGACCGCATCGACAAAGGTGTCGATGGCGATGGTTTGCGTAGCCTTCACGTTTGCCTGCCTCAAATCTTCTTCGGACAGCACCACGTATTCGTCCGTCTTGTATTCATAGCCCTTGATGATGTCGTCCCATTCGACTTCCTTGTCCGTGCGTTTGTTGTAGCGCTTGTAGCCGATGGGCGCGAAGTCGCGCCGATCCAGCATGGATAAATCCAGTTCATGGTCGAGGCTGGCTGAAATCAGCTCGACGGGGATGTGCACGAGGCCGAAGCTGATGGCGCCTTTCCACAATGCGCGCGCCATGGCCTAGTTCCCCACGCTGCCGGTGACGGGCAGGACGATGCCCGTGATGTAGCTGGAACAGGCGGGCGAGGCCAGGAAGACGTAGGCGGGCGAGAGTTCCTCGGGCTGGGCCGGGCGGCGCATGTCGGTGTCGGCGCCGAATTTTGCGATGTCCTCGGGCGTCTTGTCGGCCGGGTTGAGGGGCGTCCAGACGGGTCCCGGTGCGATGGCATTGACGCGGATGCCCTTGTCGAGCAGGTTGCCGGCCAGCGCCATGGTAAACGCATGGATGGCGCCCTTGGTGGTGGAATAATCGAGCAAGTGTTTGGAACCATGCAAACCCGTCACGGACCCCGTGTTGATGATGGAGGCACCGCGCTGCAGATGGGGCAACACGGCCTTGGCCATGTGAAAGTAACCGTAGACATTGGTTTTCATGGTGAGGTCGAAGCGTTCCTCGCTCAGGTCCAGCAAGGATGCGGCGTGTTCCTGGAAGGCGGCGTTGTTGACCAGTATGTCGATGTGCGTGAAGCGTTCCAGCACCTGGTTGACGGCTTGCTGGCAAAAGCCCTGCTCGCGCACGTCGCCGGGTATCAACAGGCAGCTCTGGCCTTCCGCTTCCACATAGCGCTTCGTTTCGTTGGCGTCCGCATGTTCGTTCAGGTAAATGATGACGACATCGGCCCCTTCGCGCGCATACAGCACGGCCACGGCGCGGCCGATGCCCGAATCGCCGCCCGTGATGATGGCCACCATGCCGGCCAGCTTGCCGCTGCCGCAGTAGTCGGGCGCCAGGAAGCGGGGTTTCAATGGCATCTGTGCTTCGCTGCCGGGTTTGGCGGCATCGCGCTGCTCCGGCTGGCTGGCGCGCTGCAAGTTACCGGCGGACTGGTCCTTGTTCTGGTTCATGCTGGCCTCCGTGGAAACGAAGATCCAGTATCGGCGCGGCACCCGCATCGAACGGTGCGCTTGTTAACAGAGTGGCGCAAACGGGTGTAAAATTAGATGATGATTGACATCATAGCGGAGGCAGCATGAAGGTGAGCAGGGAACAGGCGGCGCTGAACCGCGAGCGCATCGTCGACGTGGCGGCCAGATTGTTCCGCGAAAAAGGTTACGACGGCATCGGCGTGGCCGACCTGATGAAGAACGCGGGCCTCACGCATGGCGGCTTCTATGGCCATTTTGCGTCCAAGGAAGATTTGATGATCGAGGCGTGCCAGCATGCCTTGAACAAGTCGCTGGAAGGCTGGCGGGCGAAGGTCGCCAACGACCCGCAGCGGGCGCTGCCGGCCATTATCGAGAACTATCTGACCACCAGGCACCGCGACCAGCCCGGCGGCGGGTGTCCGGCGGCGGCCATGGGCGTCGATGCGGCGCGCATGTCGCCCGGCGCGCGTCCCGCGTTTACGCAAGCCACGCAGCAGCAGTTCGCGCTGCTGCAAAGCTTGCTGCCCGACGGCGCTCCGGAAGCACGGCGCCAGCAGGCGATCGCCACGTTTGCCGCCATGGTGGGCGCCATGGTGCTGGCCCGCTGCGTCGATGACGAGGCGCTGTCGGCGGAAATCCTTGAGGCCGTGAAGGCGCAATTGCTGCCAGACTGAGCACAGCAGCCAAGTACCCCCTGTCAGCCGGCCGCGGCGCATGTTAGGCTTCGGTTTTCAGATTTCGGGATCATTCATGCTGCTCTGGCTCAGGCAATACCGGCGTCCTCTGTTGGCCGGAGACATCACCGCCGGTATCGTTGTCGCCATGATGATGGTGCCGCAAGGCATGGCTTACGCGCTGGTGGCCGGCTTGCCGCCCGTGGTGGGCATCTATGCCAGCATCTTGCCGCCCGTGCTGTACGCCTTGTTCGGCAGCAGCATGACGCAATCGGTGGGTCCCATGGCCATCGTCTCGCTGATGACGGCCGCAGCCCTGGCACCGCTGGCCGACTCCGGCTCCTCCTTGTATATCGTGCTGGCCGCCCAGCTGGCCTTCATCAGCGGCCTGGTCCTGCTGCTGTGCGGCGTGCTGCGCCTGGGCTTCATGGCCAGCTTTTTGTCGCGCCCCGTGATCAGCGGCTTCAGCAATGGCGCCGCGATCCTGATCATCTGGGGCCAGATCACGCCCTTGCTGGGCGCCAGCATTCCGCACTGGCACACGCCCAGCCTGGTCCTCGGGCTGTCCGGCCTGCTGTTCCTGTGGCTGGCCAAGCGTTACGCGTCGCGCCTGCTGCAGCGCTGTGGCTTGAACCCAGTGGCGGCCGACGTGGGCGCGCGCCTGGCGCCGATGGCGCTGGTGCTGGCCGGCATCGCGCTCGTCGCCTATGGCGGCCTGGAAGCGATCGGCGTGCAGACGACGGGCCACGTGCCCAGCGGCTTGCCGGGCCTGAACCTGGCTACCTCGGGCGCCCATTGGCGCACCTTGCTGTCGCCGGCGCTGCTGATCGCCTTCATCATCTTTTTGATGAGCATGTCCGCCGCCCAGACCCTGGCGCAAAAGCGCGGTGAAAAATTGCATACGAACCGCGAACTGCTGGGCCTGGGCGCGGCCAACGTGGCCAGCGCGCTGTCGGGAGGCTTTCCCGTCACCGGCTCCATCTCGCGCTCGGCCGTCAATTTCCAGGCGGGCGCCAACACGCCGCTGGCCAGCATCATCACGGCGGGCTTGCTGGCGCTGGCGCTGGTGGCGCCCACGGGCTGGCTGGCCCTGCTGCCGCTGCCCGTGCTGGCGGCCACCATCATCTTTGCCGTGTCCAGCCTGCTGGACTGGGATACCTTGAAACTGTCGTGGCGCTACGACCGCAGCGATGCGCTGGCCCTGCTGGCGACCACGGCCGGCGTGCTGGTGCTGGGCGTGGAAGCGGGTGTGGTGATCGGCGTGCTGCTGTCGATGGGCACTCTGATCTGGCGCGCCAGCCGTCCGCACATCGCCGTGCTGGGGCGCATCCCGAATAGCGAGCACTTCCGCAACGTGGAGCGCTACGAGGCGCAAACGTTACCAGACGTCTTGCTGCTGCGCATAGATGCGGGCCTGTTCTTCGGCAACGTCGAAGCCGTCACGGAAAGGGTGGAAGACGAGTTGCGCGGCCACCCGACGGCGCGCCACCTGGTGCTGGTGCTGTCGGCCGTCAACCAGATCGACAGCACGGCCTTGCTGGGCTTGATCGAACTCAACAGCACGCTGAGCAAGCGTGGCATCAGCCTGAACCTGGCCGAAGTGAAGGGCCCCGTGATGGACCGCCTGCGCCAGAGCAGCCTGCTGCACGACCTCAGCGGCAAGCTGTATCTGAGCACGGCGCTGGCCATGGATGACCTGAACGGAGAGAAAGCATGACGATGGAACTGAACCTGCATGGCGAGCCGCGTGTGGTCGATAGCGTGCCCGCGCTGGAGCAGGCGCTGCTGGACGCGCGTGCGCTGGCCCAGTGCGAACTGTGGCTGACCATGGCCACGAATGCCGAGCAGGGTGCGGCCCTGTGCATGCTGCGCAATGGCGGCAATGCCTGGCTGATGTATCTGTCGGGCCAGGATGACCTGAGTTTTCACTCGCTGGGCGATGAGGAGGCAGACGGCGTTTGCAGCTACCTGCTGTCGAATGGCCAGGTGGACGAGTATCCCGAAGCCTGGTGCGTGGAGGTGGAACAATGCCAGCGGGCTTGCATCGCGTTTTTCAAAACTGGCGGCGCGCGGCCGGCCGCCATCGCGTGGGAGACGGATTGATGCCGCACACCACGCAAACCATCCTCGCCGACATCGACAGGGACTTGCTGGCTGCGCTGGACGCGCTCGACATGGTGACCGGCTGGTGCACGCCGCAGTTGCGCGTATGGGACGGGGCAGGGGAAGACCATGCATCCTGAAAAGTTCAAGCAGGTGGCGCGGCTGCCGTCCGCCGAACGCCATGCCTACTTTGTACGCAAGGTAGCCGATACGCAAGAAGTGTGGGGCTTGCAGCACGGCGGCTGGGCCACGGCGCAAGCCGGCGGCAAGGTCGCCATCCCGTTCTGGCCGGAAGCGGCCTTTGCGCAAGCGTGCGCCAGCGGCGAGTGGGAGCATTTCCAGCCGCGCGCCATCGCGCTCGGCGATTTTTTGGCCAAGTGGCTGCCCGGCATGGCGATCAATGACCAGCTGGCTTCGGTATTTTCAGTGCCGCAATGCGGCGCCAGCATCGTGGCGCCGGCTGATTTACTGAGGGATTTGCAACATGAGTCAGAGCAATATGAATGAGCGCCTGGACGCCTGGTACGACGGCTCGGCCATCTGCCTGATCGCCGTCGGCGCGCAGGGCGACCCGCTGGACCTGGGCGACGACGAAGTGCGCGCGCTGATCGCGAAACTGCAGCAATGCCTGGCAGAGTCGGAGGCAGGCGCGGTGCCCGACTGAAGGCTCAGGTGTCCGCCAGCGCCTTTTCCATCGCCAGGCTGATGCCGCTGGGATGCGCATACGCTTCTGCGCGCAAGGCAACAAAACCGGCGGCCCGGTAAAACGGCTCCGCATTGAGCGACGCGGACAGGTGCAGGCGCACGATGCCGCGCCCGCGCGCCAGTTGCTCCAGCGCCGCCAGCAGGCGCTTGCCGATACCGAGTCCCCCGCGGGCGGGATCGACGAATACGGCATCGACTTCCTGCTTGTCCGCATTGAGCATGGTGTAGCCAGCGATAATGTCGTCCTGCATGGCGACGATGCCGCCGCCCGCGGCCAGTATGGCCGCATACGATGCCGGCACGGGCCAGGCCGTCCACGCGGCGATCTGTTCCGGCGCATAGTGCGTGGCGCAACTGACGCGCACGGCCACCGTGCGCAGCGCCCACAGGGCGTCGATATCGTCGGGCAGGGCGGCGCGCAGGGTGATGGTCATGGCGGCTTTCCGGGCAAAAAGATCATGCTAGCGCAATGGATGACTTCACGCCAGCATGGCCTACTGCCAGGGTAGTGTATCCATCACTGCGCCGGCTTGTCCGGATCGAAGTAATACGAACCCGGCGGCGCACCCGGCACTTTCACGCGGAACTTCAGGCCCGACAGCAGCTTGTCCCACAAGGCGATGGCCTCCTCGTCGGTCAGCGACGCCGCTTCGGCTGCGCCGACGGTGTTGTGGGCAACCTTCGTGTACATGTGCACCTCCAGCACAGATGGATTCGCGACATCGCGCGGTTTGCCGACCAGGGCCCATTCAAAATCGTGCACGCCATCTGTTCGTCGTATCAGCGATTCCTCCCCCTGCCAGTGCTGGACGTTGCGTTTGCCCTCGCGTAGCAGGGTTCGCTTGGGATAGTTATTGCCTTGAATCTTCTTTGCGTCTTGTATGCGACTGAGTAGTGATAGTTCTCCACGCAACCTTGATTCAAATTCTTTCGGCGGGTAGTCGCCGTATGCGTCCTTATTTGAACTGATGGAGAAAGTTACATCTGGCAAGCTGGGTAAATAAATACCTACGTCGTCTATTTCTTGATATTTGTACTGATTTTCAATCATGAATCCATGTTCCACGCAAAGGCCTGGTTCGACCGGAATTTCTTCTGTAGCACGCAAGCGCAGACTCTTTGCTTGAAGGAATTGTCTTTCCGCAGTTGCCCTTTCGGTGTCGCCATCACCTATTGCATCGCCTATGGCAAATATAAAATCCCCTTTATTTATTAATGTTCGGTAAATTGTAAAATTAGCTTCTTTGGCTGAGCTGCTATTGTAGTATCGAATTTGCCAGCTGTTTTCTATTGGGCCATTGCCATTGTAAATAATTTCAGGGGATAAGTTAAGGGATTTTATTCTTTTTATATCAATTTCTGATTGATGTTTTAAATTTTCCGGGCCGCCTTTAAATAAATCCACTGCTGAATTGCCGATTATTAATTCTGCTTCGCTTGGTAGGATTATCAGGTATCTTCCAAAGCATATTTTTTTTGTTTTTTGGAATAGGGTATCTATTTTTCTTCCTTGGATTTTATTTTTGCTCATTTTTCTTGCCTCATGTATTTTGTTTGGTTCAATTTCATTTGCCTTTGCTTGTATTAAAAAAAATGAAATTAGGAGCATGAAGAATTTTTTATGATTAGGCATGTTCATTCCCATTTTGCTGTTTTTGCAATTTGCACAATTGAATAAAGCATAGATGCCAGGACATGTGGATGAGTATAGCTATTTTGATGTTCGTACCCGGTTCCAGATTTCTCTCCGTGGATAAATCTATTTCCAGGTATATGTCTTGCTGAACGATCCGACGGAACGGTTTCATCGCCAGCAGAATTTGCGTCTTGTAATTTTAGCTTCAAAATACGTGTTCCTGCTTGCACAGTGAGGTTGCCTTTTGCGTCGTCAGTCAGTAGCCTCCACTTGTTTGGTGGAGGAGTAATATTTTCCGGGTTAGATGAGTTTCTAATTTCTAAGCCTTCAATAACTTTGAAAGTAATTTCACCATAACTTAGGAACTCCTTTGATGCACAATAGCTTGCATATGTATTTGGATGAAAAATTTTATCTATTTCCTTTAATAGGATGGAAGCATCTTTCAATCGTTGCATGACATTGTCGATACCTCCTCCTTTGTTGAGTGGAATATTTGCAGGATTCACCCATGAGGGATTGATTAGCCTCCACCAAGCATTCGCAGGTTGCAGGTAAATACTTTCCAGCGCACTGTCCTTACCTCGTGGCCAACTCCAGAGTAATCTATCACTTGCGTCAACAACCTTGAGCCACTCTTGACCATATGCCATACCAGGCAACATCTCTAGAGGTGCTGGCGTATTTGCGAGAATCGCTGTCGCGTGTTCGCCGTCAATGCCAATAACTTGTGCTGCGAGAGTATTTAATGGACCACTTTTTTCCTGAAAACCGAAACGCATGCGTTTGTATGCACTGGCGGCCCCCAAGGTAGGCATCACGTTATGATATATTCCAAGTATTTTTACAGTCTTATCATTAAGCATATTTCCATATTTAGGATGTATTAAGGCTCTGGCGAGCAAACCTCCCATGCTATGCGTGACGAGAATAACCTCGTTGCATTTGAAGCCGCACCCCTGATAGCCTATTACTATGCCGCGTATGCGTTCGGCAATAACAGCGGCAGAAATGGCATTGCTCTGTAGAAAATTATATCCCAGCGCATGAACCGGATACCAACATGGAGCAATCTTTAGCATGTCAGAATTTTGAATTGGTGTTCCGGATAGGCCGCCAAATTCCTTTGGATTTTTTATCAAAAGCTTGGCAATAGACGGATAGGCTTGTTGACCATATGAGTATCTTCCGGTGGCTTGATCGGACGGGTCAATTTTCCAATGAGGCAAAATTTGTCCTTTTTTTGTTATGTTATTCATGAAAAATTCTGTTTTTTGAAGCATTTCGCCATAGGCGCCGGCGAATAGAACTTCGCTCCATCCACGCCACCGTGCAATATGTGCT
Organism: Janthinobacterium sp. UMAB-60; assembly: GCF_900095235.1. Lineage (NCBI taxonomy): Bacteria > Pseudomonadati > Pseudomonadota > Betaproteobacteria > Burkholderiales > Oxalobacteraceae > Janthinobacterium > Janthinobacterium sp. UMAB-60. The sequence continues at coordinate 185,066 of NZ_LT607487.1, forward strand.
GGCATTTCACGTATCTCACGAGGGATGAATTTTCCCGATACTCCAGGTCTTTGAATCGCATCTACCTGTGCATTTTTTTTTGGACTAACAGAAATCAATGGTGGAACTCCAAGAAAATCATCGGGAACGTTGTTGTGACGTACATCGGATCCTTTGGTGACGTCTCCACCCGGAAAGAAACGTTCATTTTCAATTGAGTATTGATAGTACTCAACTTCAGTTTCATTCGGATCAAAAGCTAATTGTCGATCTCTGGGCGACGCACTCCTGAACCAACCTCCCAAACCGCTACCGGTTGCAACTGCCAAATTTCCTGATTTGTCTACCATATCATCAGGCCTCCATGATCTGTTATCCGGTCGTTTCAGGTAATCTTGACGTTTTTTTGTCATTCTTAAGTTGCTACCCATAACTCCAGGTAGAAATATGATAGGAATTATTTTCTTGGGTGGAATGGTTACGTCATGTCGGATGGTATCGTTTATTTCTGTCATGTTGACTGTATATGCAGCCCATCCACCAACACTCTGTCGAAACTCGCCTTGGTGATTGCCGTGTTCATTCAGATCCGTATCGTCACTCATGGAAGTTCTCCCTTGTAGCGTATTGTGTAGCTATCCATACCGTCACCTTTTTGTACTGGGGTGTGTCCTTCACTGCTACTCTTTTCACTGATTCTGTGGCCATCTTCGCGTATTAACTCAAAAGCTATATCCGGGGCGGGTGTACCATCGACTTGCAACAACCGGACGGCCTGGTCAAAACGAGCTACTGGCCTCTCATTAAATTCCTGCGACACGCTCTTCGGCGCCAGGGTCTCCAGGTTGCCGTTGAAGAGCACCGGGGATGAGGTGAAGAACTGCACCTTGTCGCTGATTTCCAGCATGTGGTTGGCGCCGTGCAGGCGGATGCCTTTCTTGCCCTTGATGTTGACCCAGTCTGCTTCGCTGATCAGCGACAAGACTTTCTGGGCGAGAATTTCCACCTCGTCGCTGTGGGCCTCAATGGACACCTTGCCGCTGGCGGCGATCAGTTTCATGCCGGCCTTGTGCACGAACAGGCTGAAGCTCCTGGCGATGCTGGCAAACATGCTGTCGCCGCTGGCGAGTGAAATATGCTTGCTGCTGCTGAGCGCCACATGCTCGCTGGCGGCCAGGTGGATGGACTGGGCCGTGCTCAGCTCGATGCCGGCCGGGCTGGCCAGCAGCAAATGTGGTTCGGACAGCTCCGGGAAATCGCCGCCGGCGCCCTTGATGGCGGCGTTTTGCCGCTGGATGGATTCGGCCACGCCGCCCTGTTGAGCGGCGCTGTCTTGCGCACCCGCGTCGACAGCCATGCCGGCCAGTCCCTCTTGCAGTTGGCGCGCCTGCGCCAGGCGAGCTTGTGTTTCGTCGAGCTGTTTGACTGATCCCGTTCCTGTTGATGTTTCTGTGGAAATCAGCATGCCTTTGGCGGCACGCAGGGCGCCCCAGGCGTTGCTGGCCAATTCAAAGCCCACGCCGCGCGCCTCCTTGCGGCCGGCGTTGTCGTCGATGCGGGTGATGTTGCCCAATGACAGACGGCTATCCTGGTGCTCGCTGCGCAGCTGTGCCTGGATCGAGCCCTTGGTGTCGTCGAGCACCAGGTGGTTGGCGCTGCGGGCGCCCAGTTCGCGGCTGCGCAAGCCTGACAGGGCGCGTTGCTGCGGCAATTGCCATGGCGGTGGATTGGCGCTGTTGTAGACCACGCCGATGACGATGGGATGGTCGATATTGCCGTCCTGGAATTGCACGACCACTTCCTGACCCACGCGCGGCAAGGCGATTTGCCCCATTTGCGGACCCGCCATCGGCATCATGACTCTTATCCATGGCGAGCTGCGTTCATCGAATGTACCCAGGCGGTCCCAGTGAAATTGCAGGCGGATGCGTCCCAGGGCATCGGTATGGATTTCCTCCCCGGCCGGCCCGACCACCAGCGCCGTCTGCACGCCGGCAACGATGCAGGGTGTGCTGTTGTAGCCACGGCCCGGCCGCCAGCGGATGTCCCGGCGCACGCACACCATATTGTTGACATAGTGGGAAGGTGCGCTGGGGCCAACCTGATAATTATTGCTGGCGCTATGCACCACTGACAGGATCAGGTATTCGCGTTCGGCAATACTGTCAGGGCGCTCCTGGCCAGGCTGGTAGTGTTTTTCCTCGGCGCTGAAATGCCCATCGAGCCGGAAGCAAAGGCCGGGCTGTGCGCCACGATGATTGCCGGCCGCCTCGAAATACTGGCGCAGATGGTCGCTTTCTTCCATGCGGCGTTGTGCCAGCGATTCCCCATCATCGACATTCTTGTAGCCATAGGCGCCCGTGTTTTCGTACAGTTCGTGGGCAAATACATCGCCCTGGCGATTCAGGGAGTAGCCGCTGGCAAGGCGTGGCTGCGGATTCTTATAGTCGAAACTGGCCAAGGTCAGCTGCCCGGAGCCGATCCGGCGCACGGCTTGCCACTGTTGCAAGCCATCGTCTTCCATGGAACCCGACTCGGAGTGAAAACGCATGGCGCCGTCGCCGGATGCCGTGGCGATCATGTCCGCCAGGGTGCTGTTGTCCGCGAGCCACAGCGTATGGCCATCGGCGCGGTGCGCGTACCAGTAATGCCAGCCCAGCGCTTCCCAGCGCCGATGCAGGTGGTTGTAGTCGGTTTCATTGTGCTGATTGGCGCAGGTGAGCTGTGGATCGTCGCCATGGATGCTGGTTTTCCAGTCGCGCTGCCCGTAGTGCGCGAACGTTGTTTCGGTCAGCTGCATCACGCTTTGGCCATGAAAGGACACATTGTCCTGGCGCAGCCGGGCAAAGGCCAGCCATGGTTGCAGCACCATGCGGTACCACGCAAAGCCGCCATCGGCGCGCAGCAGGCAAAACTCGCCCACATAGCCGTTAAAGTAGCGCAGCGTGCCATCGTCGCGCACCATGGAAATGCTCACCATGCGGCCCATCATGGCCTTGAGCGCAATGTGCGCGTCATCGGACAGCAATTCGGCTTCGAAACGGAAGTCGCGCGATACCTCTTCCCTGGCAGTGAGCGAATTGACCAGCAGGATGGCGCCGGCTGGCCCATCTTCATGGGGGAACTCGATCTTCAGCAAGCGCCGCTCTTGCGCGGCGAGGTCGAAGGCCGATAGCGCCGCCTGGATGCTTGCATGCATGGCCTGCCTCCGTTATAGCGATGTGATCAGGTGGGCGCCGCAGGCGGTGGCATCGCCGTCATAGGCGTACGGCTTGCCCATGTGTTTTGCGCCGGCGCCGTCCGGCGTGATGGGAAAGTTGCCCTTGCACTTGGGGCAGAAGCTGGTGTCATCGGCCAGCGCCGCCGTCTTTCCCATCACGGTAGTGCCGGATGATGCGCTGGTGACCTTGCCGCCATGATCGGTTGCGTCTCCGAGCCGGATAACGCCGCGTCCCGCATGTTTCATGCTTGCCTCGCTTTCCATGGATGAGTTGCTCAAGCCAGTTGCAGCAGATAACGCACTTCGGCGCCGCGTACCTTGCCTTGTGCGGTTTGCAAGAACGTCGTCCAGCCAAGGCGTCGTCTTTCTGACGGATTGGCACTCAGGAGCAGAGGGGTAATGCATGGCGGACTCAGTATCAGCCGCACTTCATATTGCAAGTCCGGCACGCCAAACAGCGTCAGCATCTTTGCCAGTGCCGCCGCCCCCGCGCTGCGTGGCAGGAAGCGTTGCAGGCCGGCGGGATCGAGCGGGCCGATATGCAGGCAGATGCGCATGTCCTGGCGCCACAGCCGCAGGCCCAGGGTTGCGCCGCGCGCCAGCGTAAAGTTGACACTGCCTAGCAGGCTGCGGCGGTTTTTTTCCAGATAGTCCCAGCCACCGACAAATTGTTGCAAGGTGACGGGTACGCCGCAGTATTCGGCCAACACGCGGCCAATCGCTTGCGCGGAGACGGGACGGCAGCGCAGCAGACCCGCGTACCAGGCCGCGACGTCCTGCGTCACGGCATCCGGTGCGGCCTTCGACGGCAGCGCAGTGCGCCGCACGCCGCCCAGTGCCAGCAGCAAAGGCAATTGTGCATCGGTTGCCTGGGTCTGGAGCGTCGATTCCAGCCGATACTTTTCCCACGTCTGGTAATACAGCGCGACCATGCGGTGCGAAAAGATATCGAGAAAGGCCGAGACGCCGGCATCCTTGCTCGACCAGCGGTGGGCGGCGATGCGTTCCGAGTGATGCAAGGGCAAAGTGCCGCCGACGCCCAGAAAACGCATGAACGTCGGTGTCAGGATCAGTTGTTCATGCTCGTCGAGCGAGAGCTGTTCGATTTCACTGGCGGGAAAACTCAAGGACAAGCTGTTCCTGAAGCGCAGCACCTGGCTGAAGGTTGTGCATGGGACACGTTCTGCTGACGTAGCCAGCACAGCAGAATACGCACCGCCTGTATGAACTGGTAGCGGTATGGCTCGGCCAGCAAGTGGTGCATCACACCAGATTCTGCAGTCCGCTTCTTGGTTTGCATCGGATCAGCTCCTCTCCGCTTTGCTGTGACAGCACCACCAGTTCGATGAAACTGTTGATTTGCACATACAGCCCAAGGAAGTGATCGATCACCTGCACAAACAGGTGCATGCCGCTGCCGACGAACGCTTCCTCGTCCAGCGTGATGCACACCTCCACGCCATGCGCCAGCGAGGTGCCGCGCTTGTGCCGCAGCCATGTCGTGGTCGGCGCGTGCGCCAGCGCGGCGATGCCGCCGATCTGGCGTTGCGAGCTTGCCGATTGGGACAGGTCATACAGCGTCAGCATTTCGCGCAGCGCCGGCAGGCCTTCCTGGACCAGCGCGTGATGATTCAGCGCCAGGTGCGAAATCAGGCGCCAGTGCAGGCCCGCGCCCGGCGAAAAGCGGCGCGGCTGGCTGGGGCGTCGCAGCATGTGCAGCGCGGGTCCGCCAGCGCATGGCTGCAGGTCTCCCTGCGGCTGGCCGTATTTGAGGGCAAGGGGAAGATCGCGGTTGCTGCATGTCAGCGACAGCGACAAGCTGGCCTTTTCATGGATCAAGGGATTGAAGTCGCTGTCGACCAGCGTGATTTTCTTTTCGTGACCAGGACTGTTGATGGCCAACGCCGTATCGTGGCGCATGACCCAGTAATGGCCTTGTTGCGCCGTGCCCTCGCCATGGCGCAGGCTGTACAGGGGGCGAAATTCGCTCAGCGTGCTTTCGCCTCCCCGTTGGCGCAGCAAGCGCACCGCATCGACGGAGACGACTTCGTAGCCATGCGCATGCGTGGCATGGGCCAGCACGGAGTAGTCGGTTTTTTGCCGGGTGACGGAAATCGGCACGCCTTCCTGGCGGAAGAGATTGACCGCCGGACTGCAGCCAAGCCTCAAGTTTTCGCTGGAAATGCTGGACAACATGCGCGCCGCAGCGGAATCGGGCCGCAAGCCGGCCATGCACAGATGCAGGGTAAAGCGCTGGCTGCCAGGCGGCAGGGCCGCGCCCAGCGCCGCGATATCGATGTCAAAGAAATTGAATTTTTCCGGATACGCAAAATACTCGCTCAGGATGCGGTAGGCGGGCTGCGAGCGAGCACCGAACGGTATCAAGGCATCCGTGTCGGCGAAGCCGACGGGCGTCACAGGCACGGCGGGCAAGGCCATCCATTGCAGCGCGTCGATCGACACAAAAGCGCAGACTGTATGCATGAACAAGGCATCGCGCAATGCGGCGGAAAAAGAAGCTTCGCCATCGATGAAAACGCGCAGCGATGCGGGTGCCGCGTCGAGATGCCGGATGCCGATGTTCAGCGAGGAAGTTGCCGATGCCGGCAGGCGCACGCCTGGGGGCGCCTTGATCATCGCATCGAAAGCCGCGCTGTCCAGTACCGATGCTCCTGTCGTCATATCGTAGATCGTCTTGAAACGGCAGCGCACGCCGCGCACGGGCGTTGCGTCCATCTCACTGCCGGCCGGCAGGTGCGATACGCCTGCGCCAGCTGCCGGGGTGGGCTGGCGCACGATGCTGCACGATGGGAAGGGGCGCAGATAGTGCGGGAACAGGGCTTCGAACAAGGCTTCGGTAAATTGCGGATAGTCGTCATCGAGCCGTTTTGAAATACGTGCCGCCAGCATGGCCACCGATTCGATCAAGTGTTCGACGTGCGGATCTTCGCAAGCTTCGCCGGACATGTGGAGTTTTCCGGCGACTCTCGGATAGCGCTCGGCAAACTCACGGCAATGTCGCCGCAGCATCACCAACTCGCGCTCGAAATACGGCAGCAAATCCTCCATCTCTCTTTTCCTGTGTCTTTGCGGCGGAATGGCCAGTATCCGAGCGTTTTCTCAAAGGTAAATTGCGTTTGCGCAAATAATTGAACAGGGTGCTGCGCAACCTCAAGGGCTTCCACGCTAACAACATCAGACTGGCAAAGCAGCAAGATTCCAACGGTCAACATGGAGAACGCCATGACATTGCCATCCAAATTACTTTGGTCCGAAGGCCTGGCCATCGGCCCCCAGCAATTCCAGCAGCTGGACCGCTACCATGAAGCGCGCCTGCAACGTCTGGCCTCGTTGATTAATCCCCATTTATGGGGTGTGCATGGCGTCAGCTGGAATGCGGATGCACTGGCCAACAATAGCTTGCGGGCGGACGCCATGTCGCTCGTCTTTCAGGATGGAGAACTGTTTGAGGCGCCGCTTGGCGATGTGTTGCCCAGTGCCGTGGACCTGTCCAAGCTGCCTTCCAGCGAACATGGTTTTACTTTTTATGCCGCGCTACCGGCGCTGCAGGCACATGGCGGCAATGTGAGCTCCGCAGGCGCGCGCTATGTCCAGGCGGATATCGAGACCCCGGATCTGTACAGCGAGGCAGTCAGCATCGAGGTGGCTTATTTGAAGAAGCGCGTGTACCTGCTGTCGCAACTCGACCCCCTGAATGATTACCTTGCCATCCCGGTGATTCGTTTGTACCGTGCCGGCAACGGCGGCTTCGAAGTCGATACTTCCTTCATTCCACCTGGCCTGACCATCAGCGCCGAGTCTTCGCTGCAGAAAATGCTCGAGTCGCTGATCGACCGCATGGGCGCGAAAATTGAAGCGCTGTACAGCCGCCACCGTCAGCCCGGTAACAATACGGTGGAATTTCATGGCGGCGATGTTTCCTCGTTCTGGATGCTCAATACATTGAGCACGGCCAGCGCCACGCTCAGTCATTGCGCCAGTTACCGGCGCCACCATCCCGTGTATTTGTTTGAAAAATTGATGGCGTTGGCCGGTGGCTTGATGACGTTTTCGAAAAAATACACGTTGAGCGACTTGCCGGCTTATTCCCACGATGATGCGGCTCCCGGTTTCGGCAAGCTCGATGGCATTATTCGCGACCTGATCGATACGGTGCTCCTGTCGCGTTACTTCCCGATTGCGCTGTCCAACGACGCGCAACAAAACACCCACTATTACGGCTTGCTCGATGCCAAGCGGATTGATCGTCAGACCGAACTCTGTCTTGCCGTAAACGCCGATATGCCGGCGCTGGAACTGGTCGCCACGGTGCCGTTGCAGTTCAAGATTTCATCTCCGGACAATATCGAACTATTACTGGGCCGGGCACTTCCGGGTGCCGAGTTGCGTCATATGGCCCAGGTTCCTGCTGAAGTGCCGGTGCGGCCGAACACATATTATTTTTCCATCGATGGCAAGGGCAGTATTTATGACAGCATGATCAAGGCCCAGGCGATTGCGATTTATGTGCCGTCTGGCATAAAAGGGCTGAAGCTGGAATTGTTCGGTATCAGCGGCACCGCCGCGTAACGATGCGTGGCGTGGCGAGCGGGTGGACTGTGAAAAGATTGCCCTAAGGAATAGACTTGCCCCTGCAGTTGACGTTATCATGTTTTTGTAAGTGTCGGTGGCTGATCAGCCAGCGCATGGGTGAAACATGGTGACAAGCGGGAGTGAGCATGGGCATGGCGAATGATGCGTGATGTGCCGGGCGGTGGGCAGGGCGGGGCAGCGGTGCGCCGCTGCTGCCGCGCATTGCTGCTGGCGTTGTGTATCGCCGCGCCCTGCGCCGCCTCGCCGGCAGCGGCAGCGGCCGTCGCGCCGCCGCACCAGGGCCAGCGCGTGCTGTTCCTGAACGCCTACGACTATGGCCGCGCCGGCGTGGAATCGTACACGCGCACCTATGTGACCGCCATGGTCGCCGCGGGCCTGGCCAGCGAAGACATCATGGTCGAGCACCTGAACCTGAATACTCAGGGCGACCCGGCGCTGCGCAACGAGATGCGCGATTTGTTGCTTTTAAGATACACCCAGATGATGGGGCGCAAGGCCGACCTGATCATCGCCATGCAGCAGCCGGCGCTCGATTTTTTGCTGTCGGACCTGGCGCCGCTGGCGCGCGGCGTGCCCGTGCTGGCGATTAACACCTCGGGCAAGGCCTTGCCTGCCGGCAGTCCGCCTGCCATCTGGCAGCAAAAGGCGAATGTCGACTTTCCCGGCACGCTGGCGCAAGCCATGGCGCTGTTCCCGGAAACCAAGACCATCGTCATGGCCGTCGGCACCAGCGAGGCCGACCAGGTCTTGAAGCGCAGCATGCAGCAGGCGGCGCTGGCATGGCAGGGCAAGGTGGCCATGCGCTACCTCGATGACCTGACCCTGGAG
>NZ_LT607487.1:193746-232760 GCF_900095235.1 Janthinobacterium sp. UMAB-60
CGGGCAATGTCAACCGCGACGTGGCCGGCAATATCGCCACGCCCGTGCAGTTTTCCGTACAGCTGGCGCGGCTGGCGAATGTGCCCACCTTTGGCATGTACAACGCGACGGTCGGCAAGGGCATCCTCGGTGGCTCCATCCTGCACATCGAACGGGCCGCGCAGCAGGTGGCGCAGATGTCGCTGGCCGTGTTGGACGGCAAGGCGCCCGCCGCGCCGGGAGCCTTGCTGCCGCCGGTTCGCCCGGTGCCCATGTATGACTGGGAACAGTTGCAGCGCTGGGATGCCGACATCAGCCGCCTGCCGCCGCACACGCTGTTCTTCAACCGGCCACCGCAACTGTGGCACGAGCACCGCGTTGCCGTGCTGCTGGTGGGCGGCGTCTTCATCGTGATGGCCGGCTTGCTGAGCGCCTTGCTGCTGCAGCGGCGGCGTTTGCGGCGCGCCGAGAGCGAGGCGCGCGAGAGCGAGCAGCGCTTCCGCATCCTCGTCGAGCATGCGCCGGAAGCCATCCTGGTGTACGACCTGGACCTGGACCGCTTCGTCGACGCCAACAGCAGCGCGCAGCGCATGCTGGGCCTGTCGCGCGCAGCGCTGCTGGCGCGCGGGCCGTTCGACCTGTATGCCGGCAAGCAGCCCGATGGCTTGCCGCTGGGGCTGATGATGGAAGAGCATCTGCGCCGCGCCATGCTGGGCGAGCCTGTCTTGGTGGAACGCAATGTGCGGCGTGCCGACGGCAGCATTTTTCCCTGCGAGGTGCGGCTGGTCAAGTTGCCCATGGAGGGGCGGCGCCTGGTGCGCAGCGGCATCGTCGACATTTCCGAGCGCAAGCACAGCGAGCAGGAATTGCTCGGCTACCGCGACCACCTGGAAGAACTGGTGCAGCAGCGCACGGCGGCCCTGTCGGTGGCCGTCACCGAGGCCGAATCGGCGAACCGCGCGAAAAGCGTCTTCCTGGCCAACATGAGCCACGAATTGCGCACGCCCTTGAATTCCGTGATCGGTTTTTCGCAGATGATGGCCGATTCGAGCAGCATGTTCGAGGAAGAAAAGCACAACCTGGCCATCATCAACCGCGCCGGCCATCATTTGCTGACCTTGATCAACGACATCCTCGAATTGTCGAAAATCGAAGCGGGCCGCATGCAGCTGCAAACGGGACCCGTGGACTTGAATGGCTTGCTCGACGAAGTGCTCGAAATGGTGCGCATGCGCTCGAGCGACCAGGGCATCGCGCTGCAGATCGAACGTTCCGGCGTGCCGCCGCTGGTGCGCCTCGATGGCGCCAAGCTGCGCCAGGTGCTGCTCAATTTGCTGTCGAACGCGCTCAAGTTCATCGAGCAGGGCAGCGTGACCCTGTCGCTGGCGTGCCAGGCGGCGGAAGGTGGGCAGATGGCGCTGGCGTTTGCCGTGCGCGATACGGGCAGCGGCATCGCGCAAGCGGATCTGGAACGCATCTTTGAGCCGTTCGTGCAGGCCGACAGCGCCGTGGCGCAGGCCGGCACGGGACTGGGGCTGACCATTTCGCGCGAATTCGTGCGCCTGATGGGCGGCGAGCTGCGCGTCGATTCCACCTTGGGAGCGGGCTCCGTATTCCGTTTCGACCTGCGCGCGCCGGTGCTGCAGCAGCCGGCCATCGCGGCGCTGGCGCCGGGCCGCGTGGCGCGCCTGCCGCCGGGCCAGCGCGGACGCATGGTGCTGCTGGTCGATGATGACGACAACTGCCGCAAGCTGCTGGCCGGCTTGCTGGCGCCGCTGGGCTTTCAGCTGCGGGAAGCGGCGGGCGGCGCGCAGGCGCAAGCCATGCTGGCGGCGCAGCGCTATGACATGGTGCTGAGCGACTGGCGCATGCCGGACATGGATGGCCTGGCGCTGACGCGCTGGCTGCGCGCGCAGCCGGCGCTGGTGCAACCGCGCCTGGTGATCATGACCGCTTCCGCTTTCGAAGAAGAAAAGCAGGAGGCGCTGGCGGCCGGCGCCGACGGCTTCCTGCGCAAGCCGATCGAACAGGAACACCTGTTCGCCATGCTGGAGCAGCAACTGGGCGTGCGCTTTCAGCGCAGCGCCGGCGCGCCGCCGCGCGTGCCGGCAGCGGCCTTTGACTTGCAGCAGGCGCTGGGCCAGCTGGGCGCGGCCGAACGGCAGGCGCTGCTCGAATCCGTGCAGGCCCTCGATTTGCGGCGCAGCGCCATCGTGCTGGCCGGCGTGGCGACCGGCCTGCCGCAGCTGTCCGCCCACATCGCTGCCATGCTGGAACAGCATCAGTACCAGCCGCTGTGCGCCTTGCTGACGCAGCTGGCCAGCGAACCGCAGGGCGAAGACGCATGATTTTTCACGCACCGAAAGGCGACCGCCTGGGCGGCGTGTCCATCGTGCTGGCCGTCAGCGTGGCGCTGACCTGTGTCGTCACCGTGCTGCTGCTGGCGTTTGCCGTGCTGTTTTACCAGTCCGAACGCGAGCAGCGCTGGCAGCACCTGCATCGCAGCCTGGCCGTCAGCGCGGACCAGCTGGCCGTGGCCATCGAACTGCCATTGTGGAACCTGGATGAAAAGCAGATGCAGGCCATCATGCGCAGCATGCTGGGCAAGCGCGATCTGGTGGCCAGCTCCCTCACCCCGGGCATCGGCAAGGAGGCGCTGGTACTGCGCCGCACTGCGGACGGCGCCATCGACAGCCTCTCCGCGCTATCGGCCGACCCGGACTGGCTGGTGCAGCGGCGCCCCGTGACGATGGGCGGACAAGTCATCGGCAGCGTTGCCGTGTATGCGACGCCGGCCCTGCTGGACGCGCAGCTGCGGCAGCGCGCGCTGGGCATCGGCGCCATGATCGTGGCGCTCGACGTGATCCTGGTGGCCAGCATCTGGCTGCTCATGTGGTGTCTGATGCTCAAGCCGTTGAAGGCCATCGGCCAGTACGCGGCCGGCGTCAAGGCGGGGCAGGGCGAAGCGTTCGGCACGCCGCCGAAAGCGTGGTTCCTGGGCGAGCTGCGCACCCTGTACCGCTCCATCCGCGACATGGTGGCGCTGCTCGACAGCCGTTACCGCGCCCTGCAGCGCAGCGAGGAGCGCGTGCAGATGGCCACCGGCGCGGCCAGCATCGGCATCTGGGACTGGAACGTCAGCAGCGACGCATTGCAGTGGGATGAACAGATGTACGCGCAGTTCAAGGTCGATGCGGCCAGCAGCATGTCGCCGGCGGCGATCTGGCGCGCGGCGCTGATGCCGGACGACGTGCCGGCCACCAAGGAGGCCCTGCGCGCCGCGCTGGGCGCCGGCCAGGCGTTCACGCACGAGTACCGCATCCTGTGGCCCGATGGCGCCATCCGCTACATCAAGGCCGATGCCGTGATCTTCCGCGACGGGCGGGGCTCGCCCATGCGCCTGGTAGGCTCGAACTACGATATCACGGCGCACCGCGAGGCTGAAATGGAACTGCTGCGCCACCGTCACCACCTGGAAGAATTGGTGGCCGAGCGCACGAGCGCCCTGTCGGTGGCCGTCAGCCAGGCGCAGGCGGCGAACCGCGCCAAGAGCACCTTCCTGGCCAACATGAGCCATGAACTGCGCACGCCCTTGAATTCCGTGATCGGCTTTTCGCGCCTGATGGCCGCCTCGCCCAACATGCAGGACGATGAAAAGCGCAACCTGGCCATCATCCACCGCTCCGGCAATCATTTGCTCACCCTGATCAATGAAATCCTCGAACTGTCGAAGGGCGAGGCGGGGCGCTTGCAGGCGCAGGCGACCGTGGTGGCGCTGGCACCGCTGTTGCAGGAAGTGATGGACATGCTGGGCATGCGCACCGAGCAGCAGGGACCGGCCCTGCGTCTCGATTGCGCGGACCTGCCGGCGGCGGTGCTGCTCGACGCGACGCGACTGCGCCAGGTGCTGCTGAACCTGATGTCGAATGCCGTCAAGTTCGCCGGCGGCGGCGAAGTCACCTTGCGCGTGCGCGGCGAGCGGCGCGATGACGCCACATGGCGCCTGTCGTTCGCCGTCAGCGACACGGGCATCGGCATCGCGCTGGAAGATCAGCAGCGCATTTTTGAGCCCTTCGTGCAGGCCGACAGCGCGGGACCGAAGGACGGCACGGGCCTGGGCCTGGCCATCTCGCGCGAATTCGTGCGGCTGATGAAAGGCGAGCTGACGCTGGAGTCCATGCCGGGGCAGGGCGCCACCTTCCGTTTCAGCATACCCGCGCAGGCGGCGCAGGCGCCGGTGCCGGCCCCCGTGCCAGCGGCCATGTCGGCGCAGGCGGCAGTGCCGCCGGCGCTGCAGGCGCAAGACTTGCTGCTGCTGGCCGGGGCAGAGCGCGCCGCCTTGCTGGTGGCGCTGCGCGAATTGAACCTGGCCAGGGTGGCGCAACTGCTGGCGGCCTTGCCGGCGGCGGCTGCACCGTTGCTGGTGCCGCTGCAGGCGATGCTCGAGCAGCACCAGTACCGCCAGCTGTGCGACTTGCTGGAGAATGAGGGCGCGCTGGCGCATACATGAAAGTGTGGGCTGACAACATCGAATTCGATGAAAAGGCGGACTAAGTGCCGTGGATGGATGGTGCCAAATTGCAATAAAGATTATGATGATAGTACGTAGTTCATCGCAAAGAAATGTCTTGTCCAGCGTGGCAACCGACCGCCGCGCCTCATCCAAAGCTGAGAGAACTGCTACATGCACCGCGATTTTTCGGAAGTGAATTCGAAGGGCGAAGTACTGATCGTTGAAGATACGCCGGCTTCACTGAAGCTGTTGAGCGACTTGCTGGGCGGCGCCGGCTATGCGGTGCGCCAGGCGCCGAACGGTGAACTTGCCCTGTGGACGGCCCAGGCGCGCCCGCCGGAGCTGATCCTGCTCGACGTGCGCATGCCGGGTCTCGACGGCTTTGAAGTGTGCCGCCGCCTGAAGGAGATACCGTCCCTGCGCCAGGTGCCGGTGATTTTCCTGTCGGCCCAGTACGATACGGACGACAAGGTGCGCGGCTTTGCGCTGGGCGCCGTCGATTTCATCGCCAAACCCTTCCAGGCCGAGGAAATCCTCGCCCGCACCGATGCGCATGTGCGCCTGGCGCGGGCGCAGCTGCAGTTGGCGCAGGAGCGCGCCAACCTGGAACGGCGCGTGGCCGAACGCACGGCCGAACTGGAACAGGTGGCCAGCACCCTGGCGCGCGAAGTGCAGATCCGCCGCGCCAACGAGGAATTGCTGCGCCTGTCCGGCCAGGTCTTTGAAGCCACCCAGGACGCCATCCTGATCACGGATCCGGCCGGCGTCATCGTCACGGCCAATCCCGCCTTTACACGCATCACCGGCTACGCGGCGCAGGAAGTGGTGGGCACGGACATCATGCGCCTGCACGCCGAATACACGGGCGAAGCGGTGCTGCTGGCCCTGCGCCAGGGCTTGCGCAGCAGCGGCTGCTGGTCGGGCGAAGTACAGACGCGGCGCAAGAGCGGCGACACCTATCCCTGTTTGCTCAGCGTCTCCACCGTGCATGGCCCGGACGGCGGCGTCGTCAACTACGTGGGCGTCTTCCTCGATATCAGCGAGCGCAAGGCCGAGCAGCACCTGATCGACTTCCTCTCCTACCACGACGCGCTGACGGGCTTGCCGAACCGCGTGCTGCTGCGCGAGCGCTTCGAACAGGCGCGCGCGAATGCCCTGCGCGACAGCCAGCAGGTGGTGCTGATGTGCCTGGACCTGGACCGCTTCAAGAACATCAACGATTCGCACGGCCAGGCCGTGGGCGACAAGGCGCTGCAAGTGGTGGCGCGTTTCCTGTCCGGCTGCGTGCGCGAGGGTGACACGGTGGTGCGCCAGGGCGGCGACGAATTCCAGATCCTGCTGCAGGACGATGCCCTGCTGGGGCGCACGCTGGCGCTGGCGCAAACCATCCTGGCCGGCTTGCGCGAAGAGCTCAGCGTCGATGGTGAACGCCTGGCGCTGACCACCAGCATCGGCATCGCCATGTGCCCGGCCGACGGCGACAGCCTCGACGACGTGCTGCGCCACGCCGACACGGCCCTGGTGCGCGCCAAGGAAATGGGGCGCGACCATTACGCCTTCTTCACAGAGCGCATGGGCAGCGATATCCGCGCCCGCCTGGCCATGCAGCAGCAGCTGCGCGGCGCCATCGGCCGCGATGAATTCACCGTGCATTACCAGCCGCAGATGTGTCTGCGCACGGGCGCCTTGCTGGGCGCGGAAGCCTTGCTGCGCTGGGATAATCCGGTGCTGGGCAAGGTGCCGCCCGGCCTGTTCATCGCGCTGGCCGAGGAATACGGCTTGATCACGGCCATCGGCGAATGGGTGCTGGAAAGCGTCTGCGCGCAGATCCGCGCCTGGCACGACGCGGGCCTGGGCAGCATCAAGGTGGCCGTCAACCTGTCTGGCAAACAGTTCGCGCAGGACCGCACGGTGCCGTTCGTCGAGGCGGTATTGCGCAAATACGGCATCGCGCCCGCCTGCCTCGGCATCGAGATCACGGAAAGCACGGTGATGGGCGACCCGGACAAGGCCGTGGCGGCGCTGACGCGCCTGAAGGATATCGGCGTGGGCATTTCGCTCGACGACTTCGGCACCGGTTATTCCAGCCTGGGCTACCTGAAGCGTTTTCCCATCGACGTGCTGAAGATCGACAAATCCTTCGTCGACGACGTCACCACCAGCAGCAGCGACGCGGCCATCGCCCGTTCCGTCATCTCGCTGGCACACAACCTGGACATGCGCGTCATCGCCGAAGGCGTGGAAACGCGCGAGCAGGTGGACTTCCTGACGGAGCACGGCTGCGACGAAATGCAGGGCTATTATTTCAGCCGGCCCCTGGCTGCCGCACCATTCACTGCCTTGCTGCGCGAACGGCGCACCCTGGCCGTGGCCTGAGCATACACGCCGCGGTGCGGCCGATGCACCATGCCGGTGCGTCCGCGGCAGCGTGGTGCGCGATTCTCACCTTTCCTTCCCCTGACGCTGGCACATATCCTGCTTAGGTAATCGCTTATTTACGCGATTGCCCCGCATGCCAGACAGTACCCACCCAGTCATGCCTTCACAGCCCAGCGCGCACGGCGCCTGGCAGGCGCATTTGCGCCTGGGCTTTGCATTGCACGATGGCGTCAGCCGCCTCGTCGAGCGCACGCACAGCGGCCCTTTGCGCGTGCAAAAGCCCCTGTACCCGGAAGGCGATGCCGTCTGCCACGCCATCATCATCCATCCGCCCGGCGGCGTGGTGGGCGGCGACCAGCTGGCCGTCGACGCCACGGTGGGCGCAGGCGCGCATGCCTTGCTGACCTCGCCGGGCGCGGCCAAGTGGTACCGCGCGAATGGCCACGTCTCGGGTCAGCACATCGTGCTGCGCGCCGGTAGCGGCGCCGCCATCGAGTGGCTGCCGCAGGAAAGCATTTTCTTCGACCAGGCTTGCGTGCGCCTGCGCCACGAGGTGGAACTGGCGCCGGACGCCGGCTACATCGGCTGCGACATCGTCTGCCTGGGCCGCAGCGCCTCGGGCGAAATTTTTAACACTGGCAGCATCAGCCAGCAAGTGCGGATCCGCCGCGGCGGCAAGCTGCTGTGGTGGGAGCAGGGCGTGCTGGCTGCCGGCGGCGCGCTGATGGCCAGCCCGCTGGGGCTGGCCGGCCACACGGTATGCGCCACCCTGATCGCCGTCGGCACACCGGTTTCTCCATCAGTACTGGCAGCCGTGCGCGAGATCGCCGTGCCTGCCGGCGCCGCGTTTGGCGCCACGCACATGAAAGCGCTGGTGGTGGTGCGCCTGCTGTGCGGCGACAGCGAGGCGGCGCGCCGCATCATGCTGGCCGCCTGGCTGCTGCTGCGCCCCGCCATGCTGGGACGCGACGCCATCGTGCCCCGCATCTGGAACACTTGAACAGGAAAGACGCACAAGGAAAACCATGGACCTGACTCCCCGCGAAAAAGACAAGCTGCTCATTTTTACGGCCGCGCTGCTGGCCGAACGGCGCCTGGCGCGCGGTTTGAAATTGAATTATCCGGAAGCGGTGGCCCTGATCAGCGCCGCCATCATGGAAGGCGCGCGCGATGGCAAGTCGGTGGCGCAGCTGATGTCGGACGGTACAAAAATACTCTCGCGTGCCGACGTCATGGACGGCATCGCCGAGATGATCCCCGATATCCAGGTGGAAGCGACCTTCCCCGATGGCAGCAAGCTGGTGACCGTACACCATCCGATACCGTAAGCACACAAGCGACATTGACAGGAGCCGCTCATGACCCCAGGCGAATACAAATTGGAAGAAGGCGAAATCAGCCTCAATGCGGGCCGCGCCACGGCCACCGTGGTGGTGGCCAACCGTGGCGACCGGCCGATCCAGGTGGGCTCGCACTTTCACTTTTTTGAAGTCAATCCCGCGCTGGCTTTCGAGCGCTGGCGCGCCTATGGCATGCGCCTGAACATCACTGCCGGCACGGCCGTGCGCTTCGAACCTGGCCAGCAGCGCACGGTGGAACTGGTGGCGCTGGCGGGCGAACGCAAGGTCTACGGCTTCAATGGCGCAGTGATGGGCGACCTGCAAGACACACCCCCGGGAAAGGATTGAGATGGCCAGCATTCCCCGCAGCGCGTATGCCGAGATGTTCGGCCCCACCACGGGCGACCGCATCCGCCTGGCCGACACGGAACTGTTCATCGAGATCGAGCATGACTACGCGATCTACGGCGAAGAGGTGAAATTCGGCGGCGGTAAAGTCATCCGCGACGGCATGGGGCAGTCGCAGCGCTGCGCGGCCGAGGTGATGGATACCGTCATCACGAATGCCGTCATCCTCGACCACTGGGGCATCGTGAAGGCGGACATCGGCCTGAAAAATGGCCTGATCTTCGGCATCGGCAAGGCGGGCAACCCGGACATCCAGCCCGGCGTGACCTTGGCCATCGGCGGCGCCACGGAAATCATTGCCGGCGAGGGCCTGATCGTCACGGCCGGCGGCGTCGACACGCACATCCACTTCATCTGCCCGCAGCAGATCGAGGAAGCGTTGATGAGCGGCGTGACCACCATGCTGGGCGGCGGCACGGGACCGGCCGTGGGCACGGCCGCCACCACCTGCACGCCGGGACAGTGGCACTTGCACGCCATGCTGGCGGCCGCCGACGCCTTCCCGATGAACCTGGGCTTCATGGGCAAGGGTAACGTCAGCCTGCCGCTGCCGCTGGAAGAACAGGTGCGGGCGGGCGCCATCGGCCTGAAACTGCACGAGGACTGGGGCAGCACGCCGGCCGCCATCGACAACTGCCTGTCCGTGGCCGACCGCATGGATATCCAGGTGGCGCTGCACAGCGACACCCTCAATGAAGGGGGATTTTTGGAACACACGCTGGCCGCCTTCAAGGACCGCACCATCCACACGTTTCACACGGAAGGGGCGGGCGGCGGCCATGCGCCCGACATCATCGCCGCCGTGGGGCAGTCGAACGTGCTGCCGTCGTCGACCAACCCGACGCGCCCGTTTACCGTCAACACGCTCGACGAGCACCTGGACATGCTGATGGTGTGCCACCACCTGGACCCGGCCATCGCGGAAGACGTGGCGTTTGCCGAGTCGCGCATCCGCCGCGAGACCATCGCCGCCGAGGATATTTTGCACGATATCGGCGCCATCTCGATGATGTCGTCCGACTCGCAAGCGATGGGGCGGGTGGGCGAGGTGATCATGCGCACCTGGCAGACGGCGCACAAAATGAAGGTACAGCGAGGACCGCTGGCGCCCGACACGGCGCGCAGCGACAATTTCCGCGCCAAACGCTATATCGCCAAGTACACGATCAACCCGGCCATCACGCATGGGATTTCCCACGTGGTCGGTTCCATCGAGGCGGGCAAGATCGCCGACCTCGTGCTGTGGAAGCCCGCCTTCTTCGGCGTCAAACCATCGATGATACTCAAGGGCGGCATGATCGCCGCCGCGCAGATGGGCGACCCGAACGCCTCGATTCCCACGCCGCAGCCCGTGCATTACCGCATGATGTTTGGCGCCTTCGGCGGCGGCCTGAAAAAGTCGTTCACGTTTGTCTCGCAGGCGGCCTACGACCTCGATATCGGGCACCAGCTCAAACTGAATAAATCGGTCATCGCCGTGAAAAACATGCGCGGCTTGCGCAAGGCGGACATGATCCATAACAGCGCCACGCCGCACATGGAGGTGGACCCGGAAACCTATGCCGTGCGCGCCGACGGCCAACTGCTCGTGTGCGAGGCGGCCGCCGTGCTGCCCATGGCGCAGCGCTATTTTCTATTTTAAGCGGGAGACAAGCATGCTGACTTTGCATACCAAATTAGGTCCTGACGATGACCGTGCGCCGTTTGCGCAACTGGTGCTGCCCTACGACCAGCGCGAAAAATGCCGGCTGCGCGCCGTACTGTCGAATGGCGACGAGGTGGCCGTGTTCACCGTGCGCGGCACGGTGCTGCGCGACGGCGAGCGCATGACGGGACCAGGCGGGCAGGTGGTGCGGATCGTCGCCGCGCGCGAACCGACCTACCTGGTGCGCTGCGCGGATGCGCATACCCTGCTGCGCTGCGCTTTCCATTTAGGGAATCGCCACACGCAGGCGCAGGTGGGCGACGGCTTTCTGCGCATCCGCACAGACCCCGTTTTAAAAGAGATGCTGGAAGGCTTGCAGGCGACCGTGACGGAAGAAAGCGCGCCATTCGAACCGGAGGCGGGCGCGTATGGCGGCGGCCATGGCCACCACGACGGCCACGGCCAGCATTTGCTGGCACCCGTGCCGCTGCGGCAGAAAATCCACCGCCCTGGTGACACTGCATGATGCAGGCCTCGGCCCTGCTGCATTTGCTGCAGTTCGCCAGCCCGGCCTTGCCGATCGGCGCCTACAGCTATTCGCAGGGGCTGGAAGCGGCGCTGGAGTCAAGCCTGGTGCACGACGCGGCCACGGCGCGCGCGTGGATCGCCCAGCATCTGACCTTGGTGGTGGCGCGCTGGGAAGCGCCGCTGTGCTGGCGCTTGATGCAGGCGTTCGAGCAGCAGGATCTGTGCGCCGTGCAGCGCTGGAGCGAGCGTTTCATCGCTTCGCGCGACACGGCGGAATTTCGCGCCGAAACCATCCAGATGGGATATTCATTGACCAAATTGCTGGCCGAACTGGGCGTGGCCGACGGCGTGCTGATCGACATGCTGCAGGGGCAGCCGGAAGTGGCCCTGCCCACGGCGTATGCCTGCGCCGTGGCGGCGCTGGCGATTCCGCGCGTAGAGGCGCTGCTGGCCATGCTGTTCGCCTGGGCGGAAAATCAGGTGCTCGTCTGCGTGAAATCCGTGCCGCTGGGGCAGGTGGCGGGCCAGCGCCTGCTGCTGTCGCTGCGGCCGGAACTGGAAGCGGCGGCGCTGACGGCGCAAACGTTACCAGACGACGAGATGGGCAACTGGGCGCCCGGCCTGTCGCTGCTGTCGATGCGGCACGAAGTGCAGTACAGCCGCCTGTACCGTTCCTGAACTATTGAATGAGAGAGCAAACATGACATCGATTACCTCCAATCCGCTGCGCGTAGGCATCGGCGGCCCGGTCGGCTCGGGCAAGACGGCCCTGTGCGAAATGCTGTGCAAGGGCATGCGCGAGCGCTACGACATGGCCGTCATCACGAACGACATCTACACCAAGGAAGACATGGAAATCCTGCTGCGCGCCGATGCCTTGCCGGCCGAGCGCCTGATGGGCGTGGAGACGGGCGGCTGCCCGCACACGGCCATCCGCGAGGATGCGTCCATCAATCTGGAAGCGATCGCGCGCATGCAGGCAGATTTTCCGCATCTCGACTTGATCCTGGTCGAATCGGGCGGCGATAATTTGGCCGCCACCTTCAGCCCTGAACTGTCGGACCTGACGATTTACGTGATCGACGTGGCCGGTGGCGAAAAGATCCCGCGCAAGGGCGGGCCCGGCATCACGCGCTCCGATTTGCTCATTATCAACAAGACGGACCTGGCGCCGTACGTGGGCGCCAACCTCGATGTGATGGCGCAGGATGCCAAACGCATGCGCGGCGAGCGCCCCTTCGTGTTCACCAACTTGCGCAGCGGCGACGGCGTGCAGGTGGTCATCGATTTTATCCGCGAGCAAGGTTTGCTCGATCAACCAGGCAAGGAGCTGCAATGACTGCAAGACTGATGACAAAAACGGCCGCCGTGGCCGCGCTGTACCTGCTGGCCTTGCCGGCGATGGCCCACCCCGGTCATGGCGAAAGCGTGGGTTTTCTGGCCGGTTTCGCCCATCCGTTCACGGGCATCGACCACTTGCTGGCCATGCTGGGCGTGGGTATCTGGGGCGGCCAGCAGCGCTACGGCCTGGGCCAGCCCGTCACTTTTCTCGGCATGATGCTGCTCGGTGCGCTGGCCGGCATGGTCGGATTGACGGTGCCCGGGCTGGAAACGGGCATTGCCGCCACGGTGGCGCTGGTGGGGCTGGCCATCGCGCTGGCGCTGGCCTTGCCGAACTGGCTCGGCATGCTGCTCGTGGGCATGTTTGCGCTGGCGCATGGCAATGCGCATGGCCAGGAATTGCCGGTTGCCTCGGCCGCGTGCGGCTTCCTGCTGGCTTCGGCCATGCTGCTGTGTGCGGGACGTTTCGCCGGCCAGGTGCTGGCCGGGCGCGTGCTGCGCGTGGCCGGCGTGGCCTTGACGGTCGCCGGCGTGGTGCTGCTGGGAGTGAACTAAGCGCCGGGGCGTTTCTCGGACAGCACGATGGGCGCCGCCTTTTCCGGATGCAAGCCCTGGTGGCCCGCATACACGGCGGCGATGGCGGCCATGTCGGCCTCCTTGTCGCCCGTCAAGTATAAATGGTCGACCACGCCCAGCACCTTGTTCGGGTAGTCGATATACACCAGCAACAGCGGCACCTTGGCGGCCAGGGCCAGGTGATAAAAGCCGCTTTTCCAGTTCGGACGGTAGCTGCGCGTCGCTTCCGGCGTGATGGCCAGCCAGTACCAGTCGGCGGCCAGCATGCGCTCGGCCTGACGTTGAATCGTGCCGCTGGTGGTGCTGCGGTCGACGGGTTCTCCGCCCAGGTAGCGCAGCACCTTGCCCATCGGGCCGCGGAACAGGGAATCCTTGGCCAGCCAGCGGAACGGCAGCGACAGCGCCCATTTGCCGAACAGGCCCACCATGAAATCCCAGTTCGACGTGTGCGGGTAGACGACGACGATGCCGCGCGGCCCCGGCAGGGGACGGAAGCGCAGGCGCCAGCCAAACAGCTGCAGCACGCGCAACGCGCAGCGCTGGTGCCAGGTCGGCAAGTCGTCCGCTTGTACAAATAAATCGTCCATTGATACCCTTCAGTGACACTGTTCTTGATCGGATGGCGCTGCTGGCCATTTTCCTTGAAACAAAAATTCTGCGCAGGCATTCTATACGGGGCTGGCGGTGGCGACAAGCAGCCGAGGCCGCTATTCATGCGGCGTCGGGGCTGTTTGTACCGCCATTTTAACCATGCTTGCTTCCAGTGCCGGGCACTAAATGCACACAATGTGGTCAAACCTTGATGCAGCATTGATCCACCCGACAGGGAGCCATGGCATGAAAAACAGTATCGAGGAACTAGCTGGGGAGAATGTCCGAACGGACAAAGTGATGGCCGAGCTCGTCGAGCGTGGCGTGGCGTTTCATCACGCCCTGGGTCGGACGGTGGCGACAGCCTACTTGCGTGAGCACGCGGTGCCGGCCGAGGTGATACGCCGCGTGTTCAGCAGCGTGCAGGCGCGCCGTCCGGCCAGGCCGGCACGGCGCCGATGGCGCTGAAGGGCAGGCAACAGCGACGAAGTGCCGCTGCTGTCGCCCGGAGTGCTGTTGTTTAAGCCAGTGCCGCCAGTGCCGGGTAGTCCGTGTAGCCGGTCGCGTCGGGTGCGTACAGCGTGTCTGGGTTCAGGGGATTCAAGGGCGCGTCACTGTGCAGGCGGATGGGCAGGTCGGGGTTGGCGATGAACCACAGGCCAAAGGCCACGGCATCGGCTTCGCCCTTGGCCAGCAGGGCTTCGGCTGCCGCCTTGTCCATTTTCTCGTTGGCAATGTACACGCCGCCAAATGCCTGCTTCAGGTACGGGCCCAGGCGGTCTTCACCGAGCGCTTCGCGTGCGCAGATGAAGGCGATGCCGCGCTTGCCCAGCTCGCGTGCCACATAGCCGAAGGTGGCGCGCGGGTCGGAGTCGCCCATGTCGTGCGCGTCGCGGCGCGGCGCCAAATGCATGCCAACCTTGTCGGCGCCCCAGACGGCGATGCACGCATCCGTCACTTCCAGCATCAGGCGGGCGCGGTTTTCAATCGAACCGCCGTAGTTGTCGGTGCGCAAGTTGGTGCTGTCTTGCAGGAACTGGTCGAGCAAATAACCATTCGCGCCGTGGATTTCCACGCCGTCGAAACCCGCTTTTTTCGCATTCTCGGCGCCCAGGCGGTAAGCCGCCACGATGCCGGGAATCTCTTCCGTATCGAGCGCGCGCGGCGTGACGAATTCCTGTTTCGGGCGCAGCAGGCTGACATGGCCGGCCGGCTTGACGGCGCTGGGCGCCACAGGCAGGTCGCCATCGAGGAAGACGGGCGCGGAAATCCGGCCCACATGCCATAGTTGCAGCACGATCAGGCCGCCCGCGTCATGTACTGCCTTGGTGATGTGTTTCCAGCCTTCCACTTGCTCCTCGGACCAGATGCCCGGCGTGTCCGCATAGCCCACGCCCTGCGGCGTGACGGCCGTCGCTTCCGAGATGATCATGCCGGCCGAAGCGCGCTGCGTGTAGTACTCGGCCATCAGGGCGTTGGGCACGCGGCCCGGATTGCCGGCGCGCGAACGCGTCAGCGGCGCCATGATGATGCGGTTTTTCAGTTGCAGGCTGCCAATGGTGATGGGGTCGAATAAGGTTGCCATGATTACTATCTTTCCTGTCGAGAGTGCCGCGAACGGCGATATGGATGGGGCTACGGTTACAAACCTTGCTGCATATGTTCCAGAAAAGCTTGGATAGTGGCTTCGTTGCGTTTAAAAAAGCTCCATTGGCCAACTTTCCTGGCTGAAATCAAATCGGCCTTTTGCAAGGTGGCCAGGTGGGCCGAGACCGTCGATTGCGACAGACCCAGCTTGCGGTCGATCAGTCCGGCACAGACGCCGAAGTCGAGCGGATGCTCTTGCTCGCAAAAATATTGCTCCGGCTCCTTCAGCCACTGCAAAATCTGCCGGCGTACCGGATTGGCCAGCGCCTTGTGGATGGCGTCGATGTCCATGCTGTTTCTCCTGGTCGATGTTCGTCTTCAAGCGATATATGGTTCGTCTTTTGTGAATTTCAATATCGGTATATTACGATATAAGTAAAAAACGTGAAGGCCGATGGATTTTTCAGGCAGGAATCAATCGAAGTGGAATAGCAGCAAGGCGATGACGGCGGGCACCGTTTGCAGGTAGAGGATGCGCGTCATGACAGTCGCCGCGCCCCATACGCCGGCCACGGCGATGCAAGCCAGGCCGAAGACGGTGAATGCATGGGCGATGGCCGCGTCCGGGTGAAAAAAGCCCAGCGCCAGCGCCGCGACGAGAAAGCCGTTGTAGCAACCCTGGTTCGACATGGCGGGACGCACGATCTGCGCCTTTTCCCTGGACAGGCCAAACACCTTGCGTCCGCGCGCATCGAACAGCACGGTTTCCAGCAGCACGATGTAGACGTGCAGCAGCAGGATGAGGGCGGTAAGGATTTGGGCCAGAAGCAGCATCATTGTTCCCGAGAGTGAAGAGGTGCGGCAATTATGCTGCCAAGTGCCTGTTTTTTGGCAACATCACCAGAAAAAATGTGCTGGCGGCAAGAGCCTTCACCCGATGGTATACTTTTCCTTTTGCTCCTGTGGGGACGACCCCGCTCGATGTGGGGGCTGCATGGCGGGGACGACCCTGCCGCCTCAGGAGAGTGTGTATGGCGTGGATCATCTTGGTATTGGCCGGTTTGCTGGAAATCGGCTGGGCCATCGGCCTCAAATACAGCGCGGGGTTTACCCGCCTGGTGCCGTCCGTACTGACGGCTGTTTCCATGCTGGGCAGCGTGGTGATGCTGGGCCTGGCCTTGCGCACCTTGCCGTTGGGCACGGCGTATGCCATCTGGACGGGCATCGGCACCGTGGGCACGGCCATCTTCGGCATCATGGTGCTGGGTGAGCCGGCCAGCGCCGCGCGCATCGCCTGCATCGCATTGATCGTGTCCGGTATCCTGGGCTTGAAACTGCTCAGCCCTCAATAAAGGATGCCAGCATGAGTCTCACCATGACGTATTTCTACCTGGCCATCGCCATCATCGCCGAAGTCATCGCCACCAGCGCCTTGAAGGCGTCCGAAGGCTTCAGCCGTTTGTGGCCCAGTGTCATCACCGTGATTGGCTACAGCATCGCCTTCTGGTGCTTGTCCCTGACCCTGAAAGTCATTCCTACCGGCATCGTGTATGCGATCTGGTCCGGCGTGGGCATCGTGCTCATTTCCGCCGTGGGCTGGTTCTGGTTCAAGCAAAGCCTCGACACGCCGGCCTTGATCGGCCTGGGGCTGATCATTGCCGGCGTGCTGGTGATTAACCTGTTTTCCAAGTCCGTTGGTCACTAATCAAAAGCTGGCGGCGACCCTTGCCAGGTAATACCACTCGGCATTGGCTTGCGCATTGACGTCCGGGAACAAAATGTAGGCGTCGAACTCGGCCGTCACGGGCGTGCCGTCCGCGCGCACGCCGATCTGCTCGCCCTGTTTGACCTTGTCAAAGCTGGACCAGGTCTTGATGAAGCGGTCGCTTGCATGCAGCTTGTCGTGCACGACGACCATGTTCAGCGCTTCCATGTCGGCGTCGGCGATCGGTTCAGGCTGTGGCGCATCGATGAAGCCGAGGAAGGCCAAGGTGTTCATGATGGCGCGGTAGGCAACATCCGGCGCGGCCGGGTCCGCGTGCTGGCCGCATTCCAGGGTCAGGGCATAGCCACCCGTCGAGCGCATGTATTCGGTGGTGCCCACGCCATAGCGCAAGACCAGGCCCACCTGGTCGCTATTGCCCAGGCGGCGCTGCACGCCCTGGCCATACGCATGCAGCCAGCCGTCGACGAAGCGGCGCACGCCCAGGCGGCGCGCCAGCGCGCGTTCCTTGTCTTCATGTTGGAACGGTTGCAGCGGGCCATCGTTGTTGCGCGGTCCTACCATGACGAAGGGCTGGCTGTCGGCATTGAATGAATGCAAGTCCAGCAGCACGTCGTGCTGGCCCAGCAGAGGGCACAGCCAGTTGGCGATGCGGTCTTCGAAATCCTGTGGATTGTCGTTCGGGAACAGGTTGCGGTTCAGGTTGCGGTCGCCGCTGCGCACGCCCTTGGCGTAGGCCAACGGGTTGGTGATGGGCACGAAAGTGACGCTGCCGGCCACGATGGAGAGGGCGCCGCTGTCGAGTTCAGCCATCACGCGGTGGATGCCCTTGGTGCCGCAGGTTTCATTGCCGTGCACGGCGCCCGTGACGATCAGGCGCGGGCCGCTGCCCTGGCCCGTGTAGTTGATGGATTTGAAGTGGAGTGCGCTGCTCATGCTGGACATATCCTATGCTGTTGCGGGAAGGGAAAGCGGGGTCGGCATATTTTAGCGGGATTCGCCGTGCACGCCTGCAAAAAGTTGGCCATGGCAAGGTGCGGCATGGCATGATCGGCGCCACCGTTGTTTTCCCTTGCCGATTCCATGTCCAGTACGTCCCATTCTTCCCGTCTGTATGGCCTCGATACCTTGCGCGCGCTGGCCATCGTGCTCGTCTTCATGAACCATTATCTGCTGTTCGTCAGCGAGGGCGGGGCGTTTGGTTTCTGGGGCGAAATCGGCTGGGTGGGCGTGGACCTGTTCTTTGCCCTCAGCGGCTATCTGATCGGCAACCAGATCTTTGCGGCCTTGCGCAGCGAACACGGCTTTTCCTTGCCCCGCTTCTATGCGCGGCGCTTCCTGCGCACCTTGCCCAGTTTTTATGCCGTGCTGGCGCTGTATTATTTGTGGCCCGCATTTCGCGGCGATAGCGCGCTTATTCCTCTGTGGAAATTCCTGACCTTTACGCAAAACATCAATCTGACGCCGGGCACGGCGTTTTCGCATGCGTGGTCGCTATGCGTGGAAGAGCAGTTCTATGTGCTGCTGCCGGCCGTGGCGTTGTTGATCGCCGCCTGCCGCAAGTCACTGCTGTGGGCGTGGGTGGCCGTGGCCGCCAGCTTGATCGCCGGCATGCTGCTGCGCGCGTATCTGTGGGATGAATATGTGCAAGTGCCGCGCGGCGGCCTCGGCTATTACAAATATATTTATTACGCGTCGTGGTGTCGCTTCGACGAACTGGTGGCGGGCGTGGCGCTGGCGCTGCTGAAGAACTATCACCCCATTGCCTGGACGCGCCTCACGTCATGCGGTAACCGCATCTTGCTGGCAGGAATCGCTGGCACGGCGCTGATGTTTTATGTATTTCTTGCCGATCACTACGGTTATTGGGTGACGGTGTTCGGCTATCCAGCCCTGGCCGCCAGTTTTACCTTGCTGTTGATCGCCGCGTTGAGTCCCGGCAGTGCGCTATATCAACTGCGCGTGCCGGGCGCGGCCAGCCTGGCGCTGTGGTCGTATGCGATTTATTTGCTGCACAAGCAGCTGTGCATCCTGCTGCGGCCGCTCTTGCAGGATATCGGTTACGGGCCGGACAGTTTGGTCGCCATGCTGGTGATGATTATTGTAAGCATCGCCACGGGCTGGCTTTTATATGCATTGGTGGAAACGCCGTTCATGCGCTTGCGGGCGCGCTATGTGCCGGCTAATCGCCGCTGAGGTACGGCGTTTCCCATAGTGGACCTTGCTAAGGCTGACATGCCTGTTTAACGCCAGCCAAAGCCCGAGCTGGAGCCAGCCCTCGTGCCAGCACAGCAAAATATATCGTCGAATCTTTCAACGGATTTCATTTTTTCAAACAAGCTGGTTTTGAGTATTTCTCCCTTTTCTTTATCGCTTTTGCTCATCTGAGATAGTGCCTCATTGATTTGTGGCCAATCGCAAAAGCGGTCATGTGGCGCGCAAAAAGAGTGCCATGCATAGGCCTCGGCAATATCGTAAGCCTTGGACTTTTTGTCTACGTAGTACAGGAGGACGTTCATCTCTGCCTTTGCAAATCCCCGTTCCGCAGCGCCGCGAAATAATTGCAGCAAGTCTGCGTCGCGCGCGCCTCCGCGGAGCTGCAAGACGGTGGCAAGGTGGAACATGGATGGCGGGAAAAATTTCGCTGCGGATTTTGATAGGTAGAACACCGCGGTGTCGAGGTCGCGGTCCTCGCAAGCGCCGAGGTAGGCCTTCATACCCATCAAGTGCTGAGCCTGCGTATCACCGCTGTCGGCGCGCGTCTTGACGAGTGTGTTTGATTCAGTGCTGCAATCTTGCGGCAAGGCCTTTTCGATACGCTGGCTCGCAGGTGCCTGCACATCTTCTGCGCCGGCTACGCCTGGACCAGCCGTGGCGCCAATCAAGAGGGCGCATTGCAGCCACATGGCGATCTTGGTTGAAAGTGTCTTCATTGTCTCTCCTGGTCTGATGGTCATTTCAAATGGCGTGCTGTCGGTGTTGTAGGCCGGCATCATTGTTTTTGGAATGTACAGGAAGCTGCTACGACGAAATTGACGTGGCGCATCTGTCAGACAAGTACGCAGGAGCAAATTACATGTCGATCACGTCCAGTCCACGTGGCGTGCCCACCAGCAATTCCAGAATCGCATGCACGCGCAGATTCGTGTCTTCCTGTTCCGTGTTGAAGATCAGGGTGCGCAGGCCGGGCACGGCTTCCGTGATGTGGTCGCTGGCGTAGGCATTGATCAATAACAAGACCAGGTCCGTGGCGCCCGCGCCGGGCTGGCGCCGCAGCCGGTCGTGGATCACGTTCAGCAGCGCGCGCTGCATGCGCGGCGTGGGATTGGTGATATAGGCGAAGACGCTCGGCGTGTTGGCGATGGCCGCGCAGATGCGCCGTTCGATCTCGTCGGGCTTCACGTCGGAGGCGATATCGAAGTACGCGGCTTCCCAGCGCGTGCGCGCGTAGGGGTGATTGGGCGGGAAGGAGTCGGCCGTTTCAAAACCGCAGATGCGGCTCAGGGTTTTCAGCCAGGCTAATATGGTGGAGTTCATGCCGCGATTCTAGCGGCATTCCGCGTGCGCCGGGCCGACTCTGTATAAAGAGGGCTGACGCCCGGGAAGCGGATGAAAAACAGATTAAAGTTTCCTGTAAAACAGCCCTTGTCATTCTGGGAAAGCCTCTCTATAATGCTGGTCTTCGGGGCGGTTAGTTCAGCTGGTTAGAATACTTGGTCGACATCCAAGGGGTCGGGGATTCGAATTCCTCACCGCCCACCAGAATTTGGCAGTAGATGGTTTTAAGCTGGCGCAAGCCGCAAGCGGTCATTTGAAATACAATGATCAAAAAAGTTTTACGGGCGGTTAGTTCAGCTGGTTAGAATACTTGGTCGACATCCAAGGGGTCGGGGATTCGAATTCCTCACCGCCCACCAGAATGCAGTTAGAGAGAAAGGTAAAACCGGTTATGACACCGCGAACTACTACCAAGCTTTGGGAGTGACGCTAGTCGAACGGGTTTCCTTTGTCTCAAGAAAGTGAAAAACGCGGCTAGTCCGCGTTTTTTTGCGTCTGCGTTTTCCTTTCAGTTATTTTACCCATCACATCGCAGTTTTACCTGGCGCCAGCGCCGATATGGAGATCAATATGCTTACAATCCGACTTCCCGATGGTTCCGCCCGTCAATTTGACGGTCCGGTCACCGTGGCCCAGGTTGCGGCCAATATTGGTACCGGCCTGGCCAAGGCTGCTCTGGCCGGCAAGGTCGACGGCAAGCTGGTCGATACCTCCTATCTGATCGAGCAAGACGCGGAACTGGCGATTGTCACGGACAAGGATGCCGATGGCCTGGAAGTGATCCGCCACTCGACGGCCCACTTGCTGGCGTATGCCGTCAAGGAACTGTTCCCGGACGCACAAGTGACCATCGGACCCGTGATTGATAACGGCTTTTACTACGACTTCGCCTACAAGCGCCCGTTCACGCCGGAAGATTTGACGGCGATCGAAAAGAAAATGATGGAACTGGCCAAGAAGGATGAGCAAGTCACGCGCAAGGTCGTTGCCCGCGACGAAGCCATCGAATACTTCAAGGGCATCGGCGAGGCGTACAAGGCTGAGCTGATCGGCTCGATCCCGGCCGACCAGGAAGTGTCGCTGTATTCCGAAGGCAAGTTCACGGACTTGTGCCGTGGCCCCCACGTGCCATCGACGGGCAAACTGAAAGTCTTCAAACTGATGAAGCTGGCCGGCGCCTACTGGCGCGGCGACTCGAAAAACGAGATGCTGCAGCGTATCTATGGCACGGCCTGGGCCAAGAAGGAAGACCAGGAGCTGTACCTGCACAACCTGGAAGAGGCGGAAAAGCGCGACCACCGCAAGCTGGGCAAGCAGCTCGATTTCTTCCATTTCCAGGAAGAGGCGCCGGGCCTGATCTTCTGGCATCCGAAAGGCTGGTCGATCTGGCAGCAAGTCGAGCAATACATGCGCAATGTGTACCAGGTCAACGGCTACCAGGAAGTCAAGGCGCCGCAAATTCTCGACCGTGGCCTGTGGGAAAAAACCGGTCACTGGGATAATTACCGTGAAAACATGTTCATCACGGAATCGGAAAACCGCGCCTATGCGCTCAAGCCAATGAATTGCCCTGGCCACATCCAGATTTTCAACAATGGCATGCGCAGCTACCGCGACCTGCCATTGCGCTACGGCGAATTCGGCCAATGCCACCGCAACGAACCGTCGGGCGCCTTGCACGGCATGATGCGCGTGCGCGGCTTTACGCAGGATGACGGCCACATCTTCTGCCTGGAAGAGCAGATCGCCGGCGAAGTGACGGCGTTCCACCAGCAGGCGATGGATGTGTACACGGCGTTCGGCTTCACGAATATCGACGTGAAACTGGCCTTGCGTCCCGATAACCGCATCGGCACGGAAGAGTCGTGGGATTTTGCCGAAGAATCCCTGCGTTCTGCCCTGCGCGCCTGCGGCGTGGAATGGACGGAATTGCCGGGCGAGGGTGCATTCTACGGTCCGAAGATCGAGTACCACCTGAAAGACAGCCTGGGCCGCGCATGGCAAGTGGGCACCGTGCAGATCGATCCGTCGATGCCGGGCCGTCTGGGCGCCGAATACGTGGCCGTGGACAACACGCGCCAGGTGCCGATCATGCTGCACCGCGCGATCGTGGGTTCGCTGGAACGTTTTATCGGCATCCTGATCGAACACTATGCGGGCGCCATGCCGTTGTGGTTGTCGCCGGTGCAGGTGTCGGTGTTGAATATTTCCGACGCTCAAGCCGACTATGTACAGGAAGTTACAACAAAACTGCGCAAAGCGGGGCTGCGCGTACAGGCTGATTTGCGTAACGAGAAGATTACCTATAAAATACGTGAACATTCCGTACAAAAATTGCCTTACATCTTAGTAATTGGCGACAAAGAGCGGGATGCAAATACAGTGGCCGTGCGGGCGCGGGGCAATATCGATTTGGGCGTCATGTCCGTCGATGCCCTGATTGAGCGACTCAAACATGAAGTCGACACCAAGGCCTGACGAGGAAACTCGCTGCACGACCGTCTTACAAGATTTTTAAAGGAAATTACAATAGCTACTGACAAGTCACATCGCATCAATGGCGAAATCACTGCCCCTGAAATGCGTTTAAGCGGGGTCGATAACGAGCCACTCGGTATCGTAAGTTTGGCTGAAGCCTTCCGCCTGGCGGAAGAGGCAAACGTCGACCTGGTGGAAATTGCGCCTACCGCGCAGCCACCGGTGTGCCGTTTGATGGACTACGGCAAATTTAAGTATTCGGAGCAAAAGAAAGCTCACGAAGCCAAATTGAAGCAAAAGATCATCCTCGTGAAGGAAGTCAAATTCCGTCCGGGGACTGATGATGGTGACTACAATATCAAGTTGCGTAATCTCATCAAGTTCCTCGATGAAGGTGATAAAACCAAAATCACGCTGCGTTTCCGTGGTCGTGAGATGGCGCATCAGGATATTGGCTTCCGCATGCTGGAACGTCTGAAAGCCGATCTGGAGCCGTATGGCCAGGTCGAGCAGTTCCCGAAGATGGAAGGCCGCCAAATGATCATGGTTCTTTCGCCGAAGAAGAAGAAGTAAGTTACAATAGCGTTTTACTGTGGATCGACGTGATTTGCGCCAGCATTGGTGCGGCACCAGATTCCAGGCAGAATTTGCGCGGCCCTGACAGCGATGTCCGGGCCGCGCGAACTGTAGCGGACTCGCATCCGCTGCACAGCATGTGAAAGCAGGCATCTAAGCGCAGCGTCGTGTTGCCACCTGCAATCCTGTTATAAATGGAGCTGTCCGTAAGAGGACAGATTGCTATGCCTAAAATGAAGACCAAAAGCTCTGCGAAAAAACGTTTTCGCGTGCGTCCGGGTGGTACTGTTAAATGTGGTCATGCGTTCAAACGCCACATCTTGACCAAGAAAACCACCAAGCTGAAACGCGCTCTGCGCGGTACCACCAATGTCGCTGCGTCTGACGTGAAATCCGTCTACCGCATGATGCCGACTGCTTAATCTCACACTCAATATAAGGAGTTACTATGCCTAGAGTAAAACGTGGGGTTACAGCTCGTGCCCGTCATAAAAAGATTCTTGTACAAGCTAAAGGCTACCGTGGTCGCCGCAGCCGTGTATACCGTGTTGCCAAGCAAGCAGTTATGCGCGCTGGCCAATACGCTTACCGCGATCGCCGCAACAAGAAACGCGTTTTCCGCCGCCTGTGGATCGCCCGTATCAACGCCGCTTCCCGTGAGCATGGCGTAACGTACAGCGTATTCATGAACGGCTTGAAAAAAGCAAATATCGAACTGGACCGTAAAGTCCTGGCCGATATGGCTGTGATGGACAAGCCAGCATTCGCTGCGATTGTCAACGCAGTTAAAGCAAAAATCGCTGCGTAAGCATCGGTGATTGCACAACGTCATCCGTAGGGTGACGTTATAAAGAGCGGGGCAGGGGTGTGAACCTTATGCCCCGTTTCCGTTTTTGATTGTTGGGTTCTAGATTACTAAATCCAGGATTGATTTCCAAAACAGGAAAAGCCGCATGAACTCCCTAGAAGAACTCGTCGTCTCGGCCCAGGCTGACTTTATCGCCGCCGCAGACGCTGCCGCACTTGAAAACGCCAAAGCCCGCTACCTGGGCAAGACTGGCCAGATTACCGAAATGATGAAGGGCCTGGGCAAGCTGGACCCGGATGCGCGCAAGGCGCAGGGCGCCCTGATCAACGCCGTCAAAGTGCAGATCGAGGACGCGCTGACGGCGCGCCGTGATGCACTGGCTGATGCCCAAATGCAAGGTCGTCTGAACGCCGAAGCGATCGACGTGACCCTGCCAGGCCGTGGCCGCATGCCCGGCGGCATCCATCCCGTGATGCGCACATGGGAGCGAGTCGAGGAAATCTTCCGCTCGATCGGCTTCGACGTGGCCGACGGCCCCGAAATCGAAAATGACTGGACCAACTTCACGGCGCTCAACAGCCCGGAAAACCATCCAGCCCGTTCCATGCAAGACACGTTCTACATCGATGGCAACGACACCGATGGCAAGCCCTTGCTGCTGCGCACGCATACCAGCCCCATGCAGGTGCGCTATGCGCGCACGCACACGCCGCCGATCAAGGTCATCGCGCCTGGCCGCACCTACCGCGTCGACAGCGATGCCACCCATTCGCCCATGTTCCACCAGGTCGAAGGCCTGTGGATCGCCGAAGACATCAGTTTTGCCGACCTGAAGGGCGTGTACCTGAACTTCGTCAAGGCCTTCTTTGAAACGGACGACTTGCAAGTGCGCTTCCGTCCGTCGTACTTCCCGTTCACGGAACCGTCGGCCGAGATCGACATCGCCTTCGGCTCGGGCCCCTTGAAGGGCCGCTGGCTGGAAGTGTCGGGCGCCGGCCAGGTGCATCCGAGCGTGGTGAAGAACTTCGGCCTCGACCCCGAGAAATTCATCGGTTTTGCTTTCGGCTCCGGCCTGGAACGCTTGACGATGCTGCGCTATGGCATCAACGACCTGCGCCTGTTTTACGAAGGCGATTTAAGGTTCCTGAAGCAATTCAACTAAGCGTTGTTCCGTTTGATTCATGGCGCTTGAGCGCCTGTGCGCTCGCGCTGTGAGCTTTGACCATTTGAAGGCTTGATTATGCAATTTTCCGAAAACTGGCTCCGTACCATGGTCGATCCGAAGATGACTTCGGACGAACTGGCCCATCTGCTGACCATGTCCGGTCTCGAAGTCGAGGACGTCGATCCTGTCGCCCCGCCGTTCTCGCACGTGGTGGTAGGCCTGGTCCTGGAGATGGAAAAACATCCGAATGCGGACCGCCTGAATGTGTGCCAGGTCGATGTCGGCACGGGCACCATGCTCAACATCGTCTGCGGCGCGCCGAACGTGCGCCCGGGCTTGAAAGTCGTCTGCGCGATGGCGGGCGCCGTGCTGCCCCCTGGCGCCGATGGCAAGCCGTTTGAAATCAAGGTGGGCCAGCTGCGCGGCGTCGAGTCGCAAGGCATGCTGTGCTCCGCGCGCGAATTGAAATTGTCGGAAGAAAACGCCGGCTTGATGGAGTTGCCGGACGACGCGCCGATCGGCCAGAATTTCCGCGATTACTATGCCTTGAACGACTTGAAATTCACCATCAAGTTGACGCCGAACAAGGCGGACTGCCTGTCCGTGCTGGGCGTGGCGCGCGAAGTGTCGGCCCTCACGGGCGTGGCCCTGAATGTGCCGCAGTTCCGCACCGTGCCGGTGTCCAGCGATGAAATCCTGCCCGTCAAAGTCAGCGCGCCGGACCTGTGCGGCCGTTTCACGGGCCGCGTCATCCGCGGCTTGAACGCCCGTGCCGCCACGCCGGACTGGATGAAGCAGCGCCTCGAGCGCAGCGGCCAGCGTCCGCTGTCGGCCCTGGTTGACATTTCCAACTATGTCATGCTGGAACTGGGTCGTCCCAGCCACGTGTTTGACCTGGCAAAGATCCACGGCAGCCTCGACGTGCGTTGGGGCAAGGCGGGTGAATCCGTCAAGCTGTTGAATGGCAACACCATTGCCGTCGACGAGTGGCTCGGCGTCATTGCCGATGAGCAGGAAATCGAATCGCTGGCCGGCATCATGGGCGGCGACGCCAGCTCGGTTTCGGACGATACGGACAGCATCTACCTGGAAGCGGCCTTCTGGTGGCCGAACGCCATTCAAGGCCGCGCGCGCCGTTTGAATTTCTCGACCGATGCGGCGCACCGCTTCGAGCGCGGCGTCGATTTCGCCACCACCGTCGAGCACATCGAGCGCATCACGGCCCTGATCGTGGAAATCTGCGGCACGCCGGCGACCACCGTCGGCCCTGTCGACGACCACGTGGTGAACTTGCCGCAACGCCAGCCCGTGTCGATGCGCACGGCGCGCGCGCAAAAAGTCATCGGCGTGCCGCTCAATGATGCGCTGATCGCCGATATCTTCACGCGTCTGGCCCTGCCATTCACGCTGGCGGACGGCGTGTTTTCCGTGACGTCGCCCAGCTACCGTTTCGACATCGAGATCGAGGAAGACCTGATCGAGGAAGTGGCGCGCGTGTACGGCTTTGAAAACATCCCGACCCTGCCGCCCGTGGCAGCGAACGTGATGCAGATTGCACCAGAAAATACCCGCTCCCTGTTTGCGGTACGTCATGAGCTGGCCGACCTGGGCTTCCAGGAAGTGGTTAATATGAGCTTTGTCGATACGGCATGGGAGCGCGATTTCTCGGGCAACACCAACCCGATCAAATTGCAGAATCCGATCGCCAGCCAGATGAGCGTGATGCGCTCCTCGCTGATCGGCAGCCTGATCGCCAATGTGCGCTATAACCTGAACCGCAAGACGAACCGCGTGCGCATCTTCGAAGTGGGCGCCATCTACCAGCGCGACGACAGCGTGGAAAACGGCCCCCTGTCGGTGGCTGGCTACGCCCAGCCGAAGCGTGTGGCGGCCATGGCCTACGGCGCGGTAGCCGACGAGCAATGGGGCCAGCCTGCCCGCACGGTCGACTTCTTCGACATGAAGGCGGACCTGGAAGCGCTGTTCGCGCCGCTGGTCTTGCGTTTCACCAAGGCGGAGCACCCGGCCCTGCATCCGGGCCGTTCGGCCAACGTGGAACTCGATGGCAAGGTCATCGGTTTCATCGGTGAATTGCACCCGCGCTGGATGCAAAAGTACGACTTGCCGCTGGCGCCCGTGCTGTTCGAAGTGGACGCCGCCGCGCTGACGCAAAGAGTCGTGCCCGTGTACCAGGAAATCTCGAAATTCCCTGGCGCCAGCCGCGACCTGGCTGTGGTCGTCAAGCAATCGGTAGCGGTGCAGGATCTGCTCGACAGCTTCCACGCCGCCGCCAAGGCAAGCCCTGCAGCGCGTATCGTGCAAGCCATTGTTTTATTTGATGAATATCGTGGAAAAGGGCTGGAAACGGATGAAAAAAGCCTTGCTTTCCGGATTAGCTTGCAAGATACTCAAAACACCCTGCAAGACGATGTCGTCGATGGCCTGATGGCTGTCCTGATCGATGCGGCCAAGCAGGGTCACGACGCGAAACTGCGTTCGTAATACCGGACCGGCCGTCGCCTTGCGTGACGGCCTTTCCGTCGTCAACCGTAGACGAGCTTGCCATGTGGCGGGCTCGGGCGCACAGAAAAGGCAGGGCAGGAAAATTAATAACAGCGACGTTGATTCCGCCGTACTGCAATCCGCACTGGCCGCCGATTTGCATCGGGCCATGCTGGTTGCCAAGGTGCGCCAGGAAGCGGAAAAAGATTTACCCACCTTGACCAAGGCGGAACTGGCCGAACTGTTGTTCGAGCAAGTGGGCCTGAACAAGCGCGAAGCGAAGGATATGGTCGAGACCTTTTTCGACGAGATCCGCAATGCGCTCGAGCGTGGCGAGGCTGTCAAGCTGTCCGGTTTCGGCAATTTCCAGTTGCGCGACAAGCCGCAGCGGCCGGGCCGCAATCCGAAGACGGGCGAAGAGATTCCCATCACGGCACGCCGTGTCGTCACTTTTCATGCGAGCCAGAAGCTGAAAAGCATGGTCGAAGAGACCAGTCCGCTGGCACGTGCTGCCTGAGTGAGTGGCGATGAACGAGCGCATCAGTAAAACCGAGTTGATCGCCTTGCCGCCCATTCCGGCGAAACGCTATTTCACGATCGGCGAGGTGAGCGAGTTGTGCGGCGTCAAACCACACGTACTGCGCTACTGGGAGCAGGAGTTTTCCCAGCTCAAGCCGGTCAAACGACGTGGTAACCGCCGTTATTATCAGCACCATGAGGTGCTGCTGATACGCCGTATCCGCGAATTGCTGTATGAGCAAGGCTTTACCATCAGCGGCGCGCGCAACAAGCTCGATAGCCGTGGCGCATCGCATGCCGTCCTCGACGAGTTGCCTGTGCTGCCGGCCATGCCTGTTGTGCCGCAGGAAGCACCGCTGGACCGCGTGTGGATACGCAATGAATTAATTGCGATTTTAAACTTGCTAAAATAAGATTTGTACCAATATAGGTCGGGTTGTCCGATACCGGCCGAGTAGGGCTTGCCGCCCGGGCGCTGCCGCTAGTCTGCGGCGCGCCATATTTTGAATATAATGTTAATGTTGCGTTTTTGTTAGTGACGCTAAGCCGGAGCAGCGTGCAGGTTCCGGTAGTCTTTCCCAGGCCAGGAAAATTTAAGGGGAAACAATGATACGCGTTGCCATTTGTGATGATCACCAAATAGTACGAGCTGGATTCAAGCAGATTTTTTCGTCGTCAAGCGATTTCAGTGTGGTGGCGGAAGCCGGTACGGGGCGCGAAGCGCTCGATATCGCCCGCCGCGAAATATGTGATGTATTGCTGCTCGATATAGCCATGCCCGACCAGAGCGGCATCGATACCTTGCGCACGATCCGCCAGGGCCAGCCGGAATTGCCCGTGCTGATACTGAGCGGCTATCCCGCGCAGCAATACGCGCTGAACCTGTTCAAGATGGGCGCGAATGGCTATCTGAACAAGGAATGCGAAGCCGATGAGCTGATGACGGCCGTGCGCACCGTGTTCCAGGGGCGCCGCTACGTCAGTTCCACCGTCGGTGAATTGCTGGCGCAGTCGTTTGACCGCGATACGAATGCCGCCCTGCATACGGAATTGTCGGACCGCGAGTTCCAGGTCTTCCTGCGCCTGGCGCGCGGCGCCACCGTGTCCGATATCGGCGTGGCCTTGTCGCTGAGCATCAAGACGGTGAGTACTTACCGTACGCGCATCATGGAAAAAATGGGCTTGCAATCGAACAGCGACTTGACCTATTACGCAATGAAAAACAATTTGCTTGACTAGCGCTGCGGTGCGATCATGGAAACATGATCGCTCAGCCAGCTAGCCAGCACGACTTGTGCAGTGCAGCAGTCTGTGGCGAGGACTATAATTGGCCGGCGCCGGCGCTTTTTCTTGCGCCGAACCTTGCTAAGGATGCACATCAGGATGTATTTCACCGTTGAACCGGCCCCGAATCACCGCCTGCCCCTGTACAAGACGATCCTGTGCGTCACTTGCGCCTTGCTGCTTGTACTCAATGGTTTCAGCCTCTATCATAACTTGCAGTCGCTGAAGGGCACGAACGCCTTGCTCAGCCAGAGCGCCCGCGTGGCGGACCGCCTGCAGTATTTGAACGTGCTCGTGCTCGATGCGGAAAGCAGCTTGCGCGGCTATTTCATTTCCGGCTCCGAAACGTATCTGGGGCCGTCGAAGACCGCTACCACCGAAATCGACAACGAATTCAGCGAGCTGCAAACCTTGCTCGCGGGCAGTCCCACGCAGCTGAAAAACCTGGCGCAATTAAAGAGCTTGATCCGTCGCAAGATGTCGATGCTGCAAGAGTCGATCGAGGTCTACAAGCAGGGCGGGCTGGCTGAAATCGTCAATATCTCGCGCGTGACCGATGACCGCGCCACCATGGATGAAATCCGCCTGCAGGTGGTGATCATGACGCGCGAACAGAATGAAGCGCTGTCGTCCGGCAGCGCCGCCTTTTATCATGAGTACCAGAAAGCCGTGCTGCTCGGCATCGGCATCAATGCCCTGGCCATCCTCGTGCTGATCATGTTCTACCAGTTGGTGCGGCGCAGCTTCCAGAACCGCGCGGCCGTCGAGTATGCCCTGCAAAATGCCAACGACACGCTGGAATCGACGGTCAGCAAGCGCACGGAGCAATTATCCGTGCTGTCGCGCCATTTGATCAGCGTCAATGAAGTGGAAAAGGCGCGCCTGGCGCGTGAGCTGCACGATGAGCTGGGTGCCCATTTGACGTCGATCAGCATGGACCTGGGCGCCGTCACGCAGCAACTGGCGCACACGCAGCCTGAACTGGCCGCGCAATTGCGCCGCGCCAAGGCAACCCTGCTGGAAACGGTGGAACTGAAGCGCCGCATCGTCGAGGATTTGCGCCCCAGCCTGCTGGACAACCTGGGCCTGTGCGCCGCCATCGAAAGCTATTGCGAGGATTTCGCGCGCATGAGCTCGGTTCGCTGCGAAACGGACGTGGCCATCAATATCGATAACCGCGAAGCCACCCTGACGATTGCCCTGTTTCGCATCGTGCAGGAATCGCTGACGAATATTCTCAAATATGCGCGCGCCGGCATGGTCAGCGTGACATTGAAACGCAATGAACACGGCCTGGTGCTGCGCGTCATCGACGACGGCATCGGCATCACCGAAGATGCGCTGCAAAAACCCATGTCGCACGGCTTGCTGGGCATGCGCGAACGGGCCTTGCTGCTGGGCGGTACCCTCACCGTGCGCCAGGGGCCGGAAGGCAAGGGCACGTGCGTGGAAGCCGTGATTCCGCTGCCGCTGACGCCGGAGCCGGAAGAGCTCGACGAAGACGCCAGCGTGTGAGTGTTTCTGGATG
The DNA here is from genome assembly GCF_900095235.1 of Janthinobacterium sp. UMAB-60. Taxonomy (NCBI): domain Bacteria; kingdom Pseudomonadati; phylum Pseudomonadota; class Betaproteobacteria; order Burkholderiales; family Oxalobacteraceae; genus Janthinobacterium; species Janthinobacterium sp. UMAB-60. The sequence continues at coordinate 224,775 of NZ_LT607487.1, forward strand.
CAAAAAAATGGCCGGGCATGCAGCCCGGCCATTTTTTTATCTGTTCAGATCAGCCGTGGATCAGCAGCGCGACACGTCGCGCAGCAAGCGGTCGTATTCCGTCTTGGCCACCTTGTAGCACTCGCCCGCATAGCATTCCAGGCCAGCGCGGTCCAGCACCGTGATATTGCCGCGGCGATAGTGGATCAAGCCTTCATCCTGTAATTTGCCGGCGGCGGCCGTGATGCTTTCGCGGCGCACGCCCAGCATGATGGAGATCAGCTCTTGCGTCACTTTGAGTTCGTTCGATGGCGAACGGTCCAGGCGATCCAGCAGCCAGCGGCACAGCTTTTGCTCGATCGAGCTGTGGCGGCCGCCGACGGCGTTCTGCGCCATTTGCGCAAACAGGGCGTTGGTATAGCGCATCAGCAACTGGGGCAGGGCGCCGCCCTGATTAAATGCATCGCGCAAGCTTTGCGTTTTCAGGCGGTAGCCGTAGCCGGCGCTTTGCACGACGGCCGTGCACATGGCGCGTTCGCCGGCCAGCAGCGAGGCACCGGCCACGCCTTCATGGCCGACGACGGCGATTTCCGTCGTGGCGCCATCTTCCATCACATACAGCAGCGAAATGATGGCGGTGGTGGGGAAATAGCTGTATTCCAGGTTGTTGCCGTAGGCATACAGTTCCTTGCCGAAAGGCAGTTCCACCAGTTCCAGGTCTTCGAACAGCGATTCGAGCGCGGCGCGCGGCAGGGCGGCCAGCAATTCATTTTGTTGGGCACTGCTGAGGCTAACCCGCGACGCAAGCTTGATTTCCCGTCCGGCCGCCGGCATGGCGCGCGGCAGCAACTGGTTCTTCTGGACCGGGGTGATAAGTTGAGTATGGCTCATAGTATTCCTCACAGGCTTTTTACATCGGAGTGCGACTGCCGCGTTGCTGGTCAAAAAAGTTGCCGATTCCATGTGGTCACGGCGTTTTTGTCGACCGCGCGCTGCAGATCGCGATGTAGCTACTTTAAAAGCTTATGTAAGTGGCGAACATAAGATTAGCAGTCGCCACCTTGTAGTCTCTTTTGAGGCGAAATTGTAGTCCTTGTCCTACACGCACACTTTTGACTAGCTAGCTTTGCGCCGTTCTGCGCGATTTTGTGATATGACGCGCGGCTTGTTGGCACTCCGCAGGCCGGCTGGACGCACGCTGGGCAAGCCGTCGCGCATGCTCGTGGCACTCGCCAGGCGCGCGCCTGGCGCCTCGTGTTCGCCCAGGCGGAAGCGGCTGACGGCCTGCGTCAGCGCCTCGCCTTCCTGGTGCAGGCGCTGCGAACCGGCGCGCGCCTCGTCGACCAGGCCCGCGTTCTGGCGCGTCATGTCGTCGATTTGCGCCAGCGCCTGGTTGATGCGGGCGATCTCGCCATTCTGCTCGGCGCCGGCGCTGCTGATGCGCCCGATCACCACGGCTACTTGCTGCACCGCATCGACGACTTGCCGCATGGTGTTGCCGGCGGCATTGACCAGGTCGCCTCCCGCATCGACGGTGGCCACGGAATCGCCGATCAGGCGCTTGATTTCCAGCGCCGCCTCGTTCGAGCGCTGCGCCAGGCTGCGCACTTCGGAGGCGACGACGGCAAAGCCGCGTCCTTGCTCGCCGGCTCTGGCCGCTTCCACAGCCGCGTTCAGGGCCAGGATATTCGTCTGGAAGGCGATGCCATTGATGACGCCGATGATGTCGACGATCTTGTGCGAGCTGGCCTTGATCGAGGCCATGGTCTCGACCACGACGCCCACCGTTTGCCCGCCGCGCAGGGCCACATCGGCCGCCGTCGCCACCAGCGTGCGTCCCTGTCCTACATGGGCTTCGTTGCGGCCCACGGTGGCCGTCAGCTCGCGCATCGAATCGACGGTGGCGCCCAGCGCGTCCGCTTGCGTGGCCGTGTGGCCGGACAGGGCGGCATTGCCCTGGGCGATATCGGCGCCGGCCGCCGCGATGACGGCCGCGCCGCCGCGGATTTCCTGCACCAGGGTGGCCAGGCCATGCGTCATGGCGCCGAAGTCGCGTACCAGGTCGCCGATTTCGTCATGCGCCTGCGAGCTGATGCGCTGCGACAGGTCGCCCGCCGCCGCCGCGCCGACGGCCACGCGCAATTGCGTCACGTCGCGCGCGAAGGCGGCATAGAAGCCCGCGCACAGGTAGGCGGCCGCCAGCAGCACCAGCAGCATGGCCGCCAGGATCAGGCCGCGGCGCGCCTCGTCGCGGGCGATGCGTTGCGCCAGCAGGCTGTCCAGCGCGCTGGCCGAGGCGCCGGACAGCGCGTGCAGGGCATCGACGGCTTGCATGCCGGCCGCGTGGAATTGCGCGCCCGAGGTCTGGTCGTAGGAATTCGTCACTTCATTTTTCGTGCGTTCGAGGAAGGCCAGTGCGGTCGGCACGGCTTTCAGCGCTCCTTGCAGGCTGGCGCGCAATTCCGGCCTGGCGGCGAGGATTTCGTCGAAGCGGGCCGGCAGGCGTTCCAGTTCGTGGCGCGCGATCAGGGCGTTGGCGTTGACGAGTTGATCTTCGTTCGCTTCGAACAGGCCCGTGTCGATGTAGGCCGCGCCGCGCCCGGCGATGTCGGACAGGCTCTCGGCCAGGTCGGGCAGCGTGGCGGTAAACACGGCGCTCAGGTGGTTGGCGCCCGCGTCGGGGTCGAGGCTCAGGTGCGAACGGTCGGCCACCAGCTGGCCCAGTTTGGCCGCCTGGCGCAGCAGCGCCGTGTGCGCCGCGTAGCTGTCGCGCGCCGCGAGGCCCGCCTGGCGGCCCAGCAGGGCTTGCCACTGCTTCGTCAGCTCGGCCGCCTGGGGCAGGCCGGCGCCGGCCGGCAGGCGCGCCAGGGCCGCCAGAGAAGCCGTGATGCGCGCATTGACGGCCGTGTTGTCCATGCCCGCCTTGCCGCTCAGGCGCAAGTGCTCGAGGCCGCGCCGTTGCTGCAGCAGCCGCGTGCCTTCCTGCAGCTGGCGCACATAGGCCACGCCCTGCTGCGCATCCTGCGCCTGGGCCAGCGACTTGCCCAGCTCCGAGATCAGCAGGGTGGTCGCCAGCGCCAGCGGCAGCAGGAAGACCAGGCAGACAAGCATGAATTTGGGCAGCAGGCGCAAGCGCTGCATGAGTCGGATGGCGGGGGTAAGGAGGATTTTCATCGGTTTTCCAGGGAAGAGTGGCGACATTTCTGCAGTGCAATGTTGCCTGTGGATTGTGACCCCTTGATGAAGTGGGCGATTTCGCTTTTCTCCACAGTGAAGCAGTTCACACGGAAGGCCGATCCTTCTGTAAAATCGAGGGTTTTTTGCGAGGGCCATATTATGGTCACCAATATGGCCAACGAGAACGACATCACTACCCCCGATTCCAGCGACAATGCGGACAACGCCGTGGCGTCAGCCAGCAGCAAGGCGCCTGCCGTGATCGCGCGCGAAGTGCAGCGCCGCCGCACCTTCGGCATCATTTCCCACCCGGATGCGGGCAAGACCACCTTGACGGAAAAACTGCTGCTGTTCTCGGGCGCGATCCAGATGGCCGGTACCGTCAAGGCGCGTAAATCGGGCCGCCACGCGACGTCGGACTGGATGGAGATCGAGAAGCAGCGCGGCATTTCCGTCGCCTCCTCGGTGATGCAGTTCGAATTCCGCGACCACGTCGTCAACCTGCTCGACACCCCGGGCCACCAGGACTTCTCGGAAGATACCTACCGCGTGCTGACGGCAGTCGACTCGGCGCTGATGGTGATCGATGCGGCCAAGGGCGTGGAAGCGCAGACGATCAAGCTGCTGGCCGTCTGCCGCATGCGCAATACGCCCATCGTCACTTTCATGAACAAGATGGACCGCGAGACGCGCGATCCGCTGGACCTGCTCGACGAACTCGAATCGGTGCTGAAGATCCAGTGCGCGCCCGTCACCTGGCCGATCGGCATGGGCAAGAACTTCCGCGGCGTGTATCACCTGCTGAACGACGAGATCATGCTGTTCAAGGCCGGCGAAGAAAAAGCCGACGGCGCCTTCGAAATCATCAAGGGCATCGACAATCCGCGCCTGCAGGAGATGTTCCCGCTGGAGATGGACCAGTTGCGCATGGAAGTCGAATTGGTGCACGGCGCCTCGAATCCGTTCAACCTGGAAGAATTCCTCTCTGGCGTGCAGACGCCCGTGTTCTTCGGTTCGGCCATCAACAACTTCGGCGTGCGCGAGATTCTCTCCGCACTGGTCGAGTGGGCGCCGGCACCGCGCGAGCGCGACGCGACAGTGCGTTCGGTGGCGCCGTCCGAGCAGCCATTTACGGGCTTCGTCTTCAAGATCCAGGCGAACATGGACCCGGCGCACCGCGACCGCATCGCCTTTTTGCGCGTGTGCTCGGGACGTTTCGAGCGCGGCATGAAGGTCAAGCACTTGCGCCTGGGGCGCGAGATCAAGGTGTCGAACGTGGTGACCTTCATGGCATCGTCGCGCGAACAGGTGGAAGAAGCGTACGCGGGCGACATCATCGGCTTGCCGAACCATGGCAACATGCAGATCGGCGACAGTTTTTCCGAAGGCGAGATGCTGACCTTTACGGGTATTCCGTACTTTGCGCCGGATTTCTTCCGCTCCGTGCGCATCCGTAATCCCTTGAAGATCAAGCAGTTGCACAAGGGCCTGCAGCAGCTGGGCGAAGAGGGCGCGGTACAGGTCTTCAAGCCGGTGCAGGGCGGCGAACTGGTACTGGGCGCCGTCGGCGTGCTGCAGTTCGAGGTGGTGGCGAGCCGCTTGCTCAACGAGTATGGCGTCGACGCCGTGTTCGAAGGCACCAGCATCAGCAGCGCGCGCTGGGTCAGCTGCGACGACAAGCGCACCTTGCAGGACTTCGAAAACGCGCTGGGCCACAACGTGGCCTACGATGCGGCCGGAAACATGGCCTACCTGGCCACGTCGGGCGTGAACCTGCGTTTGACGCAAGAGCGCTGGCCGAAGCTGACGTTCCACGCGACGCGCGAGCATTCGGCGAAATTGGCTTGATGTAGCGGTGGCGTCGGGTTATGCGCTGCGCGCTAACCCGACCTACTTCCTGAGGCGCTGGTGATGTCGGATTACGCGCTTTGCGCTAATCCGACCTACGCCGACCTACCTGTTCATTGTGTCGGTCGGATTAGCGGCGGCACGCCGCGTAATCCGACACCATCGTTGGCGCAATTCAAGCCGGCATGATGGTGCGCGTACTCCAGTCGCGCCGCTCCAGCAGCAATGCCGTCAGCTGCGCCGCCGTCATGGGGCGCGCAAAGAAGTAGCCCTGCACGTTGTCGCAGCCGGCTTTTCTCAAAAACTCCACCTGCTGCAGCGTTTCCACGCCTTCGGCCACCACTTTCAGATGCAGGCTGTGCGCCATGGCGATGATGGCCGTGACGATGGCTTCGCCTTCGCCGGGCAGGTCGTGCACGAAGCTGCGGTCGATCTTCAATTGGTCGATCGGCAGGCGCTTCAGGTAGGACATCGAGGAATAGCCGGTGCCGAAATCGTCGATCGACAGGTGGATGCCCGTGTCCTGCAGGCGCCGCATCAGTTCCACGTTGGCGTGGATATTGTCCATCAAGACGCCTTCCGTGATTTCCAGCTCCAGCAAGCCATGCGGCAGCTGCGTTTCGTCCAGGATGGCGCGGATATCGTCCATCAATCCCGGGTCGCGCGCCTGGCAGGCCGACAGGTTGACGGCCACGTGTTCGAGCGAATCGAGCAGGCCCGCCTTGCACCAGCTGGCCGCCTGCCGGCAGGCGCTTTGCAGCACCCAGCGTCCCAGCTCGACGATGATGCCGCTTTCCTCGGCCACGGGAATGAATTCACTGGGGCTCAGCTGCCCCATCTCGCGGCAGTTCCAGCGTATCAGCGCTTCCACGCCGACGATGCGCCCGCTGCGCAAGTCGATCTGCGGCTGGTAGTGCAGATACAGTTCCTCGTTTTGCAGGGCGCGGCGCAGGTTCGCCTCCATGCGCAGGCGGCGCTGGGCGCGCAATTCCATTTCGGCCTTGAACACGGCATAGCGGTTCTTGCCCTGATGCTTGGCGTGGTACATGGCCGTGTCGGCATTGCGCGTCAGGGTGGCCACGTCCTGCGCATCGAACGGATACAGGCTCACGCCGATGCTGGCGCTGACATACAGCTGGTGGCCTTCCAGCGCGAACGGCGCGGCCAGCACGGCGAGGATCTTGCGCGCCACGCTGGCCATTTCCGAGGCGTCGTCGGCCGGTTCGACGATGACGACGAATTCGTCGCCGCCGATGCGGCAGATGATGTCGGTGCCGCGCAGGATCTCCACCAGGCGCTCGGCGACGAGTTTGAGCAGCTGGTCGCCGCAGTGGTGGCCCAGCGTGTCGTTGACCACCTTGAAGTTGTCCAGGTCCAGCAGCAGCAGTCCCACGCTGCTGTCCTGGCGGTCGGCGCGCGCCAGCGCGTAGGCCAGGGCGCCGTTGAATTCATGGCGGTTCGGCAGTTGCGTGACAGGGTCGACGTGGGCCAGGTAGTGCAAATGGCTTTCCGCTTGCTGGGCGGCGGTGCGCGTGCGGCGCACCATCAGGACCGTCAGGCCGAACGCACACAGGCAGACCAGCAGGGTGAAGGCGGCAAATTGCGCCAGGCTGTTGAACAGCGGCGCCAGGCTGGCGCGCAGATACAGTGCGCCGCCGCCGGGCAGGTTGTGCAGGAGGGCGGCGCTGCCGTCCAGGTAATCGATCTGCAGGCCGGTGCGCGGCGCCGCGGGCGCGGCATCGCTGGCGCTGCGCGCGTAGCGGGCGAATGGCGTGCCATACGGACTGTAGAGCAGTGCTTGCCGGACATACGGGGCGGCGGCGAGGGGAGCGAGGACCTGTTGCGCCGCAAGGCGATCATCCTGGCGCATGGCCTGGGCAGCGGCTGGCGCCAGCATGTCGGCCTGGATGCGCAGGTTGCGCTGGAGCGATGCCTGGAGGGAAAGCAACTGGAAGAGGATCAGCAGCAGGCTGGCCGTGGCCAGCATGGCCGCTGCGGCCAGCAGGTTCAGTCTGGCTATCCGATCACCGCGCAACTGCACCGAGGGCAGCATCAATGGCACCATCATGACGCATTCTCCTGCCGGCCACGCTTGCCGCTACTCCGTGTGATCCCGCCTCGCCCTGCCATACTTGTCGTTCCAGTCTGATGAAAACCGAAGTGAGCCGGAACTCTCAACGTGTTGTTAAGGCCGATATATTGTCATTTTGCGGCGCGAAAGTACAGGGCGTGCGGCAATTTAATGGCCATGCCGCAGGCGGTTGGGCGCATGCAAGGCGACAAGTCAGGCGCAAAAGGCGGGGCATGTCTTTCTAATAATAATGTAATCTGAATTTTAATCCTTTTTTTTAGCGGCGGGTTTTTCCCCTAAAAACATGCTGCAGGTAAACAAAATGTCATGCAGAGTAACTTGAATGCCTGCGGCCGTCATGGCAGGGATTAATTTTCTGTCCGTATCGGCCATTGCAAGTCATTGATTTTAATAAATTTTAATGAAGAATGCGAGAACGCTATGGCCTTGCTCCGCGAGTTCGTCCATAATCCGCTGATGATGGACGTTCTGATGCTGTTTATTTTGTCTGCTGCGGCCAAGTAAACTGCCGCCAGCAAAACCGGACGTCGCCCTAATGATCAATAGTGAGGATATCTTGGAAAAAAAACCAAAAATTATTTTGTCGTCACAAGACCTGGAACGACTGGAAGCGTTGTTGTATGCCTTGGGAAATAACTTGTCGCCGGACAAGGCCGCCTTGCTCGATGAGCTGGGCCGTGCGGAGGTGCTCGAGCCGCAAGAAATACCGCCTACCGTCGTGACGATGAATTCCACCGTGCGCTTCACGGTGGAAAACAAGGAGGAATTCTGCCTGACGCTCGTGTATCCGAAGGATGTGGACGGCCAGGCCGACCGCATTTCCGTGCTGGCGCCCGTCGGCAGCGCGCTGCTGGGCTTGTCTGTGGGCGACAGCATCGCCTGGCCCATGC
>NZ_LT607487.1:232810-242785 GCF_900095235.1 Janthinobacterium sp. UMAB-60
ACCAGCCTGAACGGGCCGGCGAATACCACCGCTAGGCATCGATGCGGTGATGGCGGACGGCGCCTGCCGTTCGCCTGCCAGGCCGTGCCGGGAGCGGAGTTAACTGTTTCTCTGCACGCGCACCACCAGCCATCCCGCCACGACCGTAAACGTGACGATGATGGCGACGATGATCCAGAAGCCCTGCGGGTGCTGGGCCAGCGGAATTCCCCCCACATTCATGCCCAGCATGCCGGCGATGATATTGATCGGCAAGGCCAGCACGGTGACGATGGTCAGCACGAACAGGCTGCGGCTGTTTTCCTCGTTGACCCTGGCGGCGATCTCTTCCTGCAGCAGCTTGATGCGTTCCTGTAGCGACGACATATCGCTGAGCACTACGGAAAATTCTTCCGTCGACTGGCGCAATTCCAGGCTGTCCAGCTCCGACACCCATGCCGGTGGGCGTTGCAGCAGGCGGAACAAGGCTGCCGGTTCCGGCGCCAGCAGGCGCTGCAGCCGCACCAGCACGCGCCGCATGGCGCCCAGGTCTTCGCGCTTGGGCACCAGGCGCCCGGCCAGCAAGTGATCTTCGATATCGTCGACCCGTGCCACGGCATCGCGCACGATGTTGACCAGCACGTCGGCCTGGTCGCGCAGCAGGTGGATCAGCAGTTCCACCGACGAGCGGATCGGCTCGTGGTTCTTGATGACGGCCTGGCGCAGCCGCTCGATCGACTGCAGCGGCGCGCGGCGCGCCGTGATGACGAGGTCTTGCGCCACGCTGGCCCACATGGTGGAAATGTCGGATGCTTCGAACGAGAAATTGTGCACCACATCGTTGACCACGGCGATCAGGGTGTTTGCCGCCTGTTCGATGCGCGTCGAGCGGGAGCCCTGATGCAGCGTTTCATAGAATTCGTCGGCCAGCTGCGTATGCGTCATCAGCCATTTTTCGCTGGCCGCATGCGATAAATTGAAATGCAGCCAGACGAATTCCTGCGCCGGCCTGGCCGCGCCATCGGCCAGCCAGGCCAGTGCGGCCGTCGAGTCGAGCGCCAGCGGCTGGGCCTCGCGGCCAAACAGGAAGCCCCAGACCAGGCCCGAGGTGTCCGAGCCGTAGGTAAAACCGGCAGTTTCCATCGCCATCGTGAATCTTTCTCGCGCAGTGTGATTGATCGTCGCGCGATTTTAATACATAGATATGTCCGGAAAATGACAAGGCCACCGCGATGGGTGGCCTTGGCGGGGACTACAACCGCGTGCTAGCTGCGGTTCGGGTTGTCCGGACGGCGGTCGTCGCGGTTCGGTACGCCATCGCCGTCGCGGTCGTGGCGGTTGCCATTGTCGCGGTCATAGCGGTTGGGGATGCCGTCGCGGTCGCGGTCGCCGTTCGGACCGCGTGGCGACCAGCGGCCTTGTTCCATCTGCCAGCGGCCATCGCGCTGGTTCCAGGCGGGCGGCGCATACACATAGCCGGGGCGTTCGGCGATCCACACGCCCGGGGCCCAGGCGTAGCGCTGGCTGCGCCATTCCCAATGGCCGGGCGCCCAGGCGTAGCCGTGGCGGGCGCGCGGGATGGCTTCGCGGCGCGGTGGCGGCGGGGCGATGCGGATGTCGTCATAGCGCACGGGCTGTAGCTGTGCGGCGACCCAGCCGCCACGGTCCAGGCGCCAGCGGTTGTTCTCTTGTATCCAGGCGGCGCGGCGGTACTGGTTGCCGCCGCGTTCGCGCAGCCATTCGCCGCCGGTCCAGACATGGCGCTGGCCATCCCAGTTCCAGTAGCCCGGTGCCCAGACATAGCCGGCGCGCGGTGCGGGCGCGCTTTCAAAGCGCGGCGGAGGCGGGGCGTTGCCGACGACAATGCTCACGCCGAGCTGATTCTGTGCCATCGCCTGCGCGGGCAAAAAGGCCGCGGTGCTGATGGCAAGCATGGCTGCTGCGTAGAGTGCGATGGGTTTCATGGTGTGCTCCATTTCGATGATTGCGTGAAATGGACTATAGGCGCTTGCCAGCGGTTTTTCGCCTTTGATTCAACTTATTACAATTGACACAATGCTGTGTGTCCGTGTATCCGTGGCGGATACAAATGGCGGCCTGGCGCGGTGCTCTTCAAACTGGCGCCAGGCGGCGTGGAGTCAGCATCGATGGCTCACAAGGTGCTGGCGGTGGCGTTGCCCAGCAAGGCCTGGCGTTCCTCGATCAGCGAGATTTTCTTTTCCTGTTCCGTCAGGCGCTTGGCGCTGACCACCACCACGGGGATGGGGTTCGCCTGCGCCGCAGCGGCCGTCCTGGCAGTCGATGGCTGCATGAAGCTGACGTAGCTGGCGCCGCAGGCGATGGCGACGGCGACGGTGAAGATGGCTTCCATGTTTTTCAAAGCTTTCATGATGGTTCCTTTCGGGGTGGCGGGTGGGTATGCATGCACTGTAGCCAAGGGCGCGCCCGCGCGCCATGCAGATGCGACCAGCCGTGGTTTTGGCGGGATGGCCTGCAAAAAAACGGCGCTGAAATGCCGCCGCACGGGGTCGGCGGGCGACCGCTTGAATTGAGGCCTAATTAGCCCTGTATCCGTGCATATGAATGCACTTGCCGCATGGCATTATTTGACACTGCGCGGTGTAGCGTGCGCCGCCGGCGCTCCTGCTAGAATCGCTACGGCAGCCAGTGCGCACACAATCATTCTCATCAGGAGTCACATATGTTCCAATTGTTTGGTTTTGGCGGCGCCCGCTGCCCGCGCTGCGAGCACAAGAACGGCGCTGCCGCCGGCTATTGCGCGCAATGCGGCTTGTCGCTGGGCGCCCCCGACAGCGACGCGGTGCTGCATGCCAACCAATGGCATCTTGCTGATGGGCAACTGGCCCTGTTCTTCGGCGTGCGCGAACTGTCCTCGCTGTTCGGCAGCGCGGCGCGGCGTCTGCAGGTACCCGCCGAGTCACGCGCCTGGATCGTGCAATCGGACGCTTTCACCTTGATACCGGCTGGCGACTACGACAGCGCCGCCTTCTTTGCGCGCCTGCCCGCGCTGCTGCCGGCGCGTCCGGCCGAAGTGCTGATCGCGCGCGCCGACGCCGTCAGCCTGGAATTCGACCTGCCCGGCCTGGCCAGCACGGAGCGGCTGAACGTCGCCGCCTCGCTGCGCGTGGACATCGCGCTGGGCCAGCCCGATGCGTTCGCGCGCCAGTTCATGCGCGCGCCGGGCGCCGTCACGCGCGCCCACCTGCACGCCTTGCTGTTGCCGTCCGTGCGCCAGATCGCGCTGGAATTCATCGGCAGCCGCGCGCTGCGCGAGATGGATGCGAATGCCGACCTGCGGCCGGAATTGAACGAACGCCTGCAATCGGCCCTGACGCAGCGCCTGGCGCCCAGCGGCCTGGCCGTGGCGGGCGTGGAAACGCTGAGCCTGCGGCACGACAAGCGCGCGGGCGAGGGCGATGCCGGCGCCTGCATCGGCACCCTGTGGCTGGGCGGCTTGCCGGCGCAGGAGCTGGAACAGCACAGCCTGGAACGCATGAAGCAGCTCGACCAGCTGTATGACGAGGAAGAGTGGCAGCGCATCCGCCGCGAAGAACTGGCGGCGCGCCATGCGCACCGGCGCGCCGAGCTGCGGCAGGATGCAACGGTGGAAAAGGCGGAGCTGGGCCACCAGGAAGCGGAGCGCCTGCAAGCGCTGCGCGGGCGCCAGATCGACCTGTACGGCCGCATCCTGGAAGCGAAATCGCGGCGCCAGGCGCTCGACCATGGCGCCGCGCTGGCGCTGGGCGAGCTGGAACAGGAACTGGCGCAGAAGGGCGCCCAGCGCGCCGATGAAACGGCCAACTGGGAACACGTGCGCGCGCTGGCCGCCATCAAGATGCGCAGTGAGCTGGAACTGTCGCAGCTGCACGGGCGCGAGCAGATCCAGCTGGCGCAGCAGCGCTTTACGCATCAGGTCCACTTGCAGTCGATCGCGCAGCAGATCGAGAGCGCGCTGCTGATCGATGACGAGACGGGACGCCGTACCCAGCTGGCGCGCCTGCGCCAGGCGGAGGCGGATGCGGCCCAGCGCGAGGCGCAGCTGGAGGCGGAGCAGCACCAGGCCGCCTGGCAGGGCCTGATGCTGGCGAATGCAGCGCGCAAGCGCGAGGCCGAGCGGGTGCAGGAATGGGAAGACCAGATGCAGCTGGCGCGCCAGCGCGAACTGCTGCGCGCCGAGGCGCACAAGGATGAAGCGGCCCAGGTGCAGGCGGGGGAGATCGCGGAAAAAGTGGCGGCGCTGCGGCGCGGCGGCGCGCGCGAGGACGCCATCGCGCAGCAGGAAAAGCTGTTGCGCACCATCGAGGCCGATGGCGTGCACGCGCGCCAGCTGCAGCAGCAAACGCAGCTGGCGCAGCTCGACGCGCTGGCCATCGAGGAACAGCGCCAGCAGCTGCGCCAGCTGGAACAGGAAGCGCAATGGCAGCGCGACTTGCTGGCCATGGCGCAGCAGCGCGAAAGCGATTACGCGCGCTGGAAGGGAGAATATGAAGCCCTGCTGGCGCAGCAGGCGCATGCGGCCGAACTGGCGCGTATCGACATCGACCGCATCGAGAAAATCGGCTCGCTGAGCGACACGGGCAAGGTAGCCATGGCCGCCGGGCAGAACGCGGCCGCGCTGGCGCAAGTGCTGAAGGTGCAGCTGCAGGCGGGCATGAGCGCCGAGCAGATCCACGCGCTGGCGGCGCTGGCGGCGGCCGAGAACAGCGTCGCGCCGTTGGATGCGCTGCGCATGGCGCAGGACAGCGTGGCGCAGGAGCGCAGTTACCTGGAAGGCCAGGCGGAACGCGAACGGCGCCAGCAGCTCGACCTGATCAACCTGCAGAACGCGGCGCACGCGCATGGCCTGTCGGCGCAGGCGCAGCTGGGCGTGGCCGTGGCGCAGGCGCTGCAGCCAGGCGCGGCCTCCGCCTCTGCCGCGCCAGCCCGCTGCAAGAACGGCCATGCGCAGCGCGCGGGCCATCCCGAAGACAAATTCTGCGCCGCGTGCGGCGTCGCCCTGCAGCCTTGATGGAAGCGTTTCACCCCAGATGATGCAAAAAGCACGAGACAAACTGCGGGAACTGCGCGCCCTCCACGACGACGGGCTGCTCAGCGAGCAGGAATTTGAACGCCGCAAGAACGCCATCCTCGACGCCGAGTACGCGCCGCCCGGCGCCGCGCCTGTGGCCGCGCCGCTGCCCGTGCGCCAGGGCACGGAACTGGGCTTCATGACGGGCCAGGAAATCGGCCCGCAAAACCGCCGCTACCGGCTCGAACGGCTGATCGGCACGGGCGGCATGGGGCAGGTGTGGCAAGCCACCGACCTGGCCACGCACGCGGAGCTGGGCAGCAGCGAAATGGTGGCGCTGAAGATCTTGCCGCCGCAGCTGACGCAAAGCGCCACGCACGCCAAGCTGCTGATCGAGGAAGCGACGCAGGCGAGAAAACTCGCGCATGAAAATATCGTGCGCGTCTACGAGTGGGCGCAGGACCCGGCCACGGCCAGCTATTTCATCATCATGGAATGCCTCGATGGCGAAGACCTCGAGCACTATCTGGCGCGCGAGGGCGCGCTGCCGCTGTCCAGGGTGCAGCAATTGCTGCAGCCGGTGGCCGAGGCCCTGTCGTATGCGTGGGAAAAGCACAAGCTGGTGCACCGCGACATCAAGCCGGGCAATGTCTTCCTGACGGCGAAGGGCGACGTCAAATTGCTCGACTACGGCATCGCTTCGCGCGTGCGCAATGCGGACAGCAGCCTGGCGCTGGACATGCCGAATGCGGGCACGCACGGTTATCGGGCGCCCGAGGCAGGCGCCAACCAGCGCCAGCCCAGCCCGCGCCTGGACGTGTATGCGGTGGCCGTGATGATCTATCAGATGCTGGAAGGACGCATGCCGTTCGACGACGCGCGCAGCGCCAGCCACCTGCCGTCGGCACCGCAAGCGCTGAACGCGCAACAGTGGCAGGTGCTGCAGAACGGTTTTTCGCTGACGGCGGAATTGCGGCCCCAATCGGTGCAAGCCTTGCTGGAAAATCTGGAACGTGCGGCCGGGCCGTCGCCCGAAGAACTGGCGGAACAGGCGCGCCAGCAGCAGGCGCGCACGGCGCAGCAACAACGGCAGGCGGCACTGGCCGCCGAACAGGCGCGCGAAGAAGAGATCAAGCGGGCCCGGATACGCCAGGAAGAACTGGACCAGCGCCGCAAGGCGGAAATCCATGCCGCTGCGCTGGAAAAGCAGCGGCAGGACAAACTGCGCCGCGAGCAGGAGGCGCAGCGCCATTTCGAAGCGGAAGAGGCGCGCAAGCTGCGCAAGGAAGCGCTGCGTGGCCAGTTGCGCGCGCGCCGCGAAGCCGATGCCGCCACGGCCCTGCAGGAACACCAGGAATTGCAGCGCAAGGCCCTCGTCGCCAAGGCGGAGGCGGCCTATCGCGCCGAGCAGGAACGGGCGCGTCGCGCAGAGGCCAGCCGCACCGCCGCCGCATCTGTCCCTGCGCCGGCATCCGCGCCGGCGCCAGAACTGGAATCGGAACCCGAACATGTAGAACCGGTGGCCAACGCCGAAGGCATCTTGCGCGACGATTTCCTCGATGGCGCGGGGCAGGGCCCGGAACTGGTGCTCATTCCCAGCGGCCGCTTCCAGATGGGCGCGCACGAGACGGAGCACAAGGCCGCCATCCAGGCCGGCTCGCAGCAGGCCTGGCTGGAACGCGAGATGCCGCAGCACTGGGTCGGCATCGAGCGCCCGTTCGCGCTGGCCCGGCATCCCGTCAGCGTGGGCGAATGGCGCGCCTTCGTCAAGGCGACCGGCTGGGCGGGCGGTTCCGAGACGGACTGGGACAATCCCGGCTTCGTGCAGAACGAGCAGCATCCGGTGGTGGGCGTGAGCTGGAATGACGCGCAGCTGTACCTGGCGTGGCTGAGCGAGCGCACGGGCCGGCGGTATCGCCTGCCCAGCGAAGCGGAGTGGGAATACGCGTGCCGCGCCGGCACGCGCACGGCCTTCAACGTGGGCGACACGATCAGCACCGAGCAGGCCAACTACGACGGCCTGTATGTCTACAACGGCGGCCCGCGCGGCGTGTACCGGGGCGGCACCAGCCCGCTGGGCAGTTTCGCGCCGAATTCCTGGGGCCTGTTCGACATGCATGGCAATGTGTGGGAATGGGTGCAGGACGTGGTGCACGACAATTACGAAGGCGCGCCCGCCGATGGCAGCGCGTGGGAAGAGGGCAGCGACAGCAGCCGGCGCATCCTGCGCGGCGGCTCCTGGCTGTACCACCCGCGCTACCTGCGCTCGGCCCTGCGCAACGGTTTTTCCACCGTGCTGTCGAACGACATCGTCGGTTTCAGGGTAGCGCGCACGCTCGATTAATTTATTGTTAAATCTGTCATCTTGGCGGATACTTCATGCACCCTAACCGTGCCGGAGTGTCCGTGTTCAAACGCCGCCTGCTGTCCATCGTGTTCGCCTGCCTGCCCGTCTCCGCCCTGGCCAGCGACTTGCCCTCCTATCCCTTCATCCATGCGACGGGCACTGCCTACAGCTTCGTCACGCCGGACCTGGGCGAGATCGACTTCGACGTCAGCGCCTTCGACCCCGCGCCGGACGTGGCCACGGCGCTGGTGCAGACGCGCATCGGGGA
Source organism: Janthinobacterium sp. UMAB-60 (assembly GCF_900095235.1). Taxonomy (NCBI): domain Bacteria; kingdom Pseudomonadati; phylum Pseudomonadota; class Betaproteobacteria; order Burkholderiales; family Oxalobacteraceae; genus Janthinobacterium; species Janthinobacterium sp. UMAB-60. Next base: position 240,434 of record NZ_LT607487.1, read on the forward strand.
AATCAAGGCGCTGCTGGTGGAGCAGGGCTTGCCCGAGGCGGCGGCCGGCATCGAGGTGCGCGACGTGCGCAAGGAAATCCGCAAGGGCGCGGAACAGGATCCGGCCAACCCGCAGTACCTGATCAAGGCCAGCGTGCATGTCAATGTGGCGGACCTGTCGAAATGGCCCGCCGTCATGCGTCCGCTGCTGGCCATGCCCAACCTCGATGCGTTTGCCGTCACCTTCGGCGCCACCGAACGCATCCGCCTGGAAGAAGAATTGATGGGCGAAGCCGTCAAGGATGCGCAGCGCAAGGCCGACGCCATGGCGCGCGGCTTCGGCAAGCGCGCGGGCGCCGTGGCCGGCATCTCCTCGGACCAGCTGAAAAACCTGGGCAATGCGGTGGGCCTGGTGCCGTCCGACCGCTACCAGCGCGCCAACAGCCGCCAGCGGCAAAATCCCGACGACATGCTGGTGGTCACCGTCCTGAAGATGGCGCAGACGGTGGACGCCCTGTTCCGCATCAAATAGCCAGGTGCCCGGGGGCGGGCTGCGCAAAGCGGGCAAACGGTGTAAATTGTGGCTTTCCAAACGCATCAAGGAACGCCATGACCATCAAAGCCATCCGCGACCAGTCGCAACCCATGCGCCACATCGTGCACGTGCGCGATCACATCATTTCCGCCGACGCCTCGGTGGACGAAGGCGGCGGCGATTCCGGCCCCTCGCCGCACGACCTGTATGACGCGGCCCTGTCGGCCTGCAAGGCGCTCACCGTCGTCTGGTACGCCAGACACAAGGGCATCCCCCTGGAACACGTGGAAGTGTCGACCGAGCGCGATGCCAGCGACGAGCGCAAGGGCGTGTACCGCCTGGCCGCCACCCTGCACCTGAGGGGCGAGCTGACGGATGCGCAGCGTCAGGAATTGCTGGCCGCGGCCGGCAAATGCCCGCTGCATAAATTGATGACGGCTGTCACCACCGAAGTGACGACGGTGCTGGCATGAGCGCGGCCATCCTGAAAAGCCACGAAAAAGACCTGGGTGGCGGCTTCGTCGTGCGGCGTCTGCTGCCATCAAGCCAGAAACAGGCCGTCGGCCCCTTCATCTTCTTCGACCATTTCGGCCCCATCGACGTGGCGCCCGACGCCAACCACGACGTGCGCCCCCATCCGCATATCGGCCTGGCCACCGTCACCTATCTGTTCGAGGGCGCGATCGATCACCGCGACAGCATCGGTTCGTACCAGCGCATCGAGCCGGGCGCCATCAACTGGATGACGGCCGGGCGCGGCATCGTGCATTCGGAGCGCACGCCGCACGACCTGGCGGGCCAGCCGCACCGCACGCACGGCTTGCAGCTGTGGGCCGCGCTGCCGAAGGCGCACGAAGAGGATGAACCGAGTTTCACGCACACGCCGCAGGCCGATATTCCCGTCGTGGCGCTCGATGGCGCCGTGGTGAAAGTGTTGATCGGCTCGGCGTTTGGCCAGACCTCGCCCGTGCGCACCTATATGCGGACGCTGTACCTGGACGTGGCGCTGCAGGCGGGCAAGGAACTGCGGCTGGAGGGCTTGCCGGTTGAAGCGGCGATTTACCCGATCAGCGGGGAGGTGCTGGTCGATGGCGTGGCGCTCGTGCCGCATACCATGGCCTTGCTGGAAGCCGGTGCCGTGCCTGTCGTGACGGCAGGCGGCGGCCCGGTGCAGTTCGTCGTTATCGGCGGCGAGCCGCTGGATGGCCACCGCTATCTGTTCTGGAATTTCGTCTCGTCGAGCAAGGAGCGCTTGTCGCAGGCGGCCGACGACTGGAGCGCCCAGCGCATGGGACAAGTGCCGGGCGAGACGGAATTCATCCCGCTGCCGAAGGCGCCCCTGCGCCCGGCGACCTGAGTCCTTCTTAGAAACGCGCGCGCAAGGTCAGTTGCGCCTTGCGCGGCTCGCCATAGAAATTGCCCCACGCTGGCGCACCCACCGTCTGGTAGTAGCGCTTGTCGAGCAAGTTCGTCACGGACAGCGACGCCGTCCAGTTGCGGTCGATCTGCCAGGCGGCGCGCGCGCTCCACAAGGCATACGCGCCTTGCGCCACGGTCACGTCGCGCGTGGTGCGCGAGCTCTCCGTCTGGAAGTTCACGCCGCCGCCCACGCTCCACTTCTGCAAGGCGCCAGGCAGGCGGTAGTCGCTCCACGCGCGCAGCATGTGGCGCGGCGAGTAGGTGCTGGCGAACATCACGCCCGCATTCGATGTCTGCTCCAGATATTTAAAATTGTTCAGGGTGTAGCCGGCGAACAGCTGCCAGCCCGGCGCCACTTCGCCGCTGATTTCCGCGTCGACGCCTACACTGCGCACCTTGCCCGCCGAGAAATAGCACTC
>NZ_LT607487.1:242824-251038 GCF_900095235.1 Janthinobacterium sp. UMAB-60
GAGCTCCGCGCGGTTGCGCTGCTCGATGCGGAACAGCGCCAGCGAGGTATTCACCTTGCCGTCGAACAGTTCACCTTTCACGCCCACTTCCAGATTGCGCCCCTTGAGCGGATCGAGCAGGGCGCCGTCCGCCGTGCGCTGGTTTTGCGGCTGGAAGATGTCGGAGACGCTGGCGTAGCCGGACCAGCGCTGGTCGAATGCGTAAATCACACCGCCATATGGCGTGACGACGCCGTTTTCGCGGTACGGATCGATATACACCTCGCCCGTGTCGCGGTACACGCTGCTCCATTTGTAGTTAGAGACGCGCGCACCTGCCACCACGGTGAGCGGATCGCTGATGCTGAAACGGGCCACGCCATACGCGCCCGTCTGCGTCATCTTCGTTACACTGGGATCGCCCCGATAGCTGTTTTCACGGAACCAGGCGTCGCTCGGCTCGGCCACGCCGTGGTTCGGCTGCAGCGGGTTGTTCGGCTTCTGCAGCAGGGCCAGGCTGAAATCGCTGTCGCTTTCCAGGCGGTTCGTGTTGATGCCGGCGCTGAAGCCGTGGCGGCGGCCAAAGGCGTTGAATTTGCCATCGAGCGACAGGTCGATGCCCTTGTTGGTGGTGCCGTAGTCGAAGACGCCGCCGTACATCATCATGCCGGCCATGGTGGCGGGATCGAGTGCACCCTGGCTGAACATGTATTTCACATCATGTCGCTCGCGCGTGTAGTTGGCGCTGGCTTTCAGCGACCAGTCGGCATCGAAGCGGTGTTCGAATTCGGCGAAGACGGCCGTTTGCCGGCTGTCCCAGCGGTTCCAGTCGGCGCCCAGGAAGGTCGAGCGGGGCAGCTTCGGGTCGCTGCCATCGAGGTAGCGGGGCATGCCGGAAAAGAACGGCGTCGACTTCAGCTTTTCATGGCTGGCGCCCGTCGTCAGCTTGCTGCCCGGCGCCAGGTCGAATTCCAGCACGCCGTACAGCACGTCGGTGCGGCTGTCGGCCACGTCATAAAAATAATCGCGCTGCTCGTGCGCGGCCACGGCGCGGCCGCGGATGCTGCCCGACTCGTTCAGGGGACCGGTGACGTCGATTTCGCCGCGCACGTCGTTCCAGCGCCCCGCGCCGAGCGCCAGCTGTACCTGCTTTTCCGCCAGCGGGCGTTTGCGCACCATGTTGATGGCGGCACCCGGCGAACCTGTGCCCTGCAGCAGTCCCGTGGCGCCGCGCACGATTTCCACGCGATCGAGCATGGCCGTATTGCTGGTAAAGCTGTTCGCCTGCGGATAGTACATGGCGCGGTTGACGCCATCGAACTGGTAAGTGTCGACCATGAAGCCGCGCGAATACACATAGCGTCCGCCCATCGGGCTGTCGTACATGGTGATGCCGGTGGTATTGGCCAGCACGGCGTCGATGGTGTTGAGGTTCTGGTCGTCCATTTTCTGGCGCGTGACGACGCTGACCGATTGCGGAATTTCGCGCAGGGTTTGCACGCCCTTGCCGACGGTGACGGCGCGCGCCGCGTACGAGTTGCTGTGTTCACTGACGGGGTCGCGCTCCATGCTGGCGTTCACCACCACGGGGGCCATGGTCTTTTCCACGCCGGCCGCCGAGGCGGACGCTGGCGCCGCCTGGCGCAGCACATACGCGCCGTTCGGCAGCTGCAGCGCTTCCAGGGCGCTGCCGGCCAGCACCTGGGCAAAGCCCTGACTGACGTTGAAGCTGCCGCGCACGCCGGGCGAGCGCAGGCCGCGCGTTTGCGCGGGATCGGTCGACAAGCTGACGCCGGCGGCGACGGCAAAATCGTTGAGGGCGGTGGCCAGCGGGCCGGCCGCAATGGCGTAGGCTTGCGGCGCGGCGCTTGAAGCTGCGGCGGCCTGGCCTTGCGCCAGCGCGGGCGCGGCGAGGAAGGCGGCGGGGGCGGCGCACGCCATGGCGAGGACGGCCAGGCGGATGGCGCGCGCGGCGGGATGGAGGACGGGGGTGGTCGGCTGCATGCTCGGTCTTTCTGTTCAGGGTATGGTCAATGGAGGATGAATCGGCTACTTATCCATGAAGCCGAAGCAGCGCAGCGAAACACCAACCCCTGGCGCAAAAAAACTGAAGATAATTAGGCCGGCCGGGCCGCCACCGTGGCCCAGTAGCGCGTGAAGTACGTCACTTTCAGCCCGTGCGAGGCGCACAGGCTTTCCAGCACGGCGTCGATATCGTCGAGCCGGTAGGTGCCCGTGACGGGGCGCCGCGCCACGGCGGCGTCGCAGACGAGGCGCCCGCGCCGGTAGCGCGCCAGTTCCGCTACCAGCTGTTGCAGCGGCCAGTCGGCGGCCACCAGCATGCCGCGCAGCCAGCTGTCCTGGTGCGCGGGCATGGCCAGCACGGCAGCCAGGCCTGTGGCTGAAAAGCGCAACTGCTGGCCCGCTTCCAGGCGCCGCACGGTGTCCGGGCGCGCAGCGCAGCGCACTTCCACGGCGTGTTCGAAGACGCTGACGGTGCTGCCATCCGCATCGCAGCGCACGCCGAAGCGAGTGCCCAGCGCGCGGACCACGCCGTGCGGCGTATCGAGCAGGAAGGGGCGCGCATCGGGCGCCGTCGTGATGATGATTTCGCCATGGTGCAGGCGGATGCGGCGCTGCGCGGCGCTGTAATCGACGTCGACGGCGCTATCCGTATTCATCTCCAGGCGCCCGCCATCGGCCAGCGCCACGTGGCGGCGCTGGCCCGGCGCCGTGCGCAAGGACGCCGTCAGGGCTTGCCATGGGCCCGATTGCAGGCCCGCCTGACCCAGCGCGATGCCGCCGCCGGCCGCCACCAGCACGGCGAGTATCCTGGCGGCCGCGCGCCGGCGCTGCTGTGCCGCCTGCAGGGCAGGAATCGCCAGCGCGGGCGGCAGCGTGGCCAGCTGGCCGTCCATGCGCTGCAGCAGCTCCCAGGCCCGTTCATGCTCGGCGCTGGCATCGCGCCAGGCTTGCACGGCGGCTGCGTCTGCACTGCCGCATTTGAGTTCCACGTGCCAGTGGGCGGCGGCGGCCAGGATGCTGCGGGCGATGGGAATGGAAGGCGATGGGCCGAACATCAGGCGGCCGCCAGCAGCAGGCATTCCGTGTAGGCGCGCACCAGGTGTTTTTTCACGGTTGGCAGGGAGACGCCGAGGCGCCGGCTGATGTCCACATAGCTGAGTTCCTCGATTTGCGCCAGCAGGAAGATGCCCCGCGTGCGCGTCCCCAGGCGGTCGAGCAGGCGGTCCACGGCGAGCAGGGTTTCGATGATGATGGCATGCGTTTCGGCGCACATCGATGCCGGCTCGGCTTGCTGCGCCAGCGCTTCCAGGTAGGCCTGTTCCAGCGCCTGGCGCCGATAGCGGTCGATCAGCAGACCGCGCGCGATGGTCGCCAGGTAGCCGCGCGGCTCGCGCAGGGGCGCCAGCGGTGGCACCTCGCGCTTGCCCAGCAGGCGTAAAAACGTGTCCTGCGCCAGGTCGGCCGCCTCGGCGCGGTTGCCCAGCTTGCCGCGCAGCCAGCCATACAGCCAGCCGTGGTGCTCGCTGTACAGGGTGGTCAGGGGGATGGCATGGGTGGGACTGACGGTGCTCACTGCGTTCTCCAGGCAAGGAATGGGCTGGGCTGACGGAACGCGGGGTGCCGGCTGGCTGGGCTGTTTGAGAATGATACTCATTATCACATTGCCATGCCGCCGGCGTCAATTGGCGTCAGCCACCGAGGCGCCAGCGCGCTTGCCACTGTTGCAGATCCGCCCAGGCCGTCTGAAGTGCGCCAGCGGACCAGTGCAGCAGGCTCTCCAGCGCCAGCACGCTGCGCCGCAGGTGGATGCCATCGAAAAACACGTGGTCGGCCACGACGGTGGCGGCCAGCCAGGCGGCGATGATGACGATGATGTCGTGGCGGCCGCTTTTCCACCAGCGCAGCGAGTGGCGGCGGAAAATCCACGGCACGCCCAGGGGATTGGGCCAGTCGGCCAGCAGATGCATGATGCCGCCCGCGGCAAAGCCGAACAGGGGCGGCGCCCACAGGTGGTGCGGCAATTGCAGATACGTGTAGACGAGCAGGGCGATCCAGGCCAGGCCCCAGTGCGTCCAGGTGCGGTGCGTGATCCACAGCCGGTGCGTGCGCGCCCACCAGGCCACTTCCAGCCAGTCCGGCGCCGTGCCGCCCAGTGCGCCCATGACAAAGGCGAGCATGCTCAGCACTTGGTAGGGGCCACCGGCGCCAGCGTGCGCGACCAGGGCCGCGGCGATCACGCCGGCAGCCCAACCGGTCGCATGATGCGCTTTGTTGGAAGCCATAGAAAATGTAAAACGCCATGCGGGCGCTGTGTGAAATACAAGGGGATATTAACTGGATGAATATACAGTATGCAAGGGCGTCAATGGGCGCTATTTGCGGAATATCCGCTATTAAATTGTTAAATTGTGTGTCGGCAGGGCCTGGATAGCGAACTCGGCAAGTCATGCCGAGCGCTCAAGTGTGTTGTGCGACTGATAATGCAATTGGCGTGGGGCGCGCTATGCTGAAAGTAGTCCTGTGTTTTGAAGAGGTGTCGCCATGAAAATCCCGCGCGAATTGCAGATTCCCGCCATCGTGTTTACGCTGGAAGCGGTGTTTATACTCGGCCTGTCGATGATTTTTCTTGTACTCGTACCCCGTTAGTGCCTTGCGGATAACTGCAGATTTACAATAGTGTTACTACGCAGTTTGCATGGTGCTATCGCACAGCGCCGCGCCTTCGGTGCGGATGATCCAGCATTCAGGATACGGTTCGCTGGCGAAGCGGTTGTGCCGCGCGAAGCCACTGAGCTTGTCGAGCACGGTGGCGGGGGCCAGCGCTGTTTCCTTGCCACTGGCGGTATCGATGTGCCAGAAACCACCGTTGCGGTGGAACAGCACGGGCAGGCAGCTGGCCTGCGGCGTGGCCAGGTGGCTGGCCGGCGTGGGCTGGGTGTCCGGCAGCAGCAGGTAAAAACACTCGGCGTGGGCGCCGTGGTCGATGCGGTGCAGGATCACGCCGTGCGCAAGGAGGGCAGTGACGCTGAGCACGACGATGCCCTTGATGCTGGCAGACAATTCGATGCGCATGCCCAGGCGCAGCGCGACAGGCTTGTGCTTGCCGGGCCATACGCCGTCGAGCAGCACGCCGTAGCGCGACACGTCTTCGATTTCAAAACCTTGCCCGCTGCGCCGGATGATGGCGTGGCGCCCCGACAGGCGGCGCGTCAAGCCATTGTTGTCCTGGCCGTCGGGACTGAAATGGCTGAGCAGCACGTTGGCTTCCGGGTCCACCAGCTCGAAGCGGCCCAGCATGCATTCTTCCAGCGCGAACAGGCGGATCTGGCGCTGCTCGCCCGCTTCCGGCGCCGCATTGACGAGGCAGGCGGCCTGGCTCGGGTGCGGATGGCAGTGGCTGGCGGCGGGCAGGTCGACTTCGATCAACTCTTCGTCCCAGGCAATGGTGGTAAAGCCCATGTCGATCTTGCCTTGCGGCGCAGATAAATCCACGTGGGCGATGCCGGCATTGCGCGCCGTCACGTCGAGGTTGCAGCCATCGCCGCCCGTCACGCGGGCGATCGAGGCGTCGTCGGCCATCACGCGCACGTTCTTGTGTGTGCTGAGGAAGATCTGGTGGATTTCCGTCAAGGTGGCGTCGCGGCGCGGCACCAGGATGACAAAGGTGCACACCCATTTCTGCGCCACGGCGCCATCGACATGGCTGTGCACTTCCACTTCGATCTGGTATTGCCCGTGTTCCTTGTTGCGCGAGGAAAACTCGACAAACACGGGGCGCCAGTCGCCGCGCGTGGTGCGTCCGAAATCATGCTGCACCTGGCCACGGGGGATCAGGTCCGAGCGCAGGCGCAAGGTCAGCTGCGGTGCGCAGGCGGCGCTCATGCCGCGCAATTCCATCTTCAGGGTTTGCCGTCCGCCTGCCGCACGGGGATCGAAGCCGCTGATGTGCAGGTGGGCTTGCACCGGCTGGTAGGCGGGCGGCACCGTTGCCGGCGCAACGGGTGCTGGCGTGAATGCCGGGGCGGCCGCCGGCGAGGAGCGGCTTACCGTTTGAATGGCAGCATCGCGAAGAACAGCATCACGAATATCAGAATCATGCGCAGGGGCGTGCGGAAGCGCCGTTGCCGATGGCTCGGAACGGGCGCTGCGCAGTGCGCTCAACAGGTCGTAGCTGCTGGGAGCAGTCGTCGCTTGCGAGTGGTTGCCCGCACAGACTGTATCCCCAGGCAAGACCCAGAACGTACAGTGCGGGTGCTCCGGGTTGCTGCATTTTTTCATGACATTCTGACTCGAATCGAGCGGGGACATTGCGCCCTCTGTTCTACATGAGAGCTTACGCGCTTTTGCGCCTGCTTGGCAACTTTCGCGGCCTCGGAATGCGCACTTTTTGCCCAAATTCATGTCCCTGGTCACACCTTGCCTTACATGCCATGGAAACTATTGCTTAAAAACACATTTTATATCTTTCTGGATATGTTATTTTGGCATTTATTTCACCCGCGCCGTTTGTCGATGATGACTTCCAGATACTCGCCCGGTACCACCAGCGAGTGGGCGCCCGCCGTATTCAGGCGTTCCAGCAAGGTGAACAGCTCTTGCTCCAGCGCCTCGACGCCAGCCGCGTCGAGCGCGGCAAAGGCCTTGTGGACGGGGCCGTAGTAATCGCGGAAGACCTGCACCCAGTGGTGAGCGGAGGCATAGCGGAAATGGAACACCTTGCGCTGGCTGTGCACCTGCTCGACCGCACGGCCGAACAGGTCGCGCAGATACGCTTCTTCGCCCCAGCGGGCCGGCGACACCACGCCTGCCGGGGGCGGCACATACTTGCCGATGGTCTTGAAGAGTTGCCCGATAAAGCCGTCCGGCGTCCAGTTGGCCATGCCGATGCGGCCGCCGGGACGCAGCACGCGCAGCATTTCGCTGGCCGCGCGCCGGTGGTCAGGCGTGAACATGACGCCAAAGGTCGACAAGGCCGCGTCGAAACTGGCATCGGCAAACGGCAGCGCTTCGGCATCGGCCACGCGGAAGGTCACGGCCAGCCCTTCCGCCTCGGCGCGCGCGCGGCCCTTGTCCAGCAGCGCCGGCACATAATCGGTGGAGACGACGCGGGCAAAGCGGCGCGCCGCCGCCAAGGTGGCGTTGCCGTTGCCGGCGGCGATGTCGATGACGTCTTCATGGGCGCGGATATCGGCGGCCTCGGCCAGCGATTCGCCGACCGGTTGCAGGGTCACGCCGATGACGGCGAAGTCGCCGCTGGCCCAGCCTGCTTGCTGGCGCTGCTTGATGGCGGCGTAGTCGGGCGCGTCGGCGGCGCCGGCCTGCGGTGTAGCGATGGTGTTGCTCATGGCATGCTCCTGGCGACGTTGGAGAACTCCTTCCGTCAGACAGCGCGCCACTGGCATGGTTCACGGCTCTGTGTCATTGATGCTGGCCGTTGGGATTCGAGTCACTCTGCCACCTTGCGCGACTGGCCGCTAGCCGCCCGGGACGGTGAATGCCGCATCGAAGCGTAGCGCCACCACGGTGATGTTGTCGCTATGCAAGCCTTTCGGCGGGTGGGAGAGGAAGTCGTCGAACAGGGCGATGACGGCCTCGGCAGCACTCTTGCCGGCACACAAAGCGGGCCAGCGGGCCGTGAGCGCCAGCGGATCGTCACAGGCCCAGAATCCGTCGCTGGCCAGCACATAGTGGGCGCCGGGGCGCACGCGCAGCACGCGGCGGTCGCCCAGGTGCGCCAGGAAGGGCGGCAAGGCGGCCGCATCGAGGCCGCGTAGCGGCTTGTCGAGCTGCAAGCTGTCACTCAGGGCGTTGCCTAAAATAAATGCCTGCGAGATTTGCGGATGGTGCTCGCCGTGCACGGAGGCGCGCCAGCGCGTCTCGTCGAACGCGCCGCGCATGGCGTACACGGTGGCCGGCACGTGGTCGATGGTGAGGATGCTGGCCACGCCATCGGCAAGTTCATACAGGCGCGAATCGCCCACGTGATACAGCAGCGGCGCTTCGCCGGGCGGCACTTCCAGCAAGGTCAGGGTGGTGCCGGGCGGACGCGCCTGGGCAGGCGTGCTCCTGGCGAAACCATCCTGCAAGCGCGTGTGCAGAGCGTCGAGCCTGGATGCCAGGCTGGCCGTGTCGAGGCAGGCGGGCACGGCCAGCAAGCCTTGCACGGCCGCTTCCGCCGCCTCGCGCCCCTGGCCGTGGCCGCCCATGCCG
>NZ_LT607487.1:251068-276912 GCF_900095235.1 Janthinobacterium sp. UMAB-60
TGGCCGCGCGGCCAGCCTGGCACCTGACAGTGGAACGGCGCCTGCCGCGACAGGCAGACGGCGTGGCCGCTGGCATCGATCAGCAGGAAGTTGTCCTGGTTCTCGCGCCGCGGCAGGGGGCCGGCGCCCACGCTGCTGCCGGCGGCGGCATCGAGCCAGGGGCCGAAGTCAAGCGCGTCTTTGATTAAATGCATCGGTTGAGCGGTCCATGCGGCCAGCAATGTTGATCATAGGATACAGCTTAGCCGAAATTGTGCAGGGGCGATACCTTGCTTATCTAACAAAAAAACCTGCGGCAGCAGGCTGGCGCAGGTTTTAGAGGAGGCGGGTGCAGGGTGCTGCTTAGCGACGATGGCCCCAGCCGTGGCCACGGTCATGGTAGTCTCGGTCAGAGTAGTCGCGGCGGCCATGGTCGCGGTAGTAGCCGCGGCCCGGTTGCACGTAGACGACAGCTGGCGGGCCGTAGTAGCGTGGTGGCGGTGCGTAATACACGGGCTGCGGGGCCGGCGCGTAGTACACCGGTTGCGGCGCAGGCGCATAATAGGTTTCACGGTAGCCGCCGCGATAGCCGCCACGGTCATAATAGCGGTCATTCGTGCTGATGCTGTTGCCGACCGCGGCGCCAAGCACGCCACCGACGATCGCGCCATTGCGCCCGCCGGTGCTGTTGCCAATGGCCGCTCCGACAACGGCGCCTGCAACGGTATTGAAGTCGCGGTCACCGGCGACTGCGGCCGAAGACACAGCCACTGCCGCTACCATTACCGCACCCAGGAGTTTCTTGTTCAACATGGCATTTCCTTCCATTCCGGCGAGATCACAATGATCTGCATGGACTGGACTATATCCGCTGCTCCCCGCTTGTTCCATGTCTAATACAACTTCTTACATTCCTGCCCCGATGGTAACAAGTCAGCGCCCCCGCGCCTGCCATTCGGGCCGCAGCAGGCTGTACATTTTGACATCGCGCATCACGCCGTTGATAAAAAACGCCTGGCGCAGCAAGCCTTCCTCGCTAAAGCCGTTCTTTTGCGCGATGCGCTCGGAGCCGATGTTGAGCGGGTCCATCAGCAGTTCCAGCCGGTGATACGGATAGGCGTTGAACAGGTAGTCGACCACCAGGCGGGTCGCTTCGCTGATGTAGCCGCGCCCGTCCCGCTGCCGGTCGAACAGGCGGTAGCCGATCTCGCGCGAGGCTGGCGTGCGGCTCTTGAAGTGCGTGATCGTGCCGATGATGTGCTGGGCCTTGTCTTCGATGAGGAACAATTCGCTGTCCTCGGTGACAAAACCCGATTGCAGGAAGTCGCGCCGCATGGCCTCGGGCGACTTGAATTGCATCGAGAAAAACTCGCCGCGCGAAGGCAGGTCGTTGACGAGGGAAATATAGGCATTCAGGTCGGCGGCCTGCACATGCCGGACGGTACAGAGGGTTCCCTTGAGCATGGCGGTATCCGGTAGCGATCACGATCTTGATGGTAATCGACTCTGGGGGGAGAGGCAATCGATCCCGTAAAAGTTGCTGCAATGACAGAACAAATACGCTATCGTAGAAAGCCGCGCCTTGCCCCTGGCCACGGCGTACCCGCTTCGACCTCGTTGACTGGAATTGACATTACATGCATACCACCCTGACTGGCGCGCCACTGCGCCGTTCCGCTTTATTCATCGCCCTTGGCTGCGCCGTCAGCGCCGGCGCCTTTGCCGCCGCGCCAGGCAATGCGCCGCAGGCGCTGGCGCAGGTGCGCGACACGGCGCTGCACAGCGACTGGGCGTATGCCCGCCTGGCCGACATGACGGATCTGATTGGCCCGCGCCTGTCCGGTTCCGCCGGCGCGGCGGCCGCCGTGCGGCAGGTGGCCGAGACCATGCGCCAGCTGGGCGCCACCGTCACCTTGCAGCCCGTGAAAGTGCCGCACTGGGTGCGCGGTGTGGAAACGGCGGACATCGTCGACTATGCGGGCCGTCCGCAGGGCGTGTCGCAGCGCGTGGTGCTGACCGCCCTGGGCGGTTCGGGCGCCACCCCGGCCGCTGGCCTGACGGCGCCCGTGATCATCGTCAAGAGCCTGGAAGAACTCAAGGCGCGCGCGTCGGAAGTGAAGGGCGCCATCGTGCTGATCGACACGCCGTTCGACCAGGAGATGGCCGAGCGGGGCCTGGCCGGCGTCACCTACGGCCAGGGTTCGCGCTTCCGTTTCAATGGACCGAAGGCGGCGGCCGACCTGGGCGCGGCCGCCGCGCTGGTGCGTTCGGTCGGCGGCGCGAACTTCCGCATCCCGCACGCGGGCGCCACGGGCCTCGATGACAACAAGCGCATTCCCGCCGCCGCCGTCACCGTGGAAGACGCCTTGCTGATCGGCCGCCTGGCCGCGCGCGGCCCGCTGAAAATGCATCTGACCCTGACGCCGCAAAACCTGCCGGAAGCGGACAGCTACAACGTCATCGCCGACTGGCCGGGCACGGACAGGGCCGACGAAGTGGTGGTGGTCTCGGGCCACCTCGATTCCTGGGACCTGGCGACGGGCGCGCACGACGACGGCGCCGGCGTGGTGGCGGCCATGGGCGTGCTGGAAACCCTGAAAAAGCTCGACTATCGCCCGCGCCGCACCATCCGCGTGATCGCCTGGATGAACGAGGAAAACGGCGGCCGTGGCGGCCAGGCTTATTTCGAGGCCCACAAGCAGGCGCTCGGCAAACAATACGCGGCTATCGAGATGGACAGCGGCGCCGGCCGCCCGTTCGGCATCCTCGCCAGCGTGGGGCCGAAGTCGGAAAAACTGTTCGCCCCGCTGCGCGCGGCCCTGCAACCGATCGGCGCGCACGCGTTCACGCGCCGCGACGCGCTGGGCACGGGCGACTTGCACCGCCTGGAAACGGGCGGCGTGCCCAGCTTCGAGCCGCTGGTCGACAGCCACAGCTACTTCCACTACCACCACACGGCGGCCGACACCCTGGACAAGGTCGACCCGGAAAACCTGAAGCGCAACGTGGCGCTGATGTCGTCGCTGGCCTGGTTCCTGGCCAATATCGACGGCGAGATCGGGCGCGCGCCGGAGCAGGGCGAGTAAGCGCCAATGTCGCTACCCGATCTGAACCTGTTGATCGCCCTTGACGTGCTGCTGGCCGAAGGCAGCGTCACGCGCGCGGCGCGGCGTTTGCGTTTGAGTCCATCGGCCATGAGCCGCGCCCTGGCGCGCCTGCGCGAGACGACCGGCGATCCCTTGCTGGTGCGCGCCGGCCGTGAACTGGTGCCCACGCCGCGCGCGCTGGAGCTGCGCGCAAGAGTGGGACCCCTGTTAGGCGAGGTGCTGGCCGTGCTGGGGCCGGCGGAGCAGCTGGACCCGCGCCAGCTGGCGCAAACATTTACGCTGCGTTCGAGCGACGGTTTCGTGGAAAATTTCGGCCCGGCGCTGCTCGCGCATATCGGCGCGCAAGCGCCTGGCGTGCGCCTGCGCTTCGTGCAAAAGCTGGACCGCGAAAGCGTGCAGCTGCGCGAGGGCAGCATCGACCTGGAAACGGGTGTGATCGGCAGTCTCACCAGCCCGGAAGTGCGCACGCGCAGGCTGTTCGGCGACCGTTTCGTGGGCGTGGTGCGCAGCGGCCATGCGCTGGCGCAAGGCGACATCAGCGCCGAGCGTTATGCGGCCGGCCAGCACGTGCTGGTGGCGCGGCGCGACCAGGATACGGGGCCGATGGACGACGCCCTGGCCGCCCTGGGATTGCAGCGCACGATCGCCAGCATCGTCGGCGGCTTTACTGCGGCGCTGGCGCTGGCCGCCGGCTCCGACCTGATCGCCACCGTGCCGGAACGGCATACGGGCAATCTGCGCGCCGGCATGTTCAGTTTTGCGCTGCCGCTAGGCATGCCCGACCTGACCGTGTCGCTGATGTGGCATCCGCGCATGGATGCCGACCCGGCCCACCGCTGGCTGCGCGGCTGCGTGGTCGACGCCTGCGCGGCCCGGATCAACGCCAGTTGATGCCGCCGGCAGCGGCAGGTCAGGGCTTGCTCAGAGCGCGGCCGAACATGAAAATGGCCAGCGCGGCGAGTATCAGCGCGCTGGCGACGGCAAAGGTGGCGTGCATGCCGCCGATCATGGCGGCTGGCTGCGCGCCGGTGATATCGCCGGCGCCGGCAGCGAAGACGGCGCCCATCACGGAGGCGCCCGTGACGAGGCCCAGATTGCGCGACAGATTGAGCATGCCGGAGATGACGCCGCGCTGCTCGGGAACGATATCGCCCATCACGGCGGTATTGTTGGCTGCCTGGAACAGCGCGTAGCTGGCCGTGAGCAGCATGATCGGGGCGACGTAGCCGGGGATGCCCAGGCTGGCGGGCAGCAGGGCCAGCGCCAGGCAGGCGCCGGCCGCGCCGCACAGGCCCGCGCCGCCCATGCGCTGCGCGCCGTAGCGGTCCACCAGCCAGCCGGACGGCACGCCGCAGAACGCCGCCACCAGCGGCCCGGCCGCCAGCACCATGCCGTTGACGGCCGTGCCCAGGCCCAGGCCGCGCGCCAGGTAGAAGGGGCCGACCACCAGCGTGGACATCATGACCGTCGAGACCAGCATGCTGGTCGCCAGGCCGGCGCCGAGCACGGGCGCGCGCAGCATGGCCAGGCGGATCAGCGGTGCCGGCGCCTTCAGTTCGACCCGGACGAACAGGACGGCGCCGACGCAGGCGGCCAGCAGCAGCGCCACGTTGCGTGCGCCGAAATGGCCGCGGCCCAGGGTCATGGCCAGCGCATACGCGCCCAGGGTCAGCGCCAGCAGCACGGTGCCGCGGTGGTCGAACACGGGACGCTTGGCGTGCGCGCCGCGCTGGTCGGCCGGCAGGTAGCGCCAGGCCAGCAGCAGCGCCACGGCGGCCAGCGGCACGTTGACGAGGAAAATGGCTTGCCAGCCGAAGCACGCGATCAGCAGGCCGCCCAGCGCGGGGCCGAGCGTGGTGCCGACCGCCGACATGGTGCCGAGCAGGCCCATGGCGCTGCCCGTCCTGGCCTTGGGTACGGTGCTGCCGACAAAGGCCATCGTCAGCGCCATCATGACGGAAGCACCCAGGCCCTGCAGGGCGCGCGCGGCAACCAGCAGCCACAAGGTGGGCGCCAGGGCGCACAGGATGGAGGCCATGGCAAACAGCGCGATGCCGGCCAGCAGCAGGCGGCGCCGGCCGAGCATGTCGCCGAGGCGCCCGACGCTGACGATCAGGGCGGTGATGGCCAGCAGATACGCCAGCACGATCCATTGCACATCCTGGAACGGTGCCTGCAGGGCCCTGGCCATGTCGGGCAAGCCCACGTTGGCGATGCTGGTGCCCAGCGCTGGCAGCAGCATCGCCAGGGACAGGCTGGCCAGCGCGCCGCGCACGGGTGTGGTGACGCTACCAGCTTCGGTGGCCTGCTGCTCGGGCGGTACGGGTTTTGACGGTGGTTGCATGGCGTGGTGGATCCTCGAATAGGGTCACCACATGGTACTGAGGGATATTGCATGGCGGAAGACGCATCATTTGCATTGTGTTATTGCGTTTGACGCCATGTGCGGAGCGGTGCCTTCGGACTTCAATCTGAGTAGCCCTGCATAGCGTCCGCCGCATCGTGGCGGATGCCCCACCACGGCAGATACGCATGGTTTTCGCCGCGCGCGCGGAACCACGGTTTGTCGTGGTCGATAGGGCGTACTTTGTCTGGCGGCGCGACCAGCACGCCCGTGACGCTGGCAGGATCGCTGGTGCCCGCCACCAGCACGCTCTTGCCGACGTGGTTAGCATGGGCGACGCCCAGGGCCACATTGGTCAGCGCCGTGCCGGCGCCCATCTCGCCCAGCAGCGCCGGCGTATTGAAGGTCTGCGGCAGGAAGTCGAAGCCCGGCACTTCCAGGGTCAGCGCCTGCGCCAGCTGACCCTGGCGGTCGGAGGAGGTGGGCAGACTCTTGCTGGCGTCGTGGATGATGTAGCCAATATCGGTTTCCGTCTTGCCGCCATGGCGCGCCGCTTCGGCAAATAGCGCCTGCCACGCCTGCACGGCGCGCGGCGGCTTGTCCTTGGCCAGTTCAAAGTCCGCCACGCTTTTCGTGGCCGGATAGCCTACCCACGCCAGCGCCGCCCGTTCCGTTTTGTAATCAGGGCCGGCCAGCACCAGCAGCACCAGATTTTCATTGATCTGCATGGTTTTCGGCCGGCTCGGCGCATCCCAGTTCATGACCCACACGGCTTCCTTCGGATGCGCTTCCAGGTAGGCCAGCGCGGCTTGCAGGGAGACGAAGCCTGCATTGTTGCCACCCAGGGTGATGCGCACGTCGGGCGGAGTGGCGCGGGTCCAGAGGGTGGGGAAATTGACATTGCCGATGTTAAAGGTGTCGATGATGCGTTCGCATGTAGTGTTTTTTGCCTCTTCTAGGTCCAACTTACCCGCAGGCAGGGCATATTCGACGCGGATGCCCGCCAGTTCTGTTTTTTATCCTTGGGGTAGACATGGTAGAAGTAGGTGGGGCTGGAATAGTAAATGTCGTGGAAATTGCTCATCAGCTCGCGCAGATACTTATGGTGATAACCCTTGAACGTTTCCGTGCCATCGAGATCGTGAGTAATGGGGGCGACTGCCTGCAAGGTGCTGAAGCCCCTGGGATCCGTCCTGACCATATCGTCATTCTTGTTGGGTTTGGCCAGGCCGAGCGTCCATAACAGTTGCCACTCGGTCGGATAGTCGAGCCGTTGCAGTGGATTGAGCCACTGCAGACCCACGACTTGTAAGCAGGAAAAGGCGGCGCCAAAGTGAACTCAGGCAATCTGCACTGTATGCGGATTGCCTGAGGTGGAACTTGCGTGGTGTCAAGAAAGGAGGTGCGATGGGCGCGGAGTGCCCGAGGCAATCAGATCGCGTTCAGCGGTATTTTGAGGTAGCGCACGCCGTTGTCTTCCGGCTCGGGCAGCTTGCCCGCGTTGATGTTGACCTGGATGGCGGGCAGGATCAAGGTCGGCATGTCCAAGGTGGCATCGCGGCCCGTGCGCATGGCCACGAATTGTTCTTCCGTGATGCCGTCGCGCAAGTGGATGTTGCCGGCGCGCTGTTCGGCCACCGTCACTTCCCAGCGCGGCGCGCGGCCGTTGGGCGGATAGTCGTGGCACATGAACAGCCGCGTTTGCGGCGGCAGCGCCAGCAGGCGCTGCACGGAGCGGTACAGCAGGGATGCGGAGCCGCCTGGAAAGTCGCAGCGGGCCGAACCCACGTCCGGCATGAACAGGGTGTCGCCGACGAAGACGGCGTCGCCGATCTGGTACGCCAGGTCGGCCGGCGTGTGTCCGGGCACATGCAGGGCGCGCACCTCCAGCTTACCAATATGAAACACCTGGTCGGGCGCGAACAGCTGGTCGAACTGCGAGCCGTCGGCCCTGGCGTCATCCTGGTGGTAGACGGCGGCGAAGGCCTGCTGCACCGTCTGGATGGCGGCGCCGATAGCCACGTCGCCGCCCAGCTGCTGCTGCAGGTAGGGCGCGGCGGACAGGTGGTCGGCATGCGCGTGGGTTTCCAGCAGCCAGCGGCACTGCAAGCCGTGTTCGCGCACGAAGGCGATCACCTTGTCGGCCGACGTGGTCGAGGTACGGCCCGCTTTCGGGTCGTAGTCGAGCACGGAATCGATGATGGCGCAGTCCTGGCCATCGGCCTCGTACACGACATACGTGACGGTGGCGGTGGCGGGGTCGAAGAAAGCTTGGATTTGTGGGGTCATCGCGGCGGCAAAGTACGAACAGGGAAGGACATTATATCGCCAGAGTACGCTAAAAAAATGCTGCAAATTGACATTGAGCATGCGAAAAACAGATAAGCGGGCATGCATGCGCCCGTCGCAGTCGTGCGCACCCTGGCGCTTGCAGCATGGTAACCTCATTCCTCCAAGGAGGAATTCATGAACGATATACCTGCACGCAGCGAGCAATACCGCGGTTTTACGATTTCCGTGACCCCGCAAAAGGATAACGACGATTTATGGGATTTTACCTACCGCCTGCAGCGCGAGGGCGAGAGCGCGGCGCAAGCGATTACGCGCAGCCGCACCTTGGGCGGCTATGCGGCGCCCGAGACGGCTTGCACGGCCGGGATAGAAGTGGCCAGGACGGAAGTGGATAATCTGCTGCGTCCTTGAGCCAGCGTAAATCGTTTAGCCCGAAAGTCAGCCTGACCGCGCGCCGGCGCGTGAAACACGTCGCTAGCGGTCCCGCTTCATGCTACGATTTCCACTATTGAGTCAGTCACCAAGGAGGCACCCATGGAAAACAGTTCTAAAATTCACTATAAAGGCTGGGAAATCGTTCCCCTGGCCGTGCCCACCACCGATGGCAAATGGTCGGCCAGCTGCGACATCGAACGCGCCACCGCGGAAGGCCTGGAAGTATTCGAAGGCTCGACCATGCAGTTCGTGCGCGACGACGAGGATGGCGCCATTGCCGCCGCCTGCGAAGAAGCCGTGCGCCAGATCGACAACATCATCGCCAATCCGCTGGTGCGGCTGGCTTAGCTCCTGCATTTTCAGCAAACCTGCAGCCGGCGCCCGCCGGCTGTTTTTTTATGTGCGCGCCCGGTGGCAGTCTGGTCTGTTTCATGTTTCAATGTTTCAAATGGAATGATTGAAACATATTTGAAACATCATTGTCATGCATTGTGACATCGCTGTTCCCGTGCGTGACAGCGCGTGCAGCGCCGTTGCGTGGCCATTTCCCCTGGTTTTCACTGTGCGTGACGCATTTTCCGGGCCGGTGTGCGGTGCTGGCACGGCATTTGCAATACTGATGCTCATAGCCACTCCGTGAAACATTCGGGACCATCCGAAACCCATAAGGTGAACACATGACTCAATACTCCGCAGGTGCCGCATTCCGCAAGGCCGTCCAGGAAGAATCCCCGTTGCAAGTCGTCGGCGCCATCAATGCCAACCACGCCTTGCTGGCGAAGCGCGCCGGTTATAAAGCCATCTATTTGTCCGGCGGCGGTGTCGCGGCCGGCTCGCTGGGCTTGCCCGACCTGGGTATTTCCAGCCTGGACGACGTGCTGACCGACATCCGCCGCATCACCGACGTGTGCGACCTGCCGCTGCTGGTCGATGCCGACACGGGCTTCGGTTCGTCCGCCTTCAATGTGGCGCGCACCGTGAAATCGATGATCAAGTTCGGCGCTGCCGGCTTGCATATCGAAGACCAGGTGGGCGCCAAGCGCTGCGGCCACCGTCCGGGCAAGGAAATCGTCAGCAAGGAAGAGATGGTCGACCGCATCAAGGCGGCCGTCGATGCGCGCACGGACCCCAACTTCGTCATCATGGCGCGCACCGATGCGCTGGCCGTCGATGGCCTGGAAGCGGCACTGGAACGCGCCGTCGCCTGCGTCGAGGCGGGCGCCGACATGATCTTCCCGGAAGCCATCACGGACCTGGACATGTATGCCACGTTCGCCAAGGCCGTCAACGTGCCTATCCTGGCCAACATCACGGAATTCGGTTCCACGCCGCTGTTCACGCTGGACGAACTGCGCAGCGCGCACGTGGGCCTGGCCCTGTATCCGCTGTCGGCCTTCCGCGCCATGAACAAGGCGGCCGACAACGTCTACCGCGCGCTGCGCCGCGACGGCACGCAAAAGAATGTCGTCGACACCATGCAGACGCGCATGGAGCTGTATGAATCGATCAATTATCACGACTTCGAGCAAAAGCTCGACGCGCTGTTCGCCGCGCAAAAGAAATAAGTAAAGAAGCAGGGACCGCATGCCGGTCCCGCATTGACGCACCCGAGACTATTCAATCTGGAGAACACAATGACCGCACCGCAAGTCGCTACTTTCAAGCCTAAAAAATCCGTCGCCCTGTCCGGCGTTACCGCCGGCAATACGGCGCTGTGCTCGGTCGGCAAGACCGGCAACGATTTGCACTACCGCGGCTATGACATCCTGGACGTGGCCGATAGCTGCGAATTCGAGGAAATCGCCTACCTGCTGGTGCACGGCAAGCTGCCGACCGCCGCTGAATTGAAAGGCTACAAGGCCAAGCTGAAATCGCTGCGCGGCTTGCCGTCGGCTGTCAAGTCGGCCCTGGAAGCGCTGCCGGCCGCCGCCCACCCGATGGACGTGATGCGCACGGGCGTGTCCGTGCTGGGCTGCACCCTGCCGGAAAAAGACGACCATAACGCGCCTGGCGCGCGCGACATCGCGGACCGCCTGATGGCGTCGTTCGGCTCCATGCTGCTGTACTGGTACCACTACAGCCATAACGGCAAGCGCATCGAAGTGGAAACGGACGACGACTCGATCGGCGGCCACTTCCTGCACCTGCTGCATGGCGAAAAACCGTCGGCATCGTGGGAAAAAGCCATGCACACGTCCTTGATCCTGTACGCGGAACACGAATTCAATGCCTCGACCTTCACCAGCCGCGTCATCGCCGGCACGGGTTCCGACATCCATTCGGCCATCACGGGCGCCATCGGCGCGCTGCGCGGCCCGAAACACGGCGGCGCGAATGAAGTGGCGCTGGATATCCAGAAGCGCTACGACAATCCCGACGAAGCGGAAGCGGACATCCGCGAGCGCGTGGCCAACAAGGAAGTGGTGATCGGCTTCGGCCACCCCGTCTACACGATTTCCGACCCGCGCAATAAAGTCATCAAGGAAGTGGCGCGTTCGCTGTCGCAGGAAGCCGGTTCCACCAAGATGTTCGACATCGCCGAGCGCCTGGAATCGGTCATGTGGGAAATCAAGAACATGTTCCCGAACCTGGACTGGTTCTCGGCCGTGTCGTACCACATGATGGGCGTGCCGACGGCGATGTTTACGCCGCTGTTCGTCATTTCGCGCACCTCGGGCTGGGCCGCCCACATCATCGAGCAGCGCATCGACAACAAGATCATCCGCCCGAGCGCCAACTACGTGGGTCCTGAAGACCTGGAATTCGTGCCGATCAAGGACCGCAAATAATGAGCGCCGCAATGAGTACCCCAATGAACACCCTGCACCGCAAACCCTTGCCGGGCACCCAGCTAGACTATTTCGACACGCGCGCCGCCGTCGATGCGATCCAGCCAGGCGCCTACGCCACCTTGCCTTATACCTCGCGCGTGCTGGCCGAAAACCTTGTGCGCCGCTGCGACCCTGCCACCCTGAACGCCTCGCTGAGCCAGTTCATCGAACGCCGCCGCGACCTGGACTTTCCATGGTTCCCCGCCCGCGTTGTCTGCCATGACATCCTGGGCCAGACGGCCCTGGTCGACCTGGCCGGCCTGCGCGACGCCATCGCGGCCCAGGGCGGCGACCCGGCCCTGGTCAACCCCGTCGTGCCGACGCAGCTGGTGGTCGACCACTCGCTGGCCGTCGAATGCGGCGGCTTCGACCCCGATGCCTTCGCCAAGAACCGCGCCATCGAAGACCGCCGCAATGAAGACCGCTTCGATTTCATCGACTGGACCAAGAAAGCATTTAAAAATGTCGACGTGATCCCGCCAGGTAACGGCATCCTGCACCAGATCAATCTGGAGCGCATGTCGCCCGTGATCCAGGTGCAAAATGGCGTAGCCTATCCCGATACCCTGGTGGGTACGGATTCGCACACGCCCATGGTCGATGCGCTGGGCGTGATCGCCATCGGCGTGGGCGGCCTGGAAGCGGAAAGCGTGATGCTGGGCCGCGCCTCGTGGATGCGCCTGCCCGACATCATCGGCGTCAAGCTGACGGGTAAACCGCAGCCGGGCATCACGGCCACCGACACGGTGCTGGCGCTGACGGAATTTTTGCGCAAGCAGAAGGTCGTCTCGTCCTACCTGGAATTCTTTGGTGAGGGCGCGTCGCACCTGACCCTGGGCGACCGCGCCACGATTTCCAACATGGCGCCGGAATTCGGCGCCACGGCCGCCATGTTCTACATCGATGCGCAAACCATCAAGTATCTGAAATTGACGGGCCGCGACGACGAACTGGTGAAACTGGTGGAGCTGTATGCGAAGGAAACGGGCCTGTGGGCCGACAGCCTGGTCGACGCCGAGTACGAGCGCGTGCTGACGTTCGATCTGTCGTCCGTCGTGCGCAATATCGCGGGTCCGTCGAATCCGCACAACCGCGTGCCGACGTCGGAACTGGCCGCGCGCGGGATCTCCGGCGTGGTGGAAAACGAGCCGGGCAAGATGCCGGACGGCGCCGTCATCATCGCGGCCATCACCAGCTGCACCAACACGAACAATCCGCGCAACATGATCGCCGCCGGCCTGATCGCGCGCAATGCGAACCGCCTGGGCCTGACCCGCAAGCCGTGGGTCAAGTCCTCGCTGGCGCCAGGCTCGAAAACCGTGGAGCTGTATCTGCAGGAAGCGGGCCTGATGACCGAGCTCGAAACATTGGGCTTTGGCGTGGTGGCGTTTGCCTGCACTTCATGCAACGGCATGTCGGGCGCGCTCGACCCCGTCATCCAGGAAGAAGTGGTATCGCGCGACCTGTACGCCACGGCGGTCCTGTCGGGTAACCGCAACTTCGATGGCCGCATCCACCCGTACGCGAAGCAGGCTTTCCTCGCCTCGCCGCCGCTGGTGGTGGCCTACGCGATTGCCGGCACCATCCGCTTCGACATCGAGAAGGACGTGCTGGGCATCGCCCCGGACGGCAAGGCTATCCAGTTGAAGGATATCTGGCCGTCCGACGAGGAAATCGACGCCATCGTCGCTTCCAGCGTCAAGCCGGAGCAGTTCCGCAAGGTGTACATCCCGATGTTTGCCGCGCAGGTGGACGACGGCATCAAGGTCAGCCCGCTGTACGACTGGCGTCCGCAGACGACGTACATCCGCCGTCCGCCGTACTGGGAAGGCGCGCTGGCTGGCGCACGCCCACTGAAAGGCATGCGTCCGCTGGCCGTCCTGGGCGACAACATCACCACCGATCACTTGTCGCCATCGAATGCCATCATGCTCGATAGCGCGGCCGGCGAATACCTGGCGAAGATGGGTTTGCCCGAGGAAGACTTCAATTCCTACGCCACGCACCGGGGCGACCACTTGACGGCGCAGCGCGCCACGTTCGCCAACCCGACCCTGAAAAACGAAATGGTCATCGAGGACGGTAAAGTCAAAGCGGGTTCGCTCACGCGCATCGAGCCGGAAGGCACGATCTCGCGCATGTGGGAAGCCATCGAGGTGTACATGGAGCGCAAGCAGCCCCTGATCATCATCGCCGGCGCCGACTATGGCCAGGGTTCCTCGCGCGACTGGGCCGCCAAGGGCGTGCGCCTGGCCGGCGTGGAAGCCATCGTGGCCGAAGGTTTTGAACGCATCCACCGCACCAATCTGGTGGGCATGGGCGTGCTGCCGCTGGAGTTCCTGCCTGGCGTGAACCGCAAGACCCTGGGCCTGGATGGCAGCGAAACCTATGACGTCGTGGGCGAACGCACGCCGCGCTCCACCTTGACGTTGCTCATCCACCGCAAGAACGGCGAAACGTTGGAAGTGCCCGTCACCTGCCGCCTCGATACGGCGGAAGAGGTGTCGATCTATGAGGCGGGCGGCGTTCTTCAACGATTCGCGCAGGATTTCCTCGAGTCGTCCAAGGCGGCGTAAACCAGACGGGTAGGTCGGATTAGCGCTTGCGCGTAATCCGACGCTGTCTGCCAAAACCCGCCAACAATGTGTCGGATTACGCGTGGCGCTGCCCCGCTAATCCGACCTACCTCTTTCCAGGAGTGACATGAGCCACACCCCCCAAATCAAGATCCCCGCCACCTATATGCGCGGCGGCACCAGCAAGGGCGTGTTTTTCCGCCTGCAGGATTTGCCCGCCAGCGCGCAAGTGCCGGGCGCGGCGCGCGATGCGCTGCTGCTGCGCGTGATTGGCAGCCCCGACCCCTACGGCAAGCAGATCGACGGCATGGGCGGCGCCACGTCGAGCACCAGCAAGACGGTGATCCTGGCGAAAAGTAGCAAGCCGGAGCACGACGTCGACTACCTGTTCGGCCAGGTCTCCATCGACAAGCCCTTCGTCGACTGGAGCGGCAACTGCGGCAACCTGTCGGCGGCAGTCGGCTCGTTCGCCATCGCCAGCGGGCTGGTGGACGCTGCGCGCGTGCCTGCCAACGGCATCGCCACGGTGCGCATCTGGCAAGCCAATATCGGCAAGACCATCATCGCCCACGTCCCCGTGACGCATGGCGAAGTGCAGGAAACGGGCGACTTCGAGCTCGATGGCGTGACCTTCCCGGCCGCCGAAGTGAAACTGGAATTCCTCGATCCGGCTGCGGAGGAAGAGGGCGGCGGTGGTGCTATGTTCCCTACCGGCAACCTGGTTGATGACCTCGACGTGCCCGGCATCGGTGTCTTGAAAGTCACGATGATCAACGCCGGCATCCCGACGATTTTCGTCGATGCGCAGGCCATCGGCTACACGGGCACGGAACTGCAGGACGCCATCAATGGCGATCCGGCCGCGCTGACCCGTTTCGAAACCATCCGCGCGCACGGCGCACTGCGCATGGGCTTGATTTCCCACCTGGACGAGGCGGCGAAGCGCCAGCACACGCCGAAAGTGGCCTTTGTCGCCAAGCCGGCCGGCTATGTCTCGTCCAGCGGCAAGCGGGTGGAAGCGGGCGAGATCGACCTGCTGGTGCGCGCCATGTCGATGGGCAAGCTGCACCACGCCATGATGGGCACGGCGGCTGTCGCCATCGGCACGGCGGCGGCCATTCCCGGCACGCTGGTGAACCTGGCGGCGGGCGGCGGCGAAAAAACCAGCGTGCGCTTCGGCCACCCGTCCGGCACCCTGATGGTGGGTGCGCAAGCGCAGCAGGTCGATGGTCAATGGAGCGTCACCAAGGCCATCATGAGCCGCAGCGCGCGCGTGCTGATGGAAGGGACTGTACGCATTCCCGGCGACGCGTTTTAGGAAAAAATACGCAGGCGAATGGCACGCAGACGACGCACATAAGCGGCGCCCGGGCCAGTTCGCCCGGACCCGATACAAGATTGCACGCCTACCGGAGGAGACATGAATTTCGCAGCATTTTATCAACGCTCGATCGACACGCCTGACGCTTTTTGGCGCGAGGAAGCGGACAAGATCGATTGGCATACCCCGTTTTCGCAAGTGCTTGATTATTCCCGCCCGCCGTTCGCCAAATGGTTCGTCGGCGGCACCACCAATTTGTGCCACAACGCCGTCGACCGCTGGGTGGACAGCCAGGGCGATGCCGCCGCGCTGATCGCCATTTCCACCGAAACCAATACCGAGCGCACTTACAGCTTTCGCGAACTGCAGCGCGAAGTGGAACGCTGCGCCGCCATCCTGCTGTCGCTGGGCGTGGTCAAGGGCGACCGCGTCCTGATCTACATGCCGATGATCGCCGAGGCGGCCTTTGCCATGCTGGCGTGCGCCCGCATCGGCGCCGTGCATTCCGTGGTGTTCGGCGGTTTTGCCGCCAACAGCCTGGCCAGCCGCATCGACGATGCGCAGCCCAAGCTGGTGTTCTCCGCCGATGCCGGTTCGCGCAATGGCAAGGCGATCGCCTACAAGCCGCTGCTCGACGAAGCCATTCGCATCGCCGCGCACAAGCCGCGGCAGGTGCTGCTGGTCGACCGCCACCTGGTGCCGATGGAACTGACGCCGGGCCGCGACGTCGATTACGCGACCCTGCGCGAGCAGCACCTGGACGCGCAGGTGCCCGTCACCTGGCTCGAATCGAACGAGCCGTCGTACGTGCTGTACACCTCGGGCACGACGGGCAAACCGAAGGGCGTGCAGCGCGACGTGGGCGGCTATGCGGTGGCGCTGGCGTCGTCGATGCAGTACAACTTCTGCGGCAAGCCCGGCGAAACCTTCTTTGCCACCTCGGATATCGGCTGGGTGGTGGGACACTCCTACATCGTGTATGGCCCGCTGATCGCCGGCATGGCCACCATCCTGTACGAGGGCTTGCCGATCTGTCCCGATGCGGGCATCTGGTGGAGCATCGTCGAGAAATACAAGGTCACGCGCATGTTCTCGGCGCCCACGGCCATCCGCGTGCTGCGCAAGCATCCGGTGGAACTGATGCGCAAGTACGACCTGTCTTCATTGAAAGCGCTGTACCTGGCGGGCGAGCCGCTCGATGAAACCACCTCGCAATGGATCGCAGATGAACTCAAAGTGGACATCATCGACAACTACTGGCAGACGGAGACGGGCTGGCCGATCCTCTCGGTGGCAAAAGGCGTGGCCGATACGCCGACGCGCCTGGGCAGCCCGGGCATGGCCATGTACGGCTATCAGGTCAAGCTGCTCAACGAAGCGACGGGCGAGGAGTGCGGCACCAACGAAAAGGGCGTGCTGGTGCTGGAAGGCCCGCTGCCGCCAGGCTGCATGCAGACCGTGTATGGCGACGACGAGCGTTTCGTCGAGACCTACTGGTCCACCTTCAGCGACCGGCAGGTGTATTCCACGTTCGACTGGGGCGTGCGCGATGCGGACGGCTATTATTTTATTCTGGGCCGCACCGATGACGTGATCAACGTGGCCGGCCACCGCCTGGGCACGCGCGAAATCGAGGAAAGCATCACCAGCCATCCGAACGTGTCGGAAGTGGCGGTGGTGGGCGTGGAAGACAAGCTCAAAGGCCAGGTGGCGATGGCTTTCGTGATCCTGAAAAATCCGCAGGGCTTCGACAGCGTTGAAGCGAAAGCGGCACTGGAACGCGAAGTGATGGCCGTGGTCGACCGCCAGCTGGGCGCCGTGGCGCGGCCCGCGCGCGTGCTGTTCGTGCCACAGTTGCCGAAGACGCGTTCGGGCAAGCTGCTGCGCCGCTCGATCCAGGCCATCTGCGAAGGGCGCAGCCCGGGCGACCTGACGTCGATGGACGATCCGGCATCGCTGCAGCAGATCCAGGCGGCATTGACGTCAACGCCATGAGGCAAGCGAAGTTTATCAATCGATAGACTTCGCTCTCAAATCCGGTCGCTTTCCTTGCGCACGACCCTGCCGACGATCAGGCATTCATTGCCGCGGCACAGCTTGCGGTGGTATTTGCGCTGGTCCGGGTTGTCCGAGGTCAGCCACCATTCTCCGATATCGCGCGCCATGCGCTTGACCACCGGTTCGCCTTCGTAATTGATGGCAAACACAATGCCGTCGGCCGGCCGCTTGTCGGCCGTATTGATGATCACCACGTCGTCCTCGTACAGGGCCGGCTCCATGCTCTCGCCCTTGACCTTGATCGCCACCAATTTTTCAGGGTGGTAGCCATTGCGATCGACCCAGCTGCGCGGCACGCTGATGCTGCTGCCGTCGTGCGTTTCCGGTTCGATGGCAAAGCCCGTGATGCCGGCCGACAGGCGCAATTTCACCTTGCGGATCGGGTAGAAGCGCGCATCTTCGCCATCGAGCACCACCACCGGCTGTACTTCACCCAAGGCGCGTGCCGCCAGTTCCGCCTGGTCGGGCGCCGCCCCCTGGTCGAAGTACATGCTGTCGAGCTGCAGGTCCGCTTCCAGCTTGCGCGCGATTTTTTCGCTGAAGGCGCGTCCCTCGCGGTAGGTGGGCGAGAGAATTTGCGAGATGCGCGCCTCGCTCCAGCCGCTGACGTCGGAAATTTTCTTGCGCGTGTTGTCGTAGTGCTCGCGGATCAGGGCCAGCAGGCGGTCGCGTCTGTATTGATACATATTCATCTCCACATTAAACCTGAAATTTACCGTTTGATAAATTACCAAATGCTTGACTTTAACATTAGCGATTGATAAAGTCCACTCGTTGCCTGTCGCAAACGCACTACAGCGTTTGCCGGTGGGCGACACCACGGGAGGTCAGGCAGATGTTGAACAGCAGTCAGTTGGTGGAAAGCAGGATGGCGCCGCGCCAGGGGCGCCAGTTACAGGGACGCAGCAGGAAGTCGCAGCTGCATATCGCCCGCATCGCCCAATACATACGCGAGCAGGGGCAGGCCAGCGCGGCGCAATTGTCCGCCTTGCTGGGACTCGATGCGGGCACCATGAGCCGCTATTTGCGCCACATGTGCGGCATGGGACAGATCCACCTGGCGCAGCGCCATTGCACGGAACCGGGACGCCAGCGACCCGCCCTGTACGCGCTGGGCGAACCGGACGAGGAGGTCGACGGCTGGGCCGAACTGCCGCCGCAGGTGCGCCGCACGGCATGCTGGCCACGCGGTGCGGCGCGCCGCGATCCGCTGGTGGCGGCCTTGTTCGGACCGGCGCAAGGGTAGGGCAGCAAGCCGCCTTCTCAAATGAATGACAGCAAGCAAGCTGCCAAGCGCAGTTTTTTTGCCGCAACTGAAAGCACATCATGCATATCGATATCACCGCCGCAGGGGCTGCCTGGATCAAGCTGCTGGGCGTCCCCTTGCTGGCCGCCTTCTTTGCCACCTTGCTCAGCTTCATGGTCATGTGGCCACGCAACTGCAAGGAGGCGCTCATCCGTATTTGCTCCAGCATCATCATTGCCACGTTTGCCGGTCCCGTCCTGGTGTCGGCGGTGCTGGCGTGGTGGCCCGGCTTGTTTGACAGCGCGCAAACGGTGGCGGCGCTGTATGGCTGTGATCCGGCCACGGGCTTCCTGTTCATTGCCGCACCGCTGATGGCGCTCGTCGGTTTGCCGGCGTGGTGGCTGGTGAGTGCCAGCGTGCGCTGGTTCGACCGGCGCCGCGACAAGGATATCGGTGAACTGGCGGCGGATGCGGCCGCTGCCGTCAAGGAGGTGCGGACGCGGCGCTGACGGCGCTGGCGTCCCCTTTTAGTGCATGCTGACGGCAGCGCGCCTGAAATCGGTGCGAAGGGCGAAGGCGCCATGCGCCTCATGCTGGTTTGTCGCCACAAACTGTATACAATTCCACCTGGCACGAAGCGTGCATGGCATACCTTGGTCATCCCATCCAAGGAGCTTCGCATGCCTCATCCACCGCCAGTGTGTTCCTGTCGTCCCGTTTCTCTCTTGCTTTTCCGTTGTACCTGCGCCCATCCGGGCCGCGGCAACCCAGGAAATGGAGCGTAAATGGCCTCTCCCCGCCTGAAATCCATCCACCGCAGCGCTCCGGGCGGCACGCCTGCCGCGCCATCGCCCGTCGATGAAATCCTGCCAGCCGGCAAGCTGTTCACCCTCGGTTTGCAGCATGTGCTCGTCATGTATGCGGGTGCCATCGCCGTGCCGCTGATCGTCGGCCGTGCCCTCAAGCTGCCGCCCGGGCAGGTGGCGGCATTGATCAGTGCCGACCTGTTCTGCTGCGGCCTGGTGACCCTGATCCAGTCCCTGGGCATCGGCAAGTACTTCGGCATCCGCCTGCCCGTGATGATGGGCGTGACCTTTGCCGCCGTCAGTCCCATGCTGGCCATGGCGAACAACCCGGCCCTGGGCATCACCGGCATCTTTGGCGCCGTGATCGGCGCCGGCGTGGTCTCCATGCTGATCGCGCCCTTCATCAGCCGCCTGCTGGCCCTGTTTCCGCCTGTGGTCACCGGCAGCATCATCGCCGTGATCGGCGTGTCGCTGATGCGCGTGGGCGTGAACTGGGCCATGGGCGGGCCGCCCGCCATGGCGCAAATTGCCGATCCCGCCTTCCTCAAGATGGCCGCTGCCGCCACGGCGGCCGGCTTGCCTGCGCCGCTTGGCCCCGTGCCGCTGATTGCCAACCCCGGCTACGGCGCGCTGGATAACATGGGCATCGCCTTTTTCGTGCTGGCCGTCATCTTGCTGGTGGCCAAGTATGGCCGGGGGTTCCTGTCGAATATCGCGGTATTGATCGGCATCATCGCCGGCACGGCCTTGTCGTTTGCGTTGGGCAAGGCCGATTTTGCCAAGGTGGCCAGCGCCAAGGCCTTTGCCATCGTCACGCCGTTTCAGTTCGGCATGCCGACCTTCGACGTGGTCGCCATTGTGACCATGAGCCTGGTGATGATCGTCGTCATGATCGAATCGCTGGGCATGTTTTTGGCGCTGGGCGAAATGACGGACAAGCGCATCACGCAAGACGACATCAGCCGCGGCTTGCGCGTCGATGGCCTGGGCACGCTGATCGGCGGCATCTTCAATACCTTCCCGTACACCTCGTTCTCGCAAAACGTGGGCCTGGTCGGGGTGACGGGCGTGCGCAGCCGCTGGGTCTGCGTAGCGGCCGGCATCATCCTGCTGGTCATGGGCGTGATCCCGAAGATCGCGCAGACGGCCGAAGCCGTGCCGGCGTTCGTGCTGGGTGGGGCAGGGCTGGTGATGTTCGGCATGGTGGCCGCCACCGGCATCCGCATCCTGGCCGGCGTCGACTACAAGAGCAACCGCAACAACCTGTTCATCGTGGCCTTGTCGATCGGCTTTGGCATGTTGCCGCTGGTGGCAGAGCAATATGCACAGCACATGCCGAAGGCCCTGTCGCCGTTGCTGCACAGCGGCATCCTGCTGGCCGCCATCGTGGCCGTGCTGCTCAATCTGTTTTTCAACGGGCTGGCGTCAAGCGAAAAAGCGCGGGAGCAGGCGCGCGAGAACAGTCATGGCAGCGAGTGAGGAGAGTCGCCCCGCGCCGGCCTGCTGGTCAGCCAGGCGGCAGAATTCTGAGCACCACGCAATTGCGTCCCGCATCCTTGGCGTGGTATAGCGCGGCGTCGGCCAGCCGCAACAGGGCGTCGGGATCGGCGGCGCCCGGTGGCGACTGGACCGCGATGCCGACGCTGATCGTCACCTGTGCCGCATCCGCACTCGCATGGGGGATGGACAGCTCTTCGATGGCACGCCGCAGCGCGTCGCCGATCTGGCGCGCCTCGTCCGCGCCCGTGTTCGGCAGCACGATCGAAAACTCTTCGCCGCCGTAGCGCGCCGTCAGATCGCCTGCGCGCCGCATGCCGGCCGCCAGCGCCTGCGCGACCCGGATCAGGCAGGCGTCGCCGGCCTGGTGGCCGTGACGGTCGTTGAAGCGCTTGAAGTAGTCGACATCGAGCATGATGACGGCCAGCGGCTGGCCGACGCGCGTGGCGCGCGCACATTCGGCACGCAGCACGTCGTCGAAATGGCGCCGGTTCGACAGGCCCGTCAGGCCGTCGGTGATGGACAGGGTCGCCAGCTTGCGGTTGGCGTCCTCCAGCTGTTCCGTGCGTTCGGCAACGCGCCGCTCCAGGCTGTCATGCAGCCTGGCGCTGGAGATCGAGATCATCGCCTGTACACCGAGCATGCGCAGGAAGGCGACGCGCTCCTGCGTGAACGAGGCTTCTGCCAGCCGGTTCTCGAAGTACAGGATGCCGTCGATCTGGCCGCCGTGCCGGATCGGCAGGCACATGACGGCGCGCGGCCGCTGCAGTTGCACGTACGGGTCGGCGGCAAAGCGCGAGACGCCCGTGATGCTGTCTTCGATCACCTCCGCGCCAGTGCGGATCACGTAGCGCAGCAGCGATAGCGGGAATTGCGGGTCGCTGGCGGCGTTCAGGTCGAGCCGCCGCGCTTGCAGGACGGTGACGCCATCGCCATCGATATTGGCCTCCAGCTGGTAGCTGCCTTCGGATAGCAGCAGCAGGCGCGCCACTTGCCCGCCAGCGTTTTCGCATACGATGGAAATGAGGCGTGTCAGTACATTGCGCAGGCCGACTTCGTTCGACAGGATCTGTGCCGCCTTCAGCAGCGACACCAGGTCGAGCGCGGAACTGCCGTGCGTGTGGGGGCCCACATGCGACAGCGTGGCGCGGCCATCCATCCGTGACAGCAGCGCAGCGTGGCGCGCCCGCAGTTGCGTCACCTTGCCCTCTGCGCCCCACTGGCCGTAGTGCGCGATGGCGTCCTGGATGAAGACGCCGGCCACGCGCGCGTGGCCCTGCTCGGACCAGTATTCGCCGCACAGCTCATTGCCCAGCGCTTGCACGTTGACGTAGCCTGCCAGGCCGGCGGCGTCGACCGCCTGCCGGTAATGGCGCGTGGCCAGCTGCAGATCGTCCCGGTAGCGTGCCATCTCGGCCATCACCAGCAGATGTTTGGCAGCGCTATTGTCCGAGCCTTGCCTGGCCCACTCGGTGAGGCTCGCCTGCAGTGCATCGATCACGCTCAGCACCGCGCCCGCATCGGGTCGCGCCGGGTCGCGTCGCAAGGCGCGGATCAGGATCAGCGCGGTGTAGAAGCTGCACTCGGCAACCTTGGCCTGGCCGCGCATGATCTGGGTGACGATGCCGAGCTGACCGGCCAGCAGCTCGGCGTCGGCGCCGTCGAACAGGTAGGCGTTGCGGATCTTGCCTTGCAAATAGTAGGCGCGGTACAGCTGCGAGTCGCCATACTGCTTGAGGAAGCGCGCCTCGCTGAACGTCGCATCATCGTAGCTGTCGTGCCGGGGCAGCAGGCCCATCAGACATTTGATCGGCTGGACAGCGGCGGCGACGCAGCAATCGGCCATCGCCTGCTGGCCGTTGGCGCGCATCAGCGCCAGGTCGTGCTCGATGTCGTGCATCAGGTGCGGCAGATAGTCGCCGAGGATCATCCGTTCGGTGGCGCGCACGGCCGCCACCACGCCGACCTGCACGAAATCGGCGATTTCCAGCGCCCAGCCAAAGGCTTCTTCGTACAGGGCGTCGGAGCTGCGCAGCGGCTGCGTCCAGTGGCTGATGAGCGCACCGAACATCAGGCCCGTGAGTGTGCGCGTCTGCAGATTGGCACGCTGCCTGGCCAGCGCCATCGCCATCGCGCCGAAGTCGTAGCCGCGCGCCACGTCGCCGTCGTACAGCGCCAGCATCAGCGCGTAGCCGACATAGGCGACGGCGCTGAAATCGCTGTTCCCCCGTTGCATGGACAGCCGCGTCATCGACACCACCATCAGCGCGCTCAGATCCTGCTGGCCGGCGTAATAGCTGGCCATCCACAGGCCCTGCATCATCTGCATCGCGGCCACCGCGTCCGGCGCGCACATGTCGCCGGCCGCCAGCAAGGTGTCGGGCGCCTGCGTGCCAGGCAGCCGCCCGATATCGGCGAGGATGTCGTCGAAACGCGCCTTCATGTGCGCGACATCGTGCGGAATGGCGATGTTCAACTGCGCCAGGCCTTCGCGCTGCACGGCGATGGCGTCGAGCAGGCGGCCCTGCAATTGATACTGGTGCGCCTGGATGGCAATGCAGCGTACCTGCAGCAGCGGGTGCAGGCTGCGGGCGCGCACCAGCGGATAGATCGCCTCGGCGGCATCGAACTGCCCGCACAGGTACGCCGCTTCGGCCGCGCCCAGCTGCAGGTCGAGCCAGAGGTCGGCGTGGACGCTCCACGCCTCTGCCGGCAGCAGGCCCAGACCAATTCGCATGTGCTCCAGCGTGGCCTGGAACGCGGCCGAGCGTCGTGCCTTGCCGCCGGCCTGCAGATTGAGCGCCGCCAGCTGCACGCGCTCATCCGCATCGTCGAGCAGCGCACGGCCGGCGTTGAGCTGCTCGACGATTTCAAACAGTGTTACGTCCTGGTGCTCCGGCGTGGCATGCCGCAGCAGCAGGCGGCCGATGCGAAGATGGTTGGCCGCGCGGGTGCCGGCATCGGCGACCAGGTAGGCTGCCTGCTGCACCCGGTCGTGCAGGAAACGGTAATTGACGCCGCTGTGGCCGGCACGGGTGTCGCCATCGACGTATTTATAGCGTTCGTCGAGCGGTTGGACGAGTCCTGCATGGAGCGCCGGCCACAAGGCTTGCTGCGTGTGCCGGGGCGAGCGGTCCGTTGCCAGTGCAAGCGTGTCGAGCGTGAAGCGGTTGCCGCTGGAGGCGGCCAGTTGCAGCAGGTGCTGCGTTGCCGTGGGCAGGCGGTGGATTTTCTCCAGCAGCACATCGACCACGTTGTCGGTATATTTGACCTGTTGTATCGCGGGCAGGTCCCAGTCCCAGCAATCGCCTTCGGCCCGGTAGCGCAGGTGGCCCGTCTCATTGAGCGAAGCGAGGAACTGGTTGAGGAAAAATGGATTGCCGGCCGTCTTGTTGTAGCAAATGCGGGTCAGGGGCGCGCAGTCAGGTGCCGCCACGCGCACGGTAGCCGCTACCATTTGCGCCACCTGCGGCTCGCTCAGGGGGCTCAGTAACAGCGTGGACAGGCACACCTCGCGTGCGAGCAGCTTGTCGCGCAGCGCGATGAGCGGGTGCGCGGCGCTCACTTCGTTGTCGCGGTACGCGCCGATGAACATCAGGCAGCACTTGTCGCAGGAGAGCATGAGCAGCTCGATCATCCGCAAGGTGGCCGCATCGGCCCATTGCAGGTCGTCCAGGAACAGCACCAGCGGATGCCCGGCGCAGGCGAAGACTTCGACGAAGCGGGGGAACAGGCGGTCCAGGCGCAGCTGGGCCTGTGCCGGCGCCGATGCGGGCAAGGCGTCGGTGGGGCCGACGATCAACGCCAGTTGGGGAATCAGTTCGACCAGCACGCCGATGCCATCGCCCAGGGCGCCGTGCAGTTTTTCGGACCACTGCCGCAGCGTTTCCTCGGGCTGGCCCAGCAGCTGGCGCACCAGCCCCTGGAAGGCCTGGATCAGCGAGGCATACGGTACGTCGCGCTGGAGCTGGTCAAATTTTCCGGACAGGAAGCAGCCGCGCCGGGCGACGATCGGTTTCTGCACTTCGTTGACGACCGCCGACTTGCCGATGCCCGAATGGCCGGCCAGCAGCAGCATCTCGCAACTACCCGCGGCACTGCGTTCAAACGCCGCCAGCAGCACGGCGATGGCATCCTCGCGCCCATGCAGCGTCTGCGGCACAAGGAAGCGGCGATTGTGGTCGGACAGCTTGAGCGCCTGCGCCGGCTTGTTCGCGTGGCATGCTTCGAGGTCGCGGCGCAGGCCTTGCAAGCTCTGATAGCGCTGATCGGCATTTTTTTCCAGCAGCCGCTGGATGATCGGCAACAGCTGGCCAGGCAAGTCGGCGAGTGCAGGGTGCGACCAGTCGGGACTGCGGGCAATGTGGCAATGCACGAGTTCCATCGCGTCGCCCGCCTCGAACGGCGCCTGACCGGCCAGCAGTTCGTACAGGGTGGCGCCGAGCGCATAGAAATCGGCGCGCCAGTCGGCCCGCCGATTCATGCGCCCCGTCTGTTCCGGCGCCATGTAACGCAAGGTGCCTTCCAGGGCCTGGAGACTGACGATGCCAGGGCTTTCGTATGGCAGTTCACAGGCGATGCCGAAATCGGTCAGCTGCAGCAGACGCCGATCGGCGTTCCACACCAGATTGGATGGATTGATGTCCTTGTGGATCACGCCATGACGATGGACCTCTTCCAGCGCCGCGCACAGTTGCAGCGCGATGTCGAAAAAATCCTCCAGCGCCAACGCAGGCTGC
This sequence comes from Janthinobacterium sp. UMAB-60, assembly GCF_900095235.1. Taxonomy (NCBI): domain Bacteria; kingdom Pseudomonadati; phylum Pseudomonadota; class Betaproteobacteria; order Burkholderiales; family Oxalobacteraceae; genus Janthinobacterium; species Janthinobacterium sp. UMAB-60. Next base: position 276,300 of record NZ_LT607487.1, read on the forward strand.
GCCGGCGTCCTGCGCGCCGCCAGCTGCGTGCGCAACACCTGGTCGAGCGCCTGGCCGCCGCCATCTTCCTGCAGCATCGTCCAGCACCCGCCGTGCAACTGCAGCGCCAGCGGATGCACCACGCCAGGATGGCGGCAGCGGCGCGCGATCGCATACTCGCGCTTGAATTGTGCCAGTTGCTGAAAGGAAGGGAACTGCTGATTGGGCTTCTTGACGATCAGCGCGGTGCCATCAGCGGCCCTGGCGCGATACACCCGCGAGCGGCCACCGCTGTGCAGCTGTTGGATGATCTCGTGGTCGAAAAGGGAGCTCATGGGCTTAGCGGTACACGGACGGTTGCGGGAGCCTTGAGGCGCACATTTCGAATGTCTTACTTCGTTGCAAGTATTATATCAGTAGGCAGCCGTGGAGTGAGGGCGGGGCACGTGGTGCAACGGGTGGTGTTGTATAAAAGCCGGCAGGGCTGTGACGGCCGCGTGCCGGCAACTGGCCAGGTCGGTGGGGGCGTGTGCGACGCTTGCTTGTTTTACTGCCACGGCCACGGTGATGGCTTGGCCGGACAGGTCGGCGTTCATGCAATGCATGATGCTGAAATCCGCGTGCGGATGCAGGC
>NZ_LT607487.1:276965-278466 GCF_900095235.1 Janthinobacterium sp. UMAB-60
ATTGGGGAAGGATATTTTATGTTGCAACGTGATCTTGATGTTTTCCTGAAGCAGAATAGAATAAAACCAGAGGATTGGCATTCAAGCAACACCTCATGGGACGATTTGCTCATGATCGGGCAGGACCATGAAGAGCAACGAGCAGCCCTGGAAGCAAGCGCCACATCAAACGCTAGTCTTATTCAACGTTTTAGCGGCGTCCATTCTGTTCGATGGCGCGTCAAGGATCAGAGCCACCTTATGGCAAAGATTGTACGAAAACGGGCTGCGAAAGAGCCGAAGTACATGAACATATCGGTGGAAAACTACATAGAAGTAGTAGATGATTTGATCGGTCTCCGTGCCTTGCACCTGTTCAAGAGCGACTGCTTCGAAATTGACCGAGAGGTGCGTGCGATATTTGAACTGAAAGAGAATCCAATTGCTTATATTCGCGATGGTGATAATCCTGAGCTGATAAAACAATATGAAGAAGCGTGTATGGCCGTTAAAAAACACAAAGACAACTATCGCTCAATACATTATATTTTAACAACCAAACCAACGTTGCGGATTGTCAACGCCGAGCTTCAAGTGCGTACTATTTTTGAAGAGGGCTGGAGCGAAATTGATCACAAGGTACGTTACCCAAATTTTCCAAATAGTCAACATCTGAAAGGCATCCTGAACATTCTAAACGGGATGGCTGGACAGGCCGATGATACGGGCGGCCTCATCCAGAAACTGAGCAAAGAGTTACAGTCAGCTATTCGCGGGAATCAAGAAACAACACAATTCAATAATGAACAAAACGAGAATGTCGATCAGGCGTCTAAAGGGGCTGGAAGTGACCAGCCAGAGCCGGTCGATGAAGACGGTCACTTGATGGCAGGCGAATTATCGAATGCCGGAGAAGATGCTGCATGTGTAGATATGAGTACGTCTTCCACGGAGGAGATTGCCGATAAGCAAGCACCTACCTCCGATAATTCAAAAATGCCTGACGTTCAGAATCTGCACATTACGAACGAACCGCTAACGATTCTCGGCAACTCTACTTCAACGCCGAGTGAAGACCAACAAACGACATTGCCCACTGCAAAGATCGCCTATCAGTCCTCATCACTTACAGTGGCCCAGCAAGCATTGGATAAGCACAATGAAGCCATGGTGGCACTCAAGGAAATCAACCAGATGGGCGCTGTGGCCAAGGCATTGAAAGAGCGCAATGTGGCCGTGAAGTCGCTCGGGGACATCAATCAGATTGGTACGGTGGTAAAAGCGATGGATGAGCACAATGCTGCCATGAAGGCGCTTAGGGATATCAATCAGATTGGTGCGGTGGTAAAGGCGATGGACGACCAAAATGTCGTCAAGAAAGCGATGGAAGAACACAATGCCGTCAAGAAGGCGCTGGACGACCACGATGTCGTCAGGAGAGTGATGGATAAGCACAATGCTGTCTGAAATAGCCCCTTGATTCACCAGACACAGCCTATGCGTTATTCTTACGGATAGGAAT
>NZ_LT607488.1:0-73530 GCF_900095235.1 Janthinobacterium sp. UMAB-60
ACAGCCTTGCGAACCGCCGTCGCCGGAGGTATTGCTGCCGGCGCCGGCGCGCAGGTAGCCGTGGAAGCCTTCGGCATCGCTTGGATACATGGGATCGGCCATGGCGGAAGCGCTGGCGATGGCCAGCAGCAGGGCAGGTAAGGTTTTCAATGCAGTGCGATTCATGCGGTCTCCAGAAGAATGTAGGTGGTAGCGCTGGCGCCCGGAGGACGGCCAGCGCACACGGTCTAATGCCGAAAACCAAGTCTAGCAGCGCTTTTTTAACCAGGCCGATACAAAACGTACAAGTGACGATACTTTCTTTCAAAGTGTTGTTTTTACTTAATATCGATACTCTGGTGCATAGCGGTGCTGCAAAAGAGTATCGAATTGCGGTTTTGGAGTATCAGAAAGTATCAAAGTCCGGTGCTACATTGTGGTCGTGGTGCCAAGTACCTGGGCATTGCCAACGACAAAAAACACTGGAGACACACAATGAAACGTTCCGCCATTGCCGCGCTGTGCGCCGGCGCCTTCTGCTTCGCCTCGTCCGCGATTGCCGCCACCGACCTGGTCATCGCCACCGTCAACAACGGCCACATGATCGAAATGCAAAAGCTCAGCAAGTTCTTCGAGCAAGCCAATCCCGATATCAAGCTCAAATGGGTGACCCTGGAAGAGGGCGTCTTGCGCCAGCGCATGACCACCGATATCGCCACCAAGGGCGGCCAGTTCGACGTGATGACCATCGGCCTGTATGAAACGCCCATCTGGGGCAAGAAAAACTGGCTGATCCCCATCAAGCCGGACGCCAGATACGATATCGACGACCTGCTGCCCGCTATCCGCGAAGGCCTGTCCGGCGATGGCAAGCTGTACGCGTCGCCGTTCTATGGCGAAAGCTCGATGATCATGTACCGCAGCGACCTGGTCAAAAAAGCGGGCGTGACGATCGAGGACCGTCCCACCTGGAACCAGTTGCGCGACGTGGCGGCCAAGCTGCACGATCCGGCCAACGGCGTGTACGGCATCTGCCTGCGCGGCAAGCCGGGCTGGGGCGACAACATGGCCCTGATCACCACCATGGCCAATTCCTACGGCGGCCAGCTGTTCGACATGCAGTGGAAGCCGCAATTTACCAGCAAGCCGTGGAAGGACGCGGTCACCATGTACGTCGATCTGATGAAGAAATACGGCCCGCCGGGCGCGGCCGCCAACAGCTTCAATGAAAACCTGGCGCTGTTCAACCAGGGCAAGTGTGGCATCTGGATCGACGCGACGATCGCCGCCTCCTTCATCACGGACCCCAAGCAAAGCAAGGTGGCCGACAAGGTGGCGTTTGCCCAGTCGCCCATCGGCGTGACGGAGCGGGGCGCCAACTGGTTGTGGATCTGGTCGCTGGCCATCCCGTCGAGCTCGAAGCACCCGAACGAGGCGCAGCGCTTCATCAACTGGGCCACCTCGCCCGACTACGTGAAACTGGTGGCCAAGGAAACCAGCTGGGCCAACGTGCCGACGGGTACGCGCAAGTCGACGTATGCGAGCCCCGAGTTCCAGAAAGTGGCGAAATTTGCCGCCGCCGAAGGCAAGGCCCTGGCCACCACGCGCGCCGTGCAAAGCACCATGCTGCCGTCGCCGTACGTGGGCGTGCAATTCGCCTCGATCCCGGAATTCCAGGTGATCGGCGTGGCGGCCGGCCAGCAAATGGCGGCGGCGCTGCTGGGCAAGGTGACGGTGGACCAGGCGCTGGAATTGTCGCAGCAGACGGCGGAGAGGGAAATGCGTAAGGGTGGCTACTACAAATAAGGCAGTGTCTTTGTCGAGTAGTTTGCTTACCCCAATAGCGTAAAGCAGGGGGCAGACGGGGACGCCGAGTCCCGCCGGATCTGCCCCCAGATTTCCCCTTGCCCCAAGAGAACATTATGAAACGCATTATCCCCCGGACTTTGCTGACGCCGGCCGTGGTCGCCGTCTCCGTCATTTCCGTCGTTCCGCTGCTGATTACCCTGTTTTACGCGTTCGTGCGCTATTCCATGCTCGATCCGAGCGGCCATCCTTTCCATGGCCTGGCCAATTTCCACTTTTTCTTTACCGATGCCTCGTTCCTGCCGGCCTTGCAGAACACGTTTACGTTGCTGTTTTCCGTGATGCTGATCACGGTGGTGCTGGGCACGGCGCTGGGCTTGCTGATCAATGAAGCGTTCCCCGGGCGTGCCATCGTGCGCGTGCTGCTGATTTCGCCGTTTCTCGTCATGCCGGCCGTGAATGCCCTGATGTGGAAAAACATGCTGCTCAATCCGATCTACGGCCTGTTCGCGCAGATCAGTCTGTTTTTTGGCGCCACGCCCGTCGACTGGCTGTCGGCCCATCCGCTGTTTTCCATCATCATGATGGTCGCGTGGCAATGGCTGCCGTTTGCTTGCCTGATCTTCATGACGGCCCTGCAGTCGATGGACCGGGAACAGCTGGAAGCGGCGCGCATGGATGGCGCCACCTATCTGCAGCAGTTGCGTTACCTCTACATCCCCCACCTGGGCCGCGCCGTCTCGGTGGTACTGATGATCGAGATGATCTTTTTGCTGTCGATCTTTGCGGAAATCTTCACCACCACGGGCGGCGGTCCCGGTTTCGACACGACCACCATCACCTTCATGATTTATCAGCAGGCACTGCTGTCGTATGACGTGGGAGCGGCCTCGGCCGGCGCCCTGTTCGCCGTGCTCATTGCCAACATCGCCGCCTTCTTCCTGATGCGCGTCATCGGCAAGAATTTGTCGAAATAAGGAGACCTTGATGCATAGCAAATTCAATCTGTATGGCCGCACGGCCGCCGCCTGGCTGTGCGCGCTGCTGCTGTTCTTTCCCATCTTCTGGCTGGGCCTGATGGCCTTCAAGACGGAAGGGCAAGCCATTTCCACGCCGCCGCTGCTGTTCTTCACGCCGACCCTGGACAGCTTCCGCGAAGTGCTGGCGCGCGACAATTACTTCGGCTACGCGTGGAACTCGCTGTTTACCAGCGTGGTCTCCACCGCCATTGGCCTGTTGATCGCCATCCCGGCCGCGTATTCGATGGCCTTCTTTCCCACGGGCGGCACCATCGGTTTGCTGAAATTCATGCTCAGCTCGCGCTACATGCCCGGCGTGGGCGCGCTGATGCCGATCTATATCTGCTACCAGTACTTCGGCCTGCTCGATACGCGCATCGGCCTGACCATCATGTTCATGCTGATGAATTTGCCCATCATGATCTGGCTGCTGTACACGAGCATGAAGGAGCTGCCGCGCGAAATCCTGGAAGCGTCGCGCATGGATGGCGCCACCGTGTGGGATGAATTTCGCCACGTCGTGCTGCCCCTGTCCGTGGGCGGCATCGCTTCCACGGCCTTGGTTTGCATGGTGTGGTCGTGGAATGAATCGTTCTGGTCGCTGAACCTGGGCGCCTCCAACGCGGGCACGCTGGCCTGGCTCATCGCCTCGTATTCCAGCCCGGAAGGCCTGTTCTGGGCCAAATTGTCGGCCGCTTCGCTGATGGCGATCGCGCCCATCATGGCGCTGGGCTGGTTCTGCCAAAAACAACTCGTGCAAGGCATGACCTTTGGCGCTGTTAAGTAAACACTATTGGATGACATCATGGCTTACCTTCAACTGAGCAATATCGAAAAATTCTTTGGCGAGCACCGCGCCATCAAGGGCATCGACCTGGACATCCAACAGGGCGAGTTCGTCGTCTTCGTGGGACCGTCCGGTTGCGGGAAATCCACCCTGCTGCGCCTGATCGCGGGCCTGGAACCGATCGACGGCGGCAAGCTGTCGCTCGACGGGCGCGATATCACCAACGTGCCGTCGTCCAAGCGCGACCTGGCGATGGTGTTCCAGTCGTATGCGCTGTATCCGCACATGACGGTGTTCCAGAACATGTCGTTCGCCTTGAAACTGGCCGGCGTCGATCCGGCCATCATCCGCGAAAAAGTCGACAAGGCGGCCGCCATCCTCGACCTGGGAAAATACCTGGAGCGCACGCCGAAGGAATTGTCGGGCGGCCAGCGCCAGAGGGTGGCCATCGGCCGCGCCATCGTGCGCGACCCGAAAGTGTTCTTGTTCGACGAGCCGCTGTCGAACCTGGACGCGGCCCTGCGCGTGCAGACGCGCATCGAGATCGCCAAGCTGCACCGCGAGCTGGGCGCCACCACCATCTATGTCACGCACGACCAGGTCGAAGCGATGACCCTGGCCGACCGCGTGGTGGTGCTGCGCGACGGCCAGATCGAACAGCATGGCTCGCCATTGGAACTGTATGACCGTCCCGCCAACCGTTTTGTGGCGCAATTCATCGGCACGCCCAGCATGAACGTGGTGCCCGCCGACGCGGCGCCGCAGTTGCTGGCGCAGGCGGGCAGCGCGGCGCAGGCCGACGGCTTTGTCGGCATCCGCCCCGAACACGTGCACCTGGGCGCGGCGCAGCCGGGCAGCGTGCCCGTCACCGTCGACCTGGTCGAATCCTTGGGCGTGGAAACCCTGACCTATGTGCGCTTGCCGAACAATGTGCAGGTGGTCTCGCGCGGCGCGGAACGCAGCAGCCTGCAGCCGGGCCAGCAGACGCATTTGATGTTCGAGCCGGGTTTCGTCCACTATTTTGACCGCGCCGGCAAGACTTACGCGGCGGCGAAAGGAGCGCTGTAATGGAAGCCATCGCATTGAACCAGGCGAACCTGGCGCAGTTGCCCGCCAACGTAGCGGTGCCCGCGTATGCGCGCGAGGCGCTCATGGCCAGCATCGTGCATATCGGCGTGGGCGGCTTCTTCCGCGCCCACCAGGCCGTGTACCTCGACGACTTGCTGGCCTTGCCGGGCCAGCAACACGCGCAATGGGGCTATTGCGGCGTGGGCTTGCTGGCGCATGACGCGGCCATGCGCGACGCCATGCGGGCGCAGGACGGGCTGTACACGGTGGTCGAACGCAGCGCGGCCGGCGATACGGCGCGCATCATCGGCAGCGTCGGCGAGTATCTGTATGCGCCCGACGAGCCGCAAGCCGTGCTGGATAAGCTGGCCGACCCCGGCACGCGCATCGTCGCGCTGACCATCACCGAGGGCGGCTACTATGTGAATCAGGGCACGGGCGAATTTGACGCGGATCATGCCGATATCGTGCATGAACTGGCGCATCCCGATGCGCCGCGCTGCTCGTTCGGCTACCTGGCCGCCGCCCTGGCCCTGCGCCACCAGCGGGGACTGGCGCCGTTTACCATCATGTCCTGCGATAACCTGCAAAACAATGGCGATGTGACGCGCAAGATGCTGCTGGCCTTTGTCGCCTTGCGCGACGCAGCACTGGCGCGCTGGCTGGCCACGCATGGCAGCTTCCCCAACAGCATGGTCGACCGCATCACGCCGGCCACCACCGATGAACACCGGGCGCTGCTGCGTGACAGCTTCTGCATCGTCGACGCCTGGCCCGTCGTATGCGAGCCATTCCGCCAGTGGGTCATCGAAGACGAGTTCCCGCACGGCCGCCCGGCCTGGGAGCTCGTGGGCGCGCAGATGACGCACGACGTGCTGCCGTATGAAAAGATGAAGCTGCGTCTCTTGAATGCCAGCCACCAGGCCCTGTGCTACATCGGCATGCAGCTCGGCTACACGTTTGCGCATGAAGCGATGGATGATCCTGGCATCCGCCTGCTGGTGCGGCGCATGATGGATGACGAGGTCACGCCTTTGCTCGATAGCGTGGAAGGAATCGATCTGGAACGGTACAAGGCCACCCTGATCGAGCGCTTTTCGAATCCGGCCGTGCGCGACCAACTGGCGCGCATCGGCACGGAAGGCTCGGCGCGTATTCCGAAATTCGTGCTGCCATCCGTGCGCGAAGCGCTGGCGCAAGGCGGTGCCATCAAGCTGCTGGCGTTTACCGTGGCGTGCTGGTTCCGCTACCTGGAAGGCCACGACGAAGCGGGGCGCGAGATGCCTTTGAGCGACCCGTACGCGGCGCGCCTGCGCGCTCTGGCGCTGCAGGGCGGGGCGGACGCCGCGCCGTTGCTGTCCCTGCGCGAGCTGTTTGGCGACCTGTCCGACACACCCGCGTTCACGCAGGCGGTGGGCGAAGCGCTGGCCAGCCTGTATGGGCTGGGCGCGCGCGCGGCGCTGGAACAGATCGTCGCCTGACGGGGAGGGCGCGCCATGCCACGCAAAGCCGATGCCGGATTGCCGCAGATGGAGCTGGAACAGCAGCGCGACGCCACGCCCGGCTTCGAGCCGAAAGGCAGTTTCGGTTTCATCCGCTACCTGGAGCACGGCTTTCCGAATGCGCTGGTGCGCTGGCATTACCACGACGAGTACGAGCTGCACCTGATCGTCGCGACGAGCGGCAAGGTCTTTGTCGGCGACTACATCGGCCAGTTTGCGCCCGGCCACCTGGTGCTGACGGGGCCGCGCGTGCCGCACAACTGGGTCTCGCTCGACATGCCGCCGGAAGGCGTGGCCCTGCGCGACATGGTGATCCAGTTCGGCCATGCGCCGCTGGCGTCGATGGCGGCCGCCATTCCCGAATTGAAGGGAATCTTTCCGCTGCTACAGCGCGCCCTGCATGGCGTGGAATTTTTCGGCGTCAGCGAACAGTCGCTGCGGCGCTTCCGGCGCATCCGCGACAGCAGCGGCCTGCCGCGCTTCATCGAGTTTCTGACCCTGCTGGGCGAGCTGGCGCAGACCAGCGACTACCAGCTGCTGTCGACGGTGCCGATGCAGTCGAGCGACGACGACGTGGCCCTGGCGCGCATCAGTTCCGCCATCAACTTCATCGTGCACAATTACAGCAGCCAGTTCTCGCTGAAACAGCTGGCCGAGCAGGTGGACATGCCCGAGCGGACGTTTTCGCGCTTCTTTCGCAGCGCCACGGGCAACAGCTTCACGGACTTCGTCAACCGCCTGCGCATCAACAAGGCGTGCCAGCTGCTGATGGAGACGGAGCGCTATGTCAGCAACATCTGCTACGAGGCGGGTTTTAATAACGTGGCCAATTTCAACCGGCGCTTCCTGGAATTGAAGGGCATGACGCCGAAGGAGTTTCGCCAGCAGGCGCTGGGCCGTTTTGGCGCCTGAGGTTTTTTTGAGGTACATTCGATGGCACGGGCGGGGACCGCCTGGGAGAGACGAGCATGGAACATGTATGGCACAAGGACGGCGAGCGCAAGGCGCCCGAACTGGAGCGCGAAAGCTACGATGGCATCATCAATTACCTGGAACATGGCTATCCCAGCTCGCGCGTGCGCTGGCACTGCCATGAAGAATATGAGCTGCACCTGATCGTCGCCACCAGCGGGCGCTTGTTCGTGGGCGACTATATCGGCGAATTCTCGCCCGGCCACCTGGTGCTGACGGGGCCGCGCCTGCCGCACAACTGGATTTCCAACGTGATGCCGGAAGGGGGCGTGGCCCTGCGCGACATGATCGTGCAGTTCGCCCACGCGCCGCTGGCCGGCGCCGCGCGCGTCATCCCCGAACTGCGCGAGCTGCTGCCGCTGCTGGAGCGCTCCAGCTATGGCGTGGAGTTTTTCGACATGGGCCACGAGGCCGAGCAGCACCTGGCGCGCATCCGCGCCACGCATGGCGCCGAGCGCTTCGCCGCATTCGTGCAACTGATGAGCAAGCTGGCGCGCACGGCCAACTACCGTTTGCTGTCGAGCGCCTCGCTGCGCTCCTACGATGATGACGCCACCCTGGCCAAGGTGAATTCCGTCCTCAACTACATCACCGATAATTACCGCGAGCCGATTTCGGCGGAAATGCTGGCCGAGCAGGTGGGCATGTCGCTGAGTAAATTCTCGCGCTTCTTCCGCAAGGCGACGGGCAACAGTTTTACCGATTTCATCAGCCGTTTGCGCATCAACAAGGCGTGCCAGCTGCTGATGGACACCGACCAATACGTGTCGAACGTCTGCTACGACGTGGGTTTCCAGAACGTGGCCAACTTCAACCGCCGCTTCCTGCAGGTGAAGGGCGTCACGCCCAAGGAATTCCGGCGTCAGGCCGATGGCCGCTTTGGCGGCATCGGCGGGCCTGTTGCGGATACGCCACTGGCGTGACGGCTGTCACGGGCTTGTCACTTTGAACAGTTACTCTCCTCGGCTTCAATCCCACTTTAGCCGAGGAATGCATGAACGCTGCTGTAACGTCGACCCCGAAACTGACCCTGCTGGCCATCGCCGCCAGTCTGTGCCTGTCCGCCTGCGGCGGCAGCGATAGTACGCCGGCGGAACCTTCCAAGCCCGTGGCGCAGACGGGCGTGTTCCTCGACGGCGCGGTGGAAGGACTCGATTACGTGGCCGGCAGCGCGGCCAAGGCCAGCACCAATGCCAAGGGCGAATTTACTTGCAACCCGGGCGACACGGTGGCCTTCAGCGTGGGCGGCCTGGCCCTCGGTTCGGCGCCATGCGGCGCCGTCGTCACGCCGCTGGCGCTGGCCGCCAGCACGAATGTGGCGGACGACAAGGTCGTCAACCGCCTGCTGGCGCTGCAACTGCTCGATGACGACAGCGATCCCTCGAACGGCATCAAGCTGACGGCCGAAGTGAAAGCTGCGCTGGCCGGCAAGACGCTGGACTTTGCGGGTGCTCCGGCCGTCTTCAACACGGCGCTGGCCGCGCACCTGGCGGCGGTAGGCGGGAAATTCGCCGGCCGCACGGTCGATGCCGAGCGCCGCGCGCTCGTGCGCGAGCATTTCGAAGACACCCTGGCCTCGAAAGCGGGCGCGCCCGTCAATGAAGCGCTGACGCAGGCCAATCCGGTCGGCGAAGTGAAAGTCACCGTGACGCGCTACCAGATCCAGGCGGCCGGCAAATACTATGTGCCGTACGAAGGCGCGAATGCCAGGATCAAGGGCGAATTCCCGAACGGCTTTTTGCCGTCGTACGGTTCGGGCCTGGCCTACAAGGGCAAGAATGCGGCCGGCGACCTGGAATTCTATGGCTTGACAGACCGTGGCCCGAACGGCGACGGCCCGCTGCTGCCCGATCCTTCGGGCAAGGGCACGATCGGCAGCAAGATCTTCCCGTCACCGAGCTTTACCCCTTCGTTCGGCGTCATCACGGTGGGCAAGAACGGCGCCGTGCTGACATCGAGCACGCCGATCAAGGTATCGGCGACCGTCAACAGCTCGGGCTTGCCCGTGCCTGTGGGCGCGGTCGGCAATTCGGCCGAGATTCCCGTCATGGATGCGATGAAGTTCGATGCCGCCGGCAAGGCCGTCTTCAATGCGGGCGGCCTCGATTCGGAAGCCATCGTCGTCGATGCGAAGCGCAACGCGCTGTGGGTCTCGGACGAATACGGTCCCTTCATCGTCAAGATCGATGCCGCCACCGGCATCATCCAGGCCAAGTACGAGCCGGGCAAGGGCTTGCCGGCGCTGTTCGCCAAGCGCCGCGCGAACCGCGGCATGGAAGGCATGACGCTCGACACGAGCAACGACAAGCTGTACGCCTTCCTGCAAAGCCCCTTGTCCGACGGCAGCGCGCCGTACACGGTGACGAAGAAGAATGAACAGGTCGAGCGCTTCGCCCGCTTCACGCGCTGGATCGAATTCGACCCGACGACGGGCACGAGCGGCAAGATGTTCGCCTACCCCTTGAATGCGGCCGACTACCAGGATGGCCGCACGGGCAACGCCAAGCTGGGCGACATGGTGGCGCTGGGCGGCGGCAAGTTCCTCGTCATCGAGCAGGGCGCCGCGCCGTCGGGCAAGGTCTTCAATAAACTGATGCTGGTCGAACTGAAGGGCGCCACGGACATTGCGGCCGCCGCCTTCAACGCGACGACCTCCGACCTGGAAAAGAGCAGCATGGGCGGCGTGGCCGTCAATGGCGCCGACTGGACGGCCGTCACGCCGCTGAAGAAAACTGTGCTGCTGGACTTGAACGCCATCGGCTGGGCGGCGGAAAAGGCCGAAGGCCTGACCCTGATCGACGACTCCACCATCGCGCTCGCCAACGACAATGACTTCGGCCTGAAAACCAAGGTATTCGACGCGAATGGCGTGGAAGTCGATGGCGCCGACGTGACCAAGTGCACGGTCGATGCCAATGGCACCATCGTCACGAGCAGCGCGGCCGGCTGCAACGCCGCCAACACCATCCGCGTGGCGCGCGGCGACGACCGCGAGCGTCCAAGCCGCTTGTGGATCGTGAAGTTTGCCAAGGCGCTTAATAGCTATTGAACGAGCGCGGTGGTGATGTCGGATTACGCGGCGCTGCGCGCCGCTAATCCGACCTACATGACAAAAAGCCGCGCGGTGCAGAGATGCATCGCGCGGCTTTTTCGCGTAGGTCGGATTAAGCCGAAGGCTGTAATCCGACATGTATCCGCTTATTTTTTCGTGTAGGTATTCAACCAATCCAAAACGGTGTGATGCCACAGCAGCGAATTGGCCGGCTTCAGCACCCAGTGGTTCTCGTCCGGGAAGACCAGCAGCTTGCTCGGGATGCCACGACGCTGCAGCGCCGTGAAGGTGCCCAGGCCTTGCGCGGTGGGGATGCGGAAATCGAGGTCGCCCTGCACCACCAGCATCGGCGTCTTCCAGTTCTTCACGAAATTGACGGGGTTGAACTGTTCGTGCCTGGCCGGTGCGTCGTAATAGGTGCCGCCGTTTTCCCATTCCGTGAACCACAGTTCTTCCGTTGCATAGGCCATGCCGCGGTTGTCGAACACGCCGTCGTGGTTGACCAGGCATTTGAAGCCGTCCGGCCAGTTACCGGCGATCCAGTTCATCATGTAGCCGCCGTATGACGCGCCCAGCGCGCAGCTGCGCTCGCGGTCCAGCCACGGGAATTTTTTGGTGGCCGCTTCCAGGCCCTTTTGCAAGTCGAGCAGCGGCTTGCCGCCCCAGTCGCCGCTGATGGAGTCCGTGAACTTCTGGCCATAGCCGGTGGAGCCGTGGAAGTCGATGAAGACGGTGGCGTAGCCGGCGCCCGCATACACTTGCGGATTCCAGCGGTAGCTCCAGCTGTTGCCGAAGCTGCCTTGCGGGCCGCCGTGCACCAAAAAGGCGATCGGGTACTTTTCGCCCGCCTTGGCGTTCCATGGCTTCATGACGTGGCCGTAGACGGTTTCGCCATTCGCGCCGGCGAACGAGAACTGTTCATATTCGCCGAAACGCACGTCGGCCAGCGCTGCCGCATTCTGCTTGGTCAGCTGCACCATCGGTGCGTTTTCCGACCTGGCGTCGAGCTTGCGCGTGTACAGCTGCGCGCCCGAGGCCAGGTTCGCTTGCGCCAGCACGATGGTATTGCCGCGCACGTCGAAGTCGCCCACGGCGCCCTTGCCCGTCAGCGCGTTGACCTTGCCGCTGGCCGCGTCGACGTGGAACAGACGGTGCTGGCCCACGTCATCGGCGGCGACGAGAAAAGCCTTGCCGTCCGGCGTCCAGCGGAAGTCGGCCACGGAACGGTCCCAGTCGTCGGCCAGGGTGCGCTTCTTGCCCGTGGCGACATCCATCAGCACCAAATGAAAACGGTCCGCCTCGAAGCCCGGCTTGGTCATGGCGACATACGCCAGGGTGCGGCCATCGGGCGACCAGGTGGCTTTCGCATCCCAGGCCGGATTGTCGGCGGTGAGGTTGCGCGGCGCCTGGCCGCCTGCGGCGGGGATCGTGTAGACGTCGAAGTTGGTCGACCACGCTTCCGTGCGGCCGGCCACGCGCACGGAGAAGGCCACCGTCTTGCCGTCCGGGCTGAAGTGGTATTCGCTGTTGTCGCCGAATGGCTTCGATGGCGCGTCGCCATCGAGGGTGCCGCTCAGGCTGACGGGCGCGGCGCTGACCTTGCCGGTCGCGTCGATCGGTGCCGAGTACAGCGCATTGCGGCGGCCATCGGCCCAGGTATCCCAGTGACGCACGAACATCTGGTCGTAGACCATGCCGCTCGCCTTGTTCTTGGTTTTTTCATCCAAGCGCTTCTTGGTGCAGGCGATATCGGCGCAATCGAGGAAGACGCCCATGCTGAAGGCCAGGCGGTCGCCCTGCGGCGACAGGCGATAAGTATCCACGTCCAGCGCCAGGTCGGTGACCTTGGCCGCTTCGCCGCCGTTCAGGGGCAGCTGCCACACTTGCGAGGAGCCGGAGCGGCCCGAGAGGAAGTAGATGGCGTCGCCGTTCGGCGACCATTGCGGGTCGCTGGCGCTGGCATCGCCACGCGTGAGCTGGCGCGGTGCCGTGTTCGGCGCGCGCAGGTCGATCAGCCACAGCTGCGTGTTGCCGCGGTTTTTGTCCAGGTTGGTCGTGCGCACCGTGTAGACGACGCGGGTGGCGTCCGGCGACAGCACGGGGCTGCCCACTCTTTCCATGGCGACCATGTCTTCCACGGTGAAACCGCGCGGCGCGGCCAGCGCCGGTTCCGCAGCAACGGCAGTGGTGGCCATGGCGGCACTGAATGCTCCCAAGAGCAGCAGACGTAAACTCATTCAAACTCCCGATTCTGATGACGACGTTATCGATATGGTATTGACGTGGCCGGCTGTACCGCCGGCAGCCCGACATCATAGCAATAAAGACGTGCTCGCTGCGGGAGTTGACCGCCGGTTAGCCGGCGGGAAGTGCCAGTTGGTCGAGTGGGCGGACGCGCAGCTGTTTTCTTACAGAAACAGCTGTTTTTATGCAAAGTGCTAGACTGCCGGCCTTAGCTCACTACTTTTGACACCCATGCGCCTGACTTTCCTTGCCCTGACCGCCGCCGCCCTGTTCGCCGCCTTGCCGGCCCATGCGGACACCATGCCGACACTCGAACAAATCGACGCCGCCGTGCAGGCGGGCGTGGCCAGGACCCAAGCGAAGACGCAATCGAGCATGCCGTTCGCCGTCAAGGTCAAGAGCCTGCAGGGTTGCCAGGATTCGCTGGAAGTGCCAGGCGAAGTGGTGTGCCTGGTGGCCATGAGCGCCGGCATGCGCGACGGGTTTAATGTGTTGCCTCTGCGTAAAGAGGGCGATATCTGGGTCGGCGTCGAGCGCAAGCATGCCAAGTTCGCGGGACCGTCGCCGGCCGAGGCGCAAGCCATGGCACGCGCCTGGGTCAAGGAAGAAGCGGCGGGCAATCCGCAACTTGCCAAGGATTTGCAGATGGTGGAAGCGGAGGCCTCCCTGCAGGTCAAGGCCATCAACGAATGCGAAGTCAGGCGCTCGACGGGCTACCTCGTGTGCGACACGGAAGTGAGCCTGCCGAGCCGTCCGCAAGGCTTCAAGACGGATCTGACCTTCATGCTGGACAGCGGCAACTGGCGTTACGTGCCGCGCTAGGCCGCCGCTCGCGCATCATCTGATACTTCTCCCCGCATAGCGCCAGCGTCTTTTCGCGACGTCTGGCGCTGGCGCTCGTCTTTCCTTTCCTGCACATCATGCCCGTGTGGTGGCCCATGAGGCCGCCGGCAGGCATGCGCCTCCATCATCGGCAGGATGCATACAATTCCACGAAATCAATATGGATTAATTGATATATTTATTGATTAATTATTATTTTCCAATGAAAATGATAGAATTGGTGATTGTTGCTGTATTTGTTGTGATTTCGCTATATAAATCAATTTATTTGGTTTAATCATTATTTTTGGCGTATGATATTGATAATGCGCAAGTAAATGTCGCGATCTGAATGTGTGGAGAACCGCCGTGCTGAAAAAAATAAGGAGTAGCGAACTCATGCTGGGAATGTATGTCGAGCGCCTCGGCCGCTCCTGGCTTGAGAACCCGTTCTGGAAGCGTTCCTTTTTACTCGAATCGCCGGCTGACCTGGAGCGTATCCGGGCGGCCCGCCTGAATGAAGTGTGGATCGACACGGCGCGCGGGCTGGCGCCGCCTGAACCTGTTGCCGTTGCCGCGCCGCCCGTTCCGGCAGCCGACGCAGCCGGCACGCAAGCCGAAGCGCAGGCCGTCTCCGTCCCCGTTGCGACTGTGGCGCCTGCCCTGTCGCGCGAGGCGGAAATGGCGCACGCCCGGCGCCTGCTCGAGCGCACGCGCCAGGCCGTGCAGACGATGTTTGACGAAGCGCGCATGGGCAAGGCCCTGGCCGTGGGGCAGGCCTACGAGCTGGTCGACGACATCGCCGCCTCGGTGCTGCGCGGCGGCGGCGTGCTGCTGGGCCTGGCACGCCTGAAAACCGCCGATAACTATACGTATATGCACTCGGTGGCCGTGTGTGCGCTGATGACGGCGCTGGCCAGGGAGCTGGAGCTGGCGCCGGAGCAGGTGCGCTCGGCCGGGCTGGCGGGTTTGTTGCACGATATCGGCAAGATGGCCGTGCCAGCGGCCATCCTGAACAAGCCTGGCAGCCTGAGCGACGCGGAGTTTTCTTCTGTGCGTACCCATCCGGCCGCCGGCCATCGCATGCTGCTCGAGGTGGGCGAGATCGATCCGGTGGCCCTCGACGTGTGTCTGCACCACCATGAAAAACTCGATGGCAGCGGCTATCCCAAGGGCTTGCGCGGCGAGGAAATCAGCCTGTATGCGCGCATGGGCGCCATCTGCGACGTGTACGACGCGATCACCTCGAACCGGCCGTACAAGCAGGGCTGGTGCCCGGCCGAGTCGCTGCGCCGCATGGCGGCCTGGCGCGGCGGACATCTGGACGCGACACTGTTTGCCGCCTTCGTCAAATGCCTGGGCATTTATCCACTGGGCACCCTGGTGCGGCTGCAATCGGAGCGCCTGGCCGTGGTGGTGGGGCAGGCGGCGGGCAAGACGCTGACCTCGCCCACGGTACGCGTATTTTTTTCCATCCGCGCCGGCACTTGTATCGTACCCAGCATCATCGACCTGGCGGCCCCCGGTTGCCAGGAGCGCATTGTTTCCACGGAAAGCGCTGCCCAGTGGGGCTTGCTGGACGTCGACCGTTACTGGGTCGACGAACCTGCCGTGGCATAGCGGCAGCCACGGCAGGAATAAAGTCTATTTTGTTAATAATAAAATATTAAAATAATGGTGCCAGTGCCGCGTCCGTTTTCCTGTCTGGCGACCGTTCCTTGTCCGCATACCCGTCACCGTACGGGCTACCACTGAGGATGTGACCATGCGACTCAATCTTCCCGTCAACGATACCGAGATCAATCTGAGCGATACCGAGACCATTGTCTCGACTACCGACTTGCAAGGCAATATCACGTATGCGAACCCGTATTTCATCGCCGTCAGCGGCTACAGTGCGGAAGAATTGATCGGCGCGCCGCAAAACATCCTCCGGCATCCGGACATGCCGGTCGAAGCGTTCGCCGATTTCTGGGCCACCATCCGCTCGGGACGCTCGTGGAGCGGCATGGTGAAAAACCGCTGCAAGGATGGCGATTACTACTGGGTGCTGGCAAACGTGACGCCGGTGGTGGAAGACGGCGTGGCTGTCGGCTACATGTCCGTGCGCACCAAGCCCACGCGCCAGCAGGTGGCGCAGGCCTCCGCCCTGTACGCGCGCATCAAGGCGGGGCAAGCCGACGGCATCGCCCTCAGCCAGGGCGCGGCCGTGCGCACGGGCATGCTCGCCAGGCTGGCGAGCATGCGTGACCTGCCGCTGGGCAAACGCATCGGCTGGAACCTGGGGGCGCTGGTCGTACTCTTGCTGCTGCAGCTGGCCTGGGATGCGGGCCTGTTGCCGGATGCGGCCCAACGCTGGCTGACGGGCCTGTCCGTGGCGGCTTTGTGCCTGACCCTGTATTTCTGGCATGCCCTGCACAAGGTGGTGCTGCAACCGCTGCAGCGGGCGCGCCAGGCCTGCGACGTGATGGCGGGCGGCGACCTGACGGGCGAGCTCGATACCACGCGGCGCGACGAGATGGGGCAGCTGCTGCGCTCCTTGCGCCAGCTGCGCGTGAACCTGCACTCCATCGTCGGCGACGTGCGCGGCAATTTCCTGCGCATCAGCATGGCCAGCCAGGAAATCGCCGCCGGCAATATGGACTTGTCGGGCCGCACGGAAGCGCAGGCCTCGGCCCTGGAGCAAACGGCATCGAGCATGGAGCAACTGGCGGCCACGGTGCAGCAAAACAGCGGCAACGCCGTGCAAGCGAGCGACATGGCGGGCAAGGTCCATGGCCTGGCGGGGCGCGGCGGCGAGATCGTCGGCCAGATGGTGACGATGATGGCGGACATTAACGCTTCATCGAAGAAGATCGGAGACATTACGGGCATCATCGAAGGCATTGCCTTCCAGACCAATATCCTCGCCCTGAACGCGGCCGTGGAAGCGGCGCGCGCAGGCGACCAGGGGCGTGGTTTCGCCGTGGTGGCGGGCGAGGTGCGCAGTTTGGCGCACCGCAGTGCGGCGGCGGCCACGGAAATCAAGCAATTGATCACGGCGTCTTTGGCCCAAGTGCAGGCGGGCGCGAAGCTGGCGCAGCAGGCGGGCGCCAGCAGCGCCGAGATGCTGGGCGCCGTGCAGGGCGTGCACGGTATCATGGCGGAGATCGCCTCTGCCTCGCGCGAACAGAGCCATGGCATCGGCCAGGTCAACATGGCCGTCACGCAGATGGATGAAGTGACGCAACAGAACGCGGCGCTGGTGGAGGAATCGGCGGCCGCCTCCGCGTCGCTGCAAGACCAGGCCTTGCAGCTGGAGCAAGCGATGGCCTTGTTCAAGCTGGAACGGCGGCGCGGCGGGCCGGCCACGCCCTTGCGCGCGCCCGAGCGCCGCGCTACAGCAGGCGCTCTGACAGCGCCTTGAAGTCCACTTGCGGTACGAGAAAGGCAAACGGCGCGGATACGGGCGGCAGTTGCCTCAGCATGCCGCAGTCGGCGCGCAAGGCTGTCAGTGCTTGCACTTGATCCACATCAACGGGCAAGTCGATTTCGCCGAAGACCAGCTTGCCGTTGCGCGGCACGTGCGCGATGGCCGCATCCTGGCAAGCGAGGAAGGCGACGGCAGCGTGCCAGTTGCCGAACAGCGTATGCCAGTCGGCATCCAGATCATGCTCCGCTGTGATGTCCGCCTGCACATCGAGCGGTGGCGCGCTGCCGGTGCCGGATGCAATGCTGCAGTGCGCCTGCGTGGCGCCGACTTCCAGTGTCATGCCGGCGGCCAGGTGGGTCGGCAGGATGTCGCTGAACAACCGCGTGCCCAGCGCATGGGGCAGGCTGGCCATGATGTTTTTCAGAAAATACACGCAGGGCACGGCGGGTGCGCCTGGCGGCGTGTGGTCCAGATATAAGCGCCAGTTGCTTTGCAGGGGCGAGGGCAGCAGCTTGCGTAACGGACCGAACAGGGCAGGGCCGAAATGCCCGTGACGGTAGGTCAGCACGGTAAACGGCGTCTTGCCGTCGCGCTGCCACAAGGCCACACCTGGCGGCAATAATTTCTGCGCGGCAGCGGCGTCGACCAGCCAGCTCACGTAGACGACATCGCGCACGTCGCTGTGCAGGGTCAGGAAGGGCAGGCGCGACATGACAGCCTGGCGTAGGTTGGCGAAACGCGTGCAATTGGCGAGCGCGGCAAACAGGCGCCCCGGCCAGCCCGCGCGCGGGTGGCGGTAGGTGTTGTCTTGCAAGGGGAAAACTCTCGGGTGGAATACGGAAAGGTTGATACGCTGACGCTGCAACGCCCGCCCACATCATCGCGAGCGGCAGCGATGTGTGGCCGAGACGCGCAGCTGTGCTGGAGCACAGCGAGCATCGCAGGCCGCACAGGGCGCCGCGCAGCCGATGTGGGCGGGTGTCACCACTATTGCATGTGCCAGCCGTGGCTCACCACGATGGATTGGCCGCTCAGGGCCGTCGACGGGAACGCCGCCAGGAAGACGGCCGTTTGTGCCACGTCTTGCGTGGTGGTGAATTCGCCGTCGATGGTTTCTTTCAGCATCACGTTCTTGATGACTTCTTCTTCCGTGATCTTCAGCTGGGCCGCCTGCTCGGGAATTTGCTTGTCGACCAGCGGCGTGCGCACGAAGCCGGGGCAGATGACGTTGGCGCGGATGTGGTCTTTCGCGCCTTCCTTGGCCACCACCTTGGCCAGGCCCAGCAAGCCATGCTTGGCAGCAACATAGGCGCTCTTGAACGGCGAGCCTTCGTGCGAGTGCACGGAACCCATGTAGATGATGGCGCCGCCGCGGCCTGCCTTGATCATTTCGCGCATGCAGGCGCGCGTGGTGAGGAAGGCGCCGTCCAGGTGAATGGCCAGCATCTTTTTCCACTGGTCGAACGGGTAGTCGACGACGGGACTGATGATCTGGATGCCCGCGTTGCTGATCAGAATGTCGATGCCGCCGAAGTGGGCCACGGCGTCCGCCACGCCCTTGTCGACCTGCTCTTCGCTGGAAACATCCATGGCGACGGCAAACGCCTGGCCGCCCGATTGCTTGATTTCCTCGGCCGTCTTGCTGGCCGCTTCCAGGGCCAGGTCGGCGATGACGACCTTGGCGCCCTGTTTCGCGTATTCAATGGCCATTTCCTTGCCGATACCACTGGCGGCGCCGGTAATCAGTGCGACTTTGTCTTTGAGTTGCATATTAATCCTTTGCATTGCGGGTTGGAGTGATCGTGGGAAGTCAGACTATGCCAGTATAGCCAGAAAACGCGTCAGGCATGCCCCGCGCACGCGTGCAAACCGGCTTGCTTCTCCTGTAATTGCTGCAGGCGCCAGGCGCCGGGATTGGTGCCAGCCCAGACGCGGAACGCGTGGTTGAACGCGCTTTGTTCCTGGTAACCGAGCAGAAAGGCGATGTCGACCAGCGACAGGTCCGGCTCGCGCAAATAATCGCGCGCCAGGCCGTAGCGGGCCTGGTCCAGCAGGGCCTGGAAGCTGGTGCCCGCGTCGGCCAGCTTGCGCTGCAAGGTGCGCGGCGTCACAGCCAGTGCGGCGGCAACGGTGGCCAGCCGCGCCGAACCGTGGCGCAAGCCCGCCACGATGGACGCGTGTACTTGTACTTCGATGCCGGCGCCGGTGTCCATTTCGGCCTGGCGCTGCGCCAGCAGCTGTTCCGCGTGCTGGCACAGCACGGGGTACAGGCTGACGTCGGCATTCGGCACGGGCCAGTCCAGCAATTGCGCGTCGAAGGTGGCCGTGTTGGCGTCCGCGCCAAAGGCGGGCAGGCTGCCCAGCACGCGCACGTATTCGTCGCGGTGCGCCGCGTGGCGCAGCAGCTCGCCGCCACCATCATGGGCAAACGCCAGCCGGGCCGGCGGCAGCGGCATGCCCGCCAGCCAGTCGCCGCACACTTTGACACCGGCAAAGACGCTGTCGACCAGGTGCCGGCTGGCGCCCGGGTAATTGCTGGCCCAGCGGTAGTGCGCGACGGCGCCGTCGCGCTGCAGCGTTGAGCGGCCCAGGTCGTGCGCCAGCCGCTCGTAGCGGGCCGTCTGTTCCAGCGCCTGGCCCACGTTCTTGCAACTGAGCAAAATCAAGCCGTACGCGCTGTACGTGCCCATGCGCACGCGCTGGCCCACGTGCAGGCCGAAATGCGCGTCGCCCGCCAGGCTGGCGCCCGCATCGAGCAGGCGCACGTAGTCGCGCGCGGCCAGGCTGGCCGCTGACGCTTCCAGGCTGTGCGGCGGCACGCCGGCCGCTTGCGCCAGGGTGGCTGCCGCGATGCCGTGCGCGCCGGCCGCTTCGAGCAGCGGCAGCAGATAGGCGCCGGCGACACGGCCGTCAGTACTTGTCATGATAGAACAATGCGATTGTCATGAAAAACCAATACCCTTCGTTTGTGGCGGCATATGCTATTGATCTGGCAAGAAAATAAGGCAAGGACAGTATAGCAAGCCGCCGTGGCGCGCAACTGGCCCAACACAGGGGATATCAATGCAACGCTGGAATGGCTGGGGGGACGAGAGCGTCAGGTACGCGCTGAGCGAGGAGGCGCTGGCCTTCCTGGGCGAACGCCTGGGGCCGGGCAGCGGCATGCTCGATGCCACATTGGACGAGGCTTGCGCGCAAGTGCCCGCTTCGCGCCTGGCGCCGCATCCACTGATCGATACCCTGCCTGCCACGCGCGTGCGCCATGCGCTCGGTCAAAGCCTGCCCGACTGGTTCAAATTGCGCCACGGCCGCATCGGTGTTGTTCCCGATGGCGTGGCGTTTCCCGACAGCGCGCTGCAGGTGCGCCAGCTGCTCGACTACGCGCGCCAGGCCTGCGTGTCCGTGATACCGCACGGTGGCGGCACCAGCGTGGCCGGGCACCTGACGGTGGCGGCGGGGTCGCGCCCCGTGCTGGCGCTGAGCCTCCGGCGTTTGTCTGCGCTGGGCCACCTGGACCGCGAAGCGCAGCTGGCCACGTTTGGCGCGGGCGTCTACGGCCCCGACCTGGAAGCGCAGCTGCGCGCGCATGGCTATACCCTGGGCCACTATCCGCAGTCGTTCGAATATTCCACCCTGGGCGGCTGGATCGCCACGCGCTCGTCTGGCCAGCAGTCGCTGCGCTATGGCCGCATCGAGCAGCTGTTCGCGGGCGGCGAGGTGGAAACGCCGTCCGGCACCCTGACGATTCCCACGTTTCCCGCTTCGGCGGCCGGCATCGACCTGCGCGAAATGGTGCTCGGTTCCGAGGGGCGGCTGGGCATCCTGACGCAGGCGACGGTGCGCATCTCGCCGCTGCCGCCCTACGAAGCTTTCCACGCCGTGTTTTTCGCCGATTGGGGTCAGGCACAGGCGGCCGTGCGGACGCTGGCTCAGTCGCGCCTGCCCCTGTGCATGCTGCGCCTGTCGAACGCGCTGGAAACGCAAACCATGCTGACCCTGGCCGGCCACAAGAAACTGGTGGGACTGCTGGAGCGCTACCTGTCCCTGCGCGGCTGCGCGCAAGGTAAGTGCATGCTGATGCTGGGCGTCAGCGGAGAAGAAAAAACGGCGCGCGCGGCCCTGCGCGGCGCGCTGGCGCTGGCGCGGCGGCACAAGGGCGTGCACGTGGGACGCCACATGGGCGACAAGTGGAAGCAGGGGAGATTTCGCAACGTCTACCTGCGCAATGGCGCCTGGGAACACGGCTATGTCATCGACACGGTGGAAACGGCCGTCGACTGGCCCCGCGTCACGCCCATGATGGCGGCGCTGGAGCAGGCGGGCACCAATGCGCTGGCCGCGCACGGTGAGCGGGTGCATGTGTACACGCATCTGTCGCACGTGTATGCGCAGGGCGCCAGCGTCTACACCACTTATGTGTACCGGCTGGCGCCCACGTATGAAGACAATATGGCGCGCTGGCGTAGCTTGAAAGACGCGGCCTGCGCCGCCATCGTCGCCAATGGCGGCACCATCAGCCACCAGCATGGCGTGGGCACGGATCACGCGCCGTGGCTGGCGGCGGAAAAGGGAGAGCTGGGCATCGCCGCCATGCGCGCGCTGCTGCGCCAGTTCGACCCGCAGGGCATGATGAACCCCGGCAAACTGCTGCCTGACGCCGGAGACCCATCGTGAACAGGGGGGATCTGCCTGGCGTCCTGGCGCGCGACTGGGACGTGCTGATCGTCGGCGGCGGCATCACGGGCGCCGGCATCCTGCTGGAAGCAGCGCGGCGCGGCTTGAAGGCGCTGCTGGTGGAACAGCGCGATTTCGCCTGGGGCACGTCGAGCCGCTCCTCGAAGCTGGTGCACGGCGGCCTGCGCTACCTCAAGCAGGGGCAGTTCGCGCTGACGCGCGAATCGGTGCATGAGCGGCAAGCCTTGCTGGCGGATGCGGCGGGGCTGGTCGAGCCGCAAGGCTTTGCCTTTGGCGACTACACGGGCAGGAAACCGGGGCGGCGCCAGTTCATGCTGGGCCTGGCCATCTATGACGTGATGGCGGGCCGGCGCGCGCGCCGCTATGTCGATGCTGCCGACTTTGCCATGCTGGCGCCACATGTCAACCGCGATGGGCTGCGGGGCGGCATGCTGTACCAGGACGCCAAGACGGACGACGCGCGCCTGGTGCTGCGCGTGCTGCAGGAAGCGCGCCGCCATGGCGGCGTGGCCGTCAATTACCTGGGCGTGGAAGCACTGCTGCGTGAAGATGGCACGGTCGTCGGTGCCACCTTGATCGATGGCGTCGGCGACGCAAGGTTGACTGCGCGCGCGCGCCTGGTGATCAGCGCCACGGGCGCCTGGGCCGACGCCTTGCGCGGCCAGGTGGGAGAGCAGCCGAAGCTGCGGCCCTTGCGCGGCAGCCATCTGCTGCTGCCCGCCTGGCGCCTGCCGCTGGCGCAAGCCGTCAGCCTGATGCACCCGCACGATGGCCGTCCCGTGTTTGCGTATCCGTGGGAGGGCGTGACCCTGGTGGGCACCACCGATGTCGACCATGGGGCCAGCCTGGACCTGGAGCCTGCCATCACGCGCGGCGAACTCGCCTATCTGATGACGGCGCTGCGTTGGCAGTTTCCGCAGCTGGCGCTGGGCGAAGACGATGTGCTGGCCACGTTTGCCGGCGTGCGCCCCGTCATCGACAGCGGCCAGCTTGACCCGTCGAAGGAAGCGCGCGAACATGCGCTATGGCTGGAACACGGCTTGCTGACGGTGGCGGGCGGCAAGCTGACGACGTTCCGCATGATCGCCCTCGACGCCTTGCGCCGCGCCGCACCGCTGTTGCCGGATTGGCAGGCGGATCTGCGCCCCTTGCCGATCTTTGACGCCACGCCGCCCCTTTCGGGCAAGGCCTTGCTGCTCGATGGCGAACAGCGCAAACGCCTGCTGGGCCGCCATGGCGCGCAAGCGCAGGCCCTGTGCGATGCGGCGCAGGAGGGCGAACTGGCGCCGGTTCCCGGCACGCAGACCCTGTGGGCCCAGCTGCGCTGGGGCGCGCGCAACGAGGACGTGCAGCACCTGGACGACCTGCTGCTGCGGCGCACGCGCCTCGGTTTGCAGCTGGCCGGCGGCGCGCTTGCTATCATGCCGCGCCTGCGTGGCGTCTGCCAGCATGAACTGGGCTGGGACGATGCGCGCTGGGACGACGAGCAAGCACGCTACCTGGCCCTGTGGCGCAGCCATTACAGCGTGCCGCAGGGCGATTGAAAAACCATAAAAATAAGGAGAACATCATCGACACCACCCTGTTTGGCCAGCCCCTGGCGCTGGGCGACGCCCGCATCACCTATGACAGCCTGTCGGCGCTGGACCTGCGCCAGAGCGTGGAGGTTCTCGTCGACAACCTGGGCGAAGACCTGCTGCAAATCACGTGCGCGAATGGCGACATCGTCGACGTGGGCTGGTATCCGGCCTGGAATGAACAGGGACGCTTGCGCGTGGTGGCCGTGCGCGGGCAGGACTGGGAAGCGCCCGTCTTCAGCGCGCAGCCGGAAAAAGATCCGCAGGCGCTGCTGCAGGCGCTGCGCGCCGCGCTGGCCAGCGTGGCATAAGCGATGGGCTCCACAGCGGGCAATGGCCCCTATATCCTCTCCATCGACAATGGCACGCAAAGCGTGCGCGCGCTGCTGTTCGACCGGGACGGCAACCTGGCGGCCAAGGCGCAAGTGTTCCTCGAAGCGTATTACTCCGAGCATCCCGGCTGGGCCGAGCATGACGCCGACGGTTACTGGCAAGCCGTGTGCGAAGCGTGCCAGCAGCTGTGGCGCGGCACGGACATCAATCAATCCTCGGTGGCCGGCGTGGCCGTGACCACGCAGCGCGGCACGGTGGTCAACGTGGATGAACATGGCGCCCCCCTGCGCCCCGCCATCACCTGGCTGGACCAGCGCAGCACGCGCGACATTCCCCAACTGGCGCCGTGGTGGCGCGCCGCCTTCCGCGTCACGGGCCTCGAGGGCACGATCGCGTACTTCCGCCGCGAGGCCGAGATCAACTGGATCAGCGCGCACCAGCCCGACATCTGGCGCCGCACGCATAAATTCCTGCTGCTGTCGGGCTTCTTGAACCACCGCCTCTGCGGAAAGTATATCGATTCGACCGGCTCGCAAGTGGCGTACATCCCGTTCGACTACAAACGCCACGCCTGGGCCGGGCGCTTCGACTGGAAGTGGCAGGCGCTGGCGATACGACGCTCCATGCTGCCGGAACTGGTGACGCCGGGCACGCGCATGGGTGCCATCACGGCCGCGGCGGCGGCGGCGACGGGCATTCTTGAGGGCACGCCCTTGCTGGCGGCGGCCGCCGACAAGGCGTGCGAGGTGCTGGGCGCGGGCTGCGTCGAACCGCATGTGGCGTGCCTCAGCTACGGCACCACGGCCACCATCAACACGACCAACCGCAAATACGTGGAAGTGACGCGCTTCATTCCGCCGTATCCGGCCGCCATGCCGGGCGCCTACAGCACGGAAGTGCAGATTTTTCGCGGCTACTGGATGGTCAACTGGTTCAAGGAGCAGTTCGGCGACCGCGAACGGGCGGCGGCCGCCGAAGATGGCACGGGCTTGTCCGCCGAAGCGCTGTTCGACCGCCTGGTCGACGCCGTGCCGCCCGGCTCCATGGGCTTGATGCTGCAGCCGTACTGGAGTCCGGGCATCAAGGTGCCCGGCCCGGAAGCGAAGGGCGCCATGATCGGCTTTGGCGACGTGCACACGCGCGCGCACATCTACCGCGCCATCCTCGAAGGTCTCGCGTATGCGCTGCGCGAAGGCAAGGAGCGCATCGAACAACGCAGCGGCATGGCGATTACGGAGCTGCGCATCGCGGGCGGCGGTTCGCAAAGCGACTCTGCCATGCAGCTGACGGCCGACATCTTCGGCTTGCCCGCCGCGCGCGCCCACGTGTATGAGAGTTCGGGCCTGGGCGCGGCCATCGCCGCCGCCGTGGGCCTGGGCTGGCATGCGGATTTCCCCGCCGCCGTGCAGGCGATGACGCGCAAGGGCAAGGTATTTCATCCCCATCCCGAGCACCGGAAAATCTACGAACAGCTGTACCGGCGCGTGTACCAGAAAATGTATGCGCGGCTGCAACCGCTATACCGCGAGATCGCCGATATCACCGGCTATCCGGAATAACTACGCATTAAATCGTATTGCGAATCATTCGCATCCGATATATGATGTATTCCGCATTTCACTAAGGCAACTTATCCCGGTGACTGCAGTGCGCCGCCGGCCATGCGCTGGCGGCGTGTCCGCGCGGGCAGGGTTCCGCCGCAACGCTTGCGTCAACGCCGCCGCTTGATCGTGCACCGCCTGTCCTCTGCCCAGCGTTTTTTCATTCCACAAGCATGAAGTAGCAAACCCAGGCAAGGATAGCGATGAAGAGCAGCAAACAACGATTGACCCCGCTGGCCGCCGCGCTGGCACTGGCATTGGGCGGCGCGCAGGGCCCTGCGTGGGCGGCGGCGATGGCCGACAAGGCCGATGCCGTGCAGATGCCCGCCATCAGCGTGTTTGGCGACGCCATCAGCGCCGGCACGGCAGGGCGCTCGTACATCAACAGCGCCGACATCGAGCGCCAGCAGGCGGACAACGTCGCCTCGCTGCTCGACACCCTGCCCGGCGTGGACCTGGCCGGTACGGCCCGTCCCAGCGGCCAGAGCCTCAATATCTGGGGCTTCAATAAAGTGCAGGACGTGAAAGTCATCCTCGACGGCGTGCCCAAGGGCTTCGAGAAATACCGCCAGGGCTCCATCTTCATCGAACCGGAACTGATCAAGCAGATCGAGGTGAACAAGGGCGCGCATACAAGCTTGTACGGCAATGGCGGTTTCGGCGGCGTCATCACGGTCGAGACCAAGGACGCGCAAGACTTGCTGGAAGGCGGCGAGAGCGTGGGCGCCATGCTGAAGTATTCGCGCCATTCGAACAATGGCGAAAACGACGCCACCGTGGCCGTGTATGGCCGCAGCGCAGATGGTCGCTTCGATGCGATGGCCTTCACCACGCGGCGCAAGTCCGATGATTTGCGCAAACCCGATGGCAAGCCATTCCGCTTTTCCGCCATCGACGCGCCATCGAGCCTGGCGAAACTGAATATCCGGCTGACGCCGGAGCAGCTGCTGACCCTGACGGCGATGAAGAGCGGCAGTTCGGGCTGGGGTCCGTTCGCCGCCATGGGCGAAGACGTGCCCACCCCGACCGAGGCGGAAATCAAAAAATATGGACTGGAAGAGGCGTGGCGGCGCAAGGCCGTGTACCGCGACCAGGACGACGACACGGTTTCCGTGAAGTGGCAGTATGCGCCACAAGATAATCCGTGGATCAAGCTGACGGCCAGCGCCGGCTATTCGCACACGGACCAGCATGACCAGCGCCTGCCGTCCGCTTCACTCGGTTCCTATCTGGGTTCGCTGGGTAACGAGAGCTGGGCTTCGTACGTGGACCGCATCGCGGAGGTGCGCAATGAGAGCGTGTTTGCGACGGGGGCCGTGTCGCACGTGCTGCAAACGGGCCTGCAGTGGCACAAGAATGTGCGCGATACCCTGATGTACTACCCGTCGTCGACGGCGCTGAAGGATCCCAGCTATAACTATGGCTACTTCCAGCCCTATTACATGCCGGCCGGGCGCCAGGAAACCACGGGCCTGTATCTGCAGGATGCGATGACGTATGGCGACCTGACGCTGACGGCGGCGCTGCGCCATGACCGGGTCGTCTCCGAGGGCGTGCCGAACAAGGCATCGCGCTACAACAGCCCGCTGGCGGCGGCCGGTCACGACTTCAGCGAAAAGGCCCACGAAGACTGGTCGCCCCGCCTGGGCCTGTTCTGGAAGGCGTCCAGCACGCTGGCCTTGTTCGGCGACTTAAGCCGCACCTGGCGCGCGCCGACCATCGACGAGATGTATTCGAATGAATATTATGTGTCGCCGCGCCTCGGTTCATCGACGCCGGCTACCAGCCGCAACCTGGCCGTCGAGCGCGTGACGGCCGTGCGCGCGGGTGTCATGCTGCACCGCCAGAACGTGTTCATGGAGCGCGACGACGCGCAGCTGCGCCTGACGGTCTACCGCAATCGCGTCAGCGACAATATCGGCCCGCGCCTGGGCGTGCTGGTCGAAGGCTACGAGCCGGGATCGGGCAAGGTGCCGCCGGCGCTGTCCGACTACCGCAACCTGGCCGGTTTCCGCACGCAGGGCGTGGAGGTCGAGTCCTACTACAACGCGCCGCGCCTGTTTGCCAGCGCCTCGCTGTCGAAGCAGCGCGGCACGCGCAGCGGTACCCAGCGCGACCCGTGGGGGCAGGACGAACCCGTGTCGACGATTGCGCCGGACAAACTGATGGCGGGCCTGGGCTGGCGCTTGCCCGACCTGGGTGCCAGCATCGGCTGGCAGGGCCGCTTCGTGGCGAAGCAGGAGCGCGTGCTGCCCGTGGGCAGCGTGTACCGCCTGCCGCCATCGAAGGGCTATGCGCTGCATACCGTGTTCGCGTCGTGGAATGGCCGGCAAGGCATCTGGCGCGGCACGGAAGTGCGGCTGACGGTCGATAATGTCTTCAACCGCAACTACATGCCCTACCTGAGCGAAGCGGTGACCGGCGTGGGGCGCAATGCGAAGTTGAGCGTGTCGAGGAAGTTTTGATTAATTTTAGGAACAGCGGGCCGGAGACGCTTGGCCCGGAGTGCCTTTTTTTGTGACTTGGGCCTACTCTATGTTCGCTGCGTGTTGCGCTGAATTTCAAACCTTAACGTAACACTAATGCCTTGACCGTTTTCCAGGCCGTGCTGCCCGAGTGCGTGGCGCGCACCTGGTTGCGGCCCGCTTCCTTGGCCACGTACAGGGCGCGGTCGGCGGCGACGAACAGCGCTTCGCGGTCGTCCAGCTGGTGCGGGTGGATGGTCGCCACGCCGATGCTGACGGTGATCCACGGCGAGGTGGCGGAGCGCGGGTGCGGCAGCTGCAGTGCTTCGATGTGCATGCGGATGGCTTCGGCCAGATGCAGGGCGCCGTCGGCATCCGTGTCGGCGAACAGCATGACGAATTCCTCGCCGCCGTAGCGGGCGGCCAGGTCGCCAGGGCGGGCGGCATGCGAGGCGATGGCTTGCGCCACCTGCTGCAGGCAGCTGTCGCCGGCCGGATGGCCCAGGCTGTCGTTGTACAGCTTGAAGTGGTCGACGTCGAGCACCACCAGCGACAGGGTGCCACCGCCGCGCACGGCGCGCTGCCACTCTTTTTCCAGGAAACTGTCGAAATGCCGGCGGTTGGCTATTTTTGTCAGCGGATCGAGATAGGCGGCGCGCTGCAGCGCGTCTTCCGACTGCTTGTGGTGCGTGATGTCGTGCAGCAGGCCGATATACAGGGGCTGGCGCAGATACATGGGCGTCAGCGTCAGGTCCATGCTCAGCGCCGCGCCGGTGCGGTGGCGGATCACCACTTCGCGCGTGCCGTGGTTGTGCGCTTTTTCCGGATTGGCTGCGTACATGCTGAAGTAATCGAGGTATTCCTGCGTCACCAGGGGGCTGAGCAGTTCAGCGATCGAGCGTCCGGCCAATTCGTTTTCGCGGTAGCCCAGGTACTGGTCGCAGGCCGGGTTGGTGTACTGGATGCGCCCGTCCGCCTCGATGATCAGCAAGCCCTCGGCCATGTTGTTGACGATGGTGCGCAGGCGCTCGGCCTGCTCCTGCTGGGTTTCATTGCTGCTGCGGATGTGCAGCTGGGCGCGCACGCGCGCGCACACTTCGGCCATGCGCAGCGGTTTGCTGATGTAGTCGACGGCGCCGCAGTCGAAACCGGCCACCACGTCTTCCGTCTCCGTCCTGGCGCTCATGAAGATGACGGGAATGCCCTGCGTCAGCGGATGCTGCTTGAGGCGGCGGCAGGTTTCGATGCCATCCATGTCCGGCATCAGCACGTCGAGCAGGATCAGGTCGGGATGGGCACGCTGGGCGATCGCCAGCGCCCGCTCACCGGACGTGGCAACATAGGTTTGATAACCCTGTTCGCTCATCAGCTTGCGCAGCAGCTCAAGGTTGGCCGGCGCATCGTCGACAATCAAAATGGCGGCGTTGCGCCGCTGGGAATGCTCCACACTGCCTGGACTCATTGCTTCCGGCCTTCTCGATGTACTCTGCGCTGCCAGCGTTTGCTGCATTTTCCGTGATGCTGACCGGGTTCAAATCGGATACAGCGGTCAAATCATACCGCTTTGCCAATTTTTTGGGTGGAAAAATCGATGCTGTGGAAGCTGGGAAAATATTATTCTTATACTATTTTTAAGAATAAATACACGCGGTTGCTGTCGCGAAGGCGGTTTTTGGGCGGAGAGCGGCGTGCCCGTTGGTGCTGGGGCAGCGATGACACGCCCCGCAAGAGCGGGGCGTGAAGAGCGCAATTACATTTTTGCGGCGATCAGTTTGCCCAGGATGGCGATGCCCTCGCGGATGCGTTCCGGCGGCACCGTGACGAACGACAGGCGCAAGGTGTGCGTTTCCGGCGTGTTCGCATAGAACGGCGCGCCCGGCACGAAGGCGACCTTGTTGGCGATGGCTTCATCGAGCAGTTGCATCGCGTCGATGTGTTTCGGCAGGGTGACCCAGATGAACATGCCGCCTTCCGGTTTGGTCCAGGTGACGCCGGCCGGGAAGTGTTCTTCCAGCGCCGACAGCATGGCCTGGCACTGGTTGCCGTACAGGCTGCGGATGCTGGGGATGTGCCGCTCCAGGAAGCCGTCCTTGATGACTTCATGCACCACCATCTGCGTCAGCTGGGACGTGTGCAGGTCGGCCGCCTGCTTGGCCAGTTCCAGGCGGCGTACCAGCGGCGGCGGGGCCACCACGTAGCCGAGGCGGATGCCGGGCGTGAGCACTTTCGAGAACGAACCCATGTAGATGACGCCGTCCGGATTCATGTTGATCATCTTCGGATACGGCTCGCCGCTGTAGCTCAGGGCGCCGTACGGATCATCCTCGATCAGCGGCAGGCCGTGGCGGGCGCAGGTTTCCACCAGCTCCACGCGGCGCGCCACGGACAGGCTGCGGCCCGTCGGGTTCTGGAAGTTCGGCAGCGCGTACAAGAGGCGCGCGCCATCGGCGACGGGGTCGATCGACGACGGCACCAGGCCTTCGTCATCGGTGTCGACGGAAACGAATTCGGGACGGTAGACGGAAAACGCCTGCAGCGCGCCCAGGTAGCTGGGGGTTTCCACCAGTACGCGGCTGCCTTCGTCGATCAGTACCTTGCCCAGCAAGTCGAGCGCTTGCTGCGAGCCGGACGTCATCAGCACTTGCTCGGGCAGGATGGTGCTGCCATTGCCGGAGAGCGAGTCGGCGATCCACTGGCGCAGCGGCAGGTAACCGTCGGTGGGGCCGTATTGCAGGGCCACCTTGCCATTGTTCGACAGGACCTTGTCGAAGGCGGTCTTCATTTCTTCCACGGGGAAGGTGGCGGGCGAGGGCAGGCCGCCGGCAAACGAGATGATCTCGGGACGCTGCGTGATCTTCAGGATTTCGCGGATGAACGAGCTTTGCAGCTGTTCCGCGCGTTCGGCAAAGCGCCATTGGATCGGATTCGGATTTTCAATTTTCATACGAGTCTCACAGAAGATGCCGAGCTGCGCCGGCTGGATTTGTTGGCCCGCTTGTGGCGGTGCGTGCGCAAGCGGCGCCGGATAGGCGTCGCCATGGTGCTGCGGTATTGTACGGCTTGCACGCCGCTCTGCCCATCCGCACGCACAAGGGCGTTGCAAATGGGCGTCAGGGAACCTTACTTCAGCTTGCGTCCGATGGCCACCACGGCAATCACGGCGCCGGCAAACAGCAGGCTTTCGCCCGTCAGTGGCTCGTGCAGCAGCACGGCCGCGCCCAGCAGCGTGAGGAAAGGCTGCAGCAACTGCGTTTGTCCCACGCGCGCCACGCCGCCCAGCGCCATGCCCCGGTACCAGAAAAAGAAGCCGATAAACATGGAAAACACGGAGATGTAGGCAAAGCCCAGCCAGGCCGCGCCGCTGGCCTGCGCCATCAGCGCGCGCTGCGGCCAGGCGTTCCACAGCACCACGGGCAAGACAAAAGGCATGGCCAGCAGCAGCGCCCAGGAAATCACATGCTGGCCCGGCATGGCTTGCGCCAGGCGTCCGCCTTCCGCATAACCGAGGGCGCCCAGCAGCACGGCGGCGAACATCAGCCAGTCGGCCAGGTGGAAGCTGCCGCCGCCCTGGCGCAGCGCGAACGCCACCACCAGCGCCGTGCCGAGCAGGGCCATCAGCCAGAATCCCGGCGATGGACGTTCCTTGCCGCGCAGCACGGCAAACACGGCCGTGGCCAGCGGCAAAATGCCCACCAGCACGGCGCCGTGCGAGGCGGGCAGGCTGCGCATGGCGATCGACGTCAGCCAGGGGAAACCCAGCACGCAGCCCAGCGATACAAGCGCCAGCGGCAGCCATTGCTCGCGCCGCGGCAACGGCGCCCGCTGCTGCCATAGCCACAGGCCGGCCAGGCAGGCGGCCACCAGGGCGCGGCCCAGGGCGACAAAGGTGGGGTCGAGTTCCGCCACCGCCATGCGCGTAAAAGGCAGGGTCAGGCTGAAGAGGGCGACGGCGATGAGGCCCAGCAGCAGGCCTGTGCGGTCGGCGCCGAGGCGCGGGAGGGAGCTGGGGGAAGTGGTGGCGGGCGATGGCATGGCTGTCCTGGTACGGGTGGTGTGGGTCAATGGGCGGGGTGGATCAATCCGCCCCGTACTGCTATCCTAGAGGTGAATAGCAGTACAGTACAAATACACTTCCACGCATAATTTCACATACTGTCATGGTCATATGAGCAATACACTCGCCTCTCCATCCCTGCCCTTGCTGTCGCGCGCTTCGGGCGAAACCCTGATCGACCAGATCGCGCGTTCGCTGGCGGCGCGCATCGACGACAAGCTGCTGCGCGGCGGCGCGCGCATGCCCTCGATCCGCCAGTGCGCCGCCAGCCTGAGCGTGTCGTGCGCCACGGTGGTGGCCAGCTACGACAAGCTGGTGGCGCGCGGCTATCTGGAATCGCGGCGCGGCGCGGGATTTTTCGTGCGCGAGCGCTCGCCGCTGAACGCGCCGGCGCCGCCCGCTGGCGCGCAGGACGCGGCGGCGCAGCCGCTGGACGTCGTTTGGCTGATCCGTAACATGTTCCGCCAGACGCCGGTCATCCCCGCGCCCGGCACCGGCATGCTGCCCGCCGAGTGGCTCGATGGCGACCTGGTGGCGCGCGCCCTGCGCGACGTCAGCCGCCAGCCGGGCAGCCTGCTGCTCGGTTACGGATCGCCGCAGGGATTCCTGCCGCTGCGCCAGCAGTTGCAGCTGAAACTGGCGGGCCTGGAAATCGCCTGTCCGCCCGAGCAGATCGTCACCACGGTGGGTGTGATGCAGGCGCTGGACCTGGTGGCGCGCGAGTTTGTCCGCCCTGGCGAGACTATTTTCGTCGACGATCCCGCGTATTGGCTGATGTTTGGCGCCTTTGCCGCCATGGGCATGCACGTCATCGGCATCCCGCGCTTGAATGACGGCCCCGATATCGCCGTGCTGGCCGAGCTGGCGGCCCTGCACCGTCCCAGGCTGTACGTGATCAACTCGGTGCTGCACAACCCCAGCTCGACGTCGCTGTCGGCGGCCAAGGCTTTCCAGGTGCTGCGCCTGGCCGAACAGCACGATTTCCTCGTCGTCGAAGACGATATCTATTGCGACATGCATCCGGGCGGCGAGGTGCAGCCGGCCACGCGCCTGGCCGCGCTGGACCAGCTGCGCCGCGTGATTTACCTGGGCGGCTTTTCCAAGAGCCTGGCGGCCAACTTGCGCGTGGGCTTCATCGCCACCTCGCCTGAATGGGCGCAGCGGCTGGCCGACCGCAAGATGCTCGCCACCTTGACCACCAGCGACATCGGCGAGCGCGTCGTCTATAAAATCCTTTCGCAAGGCTTGTACCGCAAGCATGCGGAACGGCTGCGCGCGCGGCTCGACAAGGTGCGCGAGGGGACGTACCGCCGCGCCGAGCGGGCCGGCCTGCGCTTCGATCCCGCGCCGGCCGGCATGTTCCTCTGGACCGATGCGGGTTGCGACACGAATGTGCTGGCCGAAAAGGCGCTGGCCGAAGGCCTGGTGCTGGCGCCGGGCAGCCTGTTTTCGCCGCGCCAGCTGCCGTCGACCCGCATGCGCCTGAACCTGGCCACGGTGCAGGACGAGCGGGTATGGGACTTTTTCGACCGCGCGCTGGGATAAGACACGGCGTGAAACGGGAGCCCTTGAAATCGCTTATATAATCCCCAACTTCATCAAATCCGTCCCATCCACAAGACTATGAGGTAAAAATGGCTGTCTCCGAAAAGCAAACCCTGGGTTTTCAGACCGAAGTGAAGCAAATGCTGCACCTGATGATCCATTCCCTGTACTCGAACAAGGAAATCTTCCTGCGCGAACTGATCTCGAACGCGTCCGACGCGGCCGACAAATTGCGCTTCGAAGCGATCGATAACGACGCCCTGTACGGCAACGATCACGAATTGAAGATCAAGGTCAGCTTCGACAAGGATGCGCGCACCATCACCATTTCCGACAACGGCATCGGCATGACCCGTGACGAGGCGATCTCGCACCTGGGCACCATCGCCAAGTCGGGCACCAAGGAATTCTTCGGCAAGCTGTCGGGCGACCAGCAGCAGGACGCGGCCCTGATCGGCCAGTTCGGCGTGGGCTTCTATTCGGGCTTCATCGTCGCCGACAAGATCACCGTCGAAACGCGCCGCGCCGGCGCGGACGCCGCCGAAGGCGTGCGCTGGGAATCGGCCGGCGAAGGCGATTACAGCATCGAAAACATCGACAAGCCGTCGCGTGGCACGGACATCATCCTGCATCTGCGCGAAGGCGAGGACGAATTGCTGTCGAGCTGGAAGATCAAGTCCATCGTCCGCAAATACTCGGACCATATCTCGCTGCCGATCGTGATGCAGAAGGAAGAGTGGGACGAAGAGAAAAAAGAAACCGTCCTGAAAGACGAATTCGAAACCGTCAACCAGGCCAGCGCCCTGTGGGCCCGCAACAAGGCCGACATCACGCCGGAACAGTACGACGAATTCTACAAGCACGTCTCGCACGACTTCCAGTCGCCGCTGACGCACACGCATAACCGCGTGGAAGGGCGCAGCGAGTACACGCAGCTGCTGTACATCCCGGCCAAGGCGCCGTTCGACATGTGGGACCGCAACAAGCGCGGCGGCATCAAGCTGTACGTCAAGCGCGTCTTCATCATGGACGATGCCGAGCAACTGATGCCGACCTACCTGCGCTTCGTGCGCGGGGTGATCGACTCGGCCGACCTGCCGCTGAACGTGTCGCGTGAAATCCTGCAGGAGTCGCGCGACGTCAAGGTGATTCGCGAAGGCTCGACCAAGCGCGTGCTGGGCATGCTGGAAGAACTGGCGAACGCGGACGAGCAGGACAAGAAGGACAAGTACGCCGTCTTCTGGAAGGAATTCGGCCAGGTGCTGAAAGAGGGCATCGGCGAAGACGCGGCCAACAAGGAACGCCTGGCCAAGCTGCTGCGCTTTGCCTCGACGGCCAACGACAGCGACGGGCAAATCACCTCGTTCGCCGACTACGTGGCGCGCATGAAGGAAGGCCAGGACAAGATCTATTACGTCACGGCCGACAACTACGCCGCCGCCAAGAACAGCCCGCACCTGGAAATCTTCCGCAAGAAGGGCGTCGAAGTGCTGCTGCTGACGGACCGCGTCGATGAATGGATGCTGTCGTTTATCCAGGACTTCGAAGGCAAGGAACTGGTTTCCGTCGCCAAGGGTGGCCTGGACCTGGGCGCGCTGGAAGACGAGGCGGAAAAGAAAGAGCACGAAGAAACGGAAACCTCGTACGCCGACCTGGTGGGCAAGATGAAGACCGTGCTGGCCGACAAGGCCAAGGACGTGCGCGTCACGTTCCGTCTGACCGATTCGCCAGCCTGCCTGGTGGCCGATGAAAACGAATTGTCGGGCAACCTGCTGCGCATGCTCAAGGCTGCTGGCCAGAGCGCGCCGGAATCGAAGCCGATCCTGGAAATCAATCCGAACCACCCGCTGGTGACGCGCCTGAAATACGAAGATGCCGAAGGCGGCAAGTTCGGCGACTGGGCCAACATCCTGTTCGACCAGGCCATGCTGGCCGAAGGCGGTTCGCTGGCCGACCCGGCCAGTTTCGTCAAGCGCCTCAACGAATTGCTGCTCAATACGGCGAAGTAATTCAGATGCGTGTAGGTCGGATTAGCGCAAGCGTAATCCGACACAGCGGCTAATGCATCAAGGCCGGCCCTTTCCTCGTGAAAGGGCCGGCTTTTTTTTAAGGGTCATCATGAAAATCCGCTGGATGGCGGGCCTGGGCGCGCATGCGCTGGGCTGCCTGCTGTTTATTGCATTGAGCTGGCTGGGATTTTACCTGTACACGCAGCTGTTCGGCAGCCTCGGCTCGCGCGGCGTGGCTGGTGGCCTGGCCCTGCTGCTGGTGTTTTATGTGTATGTGGGCACGAATCTGCTGCTGGCGCTGCTGCCGCCAGGCTGGTGGAAACCTGCGCTGTGCGGCTTGCTGGGCGCGGCCGTGCTTGCGTATCTGCTGCCACAGCATCCGCTGCGGGCCATCTACTTCAGCGTGCTGTCGGGCGGCTTGAGCTGGCTGGCCGTGCTGGCCAGCGCGCGTTTAATCAGATTCCTGCGCGGCTGACAGGCCGTTGACAAAGGCGGCGACCGCATCGGCGGCCGCTGCCGGCGCCGCCTGCAGCAGCATGTGCGGCGCGTCGATATCGACCAGCTGCGCGCCTGGCGCCAGGCACAGTATCTGCAAGGCGTTTGCCGGCGGCACCAGGCGGTCGTGGCGGGCGCGCAGATACAGGACGGGCAGGCTGCCGCGCGCGAAGCTGGGCGAGGCGTCTTTTCCGGTATCTCCAGCACGGCGCGCAGGCGCTGGCGCAGCACGCTGGGCGGCACTTGCGCCAGCGCCGCCGTCAGTTCGGCCTGCAGGGCCGGCGTCGCATACGGCGCCAGCAGCGCCTGGCGCAGGGCGAAGCCGGGCAGGGCGCCAAAGGGCACCATGCCGAGCAGGTGGCGCAGTGGCGTCAGCAGCGGGCGCGGATTGCGCACGAACGCACAACACAGTATCAGCGCGCGCATACCGGGCGGCGGATCGGCGCGCAAAGCTGCCCCCAGCGGTCCTGAAAACGATTCGGCCAGCACGACGAAAGGGCGATCCTGCGGCAAGCGCGCGCGCACGAATGCTTCCAGCGCCGCGTAATCGAGTGGCGCGGCCGGATAGGCGATGGCCTGGGTCTCGATGGCGGTTTGCGCGCGCAAGGCGGCGTCAAAACGGTGGAATAGCCGGGCCGTGCCATCCATGCCGGGCAGGAGGACAAGCAGTGTTGGGGCGGGGGAAGAGATGGTCATTGCGGCCATCATAACAGCCGCCCTGGCGCATACGCCGTCCGCCAGCCGCACGGCATGGGGGCTGGCGCCATGCTAGAATCGCCGGCGCGCCATGCGTGGCCAGTGGCCGCTGGTAGCGGCCAAATCCCCGACAGACAGAATCATGCATATCATCTTTTCGAATTACCGCACCCTGGGCGGCGCCTTGCTGGCAGCGGCTTGCGTCCTTTCCCAGCCCGCCCGCGCCACGGCGGCACCTTCGGCGCCGGCCGGGAAAAGCCTGTCTTCCCTGCTGACCGGCGGTCCCTTGCCGCGCCTGAGCGACGATGCGCAGGTGCGCGCGGCCCTGTTCGATTTCTTCGGCTACGCGCGCGGCAGCTACACGGAAGACGATGAACTGCTGCTGGCGCAGGCGCTCGAAGCGATCAGCGAAAAGCGCGACGCCACGCGTACCACGCTGGCCGATGGCCGCCAGTTGCTGGCGTCGATGAATGACCGCAATCAGGGCCGTGAACGGGGCGCCATGCTGCTCGACAAGCGCGGCGTCATCCTCGCCTTTGGCCTGGTCAACGGGCATTGCCACCTCGAGGGCCAGCCGCTGGCGAAAGTCTGCAATCCCGATCCGAATGCGGTGCTGACGGTATTCCATCGCAAGGGCATGCTGGTCGGCGAAGCGGCGCCCTTGCTGACCTGGGCCAGGCAATTGCCGCCCATGCTGGCGCTGATCGCGGGCGACAAGGAAGCGGGCGCCGATGGGCAGAGGATCGCCAGCGTCGAATATGTGCTGGCGCAGCCGGCCCTGCCGGGCTGGAACCGCGCCCAGCTGCCGCCCGCCTATCCGCCGGCGCTGCTGCCGCTGCTGCTCGATAAATCCACGGTGCTGACGTCGGCCGGCGCCGGCGTGTTTGCCTATCCGCTCACGCTGAAGGGCAAGAAACAGAACAATGTGCTGGACCATGCCGAAGGCCGCCCGCCGCGCGACCTGGAAGTGGCGTTGCGCAGCTATGCCAGCTTCGATGCGGTGGTCGAGCGCTACCGCCAGCTGGCCAAGGGTGCCAGGCTGCAGCGCAATGAGCGCACGGCCTACCTCGATGGCGACATGGGGCAGGGCAGCTACCGCGTCTACATCCGCAACACGGGCGTCGATGGCGTGATGATCGATGTGGCGCTATGGCAGCGCAAGCTGGCGGCCGGCCGCTGATCTTAGCCAGGGCGCGCCTCTGCGTAGCCCAGTTGCGCCAGCTGCGCGGCGATGGCGTCGTCGCGTGTTTTCCTGCCGGTGCGCAGGCGCGCATGCGTCAGGGATGCGGGCAAGCCGTGCGCCAGCAAGGCGTCGATGTCGAGCATGGTCCCGGATGCCGACAACTGGCGCAGGGCGGGCAGGGTGGCCAGGCCGGGCAGGCTGTCGAGCGTCTTGCAGGTGTGCAGGTTCAGGCGTTCGAGCACGGGATTGGGCCCCAGCGCGATCTGCCGCAGCTTGATCTGGTCTTCCACCCATAGCGCCTGCAGCAGGGGGAAACGACCGATATCGCCCAGCGTTTCCAGGCCGCGCACGCGTATCACTTCCAGTTTCCTCAACAGCGGCGCCTCGATGTGCGCGAGCGATGCGCGGCCGCCCAGCTGCAACAGCAGCCGGTCCAGGCGGGCCATCTCCGAGATGAAATCCAGCGGCACCTTGTTCTTGATGCGGTACAGCGACAGCTCGTGCAGCGCCGGCAGGCCAGCCAGGGTGTCGATATGCTGGCTGTGGCCTTCGATGACGAGGCTGGCCAGGTGCGCATACTGGCGCAGCGGCGCCAGGTCGATATTGTTCCTGGCCGATTCGCCCAGGTTCAGGTAGTCGAGGGCGCGCAAATTGTCCAGTTGCAGGATGTCGCCTTGCGCCAGCTCGTACACGCCCAGGCTCAGGCGCTTCAGGTGCCGCAGCTCGCCCAGCGCTTCCAGATGGATGGCTTGCCGGTGGCAATCGATGGACAGGCTGGCCACATGCGGCAGCGCGCGCAGGATGCGGGCATCGAACACCCTCGGGTCGTAACCGTAGATGCGGATGGTCAGCGCCGTGCCGCAAGTGGCGGCCAGGGCGTCGAGGTCGGCCAGCAGCGGCCCCGGCTCGGCCAGGGTATTGAACTGCACCAGCACCTCTTGGCCGCCCGCGATGGCGGCGCGGATCGCCCCGGCATCGATGCGCTCGGGATTCTGGATGCGCTGCGGCTGTCTTGCTTGCGTCATGGTCACAGTCCTATGGGATAGTCCACCTGTCTGGGGGGCGGGCAGCCTTCCGGCCCCGGGAACGTCTGCTTGCCCGTGTCGTCAAAGCGTTTGCCGCATTCGACGAGCACGCGCTTGCGGAAGGTGTAGATGCTGGCCACCTTGCCGTTCGGGTGGTAGCAGATATTGTCGCCATCGCGGTCGGCCGAGGCGTAGCTGATCATGGTCTGGCCGTTGACCGTGCGCGTGCTGTGGCCGCTGCGCGGCTCCGTGCATTTGAGCTGGCCGCTTGCATAATACGCGTTGAAGACGGAGGTGTCGGCCGCGCGGTCGACCAGCAGTTCGTCCTTGCGCTTGCCGTCCGGGTAGTTCGAATAGCCTTCCTGGCGCTGGCCGTACTGGAAGGCGTAGTAGTACTGCGGCTTGCCGTCCGGGTAGTACATGTGGTGGTACTCGCACACGTCGTCGCGCGTGCTGCCGTCCTCCTTGAAGGTGCAGCGGTGGATGTCGTTGAGCAGCTGGCCGTCTTCATAGTACTCGCGCAGGTGCGTGAGCAGGCGGCCCTGGTCGATGACGGCCAGGCGTTCCGGCTTGCCGTTCGGGTAGTAGCGCGCGTCCAGGCCCTGCTTCTTGCCCTTGTCCCATAGCGTATCGAGGCGCAGGACCTTGCCGCTGTCGTCGAACGCCTGTTCGCGCCCGTCCAGCTGACCATTGCGGTAGGTGGCCGTGTAGACCACGTATTCCTTGCCGGCCGGGCCCAGATAGCGCGTGCGGCTGCCATCGAGCACGCCGGCCTGGTAATGGTCGCGCTGGCGCAGCGCGCCACTGGCGTCCGTGTCGAGTGCCTCGCCCTGTTTTTTACCTTTCACGAAAGTGACGCTTTGCGTGACCTTGTCCTTGAGCTTGAGTTTCCACGGCCCGTCGCGCAAGCCGTCGATGAAGTTGCCGTCGCCGTCTTCCGTGATCCATGCGCCATGGCGCGTGCCGTTGACGTAGTTGCCGCGCGTTTGCAGCTTGCCGCCCATGCGGCGCTCGTGCGGGCCGTTCAGCTGGCCGCCCGCGTAGGTGTCGAAACCCGTCACCTCCTCTGCATCGGCATAGTTGACGACCGTCCAGCGGCCTTCGCGCTTGCCGGCCTTGTACATGCCGCTCTCGCTTTGCTTGGGATAGTTGAAGGACCACAGGCCTTCCTGCAGGCCGTCGACGAAATGACCTTTTTCGCTGCCTTCATGCATGCCTTCGCGCACCCACAGTCCCTGGCGCTTGCCTTTCACGTACTGCCCCCGCTCGACCACCGAGCCGTCGTCCCAGGCCAGGCTGTAGATGACGGACGGGCCGTCCTGGCTGCCCGTGAATTGCTTTGGCGCCGTTTCCCACGTCACTTGCCACAGGCGGTAATTGGGCAGGATGCCGGCGCCCGCGTCGCTGTACAGCGTGTAGCTGGCAGTGAGAAAACGCTCGCCTTTCTTCTGGAAGGTCTTCTTGTAGGTGATGGCGTCCTTGCCGCCTGCCGCCACGGGCTTGCCGTCATCGCTGTAGTAGCCGACGATGGTGCCTTGCGTATGGTCGATGGCGTCGAAGTCCGCATTGCCGCTCTTGCCCCGCGCGACGCTGTAGTCCATGGGGGCCAGTTTCGCCAGCGCCGCCTTGACCTGGCCCGCATTGGGAGCGGCGCCTTGCGCCACGATGCGGTTCAGGGCCGGCTGGAGGCCGTCCAGGCGCCGGTATTTGCCCGAACCGCGGTGGTAGCGGTAGGCGCGCAAGCCATTTCTTTCTCCCTCGCGGAACAGCACCAGCATGGTTTGTACGCTGTCGTCCGTTTCCTTGTCCAGCGAGGCGTAGAAGACGGAGCGGATGACGGCGTTGCCGAACTGGTCGAGCAAAATGGGTTTCGAGCTGCCGCTCTTGCACTCGCAGTAATAGCCGTTGACACCTTCTTTTTCCTTGAGAAAGGCGACGTCAGCCCCGCTGTCCTGCGATGCATTGATGGCGGGATGGGCGAGACTCTTGCCTTCATAGAAGGGCGCGCCGTGGGCAAGGGCGGAGCAAAGCAGCAAGGGCAGGAGAACTGGCAAGAGCGGAAGTTTCATCGTGGGGCTGGCGCCGGGGCGCCGCAATGGAAAGGCCACGATTCTGCCTGCGTTCTCTGCCGCGGGCAAATGGGCGCACGCGTATCGTGTGCGCGCCCTTGTTCAGGGCTGGTGCGCGGCGCAAAAATCGAGCAGCAGCTGTTCGCCGTCCGGCCAGGGGCCGTAGCCGGCGTCGCCATTGATATGGCCGGCGTCGCCGATCATGGTGAAATCGCTGCTCCAGGCGGCGGCAAACGCGCGCGCCCGCGCGAAGCTGACGTAGGGATCATCGCCGCTGGCCACCACCAGACTGGGAAACGGCAAGGCTTGCAGCAGCATGGGAGAAAAACCCGTGGTGCCGGATGGGTAGGAGGGCGCTTCCACATCGCTGGGGGCGACCAGGACGGCGCCGGCGATCCTGTGCGGCGAGCCGCTGGCCGCCCAATGGGCCACCAGCGCGCAGGCCAGGCTGTGCGCCGCCAGCACGGGCGGGCGTTCGCAGGCGGCGATGGCGCGGTCGAGTTCCGCCACCCATTCATCCTTGTCCGGCGTCTGCCATTCCCGGTGCGGCACGCGCGACCATTGCGGGTGGCGCGCTTCCCAATGGGTTTGCCAATGCTGCGGCCCGGAATTCCACAGGCCGGCCAGGGTCAGGACGAGACACGACATCGATGCTCCATAAGTTACAACTCCGTGCGCAGGGCGAATAATTCCGGGAACAATACCACGTCGAGCATCTTGCGCAAGTAGCTCACGCCCGCCGTGCCGCCCGTACCCGTCTTGAAGCCGATGATGCGCTCGACCGTCGTCACATGGCGGAAACGCCAGAAGCGGAAGGCCGTTTCCAGGTCCACCAGCTTTTCGGCCAGCTCGTACAAGGCCCAGTGTTTCGACGGGGCGCGGTAGACTTCCAGCCAGGCCGCCTTGACCGAGGCGTCGGAGGCGGTCGGCAGGGTCCAGTCGGCGTCCAGGCGCTCGGGCGCGATGGGCAAGCCGCTGCGCGCCAGCAGTTTGACGGCTTCATCGTAGACGGACGGCGCGCGCAGGGCGGCGTCGAGCACCGCATAGGTGTCGGGCTTTGTGGTGTGCACGTTGAGCAGGGCGGCGTTCTTGTTCCCCAAAATGAATTCGATCTCGCGGTACTGGAAGGACTGGAAGCCGGACGAGGCACCCAGGTAGGGCCGGATGGCCGTGTATTCGGGCGGCGTCATGGTGGCCAGCACGTCCCAGGCATGCACCAATTGATCCATGATGCGCGCCACGCGGGCCAGCATTTTAAACGCGGGCGCCAGGTCGCCGCTTTGCAGGTTGGCGCGCACGGCGTGCATTTCGTGCAGCATCAGCTTCATCCACAATTCGCTGGTCTGGTGCTGCACGATGAACAGCATCTCGTTGTGGTTCGGCGACAGCGGATGCTGCGCCGTCAGGATGCGGTCCAGCGCCAGGTAGTTACCGTAACTCATCGATTCGCTGAAATCCATCTGCGCGCCATGCCATTCGGCGCCTTGCTGGGCGCCCGCATGCATGGGGCATCCGCTGCTGTTTTCTTTGCTCATGGTGTTCTCTTGGTTCGGGTTCAGGTGACGGCGTCGCGCTTGGCGGCGATGTCGTAGGCGAGTGTGTCGAGGATGTCGCGCAGGATCTCGACGGCATCCCAGACGTCGGCAAAGCTCGTGTACAGGGGCGTGAAGCCGAAGCGCATGATGGCCGGCTCGCGGTAGTCGCCGATCACGCCGCGCGCGATCAGTGCCTGCATCACGGCATAGCCGTGCGGGTGCGTGAAGCTGACCTGGCTGCCGCGTCGCGCATGCTCGCGCGGCGTGACGAGGCCCAGCGGATGGCTGGCGCAGCGCTGTTCCACCAGCGCGATGAACAAATCCGTCAGGGCCAGCGACTTGCGGCGGATCGCTTCCATGCTCGTTTGCGCAAAGATATCGAGGCCGCATTCGACCAGGGCCAGCGAGACAATCGGCTGCGTGCCGCACAGGGCGCGGGCGATGCCGTCGGCTGGCGCGAAGCCCGGGTCCATGGCGAACGGCGTGGCGTGACCCCACCAGCCGGACAGCGGCTGGCGGAAGCGCGCCTGGTGTTTTTCCGGCACCCAGATAAAGGCGGGCGAGCCGGGGCCGCCGTTCAGGTATTTGTAGGTGCAGCCGACAGCCAGGTCGGCGCCGGCGCCGTTCAGGTCCAGCGGCACGGCGCCGGCCGAATGGGCCAGGTCCCACAGTGCCAGCGCGCCTTGCGCGTGGCAATGGCTGCTGATGGCGGCCATGTCGTGCTGGTAGCCGGTACGGTAGTTGACGTGCGTGAGCATGGCGACGGCGCAAGCGGCATCGATGGCTTGCGCCAGTTCCTCGGGACTGTCGACCAGGCGCAGCTGGTAGCCGCGGTCGAGCCAGGCGGCCAGGCCTTGCGCCATGTACAGGTCGGTGGGAAAGTTGCTGCGTTCGCTGACGATGATGCGCCGGGCGG
Organism: Janthinobacterium sp. UMAB-60; assembly: GCF_900095235.1. Lineage (NCBI taxonomy): Bacteria > Pseudomonadati > Pseudomonadota > Betaproteobacteria > Burkholderiales > Oxalobacteraceae > Janthinobacterium > Janthinobacterium sp. UMAB-60. The sequence continues at coordinate 42,862 of NZ_LT607488.1, forward strand.
CATGGGCGGGATCGCTGGCCTGCATCTGCAGGGCGGCGGCCAGCGCCTTGAACAGGTTGACGGAGGTGGTGTCGGTGACCACCACTTCGCCAGTCTGCGCGCCGAGCAGCGGCGCCAGGCGGTCGCCCAGGCGCTTGGGCAGGTCGAACCAGCCCGCGCTATTCCAGCTGCGGATCAGGTCCGTGCCCCATTCGGCCGTGATGACGTGCTGGGCACGGGCCAGGGCCGCTTTCGGCCGGGCGCCCAGGGAGTTGCCGTCGAGATAAATCACGCCTTGCGGCAAGTCGAATTGCTGGCGCAGGGGCGCCAGCGGGTCATCGAGGTCGCGCGCGCTGCAGTCATGTCGAGAAATCATGGTGGCTTTCATGTTGGGACTTGCGTTAATAGCACGATATTGCTTGAGGTCTAAAGTATTGTGCGGAAGCAGGCAGTGTAGCAAATCCCCGCCAAAAAGCGGCATTTGCGCCTCGGATGAGGGGTGGAAAGTGCTGTCCTGCGGGGCGTCAACGAAAAAAATCACGTTTTTTTTAAAATATTTTCAAATCGCCCTAAAGTTCTGCGATTTGCCGCCGTCAACGATTACATGAACGGCGTCAAGCCGCCAAAAAGAATGCGGGTCTTTTAAATATTTTTCGAAAAAGCCCTAAAGTTCCTGTCAAGGCAGCCGTTATCTAGGTAAGCAGACTTGATTTTTATCAAGTTGTTGTAAAAAAGTGATATTTTTTACAGGCCTGAATCCGGGTAAATCCCCTTCAACGGCCACCTCCCGCATCCGCGCCGTTACTGGCGTGCGACCATGATCGAGTCGTGTTTGTCAGACAAACACCTACGGTCCTGCCCGCCATTTCCCGACCAAAAATACAGTCCTTCGCCTCTGTTGCGTTTGATGTTGCTCCTGCAGAATGTATCTCACTGGCAACAGACAACGCCAGCTGAATTCAACGGATTGAGGAGATGGAAATGACTGCTAACGACATGATGGCTGAGATTCGCGACGCTAACCTGAGCTACCTGATGCTGGCCCAGCAAATGATTCGTGCGGACAAGGTAACGGCCATCTTCCGTTTGGGCATAGCCGCCGAAATCGCCGAATTGATCGAAGGCATGAGCAATGCGCAGATCCTGAAGCTCGCTGGCGGCAACATGATGCTGGCCCGCTTCCGCTTCGACGACAGCGCCATCCTGGGTATGTTGACGAACTACAATAAAGACCGCTCGCTGGCCCAGTCGCATGCCGCTATCCTCATGGCCGGACAGGGCGTCGAAGAAATCGCTTAAGGTTCCCATCAAAACGTCCATGGCGGCGTTGCATTGCCTCGCCGTACATTCGTACTGTCTTCGGCAACGCGCCTTGCCCTGAACATTTTGCTGGCAACCTTTTAGTCAGTATCAGTTAGTCAGTATCAGTCTAGTATCAGTCAGTAGTGGAGTACACAGCATGGCCAAGAAAAGTGTCGTATCGGAAGCGCAAGAAATCCAGCTGGCCATCGAGTTGATACAGCTGGGCGCGCGTCTGCAACTGCTGGAGACGGAAGTCTCGCTGTCGCGCGAACGCCTGCTGAATCTGTACAAGGAATTGAAGGGCGTCTCGCCGCCCAAGGGCATGCTGCCCTTTTCCACCGACTGGTTCCTCACCTGGCAGCCGAATATCCATTCCTCGCTATTCATCAATATCCACAAATTCCTCGTCGACCACGCCGGCGCCACCGGCATCGAAGCCGTGATGAAGGCGTACAAACTGTATCTCGAGCAGATGCCGCCCGAAGCGGGTGAAGAGCCGCTGCTGTCGCTGACGCGGGCCTGGACCCTGGTGCGCTTTTTTAGCAGCAAGATGCTGAACATGGCGCCCTGCGGCAAGTGCGGCGGCAAGTTTGTCGTCAACTGCCTCGACCTGAACGCCGATTATGTCTGCGGCCTGTGCCATATGCCTTCGCGTGCCGGCAAGACCAAGAAGGCGCGCGATGAAGCGGCCGCGGTCGCGTCGCCGAGCATCGCCACCTGATACTGCCCCGCATCGCTCAAGCCGGAGCCGGTCGCCAGACCGGACTCCGGTTTTTTCATGGTGCTTTCGCTTACACTGGCGTTTTCCTTCTTTGACTGCCCCATGCTGCAACAAATCCTGCGCGCGCCCGCGCTCAAGGCCATCCTGATCCAGGTGCTGGCCTTTCCCTTGATGTTGCTATTGGTGTATGGCCTGGCGCGCGCAGGCGTGGCCATGTCGTTGTCCGTCGTGGCCTTGCTGCAGGGTGTGCTGGCGGCGCTCATCACGTGGCGTGCGGGACTGGCGCGCTGGTGGTGCGCCATCGGCCTGCTGTTCGCGCCCGCGCTGCTGGCGGCCAGCTTGCTGCACTGGCCCCCGGTCGTGTTCCTGGCGGCCTTTGTTTTCCTGTTGAGCTTGTATTGGTCCACGTTTCGCACGCAAGTGCCGTTTTACCCGTCGGGGCCGAAGGTCTGGCAGGCGGTGGCCGAGCTGATCGCGGACCGTCCCGGCGTGCGTCTGGTCGATATCGGCAGCGGCCTGGGCGGCCTGGTGCTGGACCTGGCGCGGCGCCGTCCCGATGGGCAGTTTTCCGGCATCGAACTGGCGCCGCTGCCGTGGCTGGCAAGCCGCCTGCGCGCGCGGCTGTCGGGCAGCCGCGCGCGCTTCCTGCGCGGCGACTACGAAGCACTCGATTTCAGCCGCTACGATGCGGTCTTTGCCTACCTGTCGCCAGCGGCGATGGCGGCCCTGTGGCGCAAGGCGGAAAGGGAAATGTTGCCCGGTAGTATGCTTCTTAGTTACGAATTCCAGATTGCCGCACGCGAACCCGATAAGACCATCGCCGCCACAGAGGGTGGCCCTTTACTTTACATATGGTGCTTTTAAGCAATTGTCTGCGTTATTTGCTTGCCCGGAGGGCAATCTCACGTTATTGTAGTTCCACACGGCATTTTCTCGGATTTGCATTGAAAAGCAACATATTTCAATTAACTCCCGGTCACTTTTTTTGCCGCTGTCTTCGTCGGCGGCGCGGCCGCCAGAGGGCAGGAACAGGTTTGAACATGCCGGGCACACAGCCCCGGCCATTATTGGGAGTCAGGGCACTTGTTAGTCATAATCGGATACATCATCGTCTGCGCCTCGGTCTTTGGCGGCTTCGCGCTGGCCGGCGGCCATCTGGCGGCGCTGTTCCAGCCGCTGGAGTTGCTGATGATCGGCGGCGCCGCCCTGGGCGCCTTCCTTGTTGGTAACAATAACAAGGCGATCAAGGCGACGATCGCCGCCTTGCCCAGCCTGTTCAAGGGTTCGCGCTATACCAAAGAGCTGTACATGGAACTGATGTCGCTGCTGTTCGAAGTGCTCAGCAAGGTGCGCAAGGAAGGCTTGATGTCGATCGAAGGCGATATCGACAAGCCCGAAGAGAGTCCCCTGTTTTCCAAGTATCCGGCCGTGCTGGCCGATCACCACATCGTCGAATTCATGACCGATTACCTGCGCCTGATGGTATCGGGCAATATGGATGCGTTCCAGATCGAAAACCTGATGGACAACGAAATCGAGACGCACCATCACGAAGGCGCCGTGCCGGCCCACGTGATTGCCAAGGTGGGTGACGGCTTGCCCGCTTTCGGTATCGTCGCCGCCGTGATGGGCGTGGTGCACACGATGGAGTCGGTGGGCATACCGCCGGCCGAGCTGGGCATGCTGATCGCGCACGCGCTGGTCGGCACCTTCCTCGGTATCTTGCTGGCGTATGGCTTTGTCGGCCCGCTGGCCAGCCTGCTGGAGCAGAAGCTGGAAGAGTCGAGCAAGATGTTCCAGTGCGTGAAAGTAACCCTGCTGGCCAGCCTGAACGGGTATGCGCCAGCGCTGGCCGTGGAGTTCGGCCGCAAGGTCCTGTTCTCGACCGAGCGTCCTACGTTCAACGAGCTGGAAGACCACATCAAGAAATCGAAAACGAAGTAAGCAGTGAACAGACGCCTGGACACCATGATTCATTTGCAGCACACGGAAGGGGGACGCCATGGCCGATGAAGGCATGCGCCCGATTATCGTCAAGCGTATCAAGAAGACGGCTGGCGGCCACCATGGCGGAGCGTGGAAAATCGCCTACGCCGACTTTGTCACGGCCATGATGGCCTTCTTCCTGCTGATGTGGCTGCTGGGCTCCACCTCGAAGGGCGACTTGAACGGCATTTCCGAATTCTTCAAGACACCGCTGAAAGTGGCGATGGCGGGCGGTTCCGGCAGCGGCGAGAGCAATTCCGTGATCCAGGGCGGCGGCCAGGACCTGTCACGCCAGGATGGACAGGTGCGCAAGGCGCAGGAAGAGCCGCAGCGCAAGTCGTTCGACCTCAATTCCGCCAAGGCCGCGCTCGAACGCGAGGAAGGCAAGCGCCTGCAGGCGCTCAAGGCGCGCATCGAAGCGACCATCGAAGCCGATCCCCTGCTGAAAAAATACAAGAACCAGTTGCTGCTCGATATCACCAGCGAAGGCTTGCGCATCCAGATCGTCGACGAGCAGAACCGTCCGATGTTTGCGCTCGCCAATGCGAATCTGCAACCCTATACCAAGGAAATCCTGCACGCCATCGGCTTCGTGCTCAATGAAGTGCCGAACCGCATCGGCCTGTCCGGCCACACGGATTCGACGCCCTACATGAGCGATGCCGGCTACAGCAACTGGGAACTGTCGGCTGACCGCGCGAATGCGTCGCGGCGCGAACTGGTGATTGGCGGCATGAAGGAAGAAAAAGTATTGCGCGTGGTGGGACTGGGCTCGGCCGCTCACCTGGACAAGCTCGATCCCTTCAATCCGATCAACCGGCGCATCAGCATAATCGTCATGAACAAACGCACGGAAGAAAATGTTTTGCGCGATGGGGCGGCGATAGAGCTGCCGGTGAGCGATGCCGCTTCCGCCGCTGTCGCTTCGGGGCTGGCGGCTGGTGCGCCGCCCGCGGCGGCGCCAGTTCCCGGCCCGGCAGCGGCGAAAAAATAACACGCAAGGCTGTCAACGCGTGGTGTACTGAAACAATGAGACCTTTATGACAAGAAAGAAAATACTTGGCTCGCATGTAAAACGCCTGCTGTCTGGCGTGTCGGACCATGGCCGCAAGCACTTGACGGAGGTGGAAACCGACCTGGTGCAGACCGGCATCTTGCTGGAAGAGGCAATCGAGAAGCTGTCCTTCAATTTCATGGCGATACACGCAGCCGTCGCTGCGCAGCAAGATACCATCGCCATGCTGCTCGCAGGCGGCGTGCCGGCCGAAGAGCAGCGGGAAAAACTGCTGGCGCTGCAGGACGAAGTGGGCGGCTACGTGAATGCCGCCATCACCAGCATGCAGTTTCAGGACATGACCAGTCAGCTGATCGAGCGTACCCTGAAGCGCGTGACGGGCTTGCGCGAGTTCCTCGGTACCTTGGGCTCGCATGGTGCGGAGATGTTGCCGGAGAGCGACAATGAAGAAATTGTCGCCTTGCTGGGGCGGGTCAGCATGGCGCTGGCGATTCAAAGCCTGGAGTTGCGCAGCGTGCTGCGCAAGGCTGTCAGTCAACAGCATTTGGAAAGCGGCGACATCGAGCTGTTCTAGCATGCCAGTGTGGAACGCTTGCGGTTGCATGGATTGATTAATCAAATACTCGGGCAGGATGCCCGGAATAAGTGGGAGCAAAGATGGCCAAAACGATACTTGCAGTGGACGATTCCAGCTCATTGCGCCAGATGGTGGCGTTCAGCCTGAAAGCCGCCGGTTACCAGGTGGTGGAGGCCGTCGACGGCCAGGATGGACTGGAAAAAGCCAAGCTGCAAACCGTGGACCTGGTATTGACGGACCAGAACATGCCGCGCATGGATGGCCTGGAGCTGATCAAGCTGCTGCGCGAACTGCCGACCTACCAGAAGGTGCCGATTTTGATGCTGACGACGGAGTCGTCGGACGAAATGAAGTCGAAAGGACGTGCCGCCGGCGCCAATGGCTGGCTGGTCAAGCCCTTCGATCCGCAACGCCTGATTGAAGTGGTCAAGAAGGTGATCGGCTGATGCCAGCCGCGCAGCGCAACGATGCACATGACGGAGTCACCCTATGACCATCGATATTAGCCAGTTTTTTCAGGTCTTTTTCGATGAGGCCGAAGAACTGCTGGCTGAAAAAGAACGGCTGCTGCTGGCCGTCGATATTGCGGCGCCCGACGCCGAAGACCTGAATGCCATTTTTCGCACCGCCCATTCGATCAAGGGCGGCGCATCGACGTTCGGCCTCTCCGACATGAGCGAGGTGACGCACATCCTCGAGTCGCTGCTCGACCGCATCCGCCAGGGCCAGATGGCCCTGACGGCGGAACACGTCGACGCCTTTTTGGCCGCCAAGGACATCCTCAAGATGCAGCTCGACGGTCATCGTCTGGGCAGCGCCGTCGACCAGGATGCCGTGGCCAATGTGCGCATGATGCTGCAGTCGTTCTCGCAGGACGTGCCCGTGGCCGCGCTCACGCCCGTCGCGCCAGCGTTCCATACGGCGGAAAAGGCAGCCGTCAGCCACGCCGGCGGACATCGCATCCGCCTGGAGCTGCCGAAGATGGAAGAGCGCGAAGTCGATGCGCTGGCGGCCGAACTGGGCTTGTTGGGCGACGTCGCCGTGTCCACCCTGGCCGACGCGCGCAAGGTGCTGGAAGTGACGACGCATGAAAGCCTGGACGATATCCTGGCCATCTGCTCGTTCGTGCTCAATCCCGACGACATGGTCATTACGCAGGCGCCGCCACTGGCGCCAGGCGAAGCCGAAGCGGCCCGCGCGGCGCAGGAAAAAGCCCAGGGTTATGGTTTCTTCGACCCGCTGCCAGGCGCGCCTGGAGCGCAGGGGGCGGCCGATCCCGGCTATGGCTTCTTCCAGCCGATCGAGGACATCCGCGCCGCCGCCGGCGTGCAGAGCGACGCCGAACAGGGCTACGGATTCTTCCAGCCGCTCGAACAGATTCGTGCCGATGCCGCCAAGGCGGGCAACGCCGGCGCTGCCGCCGTGCCGGCCGTGGCGAGCGCCGCGACCGAGGTGGAGCAGGAAAAGAAACCGGCCAGGAAAGAGGGCGACAAGGCCGGTACCGAATCGTCGTCGATCCGCGTCTCGATTGAAAAAGTCGATCAGCTGATCAACCTGGTGGGCGAGCTGGTGATCACGCAGGCGATGATCGAGCAGCGCGCCGGCGCGCTCGACCCGATGCTGCATGAGAAACTGCTCGACAGCGTCAGCCACCTGACGCGCAATACGCGCGACTTGCAGGAAGCGGTGATGTCGATCCGCATGATGCCGATGGATTTCGTCTTTTCGCGTTTCCCGCGCATGGTGCGCGACCTGGCGACCAAGTTGGGCAAGAAGGTCGACTTCATCACCAATGGCGCCGCCACGGAACTGGACAAGGGCCTCATCGAGCGCATCGTCGATCCGCTCACGCACCTGGTGCGCAACAGTATCGACCACGGCGTGGAAATGCCGGCCGCCCGCGTGGCCGCCGGCAAGACCGAGGCCGGCCGTTTATTCCTCTCGGCCAGCCACCAGGGTGGCAACATCATCATCGAAGTATCCGATGATGGCGCGGGACTGAACCGCGAGCGCATCCTGGCCAAGGCGCAGCAGCAGGGAATGGACGTGTCCGAGACGATGAGCGACGCCGACGTGTGGCAGCTGATCTTCGCGCCCGGCTTTTCCACCGCCGAGGCGGTCACCGACGTGTCGGGCCGCGGCGTGGGCATGGATGTCGTCAAGCGCAATATCAGCGCCATGGGCGGCGTGGTCGACATCCGTTCGGCGAAGGGCTTCGGCACGACGATTTCGATCTCGCTGCCGCTGACCCTGGCCATCCTCGATGGCATGTCGATCCGCGTCGGCGACGAAGTGTATATTTTACCGCTGGGCTTTGTCATCGAATCGCTGCAGCCAGCCGTTGAGGATATCAAGGACATCAGTGGCAAGGGGCAAGTGGTGAAAGTGCGTGGCGAGTACCTGCCGCTGATTCCGCTGTACCAGATGTTCGACATCGCGCCGCGCTTTACCAGTCCGTCGGAAGGCATCTGCGTGATTCTCGAGACGGAAGGGCGCAAGGCAGCCCTGTTTGTCGACGACCTGGTGGGACAACAGCAGGTCGTGGTGAAAAACCTCGAATCGAATTACCGCAAGGTAGTGGGCATTTCTGGCGCCACCATCCTGGGCGATGGCGGTGTGTCGCTGATTCTCGATGTCGCCGCCCTGATCCGTTCCTCTCGCCAGCTGGCCGACGAGTCCATTTTTTCGTAATACCGATAGATAAAAGATAGGAAAACGCACCATGTCAGATACTCAACAAACATCCGGAAGCAATACGGGCGACGGCAAGGACATCGCCGGACGTGAATTCCTGGCCTTCACCCTGGGCTCCGAAGAGTACGGCATCGATATTCTGAAGGTCCAGGAAATCCGTGGTTACGAAGCGGTCACCCGCATCGCCAACGCGCCTGAATTCATCAAGGGCGTGATCAACCTGCGCGGCATCATCATTCCCGTGGTCGACATGCGCATCAAGTTCAACCTGGGCACGCCCGTGTATGACCAGTTCACGGTGGTGATCATCCTGAACATCGGCGGCCGCATCGTCGGCATGGTGGTCGACAGCGTTTCCGACGTCACCACCCTGACGCCGGAGCAGGTGAAACCGGCGCCGGAAATGGGCACCGCCTTCTCGACCGACTACATGATCGGCCTGGGCACCATCGACGAGCGCATGCTGATCCTGGTCGATATCGACAAGCTGATGTCGAGCAGCGAGATGGGCCTGATCGACAAGCTGGCGGCGTAAGCGGCAGTTTTGCCACGCAAAGTATCACTACAGATATGCATGTACCGGCGCGAGCAGCATCTAGAGGCGCGCCGGCAGGCTGCAAGGTCCGACAGAGACCAGGCCACAACACGGCGCCGTCCGGTTGAACGGGCGCCGTTCACATAAATATTGGAGACTGTAATGAGTTTGCGCGATTTTAAGATAGGTACCCGGCTGGGGATAGGTTTCGGCAGCATCCTCGCCATCCTGGTGGTGGTGATCGTTTCGGCGAATGCACTGAATTATCGTAACAAGGCCCAGTTGCTCACGGGCCTGGCACTGGCCAGCGAAAAAAATACGCAGGCGTCGCTGATGAAAAGCGCGATGCTGGAAACCGGTATCGCCATGCGCAATATCGGCCTGCAGGGCGATGTCGGCCTGATGCAGGTGGAAGAGGGCAAGGTGCGCGAGCAGCGCAAGCTGTACGACGGCGCGCGCGGCAAGCTGGCCACCTTGGGCCTGTCCGATGGCGAGAAGACGCTGCTGGCCAATATCGCCAGGGTCGACGGCGAGGTCGACGCCGCCTTCAAGGAAGCGATGGGGCAGGTGCTGGCGTTTAACAGCGAGGGCGCGGCGAAGGTGATTGCCACCCGCATCGACCCCTTGAACAAGACGACCCTGGCCGATATCAACAAGCTGCTCGACTTGCAGCATGTGGCCCAGCAAAGCTTCATGGACGATTCGCTGGCGGCCGATGCGCGCCTCATGATGGTACTGTTCATCCTGGGTGGCGCGGCGGTGGCGATCGGCGCCTGGTGCGCCATCTTCATCACGCGCTCGATCACGGTGCCGCTGTCGGGCGCCCTGGCGGTGGCGCAGAAGGTGGCTGCCGGCGAGCTGACAGCGCGCGTGGTGGTCGAAGGCAAGGATGAAACGAGCGCGCTGCAGCAGGCGCTCAAGGACATGAACGAGAGCTTGGTGCAGACGGTCAGCGACGTGCGCACCGGGACGGACACCATCACCGTGGCGTCGCGCGAGATCGCCAGCGGCAATGCGGACTTGTCGGCGCGCACGGAAACGCAGGCCAGTTCGCTCGAAGAGACGGCGTCGTCGATGGAAGAGCTGACGTCGACCGTGAAGCAGAACGCGGACAACGCGCGCCAGGCCAACCAGCTGGCCGTGTCGGCATCGTCGGTGGCGGAGCAGGGCGGCAAGGTGGTGGCGCAAGTGGTCGACACCATGGGCTCCATCAAGGACAGTTCGCGCAAGATCGTCGATATCATCGGCGTCATTGACGGCATCGCGTTCCAGACGAATATCCTGGCGCTGAATGCGGCCGTCGAAGCGGCGCGCGCAGGCGAGCAGGGACGCGGTTTTGCGGTGGTGGCATCGGAAGTGCGCAATCTGGCGCAACGATCGGCTGGCGCCGCGAAAGAGATCAAGGGCCTGATCGGCGACTCGGTCGACAAGGTCGATGCGGGCAGCCGCCTGGTGGATGAGGCGGGACAGACCATGGGTCTGATCGTCACGTCGATCCGGCAGGTGGCCGACATCATGGGCGAGATCACGGCGGCAACGCAGGAACAGAGCCATGGCATCGAGGAAGTGAACCAGGCCATCGCGCAGATGGACCAGATGACGCAGCAAAATGCGGCGCTGGTCGAGGAAGCGGCGGCGGCCGCCGAAAGCATGCAGGAGCAGGCGCAGAAACTGGCCGACGCCGTCAGCATTTTCAAGCTGGGTGGCGAGAGCGCGGCGCAGGCGTCCGTGCCCGCGCCGGTGAAGGCGCCGGCACGGCCGGCACCGAATGTGGCGGCAACTACACGGCGGTTGGCAAAGACGGCGCAGGCCGGCACGCCACCGCCCGCGAAAAAGCTGGCGGCGGCCGGCGGCGACGATTGGGAAGAGTTCTGACGCCAACCCGGTCCCGCTAGTTATACTTGCAAAGGCATTGGTCAGAGTAGTCATAGAGAGGTAAAAACAAAATGCCGCAAACTAAAACGGATTCGGTCAAGGAATTTGATTTCACTGGCAAGGACTTCGAACGGGTCCGCGCCATGATTTACAAGCGGGCCGGCATCGCGCTGGCCGACAGCAAGCAGGAGATGGTTTACAGCCGCCTGGCCAGGCGCCTGCGCGCGACGGGCATCTCCTCGTTCGTCCGCTACCTGGACGACCTGGAAGCGGGCCGCATGGGCGACGAGTGGGAAGCGTTCACGAATGCGCTGACGACCAACCTGACGTCGTTCTTCCGCGAGGCGCATCACTTCCCGCTGCTGGCCGAGCATGTGAAAAAACTGAGCGGTCCGATCACCATCTGGTGTTCGGCCAGTTCCACCGGCGAGGAGCCGTACTCGATCGCCATGACGGTGTGCGAGGCGTTCAATACGCTCACGCCGCCCGTCACCATCATCGCCACGGATATCGACACGAATGTGCTGGCCACGGCCGCCAATGGCGTCTACAACCTGGACCGGCTCGAGAAGATGCCGGCCGACCGTGCGCGGCGCTTTTTCTTGCGCGGCAAGGGCGATCGCGAGGGGCAGGTGCGGGTGCGCCCGGAACTGCGCCAGATGATCACCTTCAAGCCGCTCAACCTGCTGGCCGACAGCTGGCCCCTGACGGGACAGTTCGACGTCATCTTTTGCCGTAACGTGATGATTTATTTTGACAAGGCGACGCAGCGCAAGATCCTGTCGCGCTTTGTGCCGTTGATGAAGCCTGATGCCCTGCTGTTTGCGGGCCATTCGGAGAATTTCCTGTACGTGTCGGATTCATTGAAGCTGCGCGGTAAAACAGTCTATGAGCTCGACCAGCCTCGGGGCGCCGCGCCCAAGGCATCGTCGCATCGTACATGAGAGTGAAATATGAGCCTGGAATCCAAAGAGCAATTTGCCACTAACGTCTATTACGACAGGACGTTCAATTGTGACGCCGCCAAGATCTTGCCTGGTGAGTATTACTTTACCAACAAGGACATGCTGATCGTCACCGTGCTCGGCTCCTGCGTCTCGGCCTGCATCCGCGACCGCGTCACGGGCCTGGGCGGCATGAACCATTTCATGCTGCCCGACGGCGGCAGCGATCCGAACAGCCCGATTTCCGCGTCGATGCGCTATGGCACTTACGCCATGGAGATATTGATCAACGATCTGCTGAAGGCCGGCGCGCGGCGCGAGAACATGGAAGCGAAGGTGTTTGGCGGCGGCGCCGTGCTGCGCGGCTTCACGGCGATCAACGTCGGTGAACGCAATGCGGCTTTCGTCATCAATTACCTGAAGGCGGAAAAGATGCGCGTGGTGGCCGAAGACTTGAACGACATCCACCCGCGCAAGGTGTATTTTTTCCCCCGCAGCGGCAAGGTGCTGGTGAAAAAGCTGATGCAGACGCACAACGACACCCTGGTGCGCCGCGAACTCGATTACGCCAGCCGTCTCAAGGTTGCGCCCGTGGGTGGCGAGATCGAGCTGTTCTAGTAACACCAGACCAAACCTACTGCGCTTCTTAGCCACAAATCACTGCCGCTCGCTACGGTTTTGTCTGGCGTTTTTACCGATTAAGAATAAGGGCCGCAAGGCCTGGAAGGATATTTTATGAAGATCAAAGTATTGATCGTGGATGATTCGGCGCTGATTCGCAGCGTCATGACGGAAATCGTGAATAGCCAGCCCGACATGGAAGTGGTGGGGGCGGCGCCCGATCCGCTGGTGGCGCGCGAGATGATCAAGCAGACCAACCCCGACGTGCTCACCCTCGACGTCGAGATGCCGAAGATGGATGGCCTCGACTTCCTGGAAAAACTGATGCGCTTGCGTCCGATGCCGGTGCTGATGGTGTCGTCGCTGACCGAGCGCGGTTCGGAAATCACCATGCGCGCGCTGGAGCTGGGCGCCGTCGATTTCGTCACCAAGCCAAAGATTTCCATCCAGAGCGGCATGCGCGAATATACCGACATGATCGCCGACAAGATCCGCGCGGCCTCGAAGGCGCGCATCCGCGCCCGCACGCTGCCGTCGGCGGGCGACCGGGTAGCCGCACCGCTGCCTGCGCTGCGCAGCCCCTTGACGTCGAGCGAAAAGCTGATCATCGTGGGCGCCTCCACGGGCGGCACGGAAGCGATCCGCGAATTTTTGATGCAGATGCCATCCGATTGCCCCGGCATCCTGATCACGCAGCACATGCCGGAAGGATTTACGCGTTCGTTTGCGCGCCGCCTCGATTCGCTGTGCAAGATCTCGGTGCAGGAAGCGGCAGGCGGCGAACGGGTGCTGCCCGGCCACGCCTACATCGCGCCCGGCCATTCGCATCTGACCCTGACGCGCAGCGGCGCCAACTACATGACCAAGATCGACCAGGGCGAACCGGTCAACCGCCACCGCCCCTCGGTCGATGTGCTGTTCCGTTCGGCCGCGCAATCGGCGGGTAAAAATGCCGTCGGCGTGATCCTGACCGGCATGGGCAAGGATGGCGCACAAGGCATGTTGGAGATGAAGGCCGCAGGAGCGTATAATTTTGCGCAGGACGAAGCCAGTTGCGTGGTGTTCGGCATGCCGCGCGAGGCGATCGCCATCGGTGCTACGCATGAGGTCGGCGCTCTGACGGCGCTGCCCGGCATGGTGCTGGGACACCTGGCTGCGCATGGCATGCGTGCTTTGCGCGTGTAAGCCACGTTTTGTATGATCTGGGGCAAGTTTGTTCGCCTAAAAGCAACGAAAATGCTATCCTACAACTTGCTGCCGTAGTGTCGACCATAATGTCGGCATTCATGTCGATATTATTAACAAACCGCTACAGAAACAACGGAGTTATTCATGGCTGATCCAAAGATGAAATTTTTAGTCGTTGACGATTTTTCGACGATGCGCCGCATTGTCCGGAATCTGTTGAAGGAACTGGGTTATGCCAACGTCGATGAGGCGGAAGACGGCGTGATGGGCCTGGCCAAGCTGCGCGCGGAATCCTACGATTTCGTCGTCTCGGACTGGAACATGCCTAATATGGATGGCCTGACGATGCTGCAGCATATCCGCGCCGATCCCGCACTGGCCAAGCTGCCCGTGCTGATGGTGACCGCCGAAGCGAAAAAAGAAAACATCATCGCCGCCGCGCAAGCTGGCGCCAGCGGTTATGTTGTCAAGCCGTTCACGGCCGCGACCCTCGATGAAAAGCTGAACAAGATTTTCGAGAAGCTGGAAAAAGCCGGCGCCTGATCCAGGCTTGACCGTTATCAAGAAAAACGCTGCCAGTGCGAACTGGCGGCGTTTTTTTTCGTCGGCCTGCACCTTGCTTACACCAGGCCGCCATTCGCGCGCAAGGTCTGGCCATTGACCCAGCGGCCATCCGGCCCTGCCAAAAAGGCCACGGCGGCGGCGATGTCGTCCGGCGTGCCCAGGCGCTCCAGGGGCGCCATCTTGCTCATGCGTTCTATCATTTCCGCCGTCTTGCCATTCAAGAACAGGGCCGTGGCCGTGGGGCCGGGTGCGACGGCATTGACGGTGATGTTCTTGCCGCGCAATTCCTTGGCGAAGATAGTCGTCATCGTCTCGATGGCCGCCTTGCTGGCGCCATAGATGCTGTAGCCGGGCAGGGCCAGGCCAATCACGCTGGTCGAGAAGTTGACCACGCTGCCGCCGTGGCGCAAGCGCGTCGCCGCCTGGCGCATGGTGTTGAAGCTGCCCTTGACGTTGATGGCGAACAGGCTGTCGAAGGTGGCGTCATCCGTGTCGGCCAGGGCGGGCAGCGCGGGTGGCATGATGCCGGCGTTGTTGACCAGCACATCGACGCCGCCGAAGGCCGCTTCGGCCGCATCGAACAGCGCTTGCACCTCGCCCGCATCGGCGACGTTGGCCTTGACCGCGATGGCGGCGCTGCCGTCGGCAAGCATGCTGGCCACCAGCTCGTCTGCCGCCGCCTTGTCGCTGGCGTAATTGACGACGACCTGCATGCCATCGCGCGCCAGGCGGCGGGCGATGGCCGCGCCGATGCCGCGCGAGGCGCCCGTGACGATGGCGACCCTGGCTGGGGTGAGTATGGTATGCATGCTGCTTCTCCTGTCATGGTGGGCGGCCCGCGCGATGTGTCTGCGAGCCCGTATGGCGATTGTGATCTTTATTGTTGCGTGGATAAAGACTGGTTTGATGGTTTTAGTGTGCAATCCAGATCAACAGTCACGGCGCCAGCCGTCGGGCAAACGCTGCCATGCAGCTGATTGCTACGCAGAATGAAATATTTCCCAAAGTTAACTTTACACGTCAACTAAAGTGGCTCATGATCGCTGCACTATTCCACCTCTGTCCCCGACCCCGACAAGAAGGAGCGCCACATGCGCCGAGCACCCGTATTATTCTTTGCCCTGAGCACGGCCTTGCTGGCGGCTTGCGGCGTGAGCCTTGAGCAAACCAGCGTCGGCCCTATCGCGCCTGCCGTCGTCGAGGCACCGGAGTCTGCCGCGCAGTTGCCTGCCGACGGCGATGGCCGGCATGCCTATCTGCACCGCGTGGGTGGCCATGATTATGTCAGCCTGAGCCAGAACGGCCCGCAGGGCGGTTTGCCGATACTCGCGGGGACGCAACGCGGTGCGCACGCCATCCGCCTGCTGGCAGCCGATCCGGCCCAGGCACGGGCCATCCTGCGCAGCCTGAGGTTGCCTGCGAACCAGCGCAAGTTGTGGGCGGGCGAGGAAATCGTGCTCGATGCGGCCAGCTATGACATGTTGCAGGCGGCACGCGGCCATCACAGGCCGCTGTTTGCCGAGCTCAAGCTGGTGGGGATGGAGAGGTAGATAAAGAAACGGGGCCGAATGGCCCCGTTGTGAATGCGTTTAAATTTCCAGATTATCAATCAGACGCGTCTGCCCCAGCTTGGCCGCAGCCAGCACCACCAGCGGTTCGCCGGCGGCCAGTTCGGCGGCGCTCGGCGCTTGCAGGTTGGCGCGCTTGCGCACGGCGATGTAGTCCGACTTCCAGCCACGGCCGTCCAGCAGCCGCATGGCCGCCTGTTCCAGTTCGCCGACGGCCAGGTTGCCCTTGCGCACTTCCTCGGCCACGAAATTGAGACCCTTGAACAGCTCCGGCGCTTCCGCGCGTTCGCTTTCCGACAGATACATATTGCGCGAGGATAAGGCCAGGCCGTCGTCGGCCCGATACGTTTCAGCGGCGATGATTTCCGTCGGCAGCGCGAACTGGCGCGCCATGTTGCGGATGATCATCAGTTGCTGGTAATCCTTCTTGCCGAACACGGCTACTTTTGGCCCCACGCACGAGAACAGCTTGGTGACGACCGTGCATACGCCTTCGAAGAAGCCGGGGCGGAATTCCCCTTCCAGGGTATTGCCCAGGTCATCGGGCGGGCGCACGCGGTATTCCTGCGGTTCCGGGTACAGTTCCTTTTCCGTCGGCGCGAACAGCACGTACACGCCTTCCTTTTCCAGCTTGGCGATATCGTCCGCCATGGTGCGCGGATATTTCTCGAAGTCTTCGTTCGGGCCGAATTGCAGGCGGTTCACGAAGATCGAGGCGACGACGGGGTCGCCATGCTTGCGCGCCAGGCGCATCAGCGACAGATGGCCTTCGTGCAGGTTGCCCATGGTGGGGACGAACGCCGTGCGCAGCTGTCCGCTGAGCTGGTCGCGCAATTCTTCGATGTCGGAAATAATTTTCATGGATTGCTTTCGCTAAAACCCCGTTGTACGGTGGTCAGTGACAAAGGGAAGGGATCAGGCGGGCGAATAGGCCAGCCGGACGTAGATGGGGGCAAACGGTTCTGCCTGCGTGATTTCGATCAGGGTTTCCTTGGCCAGTTCCAGCAAGGCCACGAAGTTGACCACCACCACGGGCACGCCGCCGGCAATGTCGAACAGCTCGCTGAACTCGACGAAGCGCGACGACTGCAAATGGCGCAGGATGCTCGACATGTGCTCGCGCACGGACAGTTCCTGGCGGCTGATGCGGTGGTGCTGGGTCAGCTTGGCGCGTTTCAGCACGTCGAGCCACGCCTGCTGCAAGTCCACCGGTTCCACGTCGGGCCAGGTGGGCGTCAGGCTTTGCTCGATAAAAATCTGCGTGCGCACGAAATCGCGCTCGAACTGGGGAATGGTGTTCAGGTCGTAGGCGGCCAGCTTGATCTGCTCGTACTCGAGCAGGCGGCGCACCAGTTCGGCACGGGGATCGCCGCCGTCTTCCTCGACCTCGCTCTTGCGCGATGGCAAAAGCATGCGCGACTTGATCTCGATCAACATGGCCGCCATCAGCAGGTACTCGGCGGCCAGTTCCAGGTTGCTCACGCGGATCTGGTCGACGTATTTCAGATATTGCAGGGTCACCTGCGCCATCGGAATATCGAGAATGTTGAAGTTTTGCTTGCGGATCAGGTAGAGCAGCAAGTCGAGCGGGCCTTCGAAGGCTTCGAGGAAGATTTCCAGCGCGTCCGGCGGGATGTATAAATCCGTCGGCATGCGCAGCATCGGTTCGCCATACAGGCGGGCGATACCGGGTGGCTCGGCGGCAGGCGCCGCGTCCGTGCTTGCAGATGCTGCAGGGTCGCCGCTGCCGTCGCCGCCAGTGGCGGGTTCGGGCGACTCGATGACTGCGCCGGCACCGGAAGCGTCGGCTTCCGGCGTCACTGCAGACTCTTCAGGCAGCATCGTGCCGGTTCCAGATCTTAGTTCTTGTTCTGGTAAACGTAAGCCTGTTGCTTGACGGCCGATGCCAGTTGGCGTTCCTGCTCATCGATGCTGACGGCCGGCTTGTCCCACAGCAGGGCGCGGCCCGCTTGCTGGCCCGCTTCCATGCCAGGATTCTTGGCCTTCAGTTCGGCGATGAACAAGGTGTGGTCGGATACGTAGTTGTTGTGTTTTGCAGGCAGTTTCATATTCTCTTCTGAGTGTCTTATAAGTAAGGTCAGCCGGCCGTATTCTACCGCGCCGTGCCGCCTGGCGGGTTGTAGTATCGGCAAGTCCGGGGGCGAAATTGCTAAAAATCAATAACGCAACAAACGCCGCATCACCATCGGCGCCGGTTCGGCGGGGTTGGCGTGCGAATATTCCAGTTCTTCGGCCAGATCGAATTCAAAGGCCGCATAAAAATCGATCAACTTGCGCTGGTCGCGCCGCACGGCCAGGCGCAATTCCTCGGCCTGGCACGACAGGCCATGATGAATGATGGCTTCGAGCAAGTGCTGCGAGACGTGGCTGCCCCGGTAGGCGGGCAGCACGCCCATGCGTGAAATCTTCCAGATGGCGGGATCGCTGTCGAGCGGCATCCAGCGCAGCGAACCGGCGGGAATGTCGTCGATCAGCAACAAAAAACCGCCGCCGTGGCGCAGTTGCGCTTGCACCTGCTGCGCCGTCTCGTGGTGCCCACTGGACGAGGCGGCCACCTTGCCGGCCCACGCGGCGCGGGTCAGATCGGCCATCAGTTGTGCATCGGCATTTGTTGCTTCGCGCACCACGATATTCATCATCGGTCCTTGTGGTGGCTTAACGGATGCGCATGCCAGGTTCGGCGCCCGGCCACGGGTTCAGGATGTAGATGCCCGGATTGGCTTTCTCGTCGGCGGCGGACGCTGCCATGACCATGCCTTCCGAAATGCCGAACTTCATCTTGCGCGGCGCCAGGTTGGCCACCAGCACGGTCAGCTTGCCGACCAGTTCTTCCGGCTGGTACGCCGAGCGGATGCCCGAGAAGACATTGCGCAACCGGCCTTCGCCCGCGTCCAGGGTCAGGCGCAGCAGCTTGTCGGAGCCGTCCACCAGTTCGCAGTTGACGATTTTGGCGATGCGCAGGTCGACCTTGAGGAAGTCGTCGATCTTGATTTCGGGCGCCAGTTCCTCGATGGCGGCAGCGGGCACGGCTGGCACGGTGGCATCGTTCGCGGCGTCGCCGGCCGGTGCGGCGATAGCGGCGGTCGCTTGCGGCGCGTCAAACAGCGCTTCGATCATCTTTGCATCCATGCGCGTCATCAAGTGGCTGTAGGCGCCGATGGTGCGGCCCAGCATGCTGTTCGCGACGGCGTCGCCGAACACTTGCGTATCCGCCCAGGTGAAATCGGCGTCGTTGAGGAACGATGCCACGTTCTTCGCCACGCCCGGCAGCACCGGCGAGAGCAAAATCGTCAGCTGGCGGAACAGGATCAGGGCCGTGGTGCACACGTCGTGCAACTCGGCTGTCTTGTCCGCATCCTTGGCGAGGATCCACGGCTTGTTTTCATCGACATACTGGTTGGTGATGTCGGCGATTTCCATGATTTCGCGCAAGGCCTTGCCGAATTCGCGGTTCTCGAAGTGCGCGGCGATGCTGGCCTGGCGCTCGACGATGACGCCGTTCACGTCCACCGTCAGCGCGCGGTTGATCCAGCTTTGCGCGCCTTCCGACAGCGTCGATGCCAGCTTGCCGTCGAAACGCTTGGCGATGAAGCCGGCGCAGCGGCTGGCGATGTTCACGTACTTGCCGATCAGGTCGCTGTTCACGCGGGCGACAAAATCTTCGCCGTTGAAGTCCAGGTCTTCCACTTTCGAGTTCAGCTTGAAGGCGATGTAGTAGCGCAGCCATTCCGGGTTCATGCCCAGGTCCAGGTAGCGCAGCGGCGAAATGCCCGTGCCGCGCGACTTCGACATTTTTTCGTTGTTGACCGTCAGGAAGCCGTGAACGTTGACTTTCAGTTTATCGATGACGGGGTGGCCGGCAAATTTCAGCATGGCGGGCCAGAACAGCAAATGGAAGGAAACGATGTCCTTGCCGATGAAGTGGATCTGTTCCGTGGCAGGGTCGTTCAGCAGGGCGTCGAAATCGAGGCCTTTCTTGTCGCAATAGTTTTTCAGGCTGGCCAGGTAGCCGACGGGCGCATCCATCCACACATAGAAGAATTTACCTGGCGCATCGGGAATCGGGATGCCGAAGTAGGGCGCATCACGTGAAATATCCCAGTCGGCCAGCTTTTCGCCCGCTTCGCCCAGCCATTCGCTGACCTTGTTGACCATTTCCGGCTGCAAGCGGCCTGGCGTATTCAGCCAGCTTTTCAGGAATTCGAAGCAGCGCGGGTCGGACAGCTTGAAGAAATACTGTTCCGACGGCTTCATCACGGGCGTCGCGTTGGTAAACACGGAGAACGGATTGACCAGGTCGGTCGGCTGGTAAGCGGCGCCGCACACTTCGCAATTGTCGCCATACTGGTTCTTGGCGCCGCATTTCGGGCATTCGCCCTTGATGTTGCGGTCGGCCAGGAACATGCCTTTCACCGGATCGAAGAAGCGGTCGACGGTTTTCGTGACGATCAGGCCCGTATCGCGCAGCTTGCGGTAGATCGATTGCGACAGGTCGACGTTTTCCGGCGAATCGGTCGAATACCAGTTGTCGAAGGCGATATGGAAGCCATCGAGGTACTGGGCGCGGCCGGCGGCGATGTTGGCGACGAATTGCTGCGGCGTGATGCCTTCCTTTTCGGCGGCGATCATGATGGGCGTGCCATGCGTATCGTCGGCGCCCACAAAGTGCACTTCACGGCCGGCTGCGCCATCGCGTTGCATTCGCTGGAACCGGACCCAGATATCAGCCTGGATGTATTCCATGATGTGGCCAATGTGAAAAGCGGCGTTTGCGTAAGGCAGGGCAGTGGTGACGAACAGCTTGCGAGTCATGATTGATGCACTTTTGGGATGGATAATAGGACATTTTAACAGCGGAAAGGCAATATGAGCAGATGCAGCGCTGGCAAGTGATGCTTTTGCCGCCATCGCGCCATGCAAATTTGCGCTAGACTGCGCGTATTGCACATATGTAGTACACACGGAGATTTACATGAGCATCACAGTAGAAGACGTCAAGGCCGCCCTGGCCCAGGTTATTGATCCAAATACACATAAAGATTTCGTTTCCAGCAAAACCGTCAAGAATCTGAAGGTCGATGGCAATGATGTTTCCCTCGACATCGAGCTGGGCTACCCCGCCAAAAGCCAGATCGACCTGATCCGCAAGTCCGTGCTGGCCGCGCTGCGCGTGCTGCCGGGCGTGGGCAACGTCAGCGTGGGCGTGTCGTCGAAAATCATTTCGCATACGGTGCAGCGCGGCTTGAAGCCGATGAGCAATGTGAAAAACATCATCGCCGTCGCTTCCGGCAAGGGCGGCGTGGGCAAATCGACCACGGCCGTCAACCTGGCCCTGGCCCTGGCTGCCGAAGGCGCCACCGTCGGCATGCTCGACGCCGATATCTATGGCCCGTCGCAACCGATGATGCTGGGCATCAGCGGCCAGCCGAAGACGCTCGACGGCAAGAGCATGGAACCGATGGAAAACCACGGCCTGCAAGTGTCGTCGATCGGCTTCATGATCGATCCCGACGAACCGATGGTGTGGCGCGGCCCGATGGTCACGCAAGCGTTGCAGCAACTGCTGGACCAGACCAACTGGCGCGACCTCGATTATCTGATCGTCGACATGCCGCCAGGCACGGGCGACATTCAGCTGACCCTGTCGCAGAAAGTGCCCGTCACGGGCGCCGTGATCGTCACGACGCCGCAGGACATCGCGCTGCTGGACGCGCGCAAGGGCCTCAAAATGTTCGAGAAAGTCGGCATTCCGATCCTCGGCGTGGTAGAAAACATGAGCACGCACATCTGCTCGAACTGCGGCCATGCGGAAGAAATTTTCGGTGCCGGCGGCGGCGCGAAGATGTGCGCGGACTTCGGCGTGGAATTCCTCGGCGCCCTGCCGCTGACCATGGCGATCCGCCAGCAGACGGATTCGGGCACGCCGACCGTCGTGGCTGAGCCGGATGGTCCTGTTGCCGAGATCTACAAGCAGATCGCCCGCACCATCGCCATCAAGGTGGCGGAAAAGGCGAAGGATATGACCAGCAAGTTCCCGTCGATCGTTATCAAAAACGATTGATCGATAGCCTGCTTAAACCCAAGGCAGAGACTGGGGTCGAACCCTCAGGGTTCGACCCCAGCCCTTCATGGGTTAACAATCCGGCGCCATGCTCGTCAGGAATATGGTTTCATGCAGTCCGTGTTGTTACTAAACAAGAGGAGACATCATGCAATTGACCACCGTATTCCTGCGCCAGGCCGCAGTCCTGGTTGCCGGCAGCCTGCTGGCCGCCAGCGCCTTCGCCCAATCCGTGTCCTTCGTCGAGCCTGTTGACGGCGCGACGGTGACCAGTCCGTTCAAGGTGAAATTTGCCGTCAGCGGCATGGACATCAAGCCGGCCGGCGACATGACGGCCAGGACGGGCCACCATCATCTGCTCATCAATATGGGGCCGATGAAGGCGGGCGAGATGATCCCCATGGATGACAAGCATTTGCATTTCGGCAAAGGACAGACGGAAACGGACGTCACCTTGCCGCCGGGTCAGTACACGCTCACCATGCAGTTCGCCAACGGCGCGCACCAGTCGTATGGGCCGGAGTTGAGCAAAAGCATCAAGGTGACGGTCAAGTAATCGCGCATATTGATTCATGTCGGCATCAGGCCGGGTTCCAGCGATGGTGCCCGGCCTTTTTCATGGTCGTGCTTCTTGTCATCATTGCGTCATACAGTTTGCGTATGCTGCCCGGTGGCCTAACTTTGGATGAGTGCATATGAGCAAGAATTTCTCCCTTTCCCGACACCTGGCGCAGGCGTTGCTGCTGGTGGCTGGCGCGGCGGCGTGCCAGGCGCATGCGGCCAAGGCGCTTCCTGCTGCTGCTTCTGCCACTGCGGCGCAGCCGAAGCTGGTGGTGGTGCTGGTGGTCGATGGTTTGCCGCAAGAGCAGGTGACGCGCTACCGCGACCAGTTCGGCCAGGGCGGTTTCCGCCGCCTGCTGGAGCAGGGTGCGTGGTTCAGCGATGCGCACCAGGCGCATGGCATCACGGTCACCGCCATCGGCCACTCGGCCGTGCTGTCGGGCGCTTATCCGTACCAGCATGGCGTGATCGGCAATAACTGGATCGATCCCGTCACGAAAAAATCCGTGTACTGCACCGAGGATGGCAATTTCCATTACATCGGCGAAGAGACGAAACCCGATGATGGCACCTCGCCCGTGAAGCTGCGCGTGAGCACCCTGGGCGACGAATTGCGCTATGCCACGGGCGACAAGGCCAAGGTCGTCACGGTCTCGGGCAAGGACCGGGGCGCCATCCTGCTGGCCGGAAAAACGGGCACGGCCTATATGTACATGGAAAAGACGGGCAACTTCGCCAGCAGCACTTATTATATGCAGCAGCATCCGCAATGGGTGCAGCGCTACCAGGCCAGCAAGCCGCAGGACCGCTACTACGGCAAGAGCTGGACGCCCTTGCTGGCTGACAGCGCCTACGCCAATGATGCGCGCGAGGATATCGTGCCGGCCAAGCCGGGCACGCGCAACACCTTCCCGTTCGCCTATTACAGCGACAGTGGCAAGCTCGATGGCGAGTACTATAGCCGTTTGAAGTCCGGTCCCTTCCTCGATGAGCTGACCCTGGAATTCGCGCGCGCCGCCGTCGATGGCGAAAACCTGGGACGCAACCCGGCTGGCGTGCCCGATATCCTCGGCGTGAGCCTGTCCGCACACGACTACGTGAACCACGCCTACGGCCCGGAAAGCAGGATGTCGCATGACCACCTGCAGCGCCTGGACCGCATGCTGGCCGGCTTCTTTGCCGACCTCGATAAAAAAGTCGGCATGGATAACGTGCTGGTGGTGCTGACGGCCGACCATGGCTTTGCCAACGTGCCCGAATTTACGGAAGCGCGCGGCGGTTTTTCCGCCAAGCGCATCGACGGCGACAAGATGGTGGCAAGCCTGAACCAGCACCTGGCCACGACCCTGGGCATCGATAAACTGGTGACGGCGTCGTCGCTGCCGAATATCTACCTCGATTACGCGCTGGCGGAAAAGAGCGGCGTCCATCGCGCCGCCCTGGAAGACGCGGCAGCCCGCTTCCTGCTGCAGCAGGATGGTCTGGCACAAGTCTATACGCGCACGCAAATGGAAACGGGGGCCGTCGCCACGCGCATGGACACCCTGATGCGCCGCGCCTGGAACCGCCAGCTGTCGGGCGACCTGATGGTCGTCACAAAGCCGGCCTGGTACTTCGGCAAGGGCAGCGGCGGCACCTCGCACGGCACGCCGTACACGTATGACACCAACGTGCCGCTGATGGTCTTCGGGCCCCGCTGGATCAAGCCGGGCGCCTATGGCCAGTACGCGGAAGTGGTCGATATCGCGCCTACGCTCGCCCATTTGCTGCGCATACGCCAGCCATCCGCGTCGGAAGGGCGGGTGTTGACGGAAGCGGTGCGGTAAGGCTCCGGGGCTGTGGTGTTGTCGGGTTACGCGCGGAGCGCTAACCCGACCTACGTCGGCTGCGTTAGCCTGGAGCGAGCGTAGGTCGGATTAGCGGGGCAAAGCCACGCGTAATCCGACAACAGTGTTGGCAAAACCGCTTACAGCAGCCAGTCTATCGGCAGCACCGACAGAATCGCCACCCCCATGCGCTTCCACACGCTGGTGCCCGGCTCCGTGTCGTAGCGCGTGGCGCCGCCGCTGGCGTCGCGGGCGATCCAGTACAGCTTGCCGTCGTCGCCCAGCAGCACCTGGTAGGCGCGCTGCGGGATGGTGGTGCGCATGGCCAGGCCCAGCTGGCTGGCCAGCGCGGGGCTGTCGATGACGAGGCCCATTTCCGTGTTCAACTCGATCGAACGCGGATCGAAGTTGAACGAGCCGACAAAGATGCGCCGGTCATCGACGGCAAAGGTCTTCGCATGCAGGCTCGACGCGGAGCTGCCCAGGTGGCCAGGCTGCGCGCGCGCGTCGCCCCGTTCCCACGAGCGGCGCGATTCATACAGCAGCACGCCCGCTTCCAGCAGCGGCTTTCTCCACTTCGCGTAACCCGCATGCACGGCCGCCACGTCGGTCGCTTCCAGCGCATTCGTCAGGATGCGCACGCCGACGCCTTTTTTTGCCAGGTCCGCAAAGGCCTGCGTGCCGGATTTGCCGGGCACGAAATACGGCGACACCAGGTCGACTTCCTTTTCCGGCACGCCCAGCAGGTTTTGCAGGTTTTCCGCCACGCCCGTGCCTGGCCTGGCCTTGTCCAGCACCTTGGCCGGGTCGTCGCTGACCATGCGCGTGCGCGCCCATTCGAAGGGCAGGGTGCGTTCCATCATCTGCCTGACGAAGGGCGAGGTGCGCAGCGCCTGCACGTATTCCTCGGCCGCCCTGGTGTCGTCGATGCGGTCCGCTTCGGCGGCGATGGTGGCCGCGTCGCCCTCGACTGGGCTGGTCAGCAGCAGGCTGGCCGGGTAGGCCGAGGCGCTGTTCCAGTAGCGGTCGAAATCGTGCGAGACCTCGTTGACGACGGGGCCGACGGCCAGCACGTCCAGGTCGGCGAACAGCACGTCGCCGGCCGCGCCAAAATATTCATCGCCCACATTGCGTCCGCCGACGATGGTGGCCTGGTTATCGGCCGTGAACGATTTATTGTGCATGCGCCGGTTGAGGCGGGAAAAGTCGGTGGCAAAGGCGAGCGCGCGCGGCGCGCGGGGCACGAAGGGATTGAACAGGCGGATTTCCAGGTTCTGCTGCTTGCCCAGCATGGTCAGGGTCTGGTCCAGGCCCGCCGTGTTGTTATCGTCGAGCAGCAGGCGCACGCGCACGCCCCGTTCGGCCGCCTGGCGCAGGGCGTCGAACAGCAAGGTGCCCGTAATATCCTTGTGCCAGATGTAGTACTGCACGTCCAGGCTGCGCTGGGCGGCGGCGGCCAGCAGGGCGCGCGCGGCAAAGGCGTCGCGCCCGTCGGCCAGCGGATAAATGCCGGACACGCCGGGATGCTGCGCCACCATGGGCGCAATGGCCGTGGCTAATTTGGTCTGCGCCGTATCCGTGATGACGCTGGAGGGAATGCGGCCTTCCAGCGACGGCAGTGCGGCGCAGCCGGCGAGGACGGCGGACAGCAGCAGGGACAGCAGCAGCCGGGTGGCGCTGCGGAAGGGAAGTACTTGGGCGGGCATGGCGGGCTTTCATCGAGTTGCCCCGATGTTAGCAGATGCGCATGCCCGCACGCGGTGCGGTTTTAGAGTTGTTCCAGCGCGATCAGCTCGGCCACCGTCTGGCGGCGGCGGATCAAGCGGGATTGCGCCCCATCGACCAGGTATTCGGCCGCATGCGGGCGGCTGTTGTAGTTCGACGACATCGAGGCGCCATACGCGCCTGCGCCTTCGAAGACGACGTAGTCGCCCACCTGCGCTGCCGGTAGCAAGCGGGTTTCCACCACGCCGCCATCGCGCTGGGTAAACACGTCGCCCGATTCGCACAGGGGGCCGCCGACGACGGTGGCGTGCTGCTCATCGAGAGCGCGGCCGTCGTGCGCGATCACCGACATTTCATGGTAGCTGCCGTACATGGCGGGGCGCATCAGTTCATTGAAGCCCGTATCGAGCAAGGTGAAGTGGTTGCCGCCCATTTGCTTGGTGGCGCGCACCTCGGCCACCAGCAGGCCCGCGTCGGCCACCAGGAAGCGGCCCGGTTCGATTTCCAGGTGCACGGGATGGCCCAGGTGCGCCTCGATCTGCTTGCGCGCCGCATCCCACAGCTGGAAATAATGGTCCGTGTCGACCGGCTGCTCTCCTTCGCGGTAGGGCACGGACAGGCCGCCGCCCGTGGAAATGGCTTCCAGATCGTGGCCCATGTTTTTCACCAGGTCGACCATGGTGCCGCAGACGGTTTCCAGGTGGCTGTAGTCGACGCCCGAACCGATGTGCATGTGCAGGCCTACCAGGTGCAATCCATGCGCGCGGATGACGGCCAGCGCCTCCGGCAGCTCTTCGTGCCAGATACCGTGCTTGCTGTTTTCGCCGCCCGTATTGGTCTTGTTGCTGTGACCATGGCCATAGCCTGGATTGATGCGCAGCCAGACGCGGTGGCCGGGCGACACGGGGCCCAGCTGGCGCAGCATGTCGACGGAGCCGCAATTGACTTCAATTTTTGCCGCCGCCACGCGCGCCAGGGTGGCGCGGTCGAACAGGTCGCAGGTGAATACCACGCCGGCGGCGCCATTCGTTTGCGCCGGCGTAAAGCCCGCCTGCAGCGCGCGTTCGATTTCGCCCAGCGAGACGGCGTCCACGTGCACGCCCGCTTCGCGCATCAGGGTGAGCAGATGGATGTTCGAATTGGCCTTTTGTGCGAAGCGCACGGTGTCGAACTGCGCCAGCTGCGCCACGCGCGCGCGGATGGTGGCCGCGTCATACACCCACAGGGGCGTGCCGTGTTCCTGGGCGAGTTGGGCGAGGGTGGCGTCTGGCACTGGTTTCATGGTGGTTGTCTTTGTCATGTTATGGGTGGCGTCGGATTACGCGGGCTTTGCCCGCTAATCCGACCTACGTGCCGAGCATGATGCGGGTTTTCTTTGTAAACATAAAATATCTATTTAGGGCTACCTTATTCATTTATGATATGAGCATGACTATCTCCCTGCGCCATATCGAAGTCTTTCGCGCCATCATGACGACGGGCAGCGTGACGGCCGCCGCCGCCATGTTGCACACCTCGCAGCCCACCGTCAGCCGCGAGCTGGCGCGCCTCGAACACTTGACGGGTTTGACCTTGTTCGAGCGCGAACGGGGGCGGCTGCGCCCGACGGCGCAGGCGCTGCAGCTGTTCGAGGAAGTGCAGCGCGCGTATTTCGGCCTGGAGCGCATCGTCAGTACGGCGGCGGCCTTGCGCCAGTTCGACCAGGGGCAGCTGTCGATCGCCTGCCTGCCCGTGTTTTCCCAGTCGCTGCTGCCGCAGGCGTGCAAGCGCTTCGTCGCCGACTTTCCGAAGGTGAGCATCAGCATCACGCCGCAGGAGTCGCCACTGCTGGAAGAGTGGCTGTCGGCGCAGCGTCACGACATCGGCCTGACGGAAGTGGACAATGCGCCGCCGGGTACCGCGCTCGATACCCTGATGTCCGTCGATGAGGTGTGCGTGCTGCCCGATGGGCACCCGCTGGCGGCGAAATCCGTGCTGCAGCCGGCGGACTTCGCGGGCCAGCCTTTCATCAGTCTGGCCGTCGTCGATCCTTACCGCCAGCAGATCGACGCCATCTTCGCGCAAGCCGGTGTGGAGCGGCGCATGGCGCTCGACACGCACAGCGCCGCCTCCGTCTGCGCCATGGTGCGCGAAGGCGTGGGGCTGGCCATCGTCAATCCGCTTACGGCCCTCGATTATGCGGGGCAGGGCCTGCAGATTCGCCGCTTCGCCGTATCCTTGCCGTTCACGGTGAATCTCGTGAAACCTTTGCACCGCCCCCTGTCGCAACTGGTCGCCCTGTTTGAGCAGGCGCTGCATGCGCAGGCGGACGAGGTGAAAAGGCGCTTGCTGCAGCTGTGACGGCGCTTGTGGAGCGGCGGCGGTCAACAGAGTAAAATGGCGTTTTACTTATTCAAGCCTGATTACCTCGATGACCACAACCGCTACTCCCGTCCGTACCCGTTTCGCTCCCAGCCCGACCGGCTATCTGCACCTGGGCGGCGCCCGCACCGCTTTATACAGCTGGGCGTATGCCCGTCACTTCGGCGGCACCTTCGTGCTGCGCATCGAAGACACGGACGTAGAGCGCTCGACGCCGGAAGCCGTGCAAGCCATCATCGAAGGCATGCAGTGGCTGGGCCTGGACCACGACGAAGGCCCGTTCTACCAGATGGCCCGCATGGACCGCTACCGCGAAGTGGTGGCGCAGATGCTGGCCGAAGGCACGGCATATCACTGCTACTCGTCGCCGGACGAAGTCGAAGCGATGCGCGAGCGCATGCGCGCGGCCGGCGAAAAGCCCCGCTACGACGGCACCTGGCGTCCGGAGCCGGGCAAGACCCTGCCTGCCGTACCAGCGGATCGCAAGCCCGTCGTGCGCTTCAAGAATCCGCTCGATGGCGACGTGACGTGGGACGACGTGGTCAAGGGCACGATCACGATCTCGAACCGCGAGCTCGACGACCTGGTGATCGCCCGCCCTGACGGCACGCCGACGTATAACTTCTGCGTGGCCGTCGACGACTGGGACATGGGCATCACCCACGTGCTGCGCGGCGATGACCACGTCAATAACACGCCGCGCCAGATCAATATCCTGCGCGCCATCGGCGCACCGTTGCCGCTGTATGGCCACCTGCCGATGATTCTGGGTTCGGACGGCCAGAAGATGTCGAAGCGCCGCGATGCCGTCAGCGTGATGGATTACCCGGCGCAGGGCTTCCTGCCTGAATCGATGCTGAACTACCTGGCGCGCCTGGGCTGGAGCCATGGCGACGATGAAGTCTTCTCGGTGGAGCAGTTCTGCGAATGGTTCAACCTCGATCACCTGACCAAGTCGGCCGCGCAGTTCGACCTGGAAAAGCTCAAGTGGCTTAATAACCAGTACATCAAGCAGGCCGACAATACCCGCCTGGCCGACCTGGCGCGTCCGCAAATGGTCGCCGCCGGCGCCGTCTTCGAAGGCGCGCCGGACCTGGCGCAAGTGCTGGGCATGATGAAAGAGCGCGCCAACACCGTCAATGAACTGGCTGCCGCCTCGATGCTGTTCTTCCGCGAGCCGCAGCCGGAAGCGGAACTGGTGACGCAGCACATCACGGACGCGATCAAGCCCGTGCTGGCGCAGTTTGCCGAGCGCATCGCCACGGTGGAGTGGAGCAAGGAAGCCGTTGCCGCCATGATCAAGGAAGTGCTGGCTGCCAACACCATCAAGATGCCGCTGCTGGCCATGCCCTTGCGCCTGATTTTGACGGGCCAGCTGCAGACGCCGGCCATCGACCAGGTGGTGGTGATGTTCGGCCGCGACACCGTGCTGGCGCGCCTGGTAAAGTGGCTGTAATCGCCGCGATGAAATACGCGTAAAAACAGCGTGCGGAAACCGCCCCTATGAAAAGTTGCTCATAGACGAAAAAGGGTATTTGCAGAGTGAAACTTCTTTGCTATACTCTTGTTTCTGCACCAACGGGGGTATAGCTCAGCTGGGAGAGCGCTTGCATGGCATGCAAGAGGTCAGCGGTTCGATCCCGCTTACCTCCACCAACAGCGCAGAAGTAAGGTAGCAAACTGTAGTTCCATGGTCCCCATCGTCTAGAGGCCTAGGACATCACCCTTTCACGGTGAGTACAGGGGTTCGAATCCCCTTGGGGACGCCAGGTAGTTGTGGTATAGTAGTGGCAGTTGTTTGTACTGATTGTTGTAAGTTCAGGCCCGTAAAAAACAGGCTCTGGATGGAAAGCAAGTAGTGGAACAAAGTCGCCAAGTGCGGCTTTTATTATTTCTGCGCCCGGGGGGTATAGCTCAGCTGGGAGAGCGCTTGCATGGCATGCAAGAGGTCAGCGGTTCGATCCCGCTTACCTCCACCAACAGCGCAGAAATCACATGATAATCAAAGTCGCCTCGAGCGGCTTTTTTTATTTCCGCGACACTTCCCGCCATACCCCTCGGGGAATATGGCGTAGGTCGGATTAGCGGGGCCGCCGAGGCGCAGCGTAATCCGACAACACCGTCGCCTTAAATCAACATCCATAGTCATGTCAGGTCGCTTATGCGGCTTTTTTTGCGTCTGCTGAAATTGCAATGACGCAGTATTTCCATATCGTATGAGTATCTTCTGTCCCATAGGGAGATCTCTGCAAATAAGATGGAAAATAAAACCCCCGGTAGTTGATTTCGTGAATCGCTTCGTGTTAAACTTCGCGCACGCTTTTTTGAGGGGCTAAGCAAAGCCTTCAACGAAGAGTCCGCTGAGAGTAGAGCCAGCACAGGTCCCCATCGTCTAGAGGCCTAGGACATCACCCTTTCACGGTGAGTACAGGGGTTCGAATCCCCTTGGGGACGCCAGTTCGGTCTGGTGTTGTGGTAGTGAAGAAGTGGCAGTGTTTCTGCGCCCGGGGGGTATAGCTCAGCTGGGAGAGCGCTTGCATGGCAT
>NZ_LT607488.1:73560-127784 GCF_900095235.1 Janthinobacterium sp. UMAB-60
GTGCTGAACGGGCCTGACAAGTCAGGCTTTTTTTATTTCTGCGATCGCTGCAGTACCGGGTCAGGATGCGGAGTAATGCATTCAGGACAGATTTCTGTCCCCATCGTCTAGAGGCCTAGGACATCACCCTTTCACGGTGAGTACAGGGGTTCGAATCCCCTTGGGGACGCCAGACCGGCTGAATCAGCCAACAACAAAGCCGCCTGGTAAAACAGTGCGGCTTTTTTGTTATTGGGCGTCGTGCCCACGTTTTTCTCTTCCCGTTGACTATGCCACTTCCTACCGATCGCGCACCATCCCTGGCCATTTTCTGCAAAGTCGTCGACAACTACGGCGATATCGGCATTTGCTGGCGTCTGGCGCGGCAACTGGGCGGCGAGCACGGCGTGGCCGTCACCCTGTGGGTCGATGATTTATCCAGTTTCCAGTGCATCTGTCCTGAAATCGATGTGGCTGCCGAAGCGCAGCAAGTGTCCGGCGTCATGATCCGCCACTGGCGCGGCCAGGATGGCGTGTTTGCGCCGGCCGATATCGCCGATATCGTCATCGAGTTTTTTGCCTGCGACATTCCACCCGGCTACATCGCCGCCATGGCGCAGTGTTCGCCGCAGCCGGTGTGGCTGAACCTGGAAGGCTTGACGGCGGAAGAGTGGGTCGAGGGCTGCCATGCGCTGACCTCGCCACGCCATGGCATGATCAAGCATTTCTTCTTCCCCGGTTTTACCAATAAAACGGGCGGCTTGCTGCGCGAGGCGGCGCTCGATGAAAAAAGGCTGGCATTCCAGGCCGATGCCGGCGCCATGGCGGCATTCCTGGGGCAATTCGGCGTGAGTCCGGCGGAAATGTCTGCTTTGAAAGTATCGCTGTTCTGCTATCCGTCCGCGCCCGTCGCCCAGTTGTTTGGCGTATGGCAGGCAGGTAGCGAGCCCGTGACATGCCTGGTGCCGGAAGGCGTCGCGTTCGATGCCGTTCAGGCGTTTATCGGCGACGATGCGGCGACGGCTGGTGCGGTGCGCACGCATGGCGCGCTGACCGTGCGCGTGCTGCCTTTCGTGCCGCAAGACGATTACGACCGCTTGCTGTGGGCCTGCGACGTCAATCTCGTGCGCGGCGAGGATTCCTTCGTGCGCGCGCAATGGGCCGGCCAGCCGTTTCTCTGGCATATCTATTTGCAGGATGAAAACTTGCATCATGTGAAATTGCGCGCCTTCCTGCAGCGCTATGCGGCCGATGCCGATGGTGTCATCGACAGCCTGGCGCAGGCGGCGCTGGCCTGGAATGGCGCCAGCGCGGACGCCTTGCCGTGGACGCTGCTGTGGCCCGCCTTGCAGGCCGACCTGCCGCGCATCAGGGCACGCGCGCGGGCCTGGCAGCGGCAGATGCAGTCCAATGGCGATCTGGCAAGTAACTTGCTGGCGTTCGCCGGCGCGACGAGATAGGCGCTTGCCAAAAATTAAGGTAAAATGCCCGGTTATTTCTAACGTATTTTTAACCGATCAAACGCAAGCTTGCGGCGCTGATGGCGCACAGGCGGCAGATGGTCTTCATGCAACCCACTTTTTACGTACATTCCTATGAAACCCGCAAAAGAAATTCGTGTTGGCAATATCATCATGGTCGACAGCAAGCCAATGATCGTGTTGCGTTCTGATGTCAACGGTTCGAGCCGCACGGGCTTCACCTACAAATGGAAGATGAAAAATCTTCTGACGAACACCCCGATGGAAAACGTGTTCCGCGGCGACGACAAGTTTGACGTTGTTGTTCTGGATAAAAAGCCCGTGACGTATTCGTACTTCGCCGACCCGCTGTTCGTCTTCATGGACACCGAGTACAACCAGTACGAAATCGAAGAAGAAAACCTGGGCGATGCACTGCATTACCTGAAGGATGGCATGGAATGCGAAGCCATTTTCTACGACGGCAAGGCTATCTCCGTTGAACTGCCTACGACCATCGCCCGTCAAGTGGTGTACTCGGAGCCTGCGGTCAAGGGCAACACTTCGGGCAACGTCCTGAAAGAAGCCAAGATCGAAAACGCCATCGAAGCGCACCGCCACATCGTGCAAGTACCGCTGTTCGTGGCACAGGACGATGTCATCGAAATCGACACCCGTACCAACGAATACAAGCGTGTCGTGCGCAACTGATTTGCCCCAGTGCTTGACCATCAAGAAACGCTGCCTTCGGGCGGCGTTTTTTTTGCTTAAAAAATAATTCCCTTTGACAACAATTGAGTTGCAAGGACTGCTATGCTATGGATAGCACATTATTGCGTTAGAAGCACTGAAGTTTCCTGGAGATAGCATGCAGCGTAGTCATATGGTGCGCGACGGCGCATATCGGGGCGCGACGCCTGCCGTGCCGGCGCGCGTGTCGCGCCCCGTATTGGCCCGTGCCACGGCGCCCGCCAGCCCCATGGCCCACCTGCTCGATGCGGGTGTCTTGCCGCAACAGCAGATGATGCGGGCAGGCAAGCTCAGTTCGCATGCGCTGACGTCGCAGTACCTGGCGCGTATCCGCTCCCTGTGCAGCATCGGCGCGCGTGCCTATGCCGGCATAGAAATCAATCCCGATGCGCTGAAAATTGCCCTGGAAATGGACCGCGAGCGGCAGGGGCACAAGGTGCGCGGCCCCTTGCATGGCATCCCTGTCGTCTTGCGCGACAATATCGCCACCGGCGACCGCATGAAGACGCGCACGCAGGCGCAGCTGGCCACGCAGGCCAGTTGCGATTCCTTTGTCGCGGCGCGTTTGCGCGCGGCTGGCGCCGTCATCATCGGCAAAAGCAATTTGCGCCAGTGGGCCGCCGTCAGCGTGCCGCATGCCAGTGCCAGCTGGGCCGGCCTGACCATCCTGGCCGTGGACAGCGCGGCGGACGGCGCCATCGTCGCGCCTGCTTCAAATTGCGGCCTGGTCGCCATCAAACCCACGGGCAGGGCAGCCGCCGGGCAGGGC
Source organism: Janthinobacterium sp. UMAB-60 (assembly GCF_900095235.1). Taxonomy (NCBI): domain Bacteria; kingdom Pseudomonadati; phylum Pseudomonadota; class Betaproteobacteria; order Burkholderiales; family Oxalobacteraceae; genus Janthinobacterium; species Janthinobacterium sp. UMAB-60. The sequence goes on from NZ_LT607488.1 coordinate 76,519, forward strand.
GGCGAGCCAGCCACGGCGGGACCGATGGCGCCCAGCGTGCGGGAAGCGGCCTGGCTGCTCGCTGCCCTGACGGGCGAGCGCCTGGCCGATGGCATGGTGCTCGACGCCGCCGGCTTGCATGGGCGCCGTATCGGCGTGGCGCGCCACCTGTTCGGCCAGTGTGCCGGGACCGATGCCGTGATCGAGCAGGCACTGCTGGTGCTGCGCGAACAGGGCGCGGAACTGATCGAGACGCCGCCTGCGCCCGGACCAGACGGCATCGCAGCCTTGCTGTGCTCGCATGAGCTCGATGCGCTGGTGGGTCCGACCTGCCATGGCGTATCGCCGCAGTCCGACTTGCCGCACATTACGGTGCCTGCCGGCGTGGTTGCGGGCTTGCCCGTCGGTTTGTCCTTCATCGGACCTGCCCATGGCGACATGCCGCTCATTGCGATGGCCTATGCCTATGAGCAGGCGACGTTGCACCGGCGTACACCGGCATTGCCGTCCAGCATCACGCAGGCGCTGCGTTGACCATGATGATACTTTTCGCTTTCTTTCGATAACTATGCTTGCAATCTTGCTGCTGAGCGCGGCCATGGCCGCCACCCCGACTCCTTTTGATGCCGCGCAACTGTCTGGCAGTTGGTCCGACAGCGTGAATACGAGCAGTGTTTGCGAAGAAGCGCGGCACTTTACGCGCATGCAGCTGTCTGACGATCATCAGCGGCTGGCGATCTTCAACGACCGCACCTGGAAAAGCAAGCTCGGTGAAACCAACCGCTTTGCCGCGACCGTGGTGGCGGAAACGGAGCGCAGCCTGACTTTGCGCTATGACAATGAAACCCGCCTCAATGCCGCTGGCAAGCTGGTGGAATGGCAGTTGATCATCGTCGCGCCCGGCGTGTACCGCTGGCGCGAGACGGGCTGGCCGGAAGGCAAGGTCAACGGCGTGGTCGGCATCCGCTGCTCTCCCTGATGCGGGTGTGCAAGCATGGCATTCTGCTATGCTGCCCCCCATTACACTATGCTTTCAGGAGAAGTCATGTCCGCACGTTTGTTGTCCCCCCTGTTCCTGGCCGCCGCCGTGGCGCTGGCCGCCATGCCGGCGCAAGCGCGTACGCCCAGGCTGTCGCTCATTGAGCAAGCGCAAAGCTGCGACGGCGGCCATACCTGCCCGTATTTCCCCGACGTCTACAAGGCGGACTACGCCTTTCGCACGGCCTTCAATGTGGGCTTGAAAAAAGCCGGCCTGAAGCGCCAGCGCTGGGTGCCAGATGGCGTGGCCAGTCCGCTCAAGCCCGTCGAGATCGACGGCAAGGCGCGCCTGCTGAGCAGCGTCTGCGAACCGCACAATTGCGGCCACCACTACACCATCCTGTACGACCCGGTCGCGCGCAGCATGACGGGCGTGTACATGGGCAGCGACGACAAGGGGGAACTGCGCACCGTGTACTTCGGCGAGCCCAGCATTGCCGAAGCCGACTTGCTGTACAAGAACTGATGCACGCGCCACTACGCATCTCCAGCGAACGCGGCGAACTGGACGTGCCCATGATCCACCGCTACCTGAGCGAGCAGTCGTACTGGAAGCGTGGCGTGGCGATCGAGACGGTGCGCAAGGGCATAGCCAACGCGCTGAGTTTCGGCGGCTATGTCGATGACCAGCAAGTGGCGTTCGCCAGGGTCATCACCGATTACACGGATTTTGCCTACCTGCGCGATGTCTTTGTGCTGCCGCCATATCAGGGGCGCGGGTATGGCAAGCAGATGGTGGCCGCCGTGCTCGGCGATGTACGCTTGCGCGATGTCGCCTGGATGCTGGGCACCGACGACGCGCATGGCCTGTATGCGGGCTTTGGTTTTGCGCCGCTGGAGGCGCCGCAAAAATACATGCGCCGCCCCGCGCCATAAAATTATCAAAAAACCTTTAAGTGACAAGATAACCATTAGCATTATTGCACAAAATAATGTTGCATTGATAATGACATCATGTCATTATCTGCGCTCTGCAGCGTGCGCTGCGTTGCGTTGCTGGTGCTGTGCTTTGTCGTCGCCCCCTGGGCGCGGGCAAAGGTGGTGAGCGGTCCGATTCGTCGTCCCTGGCACGTTTTCTCGTCACTTTAAAGGAATACATCATGAAACAATATGGAGCCGAGTTTCTCGGCACGTTCTGGCTGGTGCTGGGCGGTTGCGGCAGCGCCGTGCTGGCGGCTGGCTTTCCCGGCCTTGGCATCGGCTTTGCCGGTGTGGCGCTGGCGTTTGGCCTGACGGTGCTGACCATGGCTTACGCCATCGGTCACATCTCGGGTTGCCATTTGAATCCTGCCGTCTCGATCGGCCTGTGGGCCGGTGGCCGCTTTCCCGCCAATAAACTGTTGCCGTACATCATCGCGCAAGTGCTGGGCGCCATCGTGGCCGGCGGCGTGCTGTACGTGATCGCCAGCGGGCAGGCCGGTTTCGATGTCAGCAAGGGCTTTGCCTCGAACGGCTATGGCGCCCATTCGCCGGGCGGCTATTCGATGTTGTCGGCGCTGGTGATTGAAATCGTGCTGACGATGTTCTTCCTGATCGTCATCCTGGGCGCCACCGACAAGCGCGCCCCGGCCGGCTTCGCCCCGCTGCCGATCGGCCTGGCGCTGACCCTGATCCACCTGATCAGCATTCCCGTGACGAATACCTCCGTCAACCCGGCCCGCAGCACGGGCGTGGCCTTGTACGTGGGCGACTGGGCCACCAGCCAGTTGTGGCTGTTCTGGCTGGCACCCATCATCGGCGCCTTGCTGGGCGCGCTGGCCTACCGCTTGATTGCTGGCGAAAAAGAGTAGGTCGGCTTAGCCCGCAGGGCGTAAGCCGACAATGCCGGCAGCGTAGCTTGTCGGCTTACGCGCGGCTGCGCCACGCTAAGCCGACCTACGCGGCTGGCGTATCGCCTGGTTGCCGGTGAAAAATCAAGGTGTAGGTCGGCTTAGCCCGCAGGGCGTAAGCCGACAATGCCGGCAGCGGCGCTTGCCGACCTACGCGGCGCGCCACTCGCTCAGGTAGTGCTGCGGCGTGCGGCCCAGGATGCGGCGGAACATGGCGCTGAAGGCGCTGGGGCTGGCGTAGCCCAGCGCATAGGCGATGGCGGCCACGCCTTCGCCCCGGTCGAGGCGGCAGAATGCCTCGGCCAGGTGGACTTGCTGCAGCCATTGGCGGTAATGCAAGCCCGTTTCCTTGGGAAACAGACGGATCAGGGTGCGCGCGCTGGCGCCCGCCTCCTGCGCCCAGTCTTCGATGCTGCGCCGGCTGCCCGGTGCGCTCATGATGGCCGAGCAGACAGCCACCAGGCGGCGGTCGCGCGGCCATGGGATGGCGAGGGGCACCGTATCGGCGGCCGCCAGTTCCGACAGGATCAGGTGGGCCAGCCAGTCGCCGCGTCCCGCCAGCGCATACTCGATCGGTTCGGCCAGCAAGGCCAGGATCAGCTCGCGCAGCAGCCGGCTCACTTCCAGCACCTTGCAATCGGCGCCATACTGGGCCGCTACCTGCGCATCGATGTACACGGTGCGCATGCTCAGTTCGCTCAAGATGTTGACCTCATGCACGATGCCCACGGGGATCAGCAGGGCGCGCCGGGGCGGCAATATCCACACGCCGTGCCCGGTGGAGACGCGCATCACGCCTTCCGTCGCATACAGCAGTTGCGCCCGTACATGGCTGTGCGGCGCCGTATAGTCGCCCACCGCATATTGCCTGGACATGGCCGTCACGGGGCGCGGCACGTGCTGGTAATCGTGCGAGCTGGTGCTGCGGCTGAACGGCACGCCAGCGGGGTGGGTCTGGGCAGGTTGCTGGGTATACATGTGGGGCGCTGGCTTGTCTCGTGGTTGTCACTTGGGCGACGATTATTGGAAGTTATCAGTTCGGCGACCATACTATACTGGCTTCTTTGCCGGGCCGCCCGCCGAGCCCGATTATTGCGGATGACACATGCATACAACCACAACTGCTCCAGCATTGGCCAAGCCCGTGCCGGCGGCCCCCTCGCTTCATCGTTCCCAACAACCATCCGGTCTGGCCATGCACATCCTGGGCGCCGTCGCCTTCGTGCATTTGCTCAATGACCTGATCCAGGCATTATTGCCGTCGATTTACCCGATGCTGAAAGCCGAGTTTTCACTCAGTTTTACCCAGGTCGGCCTTATAACCCTGACGTTCCAGTGCACGGCATCGTTGCTGCAGCCGTGGATCGGCTTGTACACGGACCGCCGTCCGTTGCCATTCCTGTTGCCGATCGGCATGTGCTTTACCCTGGCCGGCGTGCTGATGCTGTCCGTCGTCTCGACCTTTCCGACCCTGCTGCTCGCCGCTGGCCTGATCGGCGTCGGTTCCTCGACCTTCCACCCGGAAGCGTCGCGCGTGGCGCGCATGGCCTCGGGTGGGCGATACGGCTTTGCCCAGTCCCTGTTCCAGGTGGGCGGCAACGTGGGTTCCGCGCTGGGGCCGTTGCTGGCGGCGGCCGTCATCGTCAACCGCGGCCACGGCAATGTCGCCTGGTTCAGCTTGCTGGCCGTGCTGGCCATCGGCGTGCTGTACAAGGTCAGCCACTGGTATAGCGGCCACCTGGCCAGCTTCAAGCCGAAGGCGGGCGGCCACGGGCCGAACTTGTCGCGCAACAAGGTGTTGCAAGCGCTGGGCGTGCTGGCCCTGCTGGTGTTCTCGAAGTACATCTACATGGCCAGCCTGTCGAGTTATTACACCTTTTACCTGATCGACAAATTCCACCTGTCGCTCGGCGATGCGCAGCTATACCTGTTCCTGTTCCTCGCCGCCGTGGCGGCCGGCACCTTCATGGGCGGCCCCATCGGCGACCGCATCGGCCGCAAGCGCGTGATCTGGATTTCCATCCTGGGTGCCGCCCCGTTCACCTTGCTGTTGCCGTATGTGGACCTGTTCTGGACGGCCGTCTTGACGGTGATCATCGGCTTCGTGATTTCTTCCGCCTTTTCCGCCATCGTCGTCTTCGCGCAAGAACTGGTGCCGGGCAAGGTGGGCATGATCGCCGGGATTTTCTTTGGCCTGATGTTCGGCGTGTCCGGCATCGCCGCCGCCGCCATGGGCCATCTGGCCGACGTGGCGGGCATCGCCTATGTGTATCAAATCTGCTCCTACCTGCCGCTGCTGGGTATCCTGACGGTGCTGCTGCCGCATATCGAGCAGGCGAAAAAATAAGCGGGGGACGCGGAAGGGCTTGACTGCCCGCCCGCGTCCATGCGATATTTGTCCCATGATCACTTTCATCCTCGCTCCAGTTTTTGCATCCGGCGCCGCTGCTGCGCTGTGTCCGTGCGCCTGGCTTCGTGAGGATGCGGCCCGGCGCCGTTAAACTTTTTACTCCTCATTCGATGGCCACAGTGTTGAAAAACCTGTGGCCATTTTCTTTTTCCGCAATGCGCATGAAAGTCCCGCATGACACTTCATTTGTACGATACGTATAGCCGCAGCCTGCGGCCGTTTGAACCCATCGCCCCGGGCCAGGCGGGCCTGTACGCCTGCGGCCCCACCGTCTACGATTACGCGCATATCGGCAACTTGCGCACCTATCTGTTCGTCGACGGCTTGCGCCGCGCGCTCGCGTTCAACGGCTTGCAGGTGCGCCACGTGATGAATATCACGGACGTGGGCCATTTGACGTCGGATGCGGACAGCGGCGATGACAAGGTGGAAGCGCGCAGCCGGCGCAGCGGCGAGTCGGCCTGGGACATCGCCGCCGCATTCACGCGCGCGTTTGAAGACGATCTGCGCCAGTTGAATATCCTGCCGCCCACCATCTGGTGCCGCGCCACCGACCATATCGCGGAGCAGATCGCGTTCATCGGCGACCTGGAAGCCAAGGGCTACACCTACCGCACCGACGACGGCATCTATTTCGACACCACGCGCCAGGATGATTATGGCAAGCTGGCGCGCCTGAAGCGCGATGGCCTGCAGGCGGGGAAACGGGTGGAGCTGGGCGAGAAGCGCGACATCTGCGACTTCGCGCTGTGGAAGTTCAGCGGCGTGCCGGGCCAGCGGCAGATGGAATGGGACAGCCCCTGGGGCCTGGGTTTTCCCGGCTGGCATATCGAATGCTCGGCGATGGCGGAAAAGCACCTTGGGACGTATTTCGACATGCATTGCGGCGGCGAAGACCACGTGGCTGTCCACCACAGCAACGAGATCGCGCAAACGCAGGCGCGCCACGGCACGCGCCTGGCCAATTTCTGGCTGCACGGCGCTTTCCTCAAGACGCAGGATGCGAAGATGTCGAAATCTTCGGGTGACTTTTTGCGCCTGCAAAGCCTGGTGGAGCAGGGCGTCGATCCACTCGCCTACCGCTACCTGTGCCTGGGCGCCCATTACCGCAGCAGCCTCAATTTCACGGACGACGCCTTGCGCGCCGCCGCCAGCGGCCTGGCGCGCCTGCGCTCTACCGTGCATGGTCTGGGCGAGGCGCAAGGCGATGCCGATCCGGCGTGGCTGGGCCGCTTCACGGAACAGCTCAACGATGACCTGAATTTTCCGCGCGCGCTGGCCGTGGCCTGGGAACTGCTGAAAAGCGATCTGCCCGATAGCGTCAAAAAAGCGACCTTGCTGCGCTTCGACGAGGCCTTGGGCCTGGACTTGCTGCGCTGGCAGCCGGCGCAGGTGGACGTGCCGCAGCAGGTGCAGGCCTGGATGGCAGAAAGGGCGCTCGCCCGCGCGCAGCGACTGTGGGCCGAGGCGGACCGCTTGCGCGCACTGGCGCGTGCCGCCGGCTATGACATCGACGATACGCCGCAAGGGCAACAGGCGCGGCCATTGTGAAGATGTCCTGCATAATGGCCGCCTGATAATAGGGAGATGCCGTGAAGCGTCGTGTGCTGCTATTGAGTTGTTGCCTGGTCTTTTCTGCCGCGCAGGCGGCCAGCGAGTGTCCGGGCTTTCCCGCGCTGGCTCCGTCAGGAGAGGCGCTGCTGGCGCAAGTGCGCGCGCTGCCGCCCGTCGGCATCGACCGCGAACGGCAGGCGTGCGCGCCGGCGACCATCATCGACTTCGCCTACAGCGGCGGCACCTTGTGCCGCTTTGGCGGCGAGATCGAGGCGGCGACGGCCGCCGTCACGCGCCTGGCCGACGGCGGTGAACTGGTCGAATACCTGTACCTGTTCCCGTATGCGCCAGCCACGCATGCGCGTTTGCTGGCGCTGCTGGCCGCGCGTTTTACGCCAGTCGACAAGGCGGCCTGGCCGGCCTTCCTGCGGGGGGCCACGCCGGGCAAGGAAACCACGGCCCTGTTCACGCAGGGCGGCTACCATATTTCGCTGGGCAAGCCCAGCGCAGGCGATCCTGCCGCATGGTATTCGAATGTGATCTTTGAAAAGGTGGATAAACCTGCCTTGGGCGTGCGCAAGGTGTGCCGGGAAGGGCGCGATGGCTGAAGCGGACGCCTTTCCGGCCGCCTTGGCCGGCACTGTGGCGCAGCTGTTGCCCGCGCTGGGGAGCAGCCGGGCACACCCGCCATTTGCCGTGTATCAGAATGGCGAGACCTTGCTGATCCCGACGCGCACGTACTACGACCGCGAGCAGTTGCTCACTTGTACCCGGCTGCCCGGCGACGCGGGCGTGATCGCTCTGTGCCTGGGCACGCGCCACCATGACGGCCATCTGCGCGAAGCGTGTGCAAGACAGCTGCTGCAGCAGCAGCGGGTATGGACGGTGCCGTTCGTCGTGCACCTGTGCGGCGAATACGTGCTGGAGATTATCGAGGTGATTGGCGCGGCGCTGCCGGCCTGGAATGGAGAAGCGCTGGTGCGCTATCTGCGGGAGAATCCCGCGTATCTCGCCACACTGGAGCGGCGCAGCATCAGTTACTGGAGCTGCTACTACCGCGGGCGCTATCCCGTGTGGGAAGACTATCCGGGACGCAGGGCCATGGCGGCCCTGCGTGCATTGCAGCAGCTTACGCCTCGATAAAGCGCATCTTGAAGCTGCGGCCCTTGATGTTGCCGAAGTCGCGGCCCAGGGAGTTACCGGCGTTGAGGCGCTTGAAGGCCGCTTCGGCCACCTTGCGGTCCAGCGCCACGTAGGTCATGAACTCGAACACGTTGATCTTGCCCACTTGCTCCTTCGTCAGACCCGCATCGCCCGTCAATGCGCCCAGCAAATCGCCCGGACGCAGCTTGTCCTTCTTGCCGCCCATGATGCACAGGGTGACCATCGGCGCCGGCAGCGCCTCGATCCCGTCATCTTCCGCCAGTTCCTTCAGGTCGTGCCATTCGGCGGCGCTGTTCTGGTACTGCTCGATCAGCTTGACCCATTTTTTCTCGTTCGGCGCGCACAGCGACAGGGCCAGGCCCTTCTTGCTGCCGCGGCCAGTGCGGCCGATGCGGTGGATGTGCACTTCCGTGTCTTTCGAGACGTCGACGTTGATCACGGCGCCCAGGTCGGAAATATCGAGGCCGCGCGCGGCGACGTCGGTGGCGACCAGCACGGAGCAGCTGCGGTTGGCGAACAGCACCAGGATTTCATCGCGCTCGCGCTGCTCCAGTTCGCCATACAGGGCCAGCGCGGAAAAGCCTTGCTGGCGCAGTTCGTCGGCCAGTTCGCGGCAATGCACCTTGGTGTTGCAGAAGGCCAAGGTCGATTCCGGCTTGAAGTGTTTCAATAGCTTGCCGACGGCGCCATTGCGCTCGTCGAAGCCGATTTCATAGAAGCGCTGCTCGATCTTGTCGTTGTCGTGCTGCGCCTCGACCGTCACTTCCAGCGGATTGACGAGGAACGATGCCGTGGCGCGGCGGATGTCTTCCGGATACGTGGCCGAGAACAGCAGGGTCTGGCGGCGTGCGGGGCAGGCGCTGACGATGCCGGCGATTTCCTCGTAAAAGCCCATGTCCGTCATGCGGTCCGCTTCATCGAGCACCAGGGTCTGCACGTGGTTCAGGTTGATGGTGCCGCGGCCCAGGTGGTCGCGCATGCGGCCCGGCGTACCGACGACGATATGGGCGCCGTGTTCCAGTGAGGCGATTTGCGGGCGCATCGGCGCGCCGCCCGTCAGGGTCAGGATCTTGATGTTACCGGCCGCGCGCGCCAGGCGGCGCAATTCATTGGCCACCTGGTCGGCCAGTTCGCGCGTGGGGCACAGCACCAGGCCCTGCACGGCAAACCAGGCCGGATTGAGCTTGTGCAGGATGCCTATGCCGAAGGCGGCCGTCTTGCCGCTGCCCGTTTTCGCTTGCGCGATCAGGTCGCGGCCATCGAGCACCGCCGGCAGGCTTTGCGCCTGGATGGTGGTCATCTCGTGGTAGCCGAGCGAGTCCAGATTGGCCAGGAAGGCGGGCGTCAGCGGCAGGCTGGAAAAAGAATTGGTGGTGGCGGTGGTGGTGTTCATAGGGGCGGAGCCGGTAAAAAGCGGGTGGATGGGCACAGTCTACAGGCGTTCTACGCCCTTGTGCGGATGGTGGTGTGGAAGCCGGCGGCAAACGGCCGCCGGCGTGGGTACTAATTATCTGGCGCCCAGATGGGCAAGCCAGTGAGATCGAGGCCGGCGTCGCGCGTCCATACGGGCAGGCCCGTGGCGTCGGTCGGCTCCAGCAATTCGAGCTGCACCTGCTTCAAGGCCACCTTGCGCGCGCGCGCTCGGCGCTGCGGTTCCGGCGCCGGCTCTGGCGCCTCGTGCGCTGGCAGCTGGCCGAAGCCGGGCAAGTCGATGGTGGCGTTGTCTTTTTTATCTCTCATTTGCTAACCTCTGTCCCTGGCCTGTGAAAGCCAAGGGGCGGGCAAGGTGCTGCCGGCCTATGTCAATACGCTTTAACTTCATCCACAAAACAAAAGCCCGGCTACTGGAGTCGGGCTCATTGTTGGAACAACCGTCAGGAATACCTGTCCTGCGGATTTAAGTGCGGCACGCAGTGTATCACAGGCGTGCCGCATTGTGGGAGGCTTAGCGGAAGCTCAAGGCGCCAGTCAAGTCGCCCGGCGGCAGCGCGCCGCGTGACGCAAACGCGTCGTTGCGCACTTTCAGGCCTTCGAGCAGCGGCAGATCGTGCAGGCGCGTGATCAGGCGCAGGATCGACGTCGTGTCATAAAAACTGTGGTCGACGGCGCCTTTTTTCGCGTACGGCGAGACGACGATGGCGGGAATGCGCGTGCCCGGGCCCCAGCGGTCGCCCTTGGGCGGCGCCACGTGGTCCCACCAGCCGCCGTTTTCGTCAAACGTGATCACCACGATCATGTCTTTCCACTGCGGCGATTCCTTCAGATGCTGGATGATGTTGGCCACGTGCTGGTCGCCCGATTCGATATCCGAATAGCCCGCGTGCAGGTTCAGGTTGCCCTGCGGCTTGTAGAAGGTCACGGCCGGCAGCTTGCCCGCCACGGCGGCGGCGAGGAATTTGTTCGAGATCGGGCTGTCGCCCGTGCCGCCGTCGCGCAGGTGCTCGGCGCGCGCAGCCGTGCCAGGCGCGAACTGCTTGAAGTAGTTCAGCGGCTGGTGGTGGAACTGGAAATTCGGCTTGCTGCCGCCGCCCTTCTGGTCGAGCGCCGCTTGCCAGCCGCCTCCGTACCACGCCCAGCTGACGCCCTTGCGCGACAACAGATCGCCGATGGTGTCATAGGTTTGCGGTGGCAGGGTGTTCGCGTCGGCCGGGTCGGCATGCAGCGGATCGCCATCGAAGGCGGGGCGAACGTAACTCGGTTGATATGGCGGCGCCATGGTGTTGACGGCATAGCCGTCCGGCGTGAGGGCGCCGTCGTTCACGTACTTCGGCTTGCCATCGAGCGCGGAGGCGGGGCACTCGGGCGAGATCGCCAGGCGCACGCCTTGAGGGCCATCGGACAGCACGGCGATCTTTTTCTTCGCCGCCGTCTCGGCGGCATTGAAGTATTCGTTGGCGCGGCCCGTGACGAGGAACTGGTGGTTCATGTAGGAGCCGCCGAAGGCCGCCATGAAGAAGTTGTCGCACAAGGTGTACTGCTCGGCGATCTGCCACAGGTTCAGGTTTTTCGACGTTTCGCCGTAGTGGCCCATCACCAGGCCGCCGCTGTCGGCCCACGCGGCAAAGCCGTCGTTCTTGCCGCCGTTGATCTGCATCTGGTTGTTATAGAAGCGGTGCACGAGGTCGCGCGTGATGATGCTCTCGGGCAGGGGCTTGCCGGACGCGTCGCTCAGTTTGTAGGGCGCGTTCGGCAGGCCGGAAATCTGCTCTTCCTTGATCAGGTAATCGATGCCGCCGATATTTTGCTGGTTCGGCACCAGGCCGCCCCAGATCTTCGGCAGGGTGGCCAGCGGCTTGCCGTCGCGGTCCAGCTGCCGCGCCTGTTCGGCCGTGACGGCGGACAGGGGCGCGCTGGTGCCGGGGAAGTTGGCGAACAGGTTGTTGAAGCTGCGGTTTTCCAGGTAGATCACGACCACGTTCTTGACGTGCGCCTTGAGTTTCGCGTCGAGCGAACCCCTGGCGATGGTCTTTCTGGCGGGCGCGGCGTCGGCCAGCGCCGGCAGGCTGGCGGCCAGGCCGACTGCGGAAGCGGCCTGGAAAATGCGCCGGCGCGAGGGATTGGCGGGTTGGTCGGCCGGATCGGCTGGCAGGGCGGGGGCGAGGTCCTTCACACATTCTCCTTGGGTGTCATTCGTTTGCTGATGCGCGAAAATTGTATCACCGTGGCCTGGCAAATGTGAAATTTCACGGCTGCGTATCAGCAGTGCTTTTCACCTGCAGGAAGCAAGGCAGGCAGCGGCGATTTGTGCTGCCCGGTGATACGGGGGCGGAATGGATCTGAATGCAGGCGGGCGGCAACAGACATGCGAGGCCAATGAGGATCAAAGGACTTTCACTGGAGGCCGCTTTGCTGGCGTCGGAAAAAGCGACGTCGGCAAGGCGGCCGTGCGCTTACACTACCGTTTCAATGCCGTGGAAGTTCTCATAGAACTCGGTGGCGAAGCGTTCGCCGGGCAGTGGGGCGAAATCGTTTTCCAGCCAGGTGGCCAGGCGCGCGGCTTGCGTCTCGTTGCCTGCCCAGATCAAGGCGCTGATCTTGCTCTGAGGCGCAGGCGTCACCGAAAAAATAAGCCGCCGGTGGCCGCGCAGCACCTCCAGCGCCACTGGCGCCGTCTTGGCGGAGGCCCAGGCCAGCGCTGCCGGTGTGTACGGATAGCCATTGATACCTGTAATAACGTCGTCCGGCGCCAGCCCGCTATTTCCGGCCGGCGTGTTGTCGAGCACGTTATAGATGGCCGGTGCGCCCTGGTTCAGGAACATGATGCCCAGCTGTAGCACGGTACTGTGCTGCACGGCAAAGCCCAGTTCGCCAAGCAGCGCCTCCGTGCCCAGCCCGCCCGGATGGCGTACCGCCGCGCCGATCTGTGCCCCCAGTCCTGCGCGCTGGCTATCGAAGTAGGTGATCACATCATCGTTGGTGTAGCCCTCATGATCGCGGCCGCCGCTGAGATATTCCTCGAAGAAGCCGCGGAAGCTGCGGTCCAGCGTCTGTGTGTTCGAGCCCAAGCGCAGCGTGGCATCGACATCGAAGGCGATCAGCATACCCTTGTCGTAATAGTCGATGCTGCTGGCCGGCCGGCCGGGGTACTTGGGGTGATTCAGGTAAGTCGCCAGCGAAGAATCGGCCGCGCTGACGCGCTCGTAGGCGGGCACCGCCCGCAGGTGTTCCAGATAGCCAACCACGCTGCTGAAGAATTGTCCGGGACTGTAGATGCCGGCCCGGGTACAAGACAGAAATTCGTAGTAGCGCGTGAATCCCTCGGCCATCCACAGTCCTTCGCTGAAGCTGCCGCAGGTCAGCGCATGCTGCAATTGCAGCAGTGGCGCGGGCCGCAGGCGCCGCACGTTCCAGGCATGGAACAGTTCGTGGGCGCACACGCGCACGCCGATGGCGTTCTGTGCGGGATCGACGAAGACGTCTTGGCTCAGTCCGCACATGGTGCTGGTCAGATGCTCCAGCCCCCATTCGGCGGCCGGGTTCAGGCTCAGCACGAAGGTGTAATCCTCGAAAGGGAAGGTGCCGAACATGCGTCCAAAGCCCGCCGCCACCTGCGCCACCTGGTCGACGAACGCCTCCACACCCTCGTCGAAACCCACGCCGCTGTCAACAAAGGCAAAGTAAAACGGCGTGCCCTGGACCGTACGCTCGAGCAAGCGGTAACCGCCCATGACGACCGGCGTATCGAGCAGGATCTCGTAGCTGGGATAGCGCCACCCGTTGGCGCCCAGCGGCGTGGCCCCGGACGGATGGTGGATGCTGGCGCGCCACGCTTCCGGCAGCTCATAACTGACGGAGCAGGGGCCCGCATGATCCGGGCTGTGCAGATAGCGCGTGCCCAGCAGCACAGCGTACTCGCTGTCGACGATGCCGGCCTGTTCACCGAATTCAGCCGCATAGGCCGAGGCGCGGTAGCGGACGGTGACGTCGCCCGCGCCGCCGTCGACAACGAAGGCTTGCCAGCCATCGCGCCACAGCGGCAGGGGCGCGCCGCTGTGGCTGTCGTGGGCCTGCAGCTCGAAAAGCTCCCGCGCCAGCGGCGCAAAACTGTAGTCGCCCGGCACCCAGGTGGGCGTCTCCAGGCGGATCGGGCCGCGCGCAAGGTCGCCCGTCAGGCGCATGCAGACAGTCAGTTCATGCCGTTGCGGATCGACGGACACCTGGTAGTGCACGTTGGAAGTTGTGGTCATGGTGGACTCCTGAATGGATTCAGAGAATGGTCGGCGGTATCGGCGCGTACATCGCCGCATCGGCCTTGGCAGCGACTGTCGGCTCGATCTCCAGCGACGCGCGAATTCCCGATTCGATCGCGCCCTCGATCCACGCGTGGCGCAGCGTGGTCCAGTCGCCGGCGAAGTGCAGATTGCCGACCGGCGGCGCGACGTCCGCTTGCAGCTCGCTGAGCTGGCCCGGCGCAAACATCGCCGCCTCGCCCATCGCCAGCGGACTGTCATCCCAGTTGACCGAGTGGCCGGCGATGAAATGCTTGCGCACGTAGTCGCCGTGCACCTGGGCTACGCCGTCCAGCGCGAACTGGATGCGCTGCTCGTTGTTGAGCGAACCCCAGCCATGCGCCTCGGTCTCCCAGGTATAGCTGGCCAACAGCACGCCGCTGGACTCGCCGAAGCCGTGGCTGGGGTAGTAGATGGTGCGGTTGGCCAGGTCCGTCAACGAGCCGCCGCCCCAGATGTTGTCGCGGGTTTCCCAGAAACGTTCGTCAAAGCTCATCAGAACCTTGCAGGCGGAATCGTAGTACAGCTGGCGTATCATCTTGCGCTTGGCGTGCGGCAGCATGGGGCTGAAATCGACCGTGCGCAGGCAGGGCGTGGGCACGGTCAAGATCACGTGGTCGGCGCTGACGCGCGAAGGGTGGCTGTGCTCCGCCAGCTCCGCGCCCAGGCTGACGACGCCGTCCCATGTGGCGTCGTAAGGTTGAAAGTTGAGCTGCGCGCGATCGCCCTTGTCGGACCATTCCACGCTTTGCAGCCATTGATTGAAGCACACGCGCACGCCGGCGGCCTTGAGCGGCGCGAGCCACGCGCGCACCAGATTGTCGCTGCCGCCGGTGATTTCCCAATACATATTGTCGGAGTTAATCAGCGACATTTCGATCAGGTTCTGCACGAACGACAGCGCGCGCCGGCTCTCCAGGTTTTGCATCACCTCGACGAATTCCACGCCTTCAGCCGACAGCAGCGAGAACTGGCGCAGGAAGCCGTTGATCGAATAGCTGTCGTAGCGCGCGATCGCTTCCGGCCAGTTCTCGCGCGGCGCGGCATTGACGAAGTCCTTGACGAAGTCGGTCACGCTGGCCAGTAGCGTCGGCCCGTTCATGCGCTGCTGTGCCTGCGGCAGATTGCTCAGGTCATAACCGAGCGCCTTGCCCGGATATTCATGCTTCAGATAGTCGCCGGTGCGCAGTTTGATGCCGTTGACGTAGGTCCAGGATTGATACGCCTTGAGAGCCGGCGCGGCGGCCACGGCGCCGGACAGCACCGCCAGCTGATCTTGCGCCTTGATGGTGTCGCGCTTGACGTCGACCTGGTAAAAGAAGTTGGTCGGCACCGAGTACTTGCAGATATAGGTGCGCAGCAGGTGGTGAATCTGCAGCGGCAGCCGCATCGCGCCGGCTTCGCCGTACAGATCAGCGCGGCCGAAGTAACGTTCGCCGCGCAGCGTGTGGACGCGCCCGCCGATGCGGCTGCCGGCCTCGAACAGGCTTACCTCATGGCCGGCTTCGGCCAGCAGCTGCGCCGACACCAGGCCGGCCATGCCGGCGCCGACGATGGCGATTTTCTGCGGCCGCGTGGTTTTCGGCAGACCGTTTTTAATAATGGACAAGTACTCGGCGATGACAGGATCATCCTGCTCGCCCAGCAAGTCCTGGATGTTTGTGCTCATGGAAAGTGCCTTTCAAAAATCAGACGATGGCGTGATTGGCGGCGGGCGGCGTGCCGTCCAGCTTCCAGCGCGTGTTGCTTGGCAAGTCCTTGCAGACGTTGCGCACCGCCACCAGCGTGAAGGTGGAGTGCGGCGCCAGCGGCGCGCCACCGCCAAAGGTGCAGCCGCCGCTGCCGCCGCTGATGCCCGGCCCATGCGGCTGCGGCCCCGGTGGCGAGCCGGCCTTGATTTTTTCGAGGACGGCCGCCAGTTCCGCATTGGTGCTTGCCTCGTAGCCCACGCCACCGAAACCGCGCGCCAGCGCGGTCCAGTCCCACAAAGCCGTTTGCGGCACCCGGCACAGCGCCGCGAATTTACTGGTCGAGCCGGGCGCGAAGGCGTTGGCGTTGATCAGGAATTGCTCGATGGCAAACACGCCGTTGGCCATGACGAACACCACGTTGTCCAGGCCCAGTTCGGCCAACGTGCCGATGGCGTTGCAGCTTTCGGCAAAAGCGCCGTCGCCGGAAACGGAGACCACGCGGCGCTTGCTGCCGGCCGCTTGCAGCGCCAGCTTGACGCCGCAGCTGGCCGCTGGCGAGTAGCCAATCGCGCCCCATGCCAGCTGGGCGATATAGCCGTTTTGCGGCGACTTGATATTGTTCAGGTTGTAGAACGTCAGGCCGGTGTCGGCCAGCACTACCGGCGCGTCGCCGTTTTCGTCGTTGCCGAAGGTGTCCAGATAATCGTGGTGCAGCAGTGACTTGAAACTGTCCCAGGTGATCTGCGCATCGCTGGCAAAGGTGGATGGCAGTGGAATGTCCCACACCGGGCCGACGATGGCGGGGAAGGGCGCCGCCGGCAATTTGCCGTCGGCGTTGAGCAGCGCCTGCTGGACCGGCGCCAGCGACGGATAGTTCTGCACCAGCACCGCCATGACGGTGCCATTCGGCCGGCTGATCACCTCGTTGAGGGTGCTGATGAAACTGCCAAGGGCAACGTCGCCCCAATACAGGCCGCCCGCCACGCCGCCGTTCAGGCGCGCCGCGCCCATGCGCACTTCGATGGCCGCGCTCATCGGCAGCGGTGGCGGCAGGTCCGGGTTGTAATCGGTCCTGGCCAGGCCGGAGAAGTTGAAGTCGGTCTCTTGCACGCCCAGGCTGAGGATCAGGTCGGCGGAGCGCACCAGATCCTGCACGTTCTGCTGCGAGTTCTTGCCATTGTAGGTGCCGGCAAAATACGGCGCGTCATATTCGCTGAGGACGCTCTTGCCGAGCAGGCTGGACAGATACGGCGCCTTCAGCGTCCTGAGCAGATTGGCGAACGCATCCTGCAAGCCGAAACGCGCCAATTCCACGCCGCCCAATACCACCAGCTTTTTTGCCTGCAGCAGCAGCGGCAGCGTCGCCGCCACCGCCTCGCCCAGCGAAATCGGCGTTTGCGGCACGGGCGATTTGAGCAGCGGCGGGCGCGAACCGACGTTGCTTAATTTGTACGCCTCCATCTGGTTGGCAATTTCAATGTACACCGGCTTGGAATCGGTGATGCAGGCGGTCAGGGCGGCGTCGATCAGGTCGGCGGCATACGCCGGATTGTCGATGCGCACCGCCATGCGCGTGACTTCGCGCAGCACGCGCAGGTCGGTATACGCACCGTCGAACATGTGGTGCCACAGCACGCCCTGGTCGCGTTGCGAATTGAACTGGGCCGCCGACGGCGAACCGTTAATCAGCACCATGGGCACGTTTTCAACGAAGGCGCCGGCTACCGCCTGCACCGCGTTCAGTGCGCCGACGCCATAGGTGGTGGCCACGCAACCGACAGAGCCGGGAACGGCGCGGCCGCAGCCGTCGGCGGCGTAGGTGGCGCACATCTCGTTGTTCGGGTGGACGCGCACCAGGCCGGCGTTGTCAGGCCCGTCGAGCGTCTCCACCCATTCGCTGATGTAGTCGCCGGGAATGGCCATGACGTGGCGCACGCCGATCTCGGCCAGCCGCTTGTTCAGATAGGTGGCGACGGTGTCGACCTCCTCGCCGGGTGCCGCCGCCGGCGCTTGCAGCAAGCTGGCGCTGGCGCTGGCATTGGCCACTGGCGCGGCCTCAGGCAGCGCTTGCGGAGCGCCGAACTGACGCCGGTATTGTTGCTGAGTCAATAAATAATTGTTAGGCATGGGATTTCCTTGATGATCAAACAGGATTCGGCCGGGCGTGTTGGCCGCTCAGATCTGGATGGCGTTGGTGGTCGCCGCGTTCAGATGCTGTGGCGCTTGCCACGCAACCAGGTTGGCGCTGAGGTAGTAATACGCCAGGCTGTTCGGCACCGGCGTGGCGCCGCGCCAGGAGGCTACGCGGGCTTGCTGGTTGGCGCCGATCACCGACGTCACCGACGCCGGGCCTTGCCAGATCTCGTTCCAGAAAGCGCCGACGGCCGCCTGTTGCGGCGAGCCGGCCGCGTAGGGATAAATCTGCTGCATGTCGGCCCCGCTGGCGGGAGTGACGCCCAGGGTTTCGCTGACCACGCTGGTGCCCGACATCACGAATGAAATCTGCGGTTGAATGGTGTTGTTCTTGTCGCTGACGACTTGTGCCGGATTCGGCAGCGAAGCGAGCACCGTCTGGCGCGAGACGGCGGCGGCGTTGGCCGGCGGCGGCGCCTGCATGGCGAAGGCGCCATTCGGGATGAAGCCCCAGGCGTTGAACATGGTGTTGTTGACGGCGGTGTGCTGCACCGAGCAGGTGAACAGCAGGTTGCTGAACACGCTGTTCAGGCAGGCCACGCTGGGCGTCCAGGTAAAGCGCGTGGCGCCATCGTGGTTGAAGGCCGCTTGCACCGCGTTCATCCAGCCGTTCAGGCCGGCGTCGGCGGCCACGGCGGCGTCGTTGGCGTAGGTGGCGTTGACGATGCCACTGACGAAGTTGTTGACCGCCGTCCACCATCGCTGGCCGTCATCGCGATATGGAAACACCACCTTGGTGATCGGACCGCTGTTCAGGCCGCGCTTGCTGATTTGCGCCGGAAAGGCGTTATCGTCAAAGCGGTAGTTCTGGTACAGGCTGCTGATGACGGAATACAGGCCGACGCGCCCGGTCGGCAGCACATTGTCGCAAAAACTGCCTTTCTGATAAATGGGCGTGTCGCTGATATCGGCCTTCATGCCGATTACGCCGCTGTTGATGTTGAACGATTTTTGCAGATAGGGCTTGGCCAGGATTACCAGCGCATGGTTGGCCGGCAGCACGCCGGTCAGGATCTGGTTCAGCGCTGCCGTGCCGAACAGCATGTCGATGGTGTGGGTGTTGAACAGGTGGGAGCCGCTGAACCACCATTGCTGGTCGGATGAGGCTACCCAGAGTTTGGCCAGCAGCCAGGCGTCGCGCTGCGGGTCGGCCGCGTCGGTCGGCGTGAAGATGTAGGCGCCGCTGTCGGTGGCGCTGATCTGTATCGCCTGCGGCGTGAGTGCGGCGCCGCTGGCGTCGATGGTGAAGAAGCACAGCGGCGCGGCCAGGTGGCTGCCCTTGCGCACCAACTGGCCGGTGACGGCGGCGCCCAGCACCGGCCGGTAGTCGCAGACGAACAATGCGCCGGCGTTCTGGGCGGCGCTCAGGGTCGCTTGCAGGGCGGACAGTTGCGCGCCGTTGCTGGCCGCGCCTGTCCAGGCGGCGATGTCGTAGCTGGCGGCGTCGGCCAGCTTGATCACGTTGGGGTTGGCGCTACCGAGGCGCTGGCGCGCCAGTTCGCCGTCGTCGGCGACCCAGTTGCCGCTCAGCGCAGCCACCTGCTGTTGGGAGAAGAGGCTCGGATCCCACATGCCCTGGGTAAAATACTGCTCGATGATCTGGGCGGTGGTCGTGCCGTTGTACTGCTGGCCCGGCACATGGTTGGCGATGTAGCTCATCGCCGCGGACACTTGCGTCTGACGGTCGAGGGAGTCCTGTTTGTCGGCGGCCGTGGCCTGCCAGTTCTGCGGCACCGTGTTGATGTCGTCTAGCCACGGCGGCAGCACGCCGCCGAAGGTGCCGCTCTGCGGATACTCGCTGCTATCGTAGTTGAGATCGTCCGGGGTCAGCCCGCTGTAGACAAATTGTGGCGCTATCACGTCGCTGGCGCGCGCGTTCGCCTCGGGCGCGCTCGCGCTCTGGTACAAGCTGCGCAGCGGTGCGCGCAGGCCGGCGGTGTAGGCACCGGAACCGGCGTAGGATTTGTTGTCGCTCATTGCATGCTCCTGGAAAAAGGCTGAAAAATCAGTTGGGTTCAGGCCGCTGCCTGGTCGGAAAATACCTCGCGTGCCAAGGCGGCGATGCCCTCGTCGCCGAAATACGGAATCATGGTCGGCAAGACCAGCCCGCCGCCCAGCGCATCGCGCAAGCGGTGCATCAGCTGGCGGTTCAGCAAGCCTTCCTGGAGCGTCAGTTCCCATACGCTGCGGAAGGCCGAATCGTAGGCGCCGGCGATCCAGTAATGCACCATGTCCAGATGCTCGCCGGCGAAGTGGACGTTGCCCACCGGCTGGCGCGCGGCCAGGAACTTGCGCGTGAACTGGCCCGGCGCGAAGAATTCAAAGCCGCCGCCGGCCAGCGGTTCCTGGTTCCAGGTCACCGCCGCGCCATGGCCCAGATACTGCTCGCGCGCCACTTCGCCGTGCAGCGTGACCAGATGGCGCAGGCAGGTATCGAACATCTCTTGTTCCGAGAGGTGGGAAAACTTGTCGGCGTCGTTCTGCCAGCAATAGCTGGCCAGCAGGTAGGCCGGGCCAGGTTCGCCGATGCCGAACGACGGGTAGACCACGCTGCGCACCGGCAGGTCGGTATTGCTCTGGCCGCCCGCCATGTGCGTGCTGTAGGGGCCTGTGCTTTCCCAAAAGCGGCTCTTGAAACCGAGCGCGACCTTGACTGCATTGGTCATTTTGAGCGTGCGGATGGCGTCGTACTTGCTGGCTGGCCAGTTGGCCGGCGTGTCGATGAAGCGCAGCGCGCTGAATGGCAACGTCATGATGACGTGATCGAACTCGGCTTCCTGTGCCAGCGCGCCGTCGCCATGGCGGTAATGCAGCACCGGCTTGCCGTCGCGCTCTTCCAGGCGGAATACCTTGGCGCCCATCTGCACGCGTTCGGCCGGGATGCGTTTGACCATCTCCTGCGTGACGCGGTCGGTGCCGCCGTCCATGGCCGACCAGTTTTTCTCTTCAAACGAGAAATTATCGAGCAGCATTTCTGTGAACGCCAGGTCATACACGCCGGTGTAGCTGAGCACGGTTTCCATGTAATCGACGATGGCTGCCGGATACGGCCGCTGGCCATCGCCTATCTCTTGCAGATAGCTGCGCCCCGAATAGGTATCGAAACGCAGCATGCGTTCCCAGGCCGCATCGATCTGGCCGTCGTCAAGCAGCTCCATGAAAGGCGCCAGCGCGGCCGTCAGCAGCGCTTGCGCGGGTTTCAAGCGGCCCTGCTTATCCTTGAAGTAAGCGAACTCGCCGCTGTCGAAGGCGGCGTCAAAGCCGAGCAGCGTATTGTCCTTGGCGACCGCGTTGCGCGTCACCGGCGGACGGCCGTTGAAGCACATCAGGTTGCCGGCATCCTGCGCCTGGTTTTGGTCGAAGAGCACATAGGGAATGCGCTCGATCGGCGCGCCGCCCGGCACGCTGTCGGCGGTCGCGTTGAGGTAGTCCCAGAAATTGAACAGGCGGCTCTGCATCCAGGTGTGCGGGAAACGCATCGCGCCCAGCTCGGCGTACTGGTGCGGCTTGTCGTTGAAGTAATGGGTTTTTACCCGGCCGCCCATGCGTTCGCCGGACGCTTCAAAGATGCGGTAGCCGATGCCTAGTTCTTCCAGCAACAACGCGGCGTACATGCCGGCCTGGCCGCCGCCGACGATGCCGACACGCAGCTCGCTTGCTGGCCGCGAGGCCCGGGCGGCGGCCAGCAGATGCTTGTGCGCACCCGCATGGGCCTGCTCCTGCTGCTGGATGTGTTTGTCCATGGCTTCGAATAACTGTTTCCGGTACTGTTTTTTCAACTCCTGGGACTGCGCTTCTGCTGCTGGCATGACGTTCTCCAAGTCCCGGCCGTCGCCGGGATGCTCAATATGGAATTTCCGTCCGTCGGCGGAAATTGGCGCCGGCACCGGTGTCAAACGGTGCCTTGCGCCAGCAAGGATTTGCCGATCGGCCAGGCATGGGCGCGCTGACGCGCGGCGGCGCTGTGGAAGGCGCGCGGACTGACGCCGCGCACCGCGCTGTGCTGGCGCGACAAGGTATACGCGGCTGGGCCGACTGCCTGGCAGGCGGCCCAGCCGGGCGCGGCCATCAGGCCGAAGCATTCGGCGTGCAGCGTTTCCATGGACAGGCCGGTAACGCCGGCAGCCCAGGCGATGAAATCGGTGTAGGTCGTTTCGCCGTCGTGGATGCGGGCGTCGCCCAGCGCGCGCACATAGCGCAGCAGGCGCCGGATGTAGGTCTCCAGCTGAGCGCACAGCACGCCCTCGGCCTGGGCTTCCGGCGTGGCGCCATACAGGGCCAGGTAGGCCGATTGCACCGGGGTGGGCGCGGCCACGGCCAGCAGCGTGCGGGCGGCGTCCCAGTAGTCGAACTCCAGGCAGAAGGCCATGCCTTCGCAAAGGGGTTCGGCCAGCGCCGTGTCCAGGCCGGCCAGTGGCGACGCGGCATCGTCGTCTGGCGCCGGGGCCGGCCGGCCGCGTGCCGCCGCGCCGGCCCACGCGTTGATCATGCTGAGCAGGGACAGGCGCTGTTGCGCCGCCGGGCAGCGCCGGCCGCCGCACCGCGCGCCGGCATCAGGATCACGCGCCAGCAGGTAGCACGCGCCATAGTCTTCGCAAGCGCGCGCCACGCGCGCCGCCCAGTCGCCGCAATCGACTTCGTAATGGATGCAGACGCGCAGCCACACCGCTTGCAGGTCATCGGCGCCGCTGGCGAAGGGCAGGGCGGCGATTTGCCGGGCGACCTTCCGCGCCAGCGGAACCTCCCGCTCCAGCCAGGCTTGCGCCAGCGCGGCGATTTGTTGCGGGCTTTCCTGTATCTGGTAGCGAGATTGCAGGCAGTCCGGAAAACCGGGCGTGCGCTGCGGTCCGGCGATGGCGTCACCGGTCCGCAACAGCGGCCAGTATTCGGCGAAGGCGCCGGAAGCGAGGCCCTCGATCTCGAACAGCATCCGGTACTCGCGCAGCGCGGCGAGGATGGCGTTGACCTTGCCGCCGAACTCAGGCCATGACTGTTGCAACAACAGTAACGCGCCACGCAGCTGGATCGCGGCGTCCAGGCATTCGCGCCGCGTCAGCAGGGAAAAATCGTGCCCCCACCAGCGCAGCGTTTCAAAATTGACGAGGTCGTGCGCCGCATCCAGATACGCATCCATGCAGCACGCCTGCCGGTCATCGGCGAGGAACACGCGGTTCAGGCCGTCGGCGGCGGCGCGCACGCCACCCATGGCGGCGGCGGACGGTCCGGCGCCGCTGGGATGCGGTAAGGCCAGTTGCGATTGGAGCGCGCTGAGCAAGGCGTCGGCGGTAGCGCGCAGCCGGGAGTCGGCCACCTGCGGCAATTGCTGACGCAGCGCATGGATACGGTAGCGCATCTCCTTGACGTTGTGCACGGTCGGTTTGAACAGCGTCGACAGTACAGGCTGCCGGCCGCACAGGTAGCCGGCAACGGGATTGATCTCGGCCCATAGCGTGACGATGGATGCGGTCGTATCGTTGTGTCGTGTGCTTTCCAGGATAACCTCGCTGTCAGATGGGCCAAGGCCTCCGCGACGATGGGGCGGAGACAAGGACATCTACAGCAAGCGGCGTGCCAGGCCAGACTGGCATGCCGTTCAGAGGGGGAGCGCAGGCGGGGCGGAAAACGCGTGGACGGATTCGTCCATTGCGGCGCGCAATGGTGGACGAATCCGGGAGGCTAAGTAACCCCCAATAAATTATTGTGATTTCTGACTTCCATAACCGGCGCTGTGCGGTGTTGCCCGCAGCTAGCAGTGCTCGCACTGCGTCGCTGCAGGCGCCTTGCACAGCATCCGGTTCTGTTCGTCATAAATTCACAATAATTTCCTGAGGATTACTTAGCTACCGTACTTGCTATAACAGGCGCGGCTTGGACGAATTCCCATGCGCACCAGCGATACCAGGAAGCTGAAGCCGGCCTGATTCGGGTCGATCACCGGTACGTAAAAACCCAGCGCCGCCTGCAGCCGGGCCGTGACCTGGGCAGCCACGCCAACAAAACCGGTGCAGCCAAGCAGGATGGACTGGGCGCCGTCCTGCTGCACCGCCTTGATCGCCGCTTCCAGCGTCCGCTCGACCACCACGTCCAGGTCATGCAGTTCGGCGACCTTGACGTCAATCGAATGGATGGAGGCGAACGAATCGTTCAGGCCGTAGGTCGGCACGTGGCCGCGCTGCATCGCCAGCGTGCTCGGCAGGATGGTGATGATGGAAAAGCGCTCGCTCAGCGCCAGCGCGGTAAAAGCCGAGGTGGGAAACCCGCCGATGATGGGGATGTTGATGGCTTCGCGCGCCGCCTCCACGCCGCACATGTCAAAGTCGCTGAGCCAGATGCCGTCGTAGCCGTCGTTTTCGATCTGGATGGCTGCCTCGACGACCGGATAGCCATTGTGCAGCAAATCGATGCGGCTCTGAATGCAGTCATGCCCGGCTGTCAGGTTGCGTACCGAGACCGTCACATCGGGCGGTATGACAGGCTCCACCGCCTGCAGCAACAGATCGTTGTACAGACTGGTATTGACCGGCGCCAGGATACAGATGCGTAAGCGCTTGCTCATTGCGCGCTCCCTTCTTCAGCCAGCGGCAGATACGGCCCCAGATAACCGAGCTGCGCCACTTGCGCCATGAAGCTGTCCAGGATCAGGCCGCCAGGTTCGCGCAAGGGCGCCGCCGCCGCAATGCCGATTACGCTGAGCGGACGCCCCTCGAGCTGCGGATTGAGCGTGCCGTCAGCCTGCAACAGATCGCCGTTGGTAAACACCTGCTGTCCCGCGCCATCGGCAAAATAGGCCAGGCTGTCCGGCGCCATGCCGATCGGCAGGCCTTTGCTGCTGTCCCAGGCCAGCAGCGATTCGTTCTGATACACCACCGTGCACTGCGCGCCGTCGGTATCAATGCTGACCTTGCCCACGTCAAAGCCGCCGGCCGTCTCCTCCTTGATGGAGACGATGCGTCCCGGCCCGAACACGACGCGCGCGGCCAGGCCGAACTTCTCTTGCAGGCAGCGGACCAGCGCGGAGGCATTGTCCAGTTCGCCTTGTCGCAGCAAGCGGCCCAACTGTAATGCACGGCTCAGCGTGCCGCGTATCGGCAGCGCCTGCGCCAGCTCGGACGGCCCCATGATCCACATGGCCAGGCCGCCGAACTGCTTGAACTCCTGCACGGAGACAATCGGCCGCAGCATCTGTTCAATGATGGCCGCGACATCCTGCTGATGCCCGGTGGAGCCATTTTCGTTGCCGCGCGGCGTGACATCGAGTTCCACTTGCAAGCCGTCCTGGCTGACCAGCATGGTCGGCCGCGGATTGATGCCAGCCGCCGCGAACGTCAGCATGGGCAGCGATGGCACGGCGCGGCCGGCGCCGTCAGCGTCGATCACGGCCAGGCCGAAGTGGGCCGCCACCAGACAGGCCACCGTAAAACCAAGCGCACCGCTTTCGGGGGGCACGATATAGGCGAGCTTGCGGCCGTTCTTTTCCAGATGAGCCTTGATCTGTTCCACCGCCCTGACCGGCCCTTCAGGATAGGTGACCTGGTTGATGGCCACCGGCGCGCCCAGGTAAGCGACCATCACGGCCTCGCCTTCGGTCGCCTCTTCCACTGTGACCACGCGGATGCGCTGTTCCGGATAATATGGTCCCGGCACAAAGTTCTGCGCCAGGTGGCGCGCCGACGTCAGCGTGCCGCCGCCGCCGCTGCCAAAAAAACAGCCGCCTTGCAGCAGCGCTTCCAGATCGGATTGCTTCAATTCAAATGCCATGCTGGACCTCCCCAAGAGGTGAAACACAGAGATCCCGGTGCTTGAGCTGCTCCATCAGCTGCAATGCGCGCGTCAACGCCGGGTACGGAACGACACTTTGTATATCGGTAATGTTTTTATCGAGCACGGCGATGGCCTGGCCGCGGCGGCCGTCCTGCAACAGCAGTTCAGCAAGATGGGTCGCGGCGCGGATGCGTCCCGGCACCGAGCCCAGCGCCTGAGCGGTCGACAGCGCGTTGCGCAAGCTGTCTTCGGCGCTGTCCAGATCGCCCAGCATGTGCTTGGCCAGGCCGCCCACACACATCAGTTCGCTCAGATAAGCGCGTTCGTGGTGGGACTGGGCGATGTCCAGCGCCTGTTCGATCAGCGCGGCGCTGTCGGCGGCACGGCCCGCGGCCAGCAGCGCATCGGCCCGTTTCCAGGCCTGGAAGGAGTGAAACAGTGCGCCGCCCTGTTCGACGAAACAGGAGGCATAGGCGTCGCGCATGTGCTGCTCGGCCTGCAACGGATTGCCCAGCGCCGCCATGTGGCAGCCGCAGAATATCTCGCCCACGCCCCGGTAGAAGCTGAACTCGTGCTGATGCGCCAGCCGCGCCAGTTCGCTCGACAGCGGACCCAGCGCTGGCATGTCTTCGAACAGGCAGGTCAGCCACGCGGCGCCTTGCAATGCGATGGCCCGGTCAAACGGGCTGGACTCAAATAGGGTGCAGCGCAGGGTCAGCTGTTCGCGCATGTGCTGGGCCCGCGCCAGCGCGCCGGTCTGGAAGGCGGCAAGGCCGGCAAAGGTCATGGCCAGGCCGACCAGATCGATGCCCTGTACGCTGCGGCGTTCGGTAGGCTCGGCATCGAGCAGCTTGCTCAACGTCAGGCAGGCCAGGGTTTCATCGCTGTCGCCCAGCCAGAACAGGGTGTTGGCCAGCGCAAATTGCGCCTCCGCATGAATTGCCGGATGCCCGGTTGTGTGCGCCAGTTTGAGCATGTCCTGCGCGGTGGCGCGCGCGGCGGACAGCTGCATCATCATCAGTTGCACGCTCCAGATGCCGAACATCAGCGAGTTCAGCTCGACCGAATCGACCACGCCCTGGCCGGCCCGTAGCGCCGACTCATGCTCGGCCTGTGCCTGCGGGCTGTGCCAGCCGTAAATGCCGCGATAGGACACGGCCAGCATGCGGTGCAGTTCAAACCGCAGCTTGCGGCTGGCCTCGGGCGCGCCGCCGCTTTCCAGCAAGGTCAGGCCGCGGCGCAGCGTGGCGGTCGCCTCCCGGAACTCGCCCCGCTCCAACATGCGCCTGCCGGCCAGCAGGCATTCATCGACACCTGTACGGCTTCTGTCGCGCGCCAGCAGGCGCCGTTCGATGACCTTGCGGTTCACGCCCAGCATGGTGGCGGCGGCCGTCTTGCTACCGCCGCTCAGGCTAAGCGCGCGGTCGATCAGCAAGCGTTCAAGCAGCGCCATCTTGTCTGGTGCGGCCAGGTACAGGACGGCGTCGATCAATGCCTCGGGCGGCAATGTCGGGGCATTGGCGGGTCCGAGAAACGCCTCGAGGATGTCCAGGCTGATCTCGCTTTCGTCGCTGAGCACGGCGATGCGGCTGACCAGATTGCGCAGTTCGCGCACGTTGCCGGGCCAGGATCGCAGCTTCAGCCGTTCCAGTGCCTCGACACTGAAGCGTGGCGGTGTCAGCTCGCGTATCGCAAAATGGCGCACCAGCGCCGGAATGTCTTCCTTGCGTTGATCCAGGCCGGGCACTTCGATGGTGAACACCGCCAGGCGATAGTACAGGTCCTCCCGGAACCGGCCACTGTTGACCATGGCTTCAAGATTGCGGTGCGTGGCCGCCACGATGCGGCCGGTGAACGGGCGCGGTTCTTGTGCGCCCAGAGGCCGGAAAGTTCGCGTTTCGAGCACACGCAACAGCTTGGCCTGCAGCGCCAGTGGGAATTCGCCTATTTCGTCGAGAAACAAGGTGCCCTGCGCCGCCATTTCGAAGTATCCGGGCCGGTCCGCGGCGGCCCCGGTAAATGCCCCGCGGGTGTAGCCGAACAGTTCGGATTCCACCAATTGCTCGGGAATGGCGCCGCAATTGACGTCGACAAAGCGCGCCCCGGTGTGGCGACCGCTTTGATGTACCAGCTGTGCAACGACTTCCTTGCCGGCTCCGGTAGGGCCGGTGATGAGCAGGGTATGGTCGGTCGGGGCTATGCGGGCAATCAGTTGCAGAACTTTCTGGAAGGCGGCCGAATTCCCGATTGCGCGAGTGGACGGCTCGGCAATGGGCACGACGGAGAATCGCCCAGGTTCCGGGTGCGCAGTCATGATGGCTGCGGGAGAGGATTATTGGCTAAGGCATTTGCAATCCAAAGAATCATAAAAGTTGTATAAATATTTATAATCAAATAATCGTGTGGGCATATTGGAAGCTAAAGTTACATTAATGTTTTCAAAAAAGACTCATCAATTGTCACAGTCTCAGTGTTGTTGTTATCTTGCTACGCATTCATGCGGGTCTTGATGCGATTGCAGGCTTGCAGTCAAGAATATTCAATATAGTTGGGAAAGTTTGGGCGCGCGATGGCCGCCGGCATCGGAGGGGGAGTCCGAAGTTAGGGAGATAAGCTGTTCGTTTGCCCGCATATACACAAGTCCGCTCCAGCCAGGGATTGTGCTTGCAAGATACTACCGAACTGGATTTCAACGGTCAGCAGGCATTCGGCTTGGGGCCGTTAAGCCATGCAGCCCAGCGCGGGATGTGCCTGCACCCGACCTACGTGGTGCCGCCAGATCGCCAACCGCCGGGCAACGTCAGAGTTGTGTATGACGAGGTGCTTTAGAATTGATACCGCACGCTCAACGCCACCTTGCGCGCCGGGCCATGCATGCCCGAGTACCACCAGTCCGACACGGAAGCCGTGTACTGCTTGTCGAACAGGTTGGCCACGTTGACGGTGGCAGAGAGCTTGTCGTTGACGTCGTAGCGCGCCATCAGGCTGGCCACCGAGTACGCCTTCTGTTCCCAGTGCAGGGTACTCTTGATCTGCCACGCCTCGATGTCGGAATACACGCGGCTTTGCCAGTTCATGCCGCCGCCCACCGTCAGGCGATGCAGCTCGCCGGGCAGCCGATAAGTGGTCCACAGCTTCACCAGGTGGCGCGGGAAGGTGGTCTGGATCGCCTTGCCGGCATTGTTTTCCGTCTGGCTGTACGACCACGAGGCCGACACATTCCAGCTTGGCGTGAGGGCGCCCGTCGCTTCCAGGTCGAGGCCCTTGGTATCGGCGCCCTTGATGGTGCGGAACGCCGGATCGTTGGAGCCGGGCAGGGTGTGGCCCGGATCCGTTTCAGCCAGGTTTTTCTGGCGGATCAGATACAGCGCGGCGGACGTGTTCAGGCGGCCATCGAACCAGCCGCTCTTGATGCCGGCCTCATAGGTCTTGCCTTCGCGCGGCGCCAGCAGCTTGCCGTAGCGGTCTTGCGAGGCTTGCGGCTGGTAGATGGTGGAGTAGCTGGCGTAGGCGCTGTGCGTGGCGTCGATGTCGTACACCAGGCCGCCGTACGGCGTGAAGACGCG
Organism: Janthinobacterium sp. UMAB-60; assembly: GCF_900095235.1. Classification (NCBI taxonomy): domain Bacteria; kingdom Pseudomonadati; phylum Pseudomonadota; class Betaproteobacteria; order Burkholderiales; family Oxalobacteraceae; genus Janthinobacterium; species Janthinobacterium sp. UMAB-60. The sequence goes on from NZ_LT607488.1 coordinate 105,433, forward strand.
GCTGTCCGAGGCTGGCGACGCGCTGAAAAATTGCGCGGCAGGCGCGTCCGCGATGTAATTCTCGCTGTAGCGCAGCACCTTGGCGCCGGCGATCAGTTTCAGGCGCTCGGAGAGGTTGAAGCGGCTGGCCGCGTAGGCGCTGGCCTGGCGGCGCGTGCTGTCGTAGGTGACGAAGGTATCGCCAAACACGGGCGTTGCCATGCGATTCCAGCGGTACAGGTTGACGGGCTGGCCCTGGATGTGCGTGTCGCGGCGGCCATCCGTCGTGCTTTGAAATTCGTTGTAGTCCATGCCCAGCACCAGTTCGTGCTGGCGGCCGAACGCGTTGAACGGTCCGCGCACGTTGACGTCCACGCTGTTGACCTGGAGCTGGTAATCGCGGTAGTCGGCGCTCATGCGCAGGCCATCGCCCGTGGCCTGATCGGGAAAGGCGCTACTCACGTTGATGAACACGGAGCGCTCTTCCTGCGACGACTGCACGCGGCTGGCCGAGATTTTCAGTTTCCAGTCGTTTGCCAGCGCGTGTTCCAGGGTGGCGAAAAGGTCGGTCGAATTGCTGCCGAAGCGATTCGACGCGGCCGCCGGGCTGAAGGAGCGGGGCAGGTCCGTCATGGCGCCATTGCTGTAGAACAGGGGAAAGCCCAGGTAGGACAGCGAACCTTTCGAGCGCTTGCGCTGGTGCGTGATGCCGGCCGTCAGCTTCGTGTCGCGTGACAGGTCCGCCTCGATCACGCCATACACGACTTTTTTGTCGTGGCTGTAGTCCTTGATGATGCCGTCGGTTTCTTCATACACAGTCACCAGGCGGCCGCGCAGGCTGCCCGCCTCGTTCAGCGGGCCGGCGACGTCGGCCACGCCGCGCCGTTCATTGCGGGAAGCCAGTTCGCCCTCGACGGAGGCCTGGAACTGCGCCGTCGGCTTCTTGCGCACCATGTTGATGGCGCCCGAGGCATCGCCCGCGCCCGTCATCAGGCCCGAGGCGCCGCGCAGCACTTCGATGCGGTCGTACAGCGCCATGTCGGCCAGGCTTTGCGACGGTATCGCATTGAGGCCCAGGTTTTCCGAATGCGTGCTGACGCCATCGAGCTGGTAGTTGGTAATCGCATAGCCGCGCGAAGTAAAGCCGGAGCGTTCGCTGCCCAGCGAGAACAGGGTGATGCCCGGCGTTTGCGCCATGACCTGCGCGATGGTGTTCAGGCCCTGGTCCTGCATGCGCTGCTGCGTGATGACGCTGACCGACTGCGGCGTTTCCCTGATCGACAGGCCCAGCGGCGTGGCCGTGGAAACCGGCAGTGCGGAGACATACGCGCCCGTGCCTTCGGTGGCATCCTGCTGCGCCTTGACCGACACTTCCGGCATCATGGCGATGGCGTCCGCGCCGGATTCCACCTGCGCCTGGGCCGGGCGCAGCACATAGCTGCCGTTGGCGCTGCGCTCGGCCTTCAGGCCCGTGCCGCGCAGCACGCCGTTCAGGGCCGCCAGCACCTCGTGGCGGCCCGTGAGGCCCGCCGAGGTCTTGCCGCGCGTCTGTTCCGGCGTGAAGCTGAGGATGACCCGGGACTGGCTGGCGACCTGGCGCAGCGCCGCCGCCAGGTCGCCGGCCGGCACCTGGAAGTCGAGAGTGGCCGCGGCAGCAGCCGCGCTTTCCTGGGCCAGGGCTGGCGCCTGGGCGTTCAGCAACAGGGCCGAACCGATGCAGATGAGTTGGATAGCGTACGCCATGCGCTTGATGCGCGGCTTGGAATGAATGGCAGGAGACATGGTTACCTTGTGGTGTAGTCGTCAAAAAGAACGTTGCCTACACAGGTCACGCGAGAAACGAAATCGGGTAAGGTTTTTTTGCGGTGGACTCACAATAAATGTTTAATGCGGCCGGCGCGCTTCCACCTGCACCCAGTAGCGCGTGCGCAGGCGCACGTTGACGGGCAGGGAGTCGGGCAGCGACAGCAGCACGGCGTCCAGGTCGGCCAGCGGGAAGACGCCGGAGATGCGCAGGCCGGCGACGGCGTCGTCGCAGCCCAGCAAGCCGTGGCGGTAGCGGCTCAATTCATGCAGGAAGTCGCGCAGCGGCATCGCGTCGGCCAGCAGCAAGCCCTGGCGCCAGGCCCAGATGTCGGGCGAGACGGCGTGCGCGGGCAAGAGCTGTCGCGCCGTCATGCCGCCGCCCTGGCCCGCATGGATCACGCGGTTGCCATCGCCATGGCGCGGCATCAGCCGCACGGCGCCTTCCTCGACGGCGACCACGGTGCTGCCCTCGGCCTGGCGCACCGAGTAGCGCGTGCCCAGCGCCTGTGCGTAGCCATGCGCGGTTTCGACGAGGAAGGGGCGGTAGGGCCGGCCTGTTTCGCGGGCGGTGGCGATGAATGCCTCCCCTTGCACCAGTTGCAGCAGCCGTTGCGTGCCGCTGAAGCGGATGTTCACGGCGCTGCCGCTGTTCAGGTGCAAACGGCTGCCGTCGGGCAGGCTCAGCTCGCGGCGCTCGCCCACGCCGGTCGACAGGTCGGCCAGCGCGGCGCGGGCCATGTCGGGCGCATATTCCGGGCGCGCGCCGAACCAGCCCGTGAGGCCGATGCTCGATACCCACGCCAGCAGTTGCAGGCTGTTGCGGCGCGAGATCGGCGAGGCAGGACGCCGTGCCAGCGCCGTGCGGCACGCCTGCGCATCGAGTTCGCGCAAGCCGCCGCTGGCGCTTTCGATGTGTTTCCACGCCCGTTCATGGTCGGGGTGTGCCTGGCGCCACTCTTGCCAGGCTGTCTTTTCCGCCGGCGTGGTGACGCCGCTCATCAGGGTGCTCAGCCATTCGGCCGCCTGCATGGCGATGGCCAGGTCGATGGGCTGGCCCAGTGCATGGACGGTGGCGGTGCGCATGTCAGGACGCGGCAAAATCGGGCACGGCAAAAAAGCACAGCAGATTGGCCTTGCTCAGGTATTTTTTGACGGAATGCGTGGTGGTGCCCAGTTCGGCGGCGATCTCGGCGTAGCTCATGCCGTCCAGGTGGGCCAGCAGGAAGGCCGCCCTGGCCTTGGCGGACAGCTGGTCCAGCGCGCGGTCGATCCGTTGCAGCGATTCGAGCAGGATGGACATCGCTTCCGGCGAGGGCGCGCAGGCTTGCGGCTGATGCCGCAGGGCGTCGAGGTAGGCCCGTTCCAGTTCTTCGCGCCGGCAGTGATTGGCCAGCAGGCGCCTGGCGATGGTGGCCAGGAAGGGGCGCGGCTGCGCGATCCCTGCACTGCTGCGTGCAAGGAAAATCTTGAGGAAGGTATCCTGCGCCAGGTCGCCCGCCAGCCCCGTGTCGTACAGGCGACGCTTCAGCCAGTGCAGCAGCCAGGAATGGTGCTCGGCATACAGGGCCTGGAAGTCGGACGGCGGGGACGGGGCGGACGGCATGCGGACAGGGTGTCTTAATCTAAATGAGAATTGTTCTCATAATAGCGCAGCGGCGCACGCCAGGCAATCAGGAAAACGCGGCGTTGCTGAAATGCGACTGTGCGCGCGGGCCGCACGCGGTGGTGGCTTTGCGCCTGCGCACGGCAGATGTAAAAGTTTCCTTGGCGCAAGCTTTCATGTGAGAAAATGCGGCTTGTCGATGTGGTGCGGAGCGCAAAATGATGTGGATGGTTGGCGGTGTCCTGGTTCTTTTGGTCGCCAGATTTTTATGGTTGGCCTTTTTTCATCGGGTCAATGCGATGTCGCGCCAGGCGGAACTGATGAACTGGCTCGACATCGGCCGCGTGTCGAATGCCGATGGCGGCAAGGATATTTTGTTGGCGAGAAATGAGCGCGGCGCCCGGATCGACTGGCGCACGGGCGAGGTCTGGTTGATGAATCCCAAGGTGGAGGAGCCGTTTGCCGACTTTCTCGCCGTCGAGCGCTGGCTGACGTTGCGTGACATGCCGATGGTGGACAAGCCGGCGCATGCCGCTCCCGCGCCAGCGGAGCCGGAACCGGCGCCTGAGCCCGGCCCCGTGCGCGACACCTTGCCGGCCTTCCAGCAAAAAGTCGATGCTTGCCTGGCCAAGGCGGAAGGTGGCCAGGAATTGTTGGAAACCAAGCAGGCTTTCGAGGCGGGCAGCGAGCCTTACCTCGAGGCGTCGACGGAATTGAGCAAGACCGCGCTGGAACTCGAAGTGTCGCCGGCCATGGTGGCCACGTTTCATATCAGCGCCTTTGCCGCCCTGGCTGAAACGGCGGGCGCCGACAAGCTGGAACGGGTGGCGGCCAGCCTGCATGCGGCGGCCAGGCAGATCCGGGCCAGCGTCGCCGCGTAAAAGTATTGACAGTATTGACCCGGCCTGGAATGAAAAAACCGCTGCATCCCTTGCAGGAGTCAGCGGTTTTTATGTATTGGTTGCGGGGACAGGATTTGAACCTGTGACCTTCGGGTTATGAGCCCGACGAGCTGCCAGACTGCTCCACCCCGCAGGCGAATTATAGCGGGGTTTGCTGCAATGCGCAATGGCCAGGGGCATTGCGCAGAAAAGGGGGGGCAAGGCAGCGGCACGGCCGCGCCATTGCGGCGCAGGCATCATCGTGTGATTCATGCCGCCGTCGAGCGGATGGCGGCGGCCAGGCGGCGCAGCGAGTCCCGCGTCTGTGGATCGGAGGCATTGGAATACAGCAGCACGTCCAGCGTGGGCAGGGCCGGTAGTCCGAACTTTGGCCCCGCATCCATCGTTCCCGCGGGTGCCACCCGGCACCCCAGCGCCGCAATGGCGAAACCTGCCGCAATGGCGGCGCCGATGGTGGCGATGCCGCCGCCGACGAAAACCTCGGTCCACGCGATGCCGTGCTCCTTGAGCGCGGCGAGTGCAATGCTTCTTACCCGGCAAGACTCGGATTGCGCCGCGAGACGCAGGGGCTCGTCCGGGTGGTATGCGAAGCCGGGGGCGGCCATCCAGCCAAAGCGTTCTTCGAGTATCACGTCGCCACCTTTGCGCAGATGGTCATGCCCCAGCACGATGGCGGCATCGAGCGTGCCGTGATCAAAGCAGGCGAGCACTTCGTGCGATGCGGCGATGCGTAATTCCAGCACCAGATCCGACTCGGCGTCGTGCATCTGTTTCAGCAACAGTGGCAGTTCCGCGCCGACGATGTGGTGGCTGATGCCGATCACCAGCCGCCGCTTGCCGACGCTGAACGCGGCAAGGGCACCTTGATGGGCGGCTACCAGCTTGCGCGCTGCGACCATGAACTGGTGTCCGTCCGCAGACAGGCCCACCAGGCGCGGCGTACGCTCCAGCAAATGCCGGCCGAGCATCTTTTCCAGTCGCTTGATCTTCAGGCTGACGGCCGACTGGGTGGTGTCGAGTGCCTCGGCCGCGCGCGTGAAGCTCTTCAGTTCCGCTGCCAGAACGAAGGCTTGCACGGCCTCGATATCGAGCGTCTTCACGGGCAATCATTTAAAAAACGAATCATTGAAATATGGTGCCATGTGTTTTCATTATGGTCAATAGCGCCTATCGTTAGCTATCTCAATCAACCATCAGGAAGGAGTCACGCATGCCGATGACACGCGTATCCCTGCGGCGGGGCAAGCCCGCCGCCTATCGCCAGGCCATACTCGATGGCCTGTATCTGGCCATGCGCGAAACGTTTGACGTGCCGGACGATGACCGCTTCATGACGATCAGCGAGCACGACGAAGACGATTTCAGCTACGGAAAGTCGTATCTTGGCATCGCGCGCAGCGACGATCTCGTCATGATCCAGATCACGGTCAGCAAGACCCGGACGATAGCGCAGAAAAAGGCGCTCTATGCCCGGATTGCCGAGCGCCTGTCCAGCAGTCCCGGCCTGCGTCCCGAGGACATTTTTATCAACCTCATCGAGGTTGCGCCTGAAAACTGGTCGTTCGGCCATGGCATCGCCCACTACGCGCCGCGCGACGCATAAGCGATGCAGATATGAAAAAACCGCTGCATCCCTTGCAGGAGTCAGCGGTTTTTATGTATTGGTTGCGGGGACAGGATTTGAACCTGTGACCTTCGGGTTATGAGCCCGACGAGCTGCCAGACTGCTCCACCCCGCAGCCGAATTATAGCCGGGTTTGCTGCAATGCGCAATGGCCTGGTTTCAGACCCTCGATTATGCCGCCGCCAGGCGCCACAGCGACGTGACTTCCTTCGAGCGGGCCGCGTGCAGGCTGTCCGTGGCATCCTGCGCGCGCGGGTGCGTGGGTTTCACGTCCAGGCGGTCGACGACCTTCAAGCCTGCCTGCTCTATCCATTCGAGCAATTGCGCGCGCGGCCGCAGGCCCAGGTGCTCGGCCAGGTCCGACAGGATCAGCCAGCCTTCGCCGTTGGCTTCCAGGTGAGCGGCCAGGCCGGCGAGGAAACCGCGCAGCATGCGGCTGTCCGGATCGTAGACGGCGTATTCGATCGGCGAGCTGGGGCGTGCGGGCAGCCACGGTGGATTGCACACGACCAGCGGCGCGCGGCCGGCGGGGAACAGGTCGGCCTGCACCACGTCGACCTTATCGAGCAAATCGAGGCGCGCCAGGTTTTCGCGCGCGCAGGACAGGGCGCGCGGGTCCTGGTCGGTGGCGATGATGCGGGCGACGCCGCGTTGCGCCAGCACGGCGGCCAGCACGCCCGTGCCGGTGCCGATGTCGAAGGCCAGGCTGGCGCGCGCGGGCAGTGGCGCGTCCGCCACCAGGCCCACGTATTCGCCGCGAATCGGCGCGAACACGCCGTAATGCGGGTGGATGCGCTGGCCCAGGGCCGGCAGTTCCACGCCCGTGCGGCGCCATTCGTGCGCGCCGATCAGGCCCAGCAGCTCGCGCAGCGAGGCGACGAACGCTTCTTCGCCACGGCCATACGCTTCATTGCACGCCAGTTTCACGTCCGGCGCGCGGCGCAGCGGGATCGTGTAGTCGGCGTCAAAAGGCAGCAACAGCATGGCCAGGGTGCGGGCGCGCTGCGACTGCGCCTGGCGGTGCAAGTGAAACGCTTGCGTGGCCGATGGTTCCGGTTGCGCCAGTTTGGCGGCCTTGGCCTTTTTGCTCGGTTTGTCGTTCTTGTGGTCGGCGCGCCGCGCCAGCGCCTGCAGCAGCTGGCGCGCGTTCTGGAAGTCGCCGCGCCACAGCATGGCCGTGCCTTCGCAGGCCAGGCGGTAAGCCTGGTCGGCCGTCGTGCGGTCATCGGCGATGACGACGCGCTTGGGTGGCGGCATGCCGCTTTCCGAGCGCCAGCGGGCCGAATGCTCGGCGCCGTTTTCGCTCCAGTGGATCTGCAGATGAACGGTAGGGGAAGAAGTGTCGGACATGGGATTCAATCGATAGAAGGGGGGCGCGCGGCATGGTCGCCTGCGCAGGCCGTCTTCCATTATACGTCGCTGGCCGTGCCGTCAGCGGTGTCCGTGCCATAGGCGAGTGCCAGCGCGCGGGCGCGCGCCTGCTCTTCGGGCGTGGTTTCCACGGCTTTCTTGTCGGCTTTGACCGCCGCGTCCGGCTGCACCAGCTTGAGCAAACGCAGGCTCAGGCTGCCCGCCAGGTCGCCTTCCTTGCCGCTGGCGCTGGCGCCATCGGAGGTGCCCTGGTAGAGATTGCTTTGCAATTGCTGGCCCAGCAGCTTGAACAGGTCGCGCAGATTGCCGGCAAAAGTCGTGGCGGGCAACTCTTTGGCGGGCAGGGCGGCGTCATCGGGTGGCGGAACTTCCTGCGCATCATCTTGCGTTTGCACCAATGCGCCCGCGCTGATGTTCGATTGATATTGCACTTCCAGTTCGAAGTCGAAGGTCTGGCCATCGGCCGTGGTGATCTTGCCCTTGCCGATGAAATGCGCGTTTTCATCGAGGCTGAAGGCGGCAGCGGCGCGGCTGCTGCCGGCGCCCGAAACGCTGGCACTGCCGCTGCTGAAGCTGGAACCGGCTTGCAGGTCGACCGAATCGAAGGCGATGCTAGCGCCGTCGCCGAACAGCTGGCGCGTCATATTGGAAAGGAAATCCTGCGCCACGTCGACGGTGGCGTTGCCCAGCGCGTCGGTCCGTTGCGACAGTCCCTTGGCCGACAGGTCCAGGCCGTTTTTTGACAGGGCCACCACGTCTTGCGCGGTGCGCTGCATCAGGGGCGAGCCGGCCAGCCCCGTGGCGCCGCTGCCCGTGCGGGACGGCTGCTGGCCAGTCAGCGTATTCGCGGCGGGTTGACGGCTGGCAAGGGCGGGAAGCTGGGACATGGCGGTTTCTCAATGAGCGAAGTACCATTATTAACGGCGTTCTACGCCCATTCTTTAACCATTAGTGGTGGTGCGCCCAGTTACCATCCGCCGACTCCAGGTAAGACTTGACGGCATCGGCCTGGCCCGTGGCGTGACGCTTGAGTTCGCCGCATGCGCAAATGCCCTGATACGGCTGGATATGCGAGCAGGCGGAGACTTTTTGCAGGTAGACCTGCATGGATTTGTGACATTTTACGCACTTGAAGGTGAGGCTGCGGGCGGCTTTCATGGGTTTCCTTGAATTGTTGCGGGGCGTAGGCGGTGCCTGCGCGAAGGCGGCGATTTTAACGCACTCCGGCCATCGTTACACGTTGTTGCATCTGCGCCACGCGCACGTCAACTGAATCCGCGCCATGACGTTGAGCGTATATAGGAGGTCGTCTGACCGCCGTTGAAGAGGTAGCACCATGGACAAGCATGACAAGGAAAAGCCTGTACAGCCCGCCAAGGAGCTGGTCAGGAAGTGGCTGAAAGCGGAGCTGGCCCAACGCCGGCCCCCGCCCGACCCCGAGCAGATCCGCCGCGAACTGGGCTGGGATCTGCTCAGGCTGGGCCGCGAACCTGTGCCACGCTAGCGCACCGTCACCACGCTCTTGCCGCCGGAGCCGGGCTGCACGAGGATGCGGGTGGCGATGCGCTCCGTCATTTCCTGGACGTGCGAGATGACGCCCACCTTGCGGCCCATCGCTTGCAGGCCGTCGAGCGCGTCCATGGCCACGCGCAGGGTTTCCGTGTCCAGGCTGCCGAAGCCCTCGTCGATGAACAGCGATTCCACGCGCACCCGGTTCGAGGACAGCGAAGCCAGGCCCAGCGCCAGGGCCAGCGAGACGAGGAACGATTCGCCGCCCGACAGCGAGTGCACGGAGCGCAGCTCGCCGCCCATGTCCTGGTCGCGCACCATCAGGCCCAGCGAGGGATTGTTCGGGTTGTCGATGCGCTCCAGCTGATAGCGGCGCGCCAGGTGGTTCAAATGCGCGTTGGCATAGCCGAGCAGCACTTCCAGGGTGAATTGCTGCGCGTAGTTGCGAAATTTCTTGCCGTCGGCCGAGCCGATCAATTCATTCAGGCTGGCCCAGCGCCGCTCGATGACGGCTTGCGCCTCGATTTGCGCCAGCATCGCTTGCGCGCTGTGGCGCCGCGCGTCGTCTTGCGCGATGGCCAGGCGCAAGCGCGTCGCTTCCTGGTTGGCCGCCTGGCGTTCCAGCAGCAGTGCGTCGAGCGCCGCCTGCAGCGCCGCCACGTCCGTTTCCAGGCCGTCTGGCGGCTGTGCCAGGTGCGCCGCCAGCTGCTGCCGGCGTTCGGCCAGCACGGAGACGGCCGCCGTGTGGCGGTCGGCGAGCACTTGCAGGGCGTCGCGTTCGGCGCGCATGGCGTCCGGCGCGATGGCCAGGCGCGCGCGCAAGGCGTCCATGTCGGCGGGCGCGTGACCAGGGTGGGCAAGCTGGAACTGGCGCAGCCAGTCGTGCAGGGCGGTTGTGGCGCCGTGTTCCTGTTCACGCAAGGCGACCAGGCGCTGCGACAGCTGCGCGCACGCTTCGTCCAGACGCGTGCGCTGCTGGCCGGCCGATTGCGCCGCCGTTTGCTGCCGCGCCAGCAGCTCCCTGGCTGCCGCGACGGCGTCTGCCAGCGCGCGCTCGACCTCGGCCACGCTCTGGCCTTGCCATAGCGCGTTGCGTTCCGCTTGCATTGCCGTGCGCTGCTTGTCGGCGGCGGCAAAGACGGCGTGGGCTTCTTGCGCCGTTTGCTGCGCCTTGCCGGCGGCCAGCTGCGCCGCTTCCAGCTGCGCGGCCAGGGTCGCCAGCGCGTGGCCGCGGTGGTCCTGGTCCGCCTGCTGTTTCAGCCATTGCCGGCTTTCTGTTTCACGCGCCGCGCGGAAGGCGGCCGGGCCGGCGCGCCAGCTGTCTTTCCAGTCCTCGGCGCCGTCTGCGTCGGCAAACGCGGCATCGAGCTGCGCCAGCAAGGCATCGAGCGCGGCGCGCGCCGTCTCGCCTTTGTCGGCGTTGCCCGCTTGCTGCGCCTGCAACTGCGCCAGCCGCGCTTGCGCATCGGCGACGGCGCTGGTGCAGCGCGCGTGCTCGCTGGACGCCAGTTCATGCGCCGCCTGCGCCTGCTCGCGCCGCGCGCCGGCCTGGCGCAGCGCCGCCTCCTGCTGCGCCAGCGCCTGCAAACCGGCCGCATTCGCTGCCAGCTGCCGCGTGAACCAGTCCGTGCGCTGCTTTGCCGGCGGCAATTCCAATGTGTCCGCATGCGGCCGCCACTGCGCATTCAGGCTGTCGATGGCGGGCGGCAGGGCCGCCAGTTCGACATCCGTTTGCGCCTGTTCGCGCGCCGTCGCGGCCAGCGCCGCCTTGTGCGTGGCCAGGCGCTCCAGATTGTCGCGCGCTTGCGTGCGGCAAGCCAGTACCTCATCCTGCAAGCTGGCCAGCATCGCCTGCAAGGCGTGGTTGGTATGGTCGGCGTGGCTGTACGGGTGCTCCAGCGCGCCGCAGACGGGGCAGGGCTGCTCGTCCTGCAAAGTGGCGCGCAGCTGCTCGACGCTGGCCGCGCATGCCGCTTCCGCGCCCTTCAAGGACTTTTCCGCCTGCGCCAGGCGCGCTTCCAGCAGCGGCGTTTGCGCCGCCGCCGCCGCCCATGCCGTACTTTCCGTTTGCGCGGCCTGCGCCAGCTGGGCCGCCCTGGCTTGCCAGTGCGCCAGCGCCTGCTGCTGGCGTGCCAGTTCGCTCCAGGTTTTTTCCGCGCTGGTTAAAACGCGCGCATGGTCTTCCAGCTGGCCACGCTGTTCCTGCAAGGCCTGGCCATCGATGGCTTGCACGAGCGCCAGCGCTTCGCGTCGCTGCGCATCGCGCATGGAAAGCGCGGCAGCGGCGCTGGCCAGCGCCGTTTGCGCCGCCTGCGTGGCGTCCAAGGCCTGACGCACCTGCTGCGCCGATTCGGCCATGCTGGCGTCGGCCGCATCGGCTTGCGCGGCCGCTTGTCCGGCCTGGGCAAACAATTGATCCCACAACTGCCACGCTTGCGCCAGCGCCTGCCACTGATGGTGCGATGCCAGCCACTGGCGGCCCGCTTCCTGTTCCGCCTGCGCGGCGTGCTGGCGCTGTTGCAGTGCCTGCAGCGCGCTGCGCGCCGCCTCGTTGGCCTGGTCAGCAGCCAGGGCGCCATCTTGCGCCTGGCGGTGCGCGGGCAAGTGGGCCGCGATGCCGGCGTCGAGTGCCTTGGCCTGGTCGAGCAGGGGCGCCGCATCGCGCTGCGCCGCTTCCCGGGCCAGCAAGGCCGCTGCCGCCTGCTGCACGGCTTGCGCCAGCTGCGCTTCGCTGGCCACGGCGTGCGCCGCCTGCGCGCGCGACGCTTCCAGCGCGGCGCCGCTGCCGGCGATGTCGCTGGCCAGGCGCGCCACGTCGTCGACCAGGGGCCGCGCCGGCTGCAGCAATTCCCACTGCGCCAGCGCCGCGCGGCGTTCTTCCGCGGCGGCGCGGTCAACGGCGGCGCTATCGAGTGCCTCTTGCGCGGCCGTCGCCTGGGTTTGCAGCTTGTGCGTCTCCTGGTGCCAGCGCTGCTGCAGTTCCAGCACCGCCTTGCGCAGGTCGATCGTTTGCAGGCTGGTCTCGGCCGCCCCGCACAGTGCCTCGGTCTCGCTGCGCTCTTGCGGCGACAAGGGCCGCTGGTCGGCCAGTTTTTCGCCCAGGCGTTCGAGGATCTGCTTTTCCTTTTTTGCCCGCTCGAAGGCGCGCATGGAAATGTCCGTATAGATGCTGCTGCCCGTCAGGGTTTCCAGCAATTCACCCCGTTCATTGTCTTCCGTCTTGAGGAAGGTGGAAAATTCGTTCTGCGCCAGCAGCACGGCGCGCGTAAACTGGTCGAAGGACAGGCCGATGCGTTTTTCGATCTCTTCCTTGACTTCCGTCTTGGTGCCGCCGATGGCTTGCAGCGCGGGCAGCTGGTGCAAGCTCATGGCGGTCGCCTGCAGCGCCCCTTCAGCCCGGGTGCGCGAGCGGCGCACGCTCCAGCGCGCGCGGTAGTGACCGCCGTCGTTGCCGACGAAATCGACTTGCGCGTAGCCGTCCGGCGTGCCGCGGCGCAGCAGGGTGCGCGTATCCTGCGCGTTGACGGTTTCCTTGCCCACGTCGGGCAGGGCGCTGCCCCGGCCCAGCACTTTCAGCAGGCGCGGCGTGGCGTCGTACAGGGCCAGGCACAGGGCGTCGAGCAGGGTGCTCTTGCCCGCGCCTGTGGGGCCGCTGATGGCGAACAGGCCGGAAGACGCCAGCGGCTCCTGCTGGAAGTCGACTTCAAATTCGCCGGCCAGCGAGGCCAGGTTCTTACCGCTGATTTTCAGGATTTTCATGGTTTTTCAGGAGCAGTCAGGCGCCGGGCAGCAGCAGTTCGGCCAGGGCCGAGATGAGTTCGGGTGGCGCTTCCTTGGCGTATTTTTGCTGGTACAGGCGGCGGAAGATGTCGTCGGGCTGCAGCTGGCCCAATTGGTCGAGCGTCATGTTCTCGGGCGCGCTGCTGCGCGCGGCGCTCGACGTTTCGATCTTTGCCAGGCGCACGCTCTTGCCGTCGAGCGCCGTTTCGATGCGCGTGCGCAGGCCCGGCTCGGGCGCATCGAGGCGCACGCGCACTTCCAGGAACGGTTGCGCTTCGGCCGGAGAATCCGGCACGTCGAGGGCCGCCAGCTGCGCCAGCACTTCGGCGATGGGCGCCGGCGTGGCGGGCACGCGCAGCAGGGGCACGGCGCGCGGCACCTCGATGACGCGTACCTCGCGTAATTGCTCGCCGTCGATATCGAGGCACAGCACCTGGTGGCGGTAGTTCACTTCGGCAAACGACAGGGGGATCGGGCTGCCGCAGTAGCGGATATGTTCCTGGCCGCCCACGGCCTGCGCCTTGTGCAGGTGGCCCAGCGCCGCGTAGGCGATGGCGGTATCGAAGATCCCCGACGGCAGCATCTCGGTGCCGCCGATGACGATGCGGCGCTCGGAATCGTTCGACATTTCGCCGCCCACCATGTGGCAGTGGCCCATCGCGATGATGGCTTGCCCTGGCTGGCGGCGCGCCAGCGCCAGGTCCGTCAATTGACGGTACAGCAGGGCGATGCCGCCCAGGTAGGCATCCTGGCTGTCGCCGGCGGGCAGCTTCGGCACGTCGCCAGGGCGCAAAAAGGGCACGGCCAGGCACCAGGCCCGCACCTGGCCATCGGCGCCCGTCAGGGGCAGCAGCAGGCGCTCCAGGTCGATCTGGCCATCGTCGCCGCGCAGCAGGTGGCCGATCACGTGGGTGCCGTGCGCGGCCAGCAGGGGGCCGGGCGCTTCCAGCCGGCCAGCCGAATCGTGGTTGCCGGCGACGACGATCAATTGCAGCGCGGGCAGGCGCGCGCGCGCCTGCTGCAGGAATACGTACAGCTGCTTTTGCGAGGCGGCGGAAGGATTGGCGTTGTCGAACACATCGCCCGCCACCAGCAGCACGTCGACGCGTTCGGCCACGAGCGTGTCGAGCAGCCAGTCGAGGAAGCGCTGGTGTTCGTAGCCCCGTTCATAGTTGTGCAGGGTCTGGCCCAGATGCCAGTCGGAAGTGTGCAGCAGGCGCATGGTGGGGCAAGGGTAGGGGAGACAGGCGCCAATATAGCAGGAATGACAGGGGGCGGAATGATAGGGGTCAGACCCGTTGGGTCTGACCCCAGCCTTCAGTTGGGCTTGCCCTCAGCCATCAAGCCGTCAATGCGCCGGCCCTGTAGGTATTGCGCCCATCCTGCTTGGCCTGGTACAGCAGCACGTCGGCGCGCTGCAGCAGCACGGCGGGGGAAATGTCTTCGTCGCGGTAGAAGGCCAGGCCGATGCTGGCGGAAATGCGCACGCTGATGCCATCGAGTTCGAACGGCTGCCGCATGGCGGCGACGATTTTTTCCGCCAGCGCGGCCGCGTCGTCGGGCCGGGCGATCTGTTCCATGATGATGGTGAATTCGTCGCCGCCGAGGCGGGCGATGATGTCGTTGACGCGCATGGTCTGCGTCAGGCGCTGGGCGAAGGCGCGCAGCAGGGCGTCGCCGGTGCCGTGGCCATGCGTGTCGTTGACGGGCTTGAAGCGGTCGATATCCATGTACATGACGGCCATCAGGTGCTGTTGCCGGCGGCTGGCGTGCATGGCGTCGCTGAGTTTTTGCTGGAAGCCGGCGCGGTTCGACAAGCCGGTCAGCACATCGACCTGGGCCAGCTGCAGCAAGCGCTGTTTCTCGCGCTTTTGCACGGTGATATCCTGGCGCATCACGTGAAAACCCGCCACCTGCAGCTTGTCTTCGCCGATCTGCGGAATGTAGATCACTTCCAGGCAGCGCTCGATGCCTTCTCTTTCATCTTCCTCTTCAAAACTCAGGGTTTCACCCGCCAGCACGCGCTCGATATACGGCGCCACGGTGCGGTAGCGCGCCTCGCCGACGGTCTCGCGCACGCTGCGGCCCAGCGCCGGCCGGCCGGTCAGGCCGAATTCGCGCTCATAGGCGATGTTCAGGAAGCGGTAGACCTGGTCGGCGTCGATGTAGGCGATCATGGCCGGCAGGGTGTCGGCGATGGTGCGCAGGCGCGCTTCGCTCTCCAGCAGCGCCACTTCCGATTCGCGCAAGGTGGTGATGTCGTCCAGGCTGCCCACGTAGCCTTCGATCTGGCCGTCGATGAGGATGGGGGCAATTTTGACGGAGACCCAGACCAGCCTGCCGTCGGGTTGCAGGCAGCGCAAGGTGGACTGGAACGGCGCGTGGCTGCGCTTGAGCTGTTCCAGCGCCACGTGCATCAGCGGATAGTCGTCCGGGTGCAGCGCGCTGGTCCAGCCGGCGCCCAGGGCGGCGGCGCGCGGCAGGCCCGTGATCGATTCGAAGGTGCGGTTGACGTAGGTGCAGCGGCGCTGGCGGTCCAGGCGCACCAGCCCGAGCGGCGAGGCGTCGGTGACGGCGGCCAGCTCCGCCTGTTTCTGGCGCAGTTCCAGTTCCTGCTGGCGGCGCTGCGAGACATCCTCGGCGATGCACAGGATATGTTCGATCTGCTGGCGCTCGTCGAACACGGGCACGGAGACGGCGTGCACGTAGCGCAGGCTGCCATCACGCAGGCGCAAGGGCTTTTCCGTATGCTCGATGACCCCGCGCTCGGCCAGGATGGCGCGGTCGTCCTCGGCATCGTGCAGGCCGAAGTCGGGTGGAAAGGCCTGGCAATCGGTCTTGCCGATGACGTCGGCGGCCAGGTGACCGGTGATATCCTCGGCCGCCTTGTTCCACACCACCATCTTGCCGAAATTCTCCGGGCGCGCGCTTTTCACGTAGACCAGCACGGGCAGATGGTCGATCAGCGACTGCAGGAAGCTGCGGTTATCCTGCAGCGCCAGTTCGTCGTGCTTGCGCGCGCTGATGTCGCGCGAGGTGACGGCCACGCCGTCGATGATGGGCACCACCTGGTGGCGCAGCCAGCGCGTGCCGCCCGAGGCCAGTGTCAGCTCGAATTCGTCTTCCAGCGGCTGGCCCGTTTCCATCACCAGCACGAAGCGCTTGAAAAAACGCTCGCCGCGCAGCAGCGGCACGCGCGGCAGCACGCGCTGGCCCAGCAGTTCCGCGCGCGGCTTGCCCAGCATGTCGGCGGCCCGCTCGTTGACGTCGGCGAAGATGAAGTCTTCCACCGGCTTGCCCGGCGCGGGGCGCCAGGCCTTCAGCAGCAGCACGGCATCGAGGCTGCCCTGGTGCGCCGCGCGCAACAGGGCCTGCGTTTCCTTGGCCTGGCGGATGCTGCGGCGCAGGCGCGCGCTCTGGCGCATCAGCAGGCCCGTAAAGCCGCCAATGAGCACGCTGGCGGCGAGCAGCGCGCCGACATACTCCAGGCGGCGCTGTTCGAAGCGCGTCAGGGCGACGGCGCGGCTGACGCCCACCACGGCCAGCAGCGGGTAGCGCGGCAGCTCGCGGTAGCTGTAGATGCGCGCCGTCGCGTCGATGGGCGGCTCGATCAGCAATTCTTCGGCGGCATGCCGGGGCGGTCCGGGCATGCGGAAGTCGATGCGGTCGCTGAGGATCAATTGCTCGCCGATGCGTCCCACCGTCAGGCCGCTGTCGCGCGCCACCAGCATCAGCGCGCCCTGTTCATCGAGGTCCAGGCGGTCGTAATCGTCGACAAAATAGGTCGGGTCGACGTGGATGACGATGGCGCCGGCAAAGCGGCCTTGCGCATCGTTCAGGCGGCGTGCCAGGCGGATGGTCCAGTGCCTGGCGCCCGCGTCGAGCATGGGCGTGTCGACCAGGGCCGTGTCGGATGCATTCGCGGCCAGCGCCTTGAAAAATGCCTGGCTGGCCAGGTTTTCTGGCATATATGCATTGGCGCTGTCGATCACATTGCCCTGCGCATCGACGAGGGCGATCGGCAATGCCAGCTTCGACGGCAGCACGCTGTCGAGCAGGCCCTGGCGGCGCATGAATTCATTCAGGCGCAGACCGCCATCCGATTCCTCGTACTTGAGCTTGAACAATTGCGTGGCGTGGTCCGCCTGGCGCAGGGTGAAACTGGTATGGTCGGCCAGGGTGCGCGCCAGCGACTGACTGACGGCCACGGCGTCGCGCACGGCGCTGGCGCGCTCCTGGCCCACCTGGTAAAAGACGGCCGCCCACAGCGCCAGCAGCAAGATAAGCGCGAACAGGGGCACCAGGCTGAGACGGTACAGGCGGCGGGCAAGGCGTTGCAGGGGTCTTGTTATCGCTATCACGGGCGCTTGCAGGCTAGAGTCATGGTAAAAGGGAGGGGCGGCGTGGCGCGCATGATAGCCGAAATCGGCTGCCTTGCGCGTCACGCTGTTGCCGCCGCTCCCATCGTCTGTTCGCGGTCTGTCGCTGGGCTTATTCTGCGTTAAATCAAGTATCTGTGGTGCCGCGCACGCTAAAAAAAGCACGCCGGCGACGACACGGGCTGGCGGCGTGGCAGAAAAAGTACAATTGCGTCCCCATCCTCATTAAAATGGGCGCTTCTACCTCCCATATCGAAAGTTGTCATGCAGAGTAAAAAGCCCGACGCGGCAAGACTGGACAAGATCGTGGCCGAAGCGCGCCGCGCCGCCGACCAGCGCGAGAGCGGCTACCGCGAGCGCTCGCTGAAGATGTATCCATGGGTATGCGGCCGCTGCACGCGCGAATTCACGCGTGCCAACGTGCAGCAACTGACGGTGCACCACCGCGACCATAACCACGACAACAATCCGCCGGACGGCAGCAACTGGGAACTGCTGTGCCTGTATTGCCACGACAATGAGCACTCGCGCTACCTGGAAGCGGACCGTGGCGCCGGCCTGCTGTCGGCCGAGGTGGCGCCCGCCACGCATAATCCGTTCGCCGCGCTGGCCGGCCTGATCAAGAAGAAGGACTGAGCGGGCCGCGCCGCTTCCCCATGCGCATCCTGCTGACCGAAGACGACCCGCAACTGGGCCGCGCCACGCAGATCGGCCTGGAACAGGGCGGCCATGCCGTCGACTGGGTTACCAGCGCTGAACACGCGCACACGGCCGTGCGCCTGCACGACTACGGCTGCATCCTGCTCGACCTGGGCTTGCCGGGGCAGGACGGCATGCAGGCGCTGGGCGTGCTGCGCGACAATGGCTACAGCGGCGCCGTGCTGGTCGTCACGGCGCGCGACACGGTGGGCGAGCGCATCGCCGGCCTGGACGCGGGCGCCGACGACTTCATCGTGAAACCGTTCGACCTCGACGAACTGGCCGCGCGCATCCGCAGCGCCTGCCGCCGCGCCGCCGGCCGCCTGCGCGAGCACCTCGTGCATGGCGACCTGGTGCTCGATATCGCCGACCGGCAGGTAAGGCAAGGGGGCGTGCCCGTGACCTTGACGGTCAAGGAGTTCCGCATCCTGCAATTGCTGCTGGAGCACGGCGGCCGGGTGCTGAGCCGGGAGCAGCTGGAGAAAAACCTGTACAGCTGGGGGGACGAGGTGGAAAGCAATGCCGTGCAAGTGCATATCCACCACCTGCGCAAGAAGCTGGGGCGGGACTTGATACGCACGGTGCATGCGATCGGTTATTGCATCGACAAGCCCAAAGCGGCCTGACGAAGGCGGCCGAGAGGCCGCCCGCTGGATCAGAAATCGACAGTCGCCGACAGCCACAGACGGCGGCCGTCCAGGCTGTTGACGTAGCGGTTGGCGTAAGTCAATGTCGGCGCCGATGAACCACGGTACGGCTGGTAGTCGATGAAGTCCTTGTTGAGCAGGTTGTACACGGCCGCGTTCAGGGTCACGCGCTGGTTCAGCTGATAGCTGGTGCCCAGGTGCAGCATGGTGTAGCCCTTGTAGTCGCCCAGCGCGGCCTTGGCGGCGCGCGTGGACGCCGATGTGCCCGGATCGCGGAAGCGCTCGCTGCGGTACTCGGCGCGCAGCCAGCCGTTCCATGCGCGCGAGATATCCCAGCTCAGGCGCGCGTTGGCGGCGTGCCTGGGCGTGTCGCTCAGCGGCTTGCCGGCGTTGCTGCCGCTCTTTTGTTCGCTTTCCGTGTAGGTGTAGTTGGCGCTGGCCGACAAGGTCTTGCCCAGCGGGAAGCGCGTGTTCAGCTCGACGCCGCGTGTGACGGCCTCATCCACGTTGACCGACTGGCCAAACGCGTCGACGTTGGGCCAGTTGCCGAAGCTGACGCAACCGGGACGGTTCGGCGACGGGCGGTAGTCGCAGTTGACGAGGCCCGTGCCCGTGGTGATCTTGTCCTTGAATGCATTGTTGAACAGGGAGCCGCTGGCGGTCCAGCCGGCCAGGTTGTCGAAGTAGGCACCGATTTCCGTCGTCGTGCTCGTTTCCGGCTTCAGGTCCGGGCTGCCGACGAGCGGGATCGTGCCCTGGCCGCCGAAACCGTTGATGCCCGGCGACAGCTGTTCCACGCGCGGCGTCTTGTAGCCTTTGCTGACGCCGCCCTTGACGGTCCAGCTCGGCGTCGCGTTCCACACGGCATACGCGCGGGGGCTGGTCTGGCCGCCAAAGATGCTGTGATCGTCATAGCGGGCGCCGAAGGTCAGGGCGAGATGCTCCAGCACCTGCCATTCGTCTTCCACGAACAGGGCTTTTTGCGTGAATTCGAATTTCTTTGGCGCCACGCCATCCGTCATTTCCGCTTTCCACCATTGCGCGCCGACGGTGGCCATGTGTTTGCCCAAAGGCATGACCAATTTGGTGTCAAACACCTGGCTTTCCACTTCCAAGGTGCGCGCGCTGCCGGCCACGGCGCCCGGCGTGCCTGGCGGAATCGTGCGGCCCAGGGTTTCCGTCTTGTTCACCATGTAGCTGCTGTCGAGGGTGCCGAAGCCGAAGCGGCCCGTGTGCGACAGGGTCCACTGGTCGCGCTTGTATTTTTGCTCGGGACCGTAACCGCCTTGCACCGTCTTGGTACCGAGCTGGCCGTTCGAATTGTCGTAGGTCTGGCGGCCCGCGTCGGCGTCGAGGATGACGGTGTGGTAGCGGTTTGGCGTAAAGGCCAGGCGCGCGCCAAAGTTGGCGATGTCCGCGCGCACGGGGTTGGCGCCCATGCTGGCGGGCACTTCCGCGCCGGCCGCGTTGGGGACGCGGATGTCGGCCGCATCGCGGCGCTGCTTGCTGCCGCGCAGGGACAGGCCCAGCAGGTCGGTGGCGATGGGGCCGCTCAGGTAGAAGCGGCCGTTTTTCACGTCGCCGAAATCCGATTCTTCCTGCACAGTGTAGTCAGCCGAGACGGAGCCCATCCACTGCTTGCCCACCTTGCGCGTGATGATGTTGATCACGCCGCCCATGGCGTCCGAGCCGTACAGGGTCGACATGGGGCCGCGGATGATCTCGATGCGCTCGATGGCGGCCAGCGGCGGCATGAAGCTCGTCTGCGTGCCGCCGAAGCCGTTCGGCGTGACGTTGCCGGCCGCGTTCTGGCGCCGTCCGTCGATCAGCACCAGGGTGTAGTCGCTGGGCATGCCGCGGATGCTGATGTTCATGCCGCCCGTCTTGTCGCCCGCCGCGCCCACGTCGATGCCTTCCACGCTTTCCAGCGCCTGCGTCAGGTTGCCGAAGCGCTCCTTCGACAGCTCTTCACGCGTCAGCACGGTAATGGAAGCCGGCGCCTGCCTGATATCCTGCTCGAAACCGGAGGCGGAGACCACCACTTCGGGCATGCTGGCAGGCGTGCCCGTCTGGGCATAGGCCGGCAGGCAGGACAGGGCGGCCATGGCCAGGGCCAGGGTGGTGGGACGCGGCAGGTGCGCGCGGCGGGTGCGGTTGGACATGCAAACTCCTGGAGGGTGGATGAATTATTGGTCTGTCTTATTTTGGTAATGGGAATCATGGAGGCAATACGAATCATTTACAATTGCGCGCGTAGCATCCCCAAAAATATGTCGTTCCGGAGCATGCGCAGAAGTTCTTAAGAGATTCTTAATAGCGATAAAACGTGCAAGTGTCACGCGGAATGCGGTATCTTTCAGCTATGCACAGCCCACACGAGCCCATTCCTTCCGACCTCCCTCCTTTATCGCTGGCTGCCGCGCGCGCCTTGCACCTGGCCGCGCAGGGTTTGCTGCAGGCGCGCCGCAAGAAAGCCGTGAAGGCCGACGTACTGGCCGCCGTACGGCAGATGGGCGTGCTGCAGATCGACACCATCCACGTGGTGGCGCGCAGCCCGTATCTGGTGCTGTGGAGCCGGCTGGGCGACTATCCGCAGCCGTGGCTGGAGCAATTGCTGGCCGAGGGCGCGCTGTTCGAATACTGGGCGCATGAAGCCTGCTTCGTGCCCATCGAAGACTATGGCTTGTACCGCCACCGCATGCTGGACCCGGCCGCCATGGGCTGGAAGTATTCGGTCAAATGGATGGCTGAGCAGGGCGACGCTGTGGCCGCCGTGCTGGAGCACATCCGCGCCAACGGCGCCGCGCGCTCGGCGGACTTCGAACGCACGGACGGCAAGGCGGGCGGCTGGTGGAGCTGGAAGCCGGAAAAGCGCTCGCTCGAAGTACTGTTTACGTCGGGCGTGCTGATGATCGCCAAGCGCCATCAGTTCCAGCGCTATTACGACCTGGCCGAGCGCGTGCTGCCCGGCTGGCACGATGGCTTGCTGCCGCCCGAAGAGCAGGTGCGGCGCCACCTGCTGCTGGCCAGCGTGAAGGCGCTGGGCCTGGCGCGCGCCAGCTGGATCAGCGACTACTTCCGCACGAAGCAAGCGCGTGCCAGCCTGGCGCAGGATCTGCAGGCGCTGGTGGACGAAGGCGCGCTGCTGCGCTGCGCGGTGGCCGGCTGGGATGATGCCGTCTACGTGCATGCGGATCATGCGGAACTGGCGCGCAACGCGGCGGCCGGCAAGCTGGCACCCACCCTGACGACGATTTTATCGCCGTTCGACCCCGTCGTGTGGGACCGGCGCCGCGCGCTGGAATTGTTCGATTTCGACTACCGGCTCGAATGCTACACGCCGGCTGAAAAACGCCGGTATGGTTACTTCACCCTGCCGATCTTGCGGCGCGGCGCGCTGGTGGGGCGGCTGGATGCCAAGGCGCACCGCGCGCAGGGGCGTTTCGAGATCAAGTCGCTGGCGCTGGAAGACGGCGTGCGCCTCAGTCCCCGCCTGGTGCAGGACGTGGCCGGCGCCGTGCAGCGCCTGGCGCTCTGGCATGCCTGTCCGCAGGTCGAGATAGCCCAGGCGCAGCTGGCAGACTTCGGTGCGCAGCTGGCCGCCGCCCTGCACGACGGCGGCGCTGCCGCAAGGCGGGCCGCATGATGCTGCCGCCGGCTCCTGCCCACCTGCTCGACGCTGATGGAGTTCCATGCTTTGGCCGCTACACGGGGCAATTGAACGCCTTCGACTGGGCCGCGCTGGCGTCGCCGCACGCGCGCGGCGCCCTCTGGCGTTTGTTCCACCACAAGCGCTGGCATTACGTGGCCTTGTCCACGCCCGCCCTGTTCTGCGGCGTGGCCATCGTCGACCTGGGCTGGACCAGCACGGCGTTCGCGTATGCCTTCGACCGTCACAAGGGCAAGATCGTGGCCAGCTTTTCGCAGGATGGCATCCCCGGCCTGTGCGCCACGCTGGCGCCGCATGCGGGTGCCAGCAGCCGTTTCCGCTTCCTCTCGCACCTGATCGCCATCGAGGCGCAGCCGCAGCAGCGCTACCGTTTGCGGCTCGAT